>JAFLUM010000009.1 GCA_022508805.1 Oscillospiraceae bacterium | reverse complement strand
GGGATTACCACACGCCCCTCAAACGTGCGCGTCTGCCGATTCCGCCACTCTCGCAAATATTCTTGCCGCTACTTGAACAGCAGAGTTATTATAGCAAAGCGAGAGTGAGGTGTCAAGTGCTTTTTTGCGAATTTTTTAAAATTAGGAAAATTTGATGTATTTGATTTTCTGCAATATCGAAAATGAAGACCGTTTTAACTCCCTCAGTCAAGCTAACGCTTGACAGCTCCCTCTTTGAGGGAGCGGATGGTTGCTCATCGTTTTAGTTACCGTTTTTATAGTGAGTTAATATAAAATATCTAATATCATATTTCGTTGTCGTCCGGTCGGGAATTGTGCCTGATAGTGGGCTTTTTGCCGTTTCTCGGAAAGCCTTGTGCGACCGTCGGGAATGCATTGGCAGTATTTGCAGTCGGCTGAATCTCATATGTGCCGTACTTGTTGACAAGCTCAAAGGATGTTTCGGGGTCACCTTCAACAGGTGTAGCCGCGGGAGTCTGAAGGGTTTTGTTTTTCTTCTTTTTGCTCATATTGATTTCATATCCTTTCATACTTTTGTAACCTTCGATTTAATCAGCGGTTACTTTTTTAATAAGATTTACAAATCGGTGTAAAATATTCCCCTCATCTAATCGGCATCTTGTAAACATATAAAAAATAGTATATAATTAAATAAACATAATCATATTAAAAAACAGGCAGTGGGAGGAAAATTTATGAAAGTATATGAGATAAAGGAGATTCTTGATGCCGAGGTCATTTGCGGCGAAGAATTTATGGACCGCGACGTGTTTACCGCGTGCGGAAGCGATATGATGAGCGACGTGTTGGCTTACGTCAAGGAGCAGGCGGTGTTGCTCTCGGGACTTGTTAATCCGCAGGTGGTCAGAACTGCCGAGATGATGGATATGCAGTGCATCGTGTTCGTACGCGGTAAGCATCCTGACGAGAGCATTATTTCTCTTGCAGAGGCCCGTGACATTGTGCTTATGTCGACTAAAAACGCAATGTTTGCCTCTTGCGGAATGCTCTATGAAAAGGGTCTTAGAGGAGGAGCAATGAAATGAGCAATCTCACCCTGCATTTTAACGTTTCGGGTGATGATTTTACAAGAGCGGGCGAGGCATCGGGAGCCGTAAAAAAAACACTCAAGGATTTAGGCTTCAGTCACGAAATTGTCCGCAACGTAGTTATCGCCCTTTATGAGGCGGAAATAAATCTTGTTATCCACGCAGGCGGCGGAGAGATCGACGTAGAGATAGCTCCCGACTGCATTAGTATGGTTCTGACGGATCACGGTCCCGGTATCCCCGACGTGGCTCTTGCAATGAAGGAGGGCTATTCCACAGCCCCCGACAATGTACGTGCGTTGGGCTTCGGAGCGGGAATGGGACTTCCCAACATTAAAAAATATACAGATGAAATGATAATCGATTCAAAGGTCGGCGAGGGTACTACAATGTACCTGAAAGTATATCCAAGGTGATAATTTTGAGTGAAACAAAATTTTTCCACTCCGTATATCTCGACGAATCCAAGTGTAAAGGCTGTGTGCAGTGCCTAAAACGCTGTCCCACACAGGCTATAAGGGTACGCAACGGCAAGGCACATATAAATTCCGAACGGTGCATCGACTGCGGTGAGTGTATAAGGATTTGCCCGTACCACGCCAAGTGTGCCGAAAAGTATTCGTTTAACGAGATATTGGAATATAAATACAGAGTTGCTCTCCCTGCACCGTCGCTTTACGGTCAGTTCAACAATTTGGATGACACTGATTACGTGCTTACGGGACTTAAAAGATTAGGCTTTGACGACGTGTTTGAGGTCTCCAAGGGAGCTGAGCTTGTCAGCGAGGCTACGCGTCTTATTCTGTCCATGAATAAGACAAAAATGCCCGTGATATCTTCTGCCTGCCCTGCGGTAGTGCGGCTTATAAGGGTAAGATTTCCAAGCCTTATAGACAATGTGCTTGACCTTAACGCCCCTATGGAAGAGGCGGCACGTTTGGCACGTATAAAGGCCCGTGAGGATACGGGACTTCCCGATGAGGACATCGGTGTGTTCTTTATCTCGCCGTGTACTGCGAAGATATCCTCGATAAAACAGCCGCTGTGCAACGAAAAATCAAACATAAACGGCGTTTTCGGCATAAAGGATATTTATCCCGTTCTGTTCCAGCAGATGGATAAGATCGAAAAGCTTGAGAATTTAAGCGAATCGGGGATCATCGGCGTAGGCTGGGCGTCCTCGGGCGGTGAATCGTCGGCGCTGTTAAAGGACAGATATTTGGCGGCAGACGGCATTGAGAGCGTTATCAAGGTGCTTGGTGAGCTTGAGGATGAAAAGCTCAACGATCTTGAATTTATTGAGCTTAACGCCTGCAGCGGCGGCTGCGTAGGCGGTCCGTTGACGGTTGAAAATCCGTACGTTGCAAAGGCAAGACTTCACAGATTACGCAAATATATGCCCGTTTCCTGCAACCATCTTGAATATGAGACAGTTCCAAAGGAAATGCACTGGCAAAAGCCTTTAGAGGCGGCTCCGTGGAAATTAGCCGACAACGTCAGTGAGGCTATGGCAAAAATGAGCGAAATAAAACAGCTTATGACGGTACTGCCGGGACTTGACTGCGGAATGTGCGGCTCTCCGTCGTGCCAAGCCTTTGCGGAGGACACGGTCAGAGGGCACGCGGACATAAACGACTGCATATTTTTCCTTAAAGATAAAGAAGGAGCGAAAAATTTTATTCCCGCTCCGTTCAGAGGGTCAGATGATACAAAATGACTGTAAAAGAATTAGCTGAAAAATTAAATCTTTCCGTATTGGTGGACGGGGACTTGACCCGCGAGGTCACGGGCGGCTACTGCGGCGACCTTTTAAGTTGGGTAATGGGCAGAGCACAGAGCGGTGACTGCTGGTTTACCGTTATGGGCAATATCAACGCCGTGGCAGTTGCCGTTTTGGCGGATTGCTCCTGCATTGTACTTACCGAAAACGCTACCTTGGACGACGATGCCCGCACCCGCGCACAGATGCAAGAGGTAACTATCCTCTCGTCAGAGGAAAACACATATAAGCTTGCTGTCCGTCTCGGTGAACTGTTATGATTTTGAAGTATGATCTTCATCTTCACTCCTGCCTGTCCCCCTGCGGCGACAACGATATGACACCCTATAACCTTGTCAATATGGCAAAACTTTTGGGGTACGACATAATAGCACTTACCGACCACAACTCCTGTCTTAACTGCCCCGCCGCCGTGGAAGCGGGCAGAGAGGCAGGCATAACCGTTGTGCCCGGAATGGAGCTTTGCACCTCGGAGGAAATACACACGGTCTGCCTTTTCCCGACGGTTGAAAAAGCCCTTGACTTTTCGGAATACGTCAGAAAAAGTATGCCTTATGTGAAAAATGACCCCAATATTTTCGGCGATCAGCTCATAATGGACAGTACCGACGGCGTTACGGGGACAGAGGATATACTTTTAACTACTGCCTCGGGCATAAGCATTGACGACGTGACGAAGATCGTTTCCGATTTCAGCGGAGCAGTTTTCCCCGCTCACCTTGACCGTGCGTCATATTCGGTGCTTTCGGTGCTGGGCTTTTTGTATCCCGAAATGGGATTTAAGGCGGCAGGCTTTACCCATAAGGCGTATATCCCGCAGTATGAGGAAAAGCATCCGTTGCTTAAAGGAATGAAAAAATTTCAAAATTCCGATGCTCATTATCTTGAAAATATGGTGGAGCCGTCGGTAACAGTCGACCTTCCCGAATGCTCACCGCAAGCGATAATCGATTACATAAACGGATAACTGTCTTTTCTGCTCTGCTCCCTCAAAGAGGGAACTGTCGCGGAGCGACTGATGGAGAGAAAAAACGGACCGTTCTATCATAACATTTTGTTGTCGGTGGAACTACTTTCATCGCGATTTTTAGTAGGGGTGGGTGCCCACACCCGCCCGTGAGTTACTGATAAATTTAATCATATTGCGGGACGATGAGGGCATCGTCCCCTACAACTACCACTCAGTCGGCTATGCCGACCGCTCCCTCAAAGAGGGAGCGGCTTGCTTTAAATCAGTTTATTTGTTCATACAAAGAAAGGGAAACCCTATGACAAAGCAGGAATATCTTAAACAAATAGATAATGTCATAAAAAACGGCACATACAAGGATAATTGGCAGTCTTTGTCTCACCACAAAGTGCCCGACTGGTTTACGCACGGCAAATTCGGAATATTTATTCATTTCGGCGTGTACAGCGTTCCCGCATACGGCAACGAGTGGTATTCACGGGCGATGTACGATAAAAATACCGGAGAGTTTGAGCATCACATAAAAACCTACGGCGCTCAAAAGGATTTCGGCTATAAGGATTTTATCCCCCTGTTCAAGGCGGAGCATTTTGACGGGTCTGAATGGGCTCAGCTTTTTAAAAACGCAGGCGCTAAGTACGTTGTGCCCGTTGCGGAGCATCACGACGGCTTCGCAATGTACAAGACGGAGTTTAACCGCTGGAACGCGGCAGATATGGGTCCCCGCAGAGATATTATCGGTGAATTGAGAGCCGCCTGCCACGAAAAAGACCTTGTGTTCTGCGCTTCATCGCACAGGGCAGAGCATTACTTTTTTATGAATATGGGCAGAACCTTTGACAGCGACGTAAACGACGAAGAATACGCCGATTTTTACGGTCCTGCTTATTATTGCCCGGAGTTTGACAGCGGTACGGTTCATAAAACGACAGCGGATACTTATTCACGGGGAGCAAGCGAGGAATATCTTGAGGATTGGCTTGTCCGTACCTGTGAGCTGATCGATAAATATCAGCCTCAGATACTCTATTTTGATTGGTGGATACACAATCATTCCTTTAAGCCCTATCTTAAAAAGCTGACGGCGTATTATTACAACCGTGCAGAGGAATGGAACAAAGAGGTCACAATAAATTATAAGCACGAGGCGTTTCCCCATACCGTGGCGACCTACGATGTTGAGCGCGGCGCTTTGACTGGCATTTCGCCCATCCCGTGGCAAACCGATACGGCGATAGGAAAAAGCTCATGGGGATATATTGAGAATAATAACTTCAAGTCTGCACGGCAGATAATCTGTGACCTTGTGGATATAGTAAGCAAAAACGGAAATCTGCTCTTAAATGTGGGTCCTAAACCCGACGGAACGATCACAGAAGAAGAGACAGCCGTGCTGGAGAGTATCGGCGAGTGGATGAAGAAAAACGGCGAGGGTATATATGGCACCGCATACTGGAAAAAGTTCGGCGAGGGTAAGGTCAACGCCGCCGAGGGGTATTTTAAGGATTACGACGAAAAAGCTTTTACCCATAAAGATTTCAGATTCACCTATAAAAACGGCTTTGTCTATGCATTTTGGATGCGCCCAAAGGGAAAAACCGTAAAAATCAAAACCTTTGCAAAGCACGTTCCCCACGACTTTTTGGTAAATTCAGTGTCGGTGCTCGGAGATAACGCGGTCATGTCCTTTGAACGGACTGAAAAAGAAATGATTATTCGCCTTGAAAGTGAACCGTCAAACGACCTGCCGATATGCCTTAAAATTGAAATTGACTAAATGACATAAGAAAAGCCGAGGGCGTTCAGTGTGAACTCCTCGGCTTGTTGCTTTTAAATTTTATGCTTGTAAATCCATTTAAGAATATCGTTATAATCGGCACTGCCGTCTGCAACTGACAGTCCCAATTCAGCAACATCATCGTTTGCAGCATCAATTTTAATACCGTTTAGCTCTAAAAATGATATCATTACATACATTCCGATCCTCTTGTTTCCGTCGACGAATGCGTGATTAGAGATAAGTGAGAACCCAAGCCGTGCCGCTTTTTCTTCTTTACTTTGGTAAAGTTCAACGCCGTCAAAGGTTGCATAAATATTTTCTATTGCAGATTCAAGCAACGCTTCGTCACGAACACCCACGTCGCCGCCGGTTGCTTGTGCCATAAGTTGATGTAAGAGCAGCACTTTGTCTTTTTTAATTTTTATCATTTCGCAAGTTCCTTAAAGGCGGGTAGATATTTTTCGAGCACTCTTTTTGCCACAATGTCTATTTTTTCGTCATCCGTTAAATCAAGAATAAGGTCATTTGACTCCATATCAACGATAAGGTATTTTGGCTTGTTGTTTTTAAATACGACCGCTTCACCTTTTTTGTCAACGGCTCTGGCGACAGACGAAAAATTCTGATTAGCCTGTGTCATTGAAAAAATCGTATCAGTATTGATATACATATGCTCACCTCACACAATATAGGATAAATATATCCTATAATTATTATAACCGTTTATCACGGTTTGTCAACATATATTCTAAAATTTGCGGTTATTGTAATTTCATTTAAAGTGTGATAAAATAATATAAATTATTTTTAACTGTTGGGGTAGGGTAATGATAAAGATTTCACCGTCAATACTTTCCTGCGATTACGGAAAGATGGCAGAAGAACTCACTTGTATGGAGCACTGCGGTGCGGATTATATGCACATCGACGTTATGGACGGACATTTTGTCCCGAACATCACCCTCGGTGCGCCTGTGATAAGGTGTATAAAAAAATATACGGACGTGCCCTTTGATGTGCATCTTATGATAAGTGAGCCGCTAAAATATATCGACGATTTCTGCGATGCGGGGGCAGATATCATAACCGTACATACCGAATGTGATTCACCCTTAGGCGAAACTGTTGACAAGATCCTTGCGCGTGGAGTTAAAGCATCGCTGACCGTTAAGCCTGCAACGCCTGTAGAGGAAATTTTCCCATATCTTGACAAGCTTTCAATGGTACTTGTTATGACCGTTGAGCCGGGCTTCGGCGGGCAGAGCTTTATGGCGGATATGATGGGCAAGGTCACGGCGCTGAGACAGGAAATCGACCGCAGAGGACTTGACTGCGACATCGAGGTAGACGGCGGAATAAGCGAAAAAACCGTCGCTGTCGCGGCAAAAGCAGGTGCAAACGTATTTGTTGCAGGGAATGCTGTATTTTCGAGCACCGACCGCGCAGGTACCGTAAGAGTTTTGAGAGAATTAGCGGAAAAGAATTATTTAAAGAGCTTATAAAAACGGCTCCCCTTGTCAGGGGAGCGGGCTCGCCGCAGGCGAGACTGAGGGGTAGTTGTAGGGGTCGATGCCCTCATCGTCCCACAGTACGATTAAATTTTATCTGTAACCTATGGGCAGGTGTGGGCATCTGCCCCAACAAGATAACATATTCCTCTCCATCTCGGAGGGAGCCGAAAACGAAACTAATCACTAACAACTAAATGGCAACCGTTCCCATAAATCTTCCGTGCTCACGGAATACAGAAAATCTTTCGTATGCTTCGGGCAAAATAATGCCGAATTCACGCATCATAACGGAAATTTGCTTTGGGCAGTCGGGGACGGTGAGAAAATATTTACCGTCACAGCGGTAAATCTCACATTCACACGGTGTACTCCGTTTTTTCTTAGCGGCGGAGACAAAATCCAGCAGATCGTCCATACTTTTAGCTTCAAGAGTTACATTTTCGCCGTGACATTTTACGCGGTATCTGCCTTTCGGTGAGGCTGCGAAGGTGAGGATAAAAAAACATCCTCCGTCGCCTACGGGCAGAGCCTCAACAGTGATTTTTCTGCAATTTGAAAGAGTGCTTTCGCGGAGCACACAAGCATGACTCAGTATTTTTTTAATAAAGCTTTTCGTATGTACATTTTTTTCATCTAACGTATCGTATGTAATGTCGTACTGCTCCATTTCCTCAGCGGACAGCTCGACTATCAGGCAATTTTTGTTCATAGCTTCAAAGGTCATTACAGGTATCCTCCATAAAAAACTTACTTACTTCATATTATTACAAGGACCTGCTTTGTGCAATAAATAAATTATGGAAAATAAGGGGCGGGAACGCTTTGGAAACTCCATCAAAACCTCAAAAATCAAAAGAATTTCTTGAAACAAGAAGTGTTTCGGCGGATTATGCCGTAATGCTTTTGGCTCCCTGTACCGTGGCGGTCTATCGGTACGGGGCAAAGGCACTTTTTTTGATTGTATTGTCCATATTTATCTGCACTCTCTGCCGTAAAATCGGTGGGATAGTGCTTCGCAGGTCGTATCAGTTAAGAGATTATTCTGCGGCGGTCACGGGGGCTATGATAGCTCTTTTACTGCCAGCATCGGCAGACCCATTTATGGTCCTGTGTGCAGGAATATTTGCGGTCGTAATTTGCGTTTTGCCCTTTGGCACGTCAAGAAACGCTCCCTTTTCGCCTGCCGCGGCGGCGATCTGCTTTTTGTCTGTCTGTTGGGGTGATAAAATGTTTTCATATCCTGTTCTAGGCGCAGAGGATTATTTTGCCGCAGTACGCGAGGGTACTTCGATCACAAAAATGCTTATACAAAATAACTCCATCGGCAGAAATCCTGCAATGCTTTTAGAGGTGCTTACGGGCGGAGTGCCGTCAGCTATCGGCGCGGGCTGTACGTTGGCGCTTTTGGGTGCGCTTGTCTATCTCGTTATTCGCCGTCCGAAAAACAGCGTGGCAACGCTTTGCTTTCTGCTTTCTGCATCGCTTATGGCGATCATATTCCCGAGGGTGAGCACGGGCAGACTTATCTCCCTTGTAATGGAGCTTTGCGGAGGAATGATCCTTTTCAGCGCGATTTTTTTCGTATCCAATCCGTTTATTATGCCTAAACGCCTTCTTTCAAGAGCCGTTTGGGGCTTTGCAGGCGGTATAATATGTGTTTTGATCCGTTACGTCAGCTCTTGGGAAGAGGCAGTGTGCTTCGGCATACTGATAATGGCGGCGACAGCGAGCTTTTTCGACAAGCTGCCGCTTACCTCCCGTGAGAAAAAGCGTATCGCGGCGTCTGAGCCGTATGTAGAGATCGTTAAATCGGAAACGTATGAAAAAGAAATGGCTTTTGCCGTTAGGGTTGAGAGAGTCGATGAATAGTGTTTTGACAAAAATAAGAGACAGCAGTATTATCAAAAACCCCGTGCTTTTTGAGGCGGTGGGAATTTGCCCTATTGTAGCTATCGCAACCTCATTGAAATTAGCGGTTTACCTGACTCTGGTGACTGCCGTTGAGCTTATTCTGTGTGAGGTCATCGCATCGCTCCTCTTGAAAAACGTTCGCAGATATTGGCGCGTGGCACTGTATGTTATCTTGGGTATAGCAATAATTTTGCCGATAACGTATTTTACCGTTCGTTTTTTCCCCGGAGTATCGATGAATCTCGGTGTGTTCTTACCGCTGTTGGCAGTCAATTCCATTGTGGCGCTGCACTGTGAGCGAGTTGCGGTCAAAAGCAGTGTGGGAGACAGCTTTACCGATGCTGTCGCCTCATCGCTGGGATACGGCGCAGTTACGCTTGTTGTTGGATTTTTCCGCGAGCTGCTTGGAGGCGGCACGCTGTGGGGAATGGAGCTCCGTTTACCCTTAAAATTTTCAGCACTTCTGCTGCCCTTCGGCGGACTTATTATAATCGGATTTTCTGCTGCCGTGCTCAAGGCGATAATCGGTGCAAGATACCCCGACGCGTCCCCTGACAGCTCCTTTGACACGTCGGAAATACGCCGTTCGCTGCGAGGCTCATTCAGAGATCTTATGGGCGACGAGTTCAACCCTTATGACGATACGGCAGACACGGAGACGGAGAACTACGGCAAAAAATATAAAAAACAGAAAAAAGCTTCACAAAAAATGCTGAAAAATAAAAAGGCAGCGGCGGCATCTATGCAACGAAATGCTGAGCACGATTTCCGCACCGAGCGAGAAACCGAAAACACCGATCGCACCTATCTTGACGATTTTTCCGATATTCTTTCCGAGCTTGATCGGCTCAGCGAGGAATACGGGAATAATATAAATGAGGAAGATCCGCATACAGACAGTGAAAACGGCGGAGGTGACGGCGAATGAGCGTGTTTTTAAGACTTATATCCACCGCACTTTACGTGATGCTGTTTCAAAACTTTATATTCAATGGCGGATACGGCATCAGCGAGGCAATAAGAATGAGCGCAAAGCCCCGTCAATTATTGCCGTTAGCTCTGTTCATAACGTATTTTTCCACTGCGGTGTCGGCTGTCTGCGCATTGCTTGATACTGTTCCGCAGATCCACGCAATCAGCGAAACGCTGCACGCGCTTATGTTTTCCGGCGTGCTGTTGGCAGTTTATCTGCTCACTATGATTGCGGTAAAGGTATACGGTAAAGTCACTCCGAGAACCGTACGAAGAATAGGTATCGCGGCTTTCAATACGCTTGTGCTTGCCGTTCCGCTGATAAGCTACCGCTCTGCTTTCACCGTGTATGAGGCGGTGGGCGCGGGCATCGGCGCAGGTGTGGCGTTTGTTATCGCCGTTCTGCTTATAAATGCAGGGCTTAAAAGGCTTGATGCCAATGAAGCTATGCCTAAATGCTTTAAAGGGACACCTGCACTGTTTATTTACACGGCGCTTTTGTCGCTGGCGTTTTCGGGATTTTCAGTACTATAATAAAAACAGTAAACCAAGGACTGTGGATAATGGCTAAAAACGATGTTCCCAACAGAAAAATGAGGGGATACTACAAATTTTCAAAAAATTATCCTTCCAAGAGCGGTACGAGCAGCAATATCGGCGAAAACCGCAAGACGAGGAGAAGAGAACGCGTTAAAAAGGTGTTTTTGGCGCTGTTCCTCTGTTGCCTTTTTGCCGCTTCGTGTGTTCTCATAATGTTTTTGTATGACCTTTCGACCCGCCCTCTGCCCGAGACAGAGACTGATAACCCCATACAAATAACATCGGATAACATCGGCACTGTCAGAGCCGTTTATATTGACAACGGAACTTTGGGAGAAATCAGCGAGCTTTCCGAAGCCCTTTCCGCGGCGAAGAAAAACGGATTTAACGCCGTAATGCTGGATTTCAAGACGCGGGACGGATATTTGACCTACGACTCTTCACTTTCGGGGAATACGGACACGTCCCCGTATAACCGCATTGACACGGCTGCACTTGACAGAATAAAAGACGAGGAGCTTTTGATAATCGCAAGGATATTCTGCTTTGAGGATTCCGTCGCGCCTCAGCGGATAGGCGCGTACATCTATGAAGATGCAGAAAAAACGCAGATTTGGTTTGACGCTCCTGCGGTAAGCGGCGGCAGAGTATGGCTTGACCCGACTTCACAGGCGGCGCAGAATTATCTTTGCTCCGTGATAGAGGAGGCGGCTCAGCTCGCAGACGGAATATATCTGCAGTCGGTAGAGTTCCCCGTATCCCGCGAGGGAGCGGAACCGATATATACCGACGACGACACCACGCTTAACCGAAATTCCGTTTTACAGCAGTTTATTGAACGTGCAGTTGCCTCGGCAGGCGAACGTCCCGTCATCGTCGGTGTGCCCTTAGAGGGTGCGGACGGGGGAGATGCCGAAAAATGGGGAGGAACCCTTTTTGACACCGCCGCACCGGTGTGTTCGCCACTGCTTTTAAAGCCCGCTGACGGTGACTACACGGAATATATCGAAAATGCCTACACAGTGTATAACGACACGGTAAAAAACAATTTTTCCACAATAAGGGTGATCCCAACGGTAATAAATCAAACCGATGACCCGTCATTTTATGAAAAATTGGCACGAAGTCACGCGGAAAGCTATATAATTGTCCCGTGATTTTGCAAAAATGCTTGCAATACAGGTTTTTTTATTGTAAAATAACTGTGTATTAAAACATATAAACGGAGGAATAATACCTATGGTATCAGCAGGTGATTTCAGAAACGGCGTTACTTTTGAAATGGACGGTAACGTTTATCAGATTATTGAATTTCAGCACGTAAAGCCCGGTAAAGGTGCGGCTTTCGTAAGAGCGAAGATCAAGAACGTAATTGCGGGCAGTGTTGTTGAAAGGACCTTCAACCCGACCGAAAAGTTCCCCACCGCTTTCATTGAGAGAAAGGATATGGAATATTCTTATTCCGACAGCGGACTTTACTACTTTATGGACCCCGAGTCATATGAGCTTATTCCCATAAACGAGTCTGATCTTTCCGACAATTTCAAGTTTGTTAAGGAAAATATGGTCTGCAAGATCCTTTCATACAAGGGCAATGTTTTCGGCGTTGAGCCGCCCACATTCGTAACTCTTCAGGTTACAAAGACCGACCCCGGCTTTAAGGGCGATACCGCAACGAACGCCACAAAACCCGCTACTCTTGAAACGGGAGCGGAGATCAAAGTACCCCTTTTCATCGATGAGGGCGAAATGATAAACGTTGATACAAGAACCGGCGAGTATATGTCCAGAGCATAACGGGTCCTGTCAATTTAATCTTCGGCTACTAAAAGCTATTTAAAATAAATAGGAGGTATTTCAGAGATGACAATTACTGAAAAAGTTGCATATTTAAAGGGCCTTGTCGAGGGACTTGACCTTGACAAAGACGATAAGGAAACGAAAATTATCAATGCAGTGCTTGACGTGCTTGATGATATCGCCCTCACGGTAAGCGATCTTGACGACGAGATGGAGCTTGTTACCGAGCAGCTTGATGCCGTTGACGAGGATCTTGCCGATCTGGAAGAGATTTTCTATGATGAGCTTGACGACTGCGAGTGCGACTGCTGTGATGACGATATGTATGAGGTGGAATGCCCCGCTTGCGGCGAGACAGTTTATTTCGACGAGGAGATAATCCTTGACGGCGAGGCTGAGTGCCCCAGCTGCGGTGAGCACATCGAGTTTGACCTTCACGAGTGCGATTGCGACGAATGTCAAGAATAAAATAAGTCAAAAATTAAACGGAGACGAACATCGTCTCCGTTTTTTTGTGGAAATTTTCTTTAGTGTATCAAGTAGAAATCTTTTCGGAAGGAAAAATACAAATAACATAACTGTCAAAACGATGTATATCACTAATGCTTTTACCGGTATCGTGCTTTATGTCGCCGAGACCGATTCCGACACATTTTCCATAGGCTTCTTTTGCTGTCCAGATCTCAAAAAAACGGGTAAGTGTCGGAATGTCGGAGTTCATCTCAAAATCCTGCTCATTCGGTGTATGTCCGAACAGGTAGATAAGCTCATCTTTAGTGCAGATGCGTTTTGCAACATTAAGCTTGATAGGGCGAATTTTCTCAATATCTATGCCGACGGGTTTATCGCTGACTGCACAGACGACCATGTCGTGGGAATGACTGATATTAAATTCAACATCTAAGTCCTTCGCAAAAGGTTTACCGTTTTTATTTATATTAAATTCAATACTTTCCGGCGGTACATTGCACCAAGCGGCTATAGCAAGGCGAGAGAGCATTTCTCCCGCTACCGTTCGCTTTTTATCGTCCGCGAATCGAAAGCGGTCAACGCGGTTTTGCTTTTCCTTAGCTCATCAGTGAATACCATTTGTCATATTCCGCATCACTTAAATCACGGATGTCATATTTATACCATTTCATTGCTTTACTGTGAACGCGATAACATCGCCTGTATGTTCAAGAATGATTTCTCTAAGCTGCGATTTCATTTAATTTACCTCCGCGCCGATTATACTGAAATCAACGATCTGATAATATTCTACTATATTTTCTCTCGATATTCTACCGAATTTTTATGAGCGAAAGCAGGGGTAAAACTATCCAAAAGTACATCTTTTTGAATTGAACGAACTCCGTTTACTTTCCTTTCGTTATCAATCTGAAACCGATGTCATAGGCGGCTTTTAAATCCTTGGGAAATTGCTCTTCCCGCATTTTACGCTTATGTGCTTCATTAAATGTGCCTGCTGCAAATTTTGAATAATCCTCAAATTGCAACGTATCACAAGCCGCATAGTATTCGCTGCTGCCGCCGAGACGCTTCATTGCATTGACATACTGCTTCATAACTCCTCGGTACGCCGTGTTCGCAAACATTTTCGACGCATTCATCGTAAAGAAAAAGCAGGAGTTAACCTTGCCTTGAAACAGCTTTTTGCTGTAATCATCATAACTCAAAAGTGAAAAGACCAACCGCTCCATCAGACAGTACATCATCCCGGAGACATTGCCGAGATAGATGGGCGAGCCCATAAATACAGCATCTGCCGAAAGCATCTTGTCAAGAACCGTCTGCAGATCGTCATTCCACATACAGCGCCCGGTTTCCGCCCCCGCTCTTTTACAGGCAAAACAACTCCGACAGCCCGAAAAGATCAGGTCGGAAAGCTGTATCAGTTCTGTTTCTGCACCGGCATCTGCCGCGCCTTTCAACGCCTCTTGGAGCAGCAGATCCGTATTCCAGCCCTTTCTGGGGCTGCCGTTGATTGCAATTGCTTTCATCGTATCCCCCCATGTGTCAGTGGGCTTCGCCTTCGGTGATCCCATCAAAAGAATTGTAGAAAACGGTGTGATCCATATCAAACCGTTTATAGTGCCACGGATGCGGCTCAACACTGTCGGCAGGATATCCGATCGGCAGCATAGCCACAGGCACAAGATAATCGGGGATTTGGAACAGCTCCCGTGCCTTTTGATGACTGAATCCGCCGACCCATGTGGTGCCAAGCCCAAGCTCTGCAGCCTGCAGCATCATTTGTGTGGTCACAATGCTTGCGTCAATGTCGCCGCCGATCGTTCCGTTGGTCTTGTTTTTCCAGCAGGTGGTTTTATCGTAGCAGATGAGAAGGACGACAGGCGCACCGAAATACCACGATGTGCATTGCTTTAACTTCTCGTTGGCGTTCGCGTCTTCGATGACCAAAATCCGCTGTGGCTGATAATTGCACGCCGTTGGCGCGATCCGTCCCGCTTCCAAAATCAACTCCAGTTTTTCCTTTTCAACCGGCTGATCCTTGAATTTCCTTACTGAATACCGTTGCTCCTTTGCTAACTGTAAAAAATTCATCGTTACAAGTCCTCCAAATAAAGATTTAAGTCATATTTGACATTGCGTTCAGCGCAATAAACTCCGATTTATATGTCGTTTATATTTTATTACATTTTCTTTCTATATCCGATTTATGAACGAGAACAAAAAATCCTCGGCGACCGTTCCGGCTGCCGAGGTAACTGTTCAATGATGTATGCCTCTTGCGCGAAAAAACGGAATTTGTCGAATACTATTTGATTGATTTGTTCATGCGAATACGATTGCCTTCATCAACATCTTCACTGTAACCAAGTCTCGAATATAATCGATATGCATCCTTATTGGCTTTTTCTATATGAAATGCGATCTTTACAATGCCAATCTCTTCCGCATATTTTTCCGCAGCATTAATCAGCTTTGTTCCTATGCCTTTATTCCTATATTCCTCTGCCACGGATAAATCGTCCAAATAAATATAATCCTCATCCCTATGCACTTCAATTGAAAGAAATGCTACAACATTATTTTCATATTCCGCAACGCATATCCAATCTTCTTTGTCTAAAAAGAATTTGTCCAGGTAGCCGGTCTCATAGCTTTCTACATCATCTGTATGGTAGATAGCTTTTAGCATCTCAACGAACAATTCCTCTATCCTGATTGTGTCAGTTGCTTTTGCTTTTCTTAAAACATAATCCATAACTCGCCTGCAAATTTCTATTTATAAGTCAGTTATATTATATCACATTTTCTTGTTACATTCTACCGTTGTTTTCTGAATAAACGAAAAAACAGCCTACGGCAAACGCTTCGGCTGCCGGGAGTAATCTTGAAATGATATATCGCTTGCGCGATATGATAACGGCAAACGCCGCATGATATATTTGCCTGCTGCAAATATGATATAATATCCGTTCCTTTCCGAAGGAACGGATATCATTGTAAAAAACCACCTTTGTCTGCCAGACAAAAGTGGTTTTTTACATGGCACCCCCAACAGGACTCGAACCTGTATCTAAATCTTAGGAGATACCGAGGGAAACGGGTGTGGCGTTACTTCCTGTACCCGATAATCCCATATTTTCAAGGATTTTTCGTGCTTTGCGTGTTGAACTGTGTTACGGAATTACTGCTAATTTTACCCCGTTTTTTACCGTCTGATTGGATGGGAATTAGCAAGGAGTACGTATTTAGGGAAGCGGTTATATTCCTACAAAGTACCTCTCTTTAATCGCTTCTACCTCGGTCTGTTACCGAGTTTTGATTTTATTGACTTCGCTAAATTGTTTTTGGACACATAATATACCATTAGATTTTTCGCCACTTTAGGTTTAATGCTTTAATTATACTACCTTCGTACGAACTATTCGGTTTCTCCATATAACAGTCTGCCCAAAACACACTCTCTTTTTCAACAATTAAGGATGCTTCAAAAAGTTCTCTGGTGTAATTCTCAGTAGCAGGCATAATCTTTAACATTTGAACGCCTTCAAAACACAATTCAACAATACCGAACCAGCCACTATTATCAAAAATTGCATTTGCAGTAACAGATCCATTAGTTTCTGAATAGTTAATTTTTTCAAGGGTACTATCGTGGAAACCGGCAAATTTCTTCATAAAATCATCGGCATCAGATTGTGTAATAATATAGTTCCATTCTGCCGTGTCTTTCAGCTCGCGAAGAGAAATATTATATGATTCAGCAGGCACAGACTTTTTTGTAAAGACATCTGTAAGGAAGGCGAAATTTTCACAAACATCAGAATATCCCGCCATTCGCTTAACATCTACAAAATCAATTCCGCTCTTTTTGCAAAAATGTTTGTATTTAAGCAATGCAGAGCCTTCGTAGGTATTAAAATCTGAATAATCAGATTGAATTATTTCTACAAGAGGTTTTGCAGGTGTCACACTTTTATCCAAGTAATCAACCAATTCAAAAGTGTTCGTATGAGGGTTCAGTACGATGTATTGCAAGAACCAACCAATACCAACTGTTGAATAAACAAGCGACTTGTAATATGTATTTTTATCTTTATCAAAAACTCTAACAAACATATATCCTATACAACCTTTGCAAATTCTTATTTACTGAAGCAATTATAACACAAAAAAATCTACACATTCAAGCGAAAAGGAACCGGCAAGACTTTTCGGTTTACCTGTTTTGCAGTATGTAAAAGGCTATGGATAGAACATACGTCTGTGCAAATTAGCCGTATTTTATCAAAAGACCAATTAGCTGGCGATTAGCAAAACGCCGATTTTCTGCTAATCATAATTAGCAAGAGTTTTACTGGGTTGTGTTAGGTGTTCGATTTTGCTTCACCATAACGAAAAAAGAAAACTCACTCAAAACATTGAGTGAGCATAGAACAGCAAAAGCCGCCGAAAACCCTTGCTTTTCGGCGGCTTTTGGCGCGCTTGCCCGGATTCGAACCGGGGGCGTTCCGCTTAGGAGGCGGACCCTCTATCCTGCTGAGGTACAAGCGCATACTTTATAAAACTTGAACGAGTGACCATTTGCCTAAAGCCCATGGGCGAGCGGTTAAGTACACACTAGGATCTTATTCTATCCCTTGAACTATGGAGGCATATGAAATTGTGAAATTATTCTAACAGAAATAAAGTTCGTTGTCAATGCGAAACAGAGTGCACAGACGATAAGCTTATGTCGAAAATATAATGTATTACACGAAAGGTTGAAAATATATTTGACAAAAAGCAGGGATTCCATTACGGAATCCCTGTAAAATATTATTCTTACATCGACTCGGGGGCGGAGATGCGGAACATTTTAAGTATGTTCGTGACGGTCTCCATAACGCAGGTGCAAAGGAATAAGCGCGCCTGCATAAGGCTTTCGTCATCCACCGCTACACGGCAGGCGTTATAGAATTTGTGGAACAGCGTGGCAAGGTCTATGCAGTATCTTGTAATTCTTGCAGGGTCATAGTTTTTCGCCGCACTGATTATTTCATCGGTGAACGATGCAAGATGGCGGATAAGCTCGATTTCCTCAGGCGCAGTCAAGAGCATAAGCTCCTCTGCTGTGCAGTCACGCAGAGCCGTGCCCTGGGACTCAAGCTTGCGGATTATGCTGTGTATACGGGCGTTGGCATATTGACAGTAGTAAACGGGATTTTGCGAATTTTCGCTGACGGCAAGTCCCAAATCAAAGTCGATCGTGGAACCGGGCTCGCGAAGATTAAAGAAAAATCTTGCCGCGTCAACAGGGACTTCGTCCAACAAATCAACAAGCGCTATGGCGTTGCCGCTGCGCTTTGACACCCTTACAGGCTCGCCGTCCTTTACAAGATTTACGAATTGCATAAGAACTATGTCAAGGTCGTCACCGTTCAGTCCGATAGCATCCAAAGCACCTTTAAGACGTGCCACGTGACCGTGGTGGTCGGCGCCCCAAATGTCGATGGCCTTTGTGAATCCGCGGGTAAGCAACTTATTCCTATGATAGGCGATATCAGCTGCAAAATATGTGGGATTTCCGTTTTGGCGGATAAGCACATCGTCTTTAAGCTCTAATTTATCTATTTGCTCCTGCGTTTTGCCTTGGCGGAGAAGTCTCGCGGTCTGCACCTCTTTATTCTTATACCACAGCGCTCCGTCCTTTTCATAGGTCAATCCATTGACGGTCAAAATATCCGTAACCTCTTTGATTGCACCGTGATGCAGGTCGCTTTCGTGGAACCACACGTCATAATTTATGCGGTACGCCTCCAGCGCCGTTCTAAGTCCCTCAATATTTTTAGGCAGAGCAAAATCCACAAGAGCCTTGCGGCGCTCCGATTCGCTTTTATCAATAAAGCTGTCGCCGTAAACGGCGGCAAATTCCTTGGCCCGCTCAGTGATATCCGCACCGTGATAACTGTCCTCGGGCAGCTCGGGAGCATTTTCACCGAGATAAAGCTGCTGATAGCGAATATCAAGAGACATACCGAATTTTTCTATCTGATTACCCGCATCATTGATATAAAACTCACGGGTAACGTCATATCCTGCAAAATCCATTACTGCCGAGAGGCAGTCGCCCAAAGCGCCTCCGCGGGCGTTGCCTATGTGCATCGGTCCAGTGGGGTTTGCCGAAACGAATTCCACGTTGACCTTTTGACCCTTGCCGTAGTCACTTCTGCCGTAGTTTTCACCTAAGCTTTTAATATCAAGGAGTACATCGGCATAAAATTGACCCGACAGAGTAAAGTTTACAAAGCCTGCTCCTGCGGCAGTACAGCTTGAAAAATATGAACCGTCAAGCTCCATATATTTTACGACTAAATCGGCGATTTTTTTCGGCGCACAGCGGAAAACACGCGCACAGACGAATGCGATGTTAGAAGAATAGTCGCCGTTGGCACGGTCAGCGGGGACTTCGATTCCGAAAGCAGGTATCGGCTCTGAAGGCAGCTCGCCCTCGGACACCGCTTTGCCCAGCGCGTTTAAAATCAGCGTATGGAGTTCATCGGTTGCATTTTTTACTATTTTGGACATCTTTTTACTTCTCCTCAATAAATATCTTCATACTGTTTTGCGAAACGTAGCCGTTATTAAAATCCAGCGTGTAATCAAGCTTCAGCACACATTTTGCGCCGTTTTTAAACCAGTTAACGCTGTTGCCGTAAATGCCCATGGTGAATTCACCGTAGGGTGTTTGATAAAAAGTGTGGTGGCGGACGTTTTGCTGGACGGTCATTTCCGAGCTGAAGCTGCCCCTGCGGACGATGCTGACACATTGCCCGTCCGTGACCGTAACCGTCACCCTTTCATTGCCGAAATCCTCATTATTCTCAATATATTCGATAACGCTCTCATGGTCTCGGTGCTCAACAGAGCCTGTCACAGTCATCTGAATCAGCTCAGGCTCGCCGTCAACGGTCTGAGTATTTTTAATTGTGATTATTGCATCCTTTTTCATTTATTTTCAGTTTATTCCTCTTTCCTCGGCATATCGGAAAAGTCGGTCAATAAGCTCGCCGTAGGGGATGCCTGCCTTATCCATGAGCATCGGATACATGCTTATGGACGTAAATCCGGGTATCGTGTTCGGCTCGTTTAAAAGAACCTCTCCGTCGCTTTTTCTTACGAAAAAGTCAACGCGTGCAAGACCCGTACAGCCGCAGGACTTATATACCTTTACTGCGAGAGTCCGTATTTCCTCACGCTTTTCCAGCGGAAGCCTTGCGGGTATGTGCAGACCGCTTTTATTGTCGATATATTTTGCGTTAAAATCGTAAAATTCATTGCACGGTTCAATTTCGCCCACCTCACCGGCAAAGGGCTCGTCATTTCCCATAACTGCACATTCCACCTCGATGCCGTCAATGCCCTCTTCAACCACAACGCGGTCATCAAATGTGAAAGCGTAGCGAAGAGCGGAATATATCTCATCCTCGGTTTTTGCTTTGCGAACTCCCACCGACGAACCTGCGTTGGCAGGCTTTATGAATGCGGGCAGACCTAAATACTCCGCACACTCACGTGCAAATTCTTTTCCGCGGAGACCGAAATCATAAGCAGTTATGTATTTCCACTTTGCCTGCGGAATACCGTTTACGTCACAAATGCCGTTTGTCATCGCCTTATCCATACAGACGGCGGAGGCCATTGTGCCGCAGCCCACAAAGGGGATTCCTGCCACTGTAAGAAGTCCCTGAACCGTGCCGTCCTCACCGTTTTTGCCGTGCAGAACAGGGAAGCACACGTGGATTTTTATAAGCTCATATCCGTCACCGTTAAACACGAGGATACCCTTATCGCGGCGGTCGGTGGATATGACGGCTTTTTTGAGAAGCGCTTCATTTTTAAGCCATTCATCGTTTGGAAGGCATTCCGGGTCACCCTCGTAAAGATACATAGCACCGTCTTTTGTAATTCCTAACAGAACAGGGTTGTATTTATCTTTTGGTATATTCCGTATGACCGACGATGCTGAAAGCAACGAAATATCGTGCTCGGAGGATACCCCTCCGAAAACAATGAGAGCGTTTTTCATAATCTTACCCCCCAAAAAAAGTGTGATTATTAGTTATATATGATCCTCGGTCTGCCGAAAAGGTTAGAAGTAAGTGACAGATTGCACAGATTTCCCTCCCTCTCCGAGGGAGGTGGCAAAACCGTAGGTTTTGACGGAGGGAGTAAAAAAATAAAACTCCCTCAGTCGCTTCGCGACAGCTCCCTCAAAGAGGGAGCGGGTACTTTTGTATCTTATCGTTTTATTTCAACTTTTTTGATACGTTAATATAATTCTATCAAAAAACAAACAACAATATACACATTTTACCATAAGTGAGCAAACATATCAATTATAAATGTTTAAAAAATTTAATGACAAATGCGGATAAGTGTGATACACTATATAAGTAAAAATATAAGTAATCGCTGATTAAATGTGACTGCGGTGCTTTGCGGATTTTTTTCGCCGTAAATGTGTTGTAAAATCTTGAAATACACAAAGTGTTTTTTCGGTTTTTCGCCTTTTTCCGCCGAAAACTCTCTCGCAAATCACTCTTGCCAATTTAATTATCGCTTACTAAAATTGGCGAGGTATGACTATGCTTGAAAGAAAAGAGGCACTTGCACAAATTTTAAAAGGCTGTTCCGACAGCTTTGAGGCTCAGGGCTTTGCGGTGAGTATTCCCGAAGATATAGAAAAGGGAGCTGTTCCCGTTTTTGCCGATGATGACGGCGAATATATAGAATTTACAAAGGACGATATCACCGTCCGCCTTGTAAGTCACGACAATTTGCTTGATATTACGGAAAAGATTGACGACGGTGACTATAAAAAGACTGAATCAAATTTGCTTGATTTGGAAACCTTTGAGGAGCGTGACATAAAGTCACTCTGCAACGAGATAAACGACACCGTTAATACCTCTTACGGCAAAAAAGCACGCCAGAGCTCCAAAAAAGCTCCCACTCCTATATCAAAATCGGCAGTCAGAGGCGGTATGTCCTATGATGCCAACACCCTTGCAAACCGTTTGACAGGGCTTTACCCTCAGCTCAAAGAGCCGTACAGATGGAATTTTGAGCAGTACGGTGAATTTTTGGGCGAGGATTTCTTCGTAAATTACGGTAACAAATATATAATGGGAACCATCCGCGGAAGCGATAAACAGCAAATGAAAAAGCTCTTTAAAATTTTGAGCGAGATTTATGAGAACGGTTCGTCGGATACACAGGACCTTATCGCCGTCACTATACTCGGCGAGCTGAATAACGACAAAGAGCTTTTGGCAAAATGCCGTGATGAGATAGAAGACGACGATTTTTACGATACCGTTGAAGCCGTCAACGCGTTTTTGGCGACGGGTGCAGGAAAAAAAGCGAGAAAACAGCTTGAAAATCCGCCCAAATATAAACCCAAAAAGAAAAAGGGCGGACTTATGTCCGCTTTGGGCGGCGGAATACCGCAGCAATAACTAAAATCGGTGATGAAACTAAATTTCCTCCCTCAAAGAGGAAGTGGGGGTTGGTTCATCACTTAAGTTATTGTTGTACAATTAGTTGCTGTACAACATCTAACATCTAATATGCCATCGTGGAGGACTGTCTATGAAGGATTTTATAGATTATATTGAAGAATCCTGTGTCGGAATTTCGGATGGAGCGGTTCTTTATAGATTTAAAAGGGATTTGCTCGAAAAAATGACCGAACGGGCAAATGAGATAACTCACAGCGGTCTTAGGGACGAGCAGGTTCTCTGCGACCTTATTAAGGACGAATATCCCGATATCCGCGGTGACTATAATGCTTATGCGCTAAAGGAAAAGCGTAAACGCCGTGCCAAATTAAAACGTAAGCTCATTGTAATTTGTTCTTCGGCGCTTGCAGTCACTTTGTTAGTGGCATTTTTTATGGTAAGCTTTGCGACCAACCGATGGGACGTAACGTGGCTTATGCCTGTCGGCGGAGTTTTTGCGGCTGTTATCTATTTTACTCATTTCGGAATCAGAAGACTTTTCAAAATGCGAAAGCTGTTTCACCCTGTTGCAAGAATACTGACGGCTTTCTGCGTAATGCTCTTTACAGCGTTTGCATTTTTATTCTGCGTTGCGGCGACCGACATTCCCAATCCGTGGGCTGTATTCCCGATGGGAGTTATACTTATGCTCGTAATAGATGCAATTCTTGCGCATTTTACGCATCAAAAGCTGGCGGTAATAAACTATTTTATATATATTCCCGTGATAGCGGCACTGTTGTATGTCGTTCTCGGCGCATATTACATAGTACCGTGGAGCCCCGGCTGGCTGATAGTTGTTATGGGCATACCGGTTGATTTAATAGTAATGATAGCAACGATTCTTAACAACTCAAAATATATTTACAGGCAGGAGGTCGAGGATGTATGGAACGAAAATTGACCGCTGAGCTTTGGGATAAAATGCATTATCTTTTCCGCGACTTTAACGACCGTATGGTGCACGTTGAGCTGCGGTATGATTATGAAATAGACATTGAGGCACTCAAAACCGTGCTTATCTGTTTTTTTGAAAAAGCACCCGTTTTACACGCAAGCTTTGTTGACAATCACGTCAGCACTCACTGGGAGGTAAAGCCATACAGCATTGACGATGTTCTGACGGTGGCGTACCCCGAGGACGTTGACGCGGCTATAGATGTATTTTTAACCCAGTATATCCCGCCTGAAAGTGATATTCAAATGAAAGTTGCCGTATTCTATTATGAGGGCAAATCAGTGCTCTGCATAGTGGAAAATCATATGTGTATGGACGGCGGCGACCTTAAATATTTCATAAAAGCACTTTGCAAAAATTACAGTGATTATGTGGAGAAGAAGATAAGCCCCATTGACCTGAGAACAGGCTCACGCTCATATGAAGAGGTATACTCGGGCTTTTCACAGACCGAAACGCGAATGGCGAGAAATCTTTATAAGAACATAAACGCCAAGGACGACCACGCTTTCCCCTTGACCCCCGATAATATAAGGGATAAATCCTTTATCGCAAGAAGAAAAATAGATGCCGAGCGTTTCGCAAAAATCCGTGCGGCAGGCAAAAAGCTATCCGCTACGGTCAACGATATGCTTGTTACGGCATATTTTTACAGCCTTTACGAGCTGGCAGGCTTTGATAATTCAGAGAGTGTTTCCATATCCTGCGCTATCGACCTTCGCCGTCATATGAAGGACGTGGACGATAAGGGAATCACCAATCACACTGCGTGGATGCAGTGCTCCGTTCCCGAGCGCGGCAGAGATATTTTTGAAACGCTGAAATATGCTTCACGCAGTGCAAATAAGTTTAAGCACGACAAGTTTATGGGACTGTACGGTCTGCCCCTTTTAAAGCTGGGATACACGATTTTGCCCCATACTGCATCGGAAGAGATAATAAAAATAGGATACTCAAATCCCCTTATCGCTATGAGCAATATCGGAATTTTAGAGGCGGATAAGCTCTCTCTCTGCGGCAATGAGCCTACGGACGGCTTTATGTCAGGCGCCGTCAAATACAAGCCATATGTACTGCTCTCGGCGACCTCGTTTAGGAATGTTCTCACCCTTTCAATGTGCGTGCGTGGCAATGACGAGGATAAGGCGATTGTGGAAAAATTCTTTGATCTTATGGAGAAAAACCTCGATACGCTTATCGGGGAATAGTATACGGTATGGCTGTTTTAAAGGACGTTAAACGTATCGTGGTCAAGGTGGGCACGTCCACACTGACGTATAATACGGGAAAAACAAATATAAGAAGAATGCACAAGCTGGTAAGCGTGCTTTCTGATATAGCAAATTCGGGTGTGGAGGTAGCTCTCGTAACCAGCGGAGCAATCGGCGTGGGAGCAGGAAAATTAGGACTTTCCGCAAAGCCCGCCGACACTCCCGGCAGGCAGGCGGCGGCAACTATAGGTCAATGTGAGCTTATGTTTATGTATGACAAGCTCTTCGGCGAGTACGGTCACACGGTGGGACAGCTTCTTATCACGAAAAGCGACGTGGAAAATGATGAGCGCCGAGAAAACTTAATAAACACCTTTAACAGGCTGTTCGATTTCGGTGCTATACCCATAATAAATGAGAATGACAGCGTTGCCGTTGACGAGATAGTTTACGGCGATAATGATTCGCTTTCTGCCATAGTTGCAAAATTAATTAACGCCGATGCGCTCATAATACTTACGGATACCGACGGACTTTTCGACGGCAACCCCCGTGAGGATGAGGATGCAAAGCTCATTCATCTTGTTACAAAAATCGACGACAAGCTGATGAAGCTTGCCGGCGGAAACGGTTCAAGCTTTGGCACAGGCGGAATGGTAACGAAGCTGCACGCGGCGAAAATCGCTATGGAAGCGGGAATAGATACCATTGTTATGAACGGCGAGGACCCGACGGACATATACAAAGCTCTCGACGGCAAGCAAATAGGTACATTTTTCAAAGCATAAATAAAATAGGAGTAGAAAATGCTTACTCAATTGGGGAAAAATGCAAAACGTGCGGCGGCAGAGCTTGCCGTGGCACCGACTGAAAATAAAAATGACATTCTAAAGGCTATGGCGCAAGCGCTGAGGGATAACAGCGAAAAAATCCTTGATGCCAACGCAAAAGATATTGAAAACGGCAGAAAAAACGGTATGGCGGGGTCCCTTATCGACCGCTTAATGCTGACACCTACCCGCATAGAGGATATGGCAAAGGGGATTGAGGAGATTATTTTGCTCCCCGATCCCGTAGGTAAAATTCTGTGGGAGACAGAGCGCCCCAACGGACTTAAAATTCAGCGTGTGACTGTGCCGTTAGGTGTAATAGGCATTATTTATGAGGCACGACCCAACGTGACAAGCGATGCGGCTGCTCTTGCAATTAAGGCAGGTAGTGCGGTTATTCTTCGTGGCGGCAAAGAGGCGTTTTGCTCCAATTGTGCCATAACCGACTGTATGCGTGATGCCGTAAAATCAACAGGCTTTGATCCCGATATCGTTGAGCTTGTGCGTGATACGTCGCGAGAAAGCTCAGCGGCGCTTATGCGGCTTAACGAGTATGTTGATGTGCTCATTCCTCGAGGCAGTGCATCACTTATTAACGCAGTTGTTGAAAATTCCACCGTTCCCGTTATCGAGACGGGAGCCGGCAACTGCCATATTTACGTTGACAGCGATGCGGATATTGATATGGCGGCGGATATAGTATTCAACGCCAAAACTCAGCGGATATCCGTTTGCAACGCGGCGGAAAGCCTGCTTTTGCATAAAGACATTGCGGAGCTGGCGCTCATAGCCATAAAAGCACGCCTTGACGAGAAAAATGTGGTCCTTTACGGTGACGAGGCATCAAGAGCTATCTGCCCTGATATTGAACCTGCTGACGGGGACGACTGGGCAAGGGAATATCTCGATTATAAAATGTCGGTCAAGGTGGTTTCCTCACTCAGTGAGGCTGTTGAGCATATAAGAAAGTACTCAACGGGTCATTCCGAAACGATAGTAACGGAAAATACACAAAATGCCGAGGAATTTTTAAACCGTGTGGATTCTTCAGCCGTTTATCATAACGCAAGTACACGCTTTACTGACGGCGGGGAATTCGGATTCGGCGCTGAAATAGGTATTTCAACACAAAAGCTGCACGCGAGAGGACCTTTGGGACTTCCGCAGTTAACCTCATTTAAATATAAAATTTACGGTAACGGTCAAACAAGATAATACTAAGGCAGGTGTGAGCAATGGCAGGAAAAAAGCATAAAGGCAGTCATAAGGCGGCATTCCCGATAGGTATGATAATAGCCTTGCTGGCGGCGGTGGGTCTTGTCACCATAGTCGTCTCGGCGGCAAAGGGTATCGGTGCGGCTGTGGAAAAAAGCAAAAATTATGATGAATATAACACGCTACTCACTCCTGTAGTGCTTATTGACCCCGATAATTTTGACGATATAACAAAGGCCCAAATGAGTGAGCTTTTGGATATTTCCATTTGGTCGCTGCTTAGAAACAGCGACATCACCCCCGACCGCTATGAGAGCGGCGAGAACGGACTAGTCGTGCCCGCCGAGGACGTGGAGGAACAGTTTAAAAAGCTATTCGGAACTGAAATCACTCCCGTTCACGCCACGGTTGAGGGATACGGATACGAATTCACATACGACGAAGATGCAGGGGTGTATAACATACCGCTTACGGGAATTATACCCATTTACACCCCTAAAGTTGTCGACAAAACGGAAACCTCCGATACAATTGTTCTCACCGTTGCCTGTCTTGCAGGCGAGGGCTGGGAGCAGGGTGACGACGGGCAGATGAAAGAGCCTGTCCCCGATAAATATATAAAGGTGACACTGCGTGAAAAGGACGGAAATCAGTATATTTCCGCCATTCAAGCGACTACCGCTCCCGAAACCGCAACGGTAGGATCCACGTTGCCCCCTGAAACCGAGGCTGAACCGTCCGAAACACAGACGGAAGAACAGACTGAAGAAAGCACAAGCAAAACCGCAACGGCTGACGAGAGCAACTCCACAGAAAACACAACTGAAACGTAGCTACAGCAGACATAGTAGGGGCGGGTGCCCACACCCGCCCGTGAGTTGCTGATAAAATTTAATCGTGTTGCGGGAGGATGAGGGCATCGCCCCCTACAACTACCTCTCAGTCACTTCCCTGATAAGGGAGCCGAAAAATCTGTGTATATCAATCCGCCTTGGCGCGGGCTGTTTTAAAAAGTCTTAGTGGGTAAACGCCGATTAAATGTGTTTGCGGTGCTTTGCAAATCTTTTCCGCCGTAAATGCGTTGCAAAATCTTGTAATACACAAAGTATTCCTGCGATTTTACGCCTTTTTACGACAAAAATCTTTCGCAAATCACTCTTGCCAATTTAATCACCGCTTACCACGGACTTACCTCGCGCCGACCACAGCGGTTATCTTGTTACATTCTATGCATTTTTGCGTGGACAAGTGACTGATAAAATTTGAATATAATCACATACTAAATAATATGAAAGGAACGGTACGGAAAAACACTGTACCGAATGAATTACCATGCTTCAATACGAAGAACTCAGATTAAGACTTTCCGCCCATGAAGGCGAGCTTAAAAACCTTGCCGAGGCGCTTGGTCTTGAAAAAATGAAATCGGAAATAGCCGTTTTAGAGGAACAGGCGGCGCAGGACGGCTTTTGGGATGATATTTCCGCTTCGCAAAAGGTGCTTCAGCGCACTGCTGCCCTTAAAAATAAGGTAGCATCCTACGAAAAGTTAAAATCCGACTTTGACGATGCTTTAGTTATGATTGAGCTTGCCGACGAAGAGGGCGACGAAAGCCTTTTGGACGAATGTACGGCGAGCGTAACGGATTTTGAGAAAAATCTTGATGCACAGACCCTTGCAACGCTTCTCACGGGTGAATATGACTCCAAAAACGCCATTCTCACGTTTCATGCGGGTGCGGGCGGAACAGAGGCGCAGGATTGGGCGCAGATGCTTTTCAGAATGTATAACCGCTGGGGTGAGCGCCACGGCTACAAGGTCTCGACACTTGATTACCTTGACGGTGACGAGGCGGGACTCAAATCCGCAAGTATTCTTATAGAGGGCGAAAACGCCTACGGATTTATGAAAAGTGAGGCAGGCATACACCGTCTTGTGCGCATTTCCCCCTTTGATGCCTCGGGCAGACGTCACACGTCCTTTGCATCCCTTGAGGTAATGCCCGAAATCGACGAGGATACAAACGTTGAAATAAATCCCGACGATATCGAAATGGCGGTTTACCGTGCCAGCGGTGCAGGCGGACAAAAGGTCAACAAGACCTCCTCCGCCGTAAGACTTACCCACAAGCCCACGGGCATTGTGGTGTCCTGTCAGGTTGAGCGCAGTCAGCACCAAAACCGTGAGGTGGCAATGACAATGCTTAAATCAAAGCTTGTAGAAATTAAAGAGCGCGAGCATCTTGAAAAAATCGAGGATATAAAGGGCGACCAAAAAGAGATCGCCTGGGGCAGTCAAATACGCTCATACGTGTTTATGCCGTACACGCTGGCAAAGGACCACAGAACGTCCTTTGAAAACGGCAATATCAACGCGGTAATGGACGGCGACTTGGACGGTTTTATCAATGCGTATCTCAAAATGCAGTCCCAAAAACAGCTTGAAAACGGATAAAAAAAATCAACCTAATAAATTAAAAAACTCTGCAAAATTCTTGCAGAGTTTTTTGCTGTATGTTTTGATTTTTAGATTTATTCCGCGATATAATTCTTTGCCCATTCGTCAACGATTGCGCTGAATTCCTTACCTTTCATACGCTCAAGGCATTCGCCGCGGTAGGTGGAATAATATCCGTAGGTCTCACTGAAAACATCCTCGCGCAGGACAAGAAAAACGTAATTGCCGAGAACGACCGCCGAGGCTTTACCGGTATCAATTTTTTGAACCTGCTCAAAGAATCCCGTGGGGAAAGAGCCGTCAGTGAAGGCGTTTATTATGCTGTCGTGTACCTCAACGTTGCTGCCGAGAGAGCCCACAGCCTCCTCAATTTTCGTTTCATTATTCACCATTGATGCCACCGAATTAAAGGCTTCGATAGTGTTCAACCGCTGTTCGTCGGTCATATCTACAGCCGTTCCGTTGTCGTCGATATTGAAAAGATAGCCTGTTACAAAGCGTATCGCCGCATAATTTTCGCTGAAAAAAGCCTTGATTTCGTCTTCGCCTACGGGGGAAACACCGCTTTCGCCGTAATAATCGGCAAGAAGGGATTTTTCATACTGCTTTGACTGCTCAATTTTATATACAGTCTGCTTGGAAATGCCTTTGTCCTCATAATACGACCCGTAAAGGTGCCACAAATCGTTGACGGTCTCGGAAAGCTCCGCTTTTTGCGGTACTGAGAGTGTCAGCGAGCGATTGGCAAACTCGGAATTCACGGTAACGTACCGCGTAATATCAAATTTTACCGCGCTTTCAAGCTCGTCGCCGTCAAGCGACCCATCGTGGGCGCTTTCAAAATACGCGTAAACTTCGTTATCGATTTTACTGCCGTTGACCTTTACCTTTGAGGTCGCGGAGCAAGAGGAAAAAATTAGAGCAAAGATAATTGCCGAAAGCATCAGCACAGCCGATTTTTTCATTTGTCCTCAGCCTCGCTCTCCTGTTTTTCCATATACTCTTGGTAAAGCCTGTCCTTTAAAAGCCGTTTTTCATTCTCAAGGCGGCGCCCTGCTTTGACTTCTTTTTTGTGCTTACCGATAATGCCGTTGCGGATAAACGCAATCAAGAGCATACCGACCACCGAGCCGATGGCACACATTATGAAATCCACCATAGTGTCGATAAGTCCCGCTTCCGTGTTCGGTGCGGAGTTTTGCAGGGACAGACCGTATATCCTGTCCATTGAGAACTCGTATATCTCCCAGCCTACGGAGAGCGCCAGCGCAAAGGTCAGAGAGAAAAGAGATGACATAGCAGGGCCTAAATCGCCGCGCTTGCGGTAGACGATATTAGCAAAATCGTAACCGAACCACGCCGAGATAAATCCCGCCATACAGTGGGTAACGATGTCGAAATCGTGAAACGCCGTGCGGTTATTGAGGGTCGAGCCTATCACCACGGCAATAAAAATGAATATGTTGAGCACCGTCTGTGCGGAGACAGGGACCTCAATTATAAAGGATTTTTTGCCGAAGATTTGAAAGAAATCCCACAAATGCGTAAATATGACCGCAAAGATGGCTTCTAAAAATTCCACCACCGAGCCGTGGAAAAGTCCGTAAACTCCCCAGCAAATAATGATCACGCGCAGTATTATCCACAGTATTTTTTGCGATTTCGGCAAGTGTCCGTAAGCTTTTATCATTTAAACTTTCCTATCTTTATATATACATTAAATATCGGGAAATCTTTCGCTCCCTCTTTGAGGGAGCTGTCGGCGTAGCCGACTGAGGGAGTTTTCCCATATTTTTTACTCGCTCCGTCAAATCCTAACGGCTTTGCCACCTTACTCGGAGAGGGAGGGTGGGTGACGGACTCAATTAACTATATCACATTTTACCGTTTTTAGTCAATATTACGAAGGAGCACGCCTCAATATACACCTCTCCGTTTTGAGGGTTAGACCCCATAAGTGCACGGGGGTTTTCAAAATATTCGGGCAGACGGTAGGATATGGGGTGTTCATTGCGGTTGACTATCACCATTATGTCGCCGTGCTCATCAAATCGGCGGTACGCAACGCACCCGAGCATTGCAGAAACGGGGATAAAACGTCCCTCTTTAAAAACGGGATTTTCACGTCGAACCTTGCCCAGCTGTTTATAGAAATCAACAAGCTCTCGGTTTTCATTGCTCCAAGGGTAACAGCCGCGGTTGAACGGATCTTTGTAGCCCTGCATTCCCGCCTCGTCGCCGTAATAAACGGACGGCACGCCGGGCAGGGTATATTGCAACGCCGCCGCACATTTTAAAAGCTGTATGCCGCGCTCATATTGCTCATCTGTAAGAACACGACCTGCCTGCCACGTTCTGTCACGGTACTCACAGCTTTCGCCCACAATTCTCGTTATGGCACGTTCTGTGTCATGAGTGCCGATATGATTCATCATCACGTCAAGACACTGCTTCGGATAATTTTCGACTATAGACATAACCGACGCCATAAAGAACTCGGCCGTACCGTTGCGGCAAAAGCCGATAACGGCGTTGGCAAAGGGGTAATTCATCACCGAGTCAAACTGACTGCCCAAAAGATATCGCCTAAGTGATCCGTAGCTGTGCTTTGTGGTGGCATCCTCCCACACCTCACCCATAAGAAGTGCATCGGGCTTTGTGCGTTTAAGTCTGTCACGAAGCTCATCAATGAAAACATCGGGCAGCTCGTCTGCCACGTCAAGGCGAAAGCCGCTTGCCCCTAAATTCAGCCATTTTTCGATTATACCGCCTTCGCCGTTTATGAATTTTCGGTAATCTTCGCCCTCTTCAATGACCTCGGGCAGTGTTTCAAAGCCCCACCAGCTTTGGTATTTGTCGGGATAAGACACAAATTTATACCAGTTGTAATATGGACTGACCGGGGAATTGTACGCTCCGAGAGTGGAATATCTGTTATTTTTGTTAAAATATACGCTGTCGGCTCCCGTGTGGGAAAAAACTCCGTCAAGAATTATCTTAATGCCCTGTTTTTCGGCGTCACGGCAAAGCTTTTCAAAATCCTTCTGTGTGCCGAGAACGGGGTCGATTTTACCGTAATCAGCTGTGTCGTAGCGGTGATTTGAATGAGCCTCAAAAATCGGATTGAGATATATGCAGGAAACGCCTAAACTTTTTAAATAAGTCAGTTTTTCGCCGATGCCCCTTAAATCTCCGCCGAAAAAGTCATTGTTGAGCACCTTTCCCTGCGCATTTGGTCGCCATTCGGGCTCGCCGCCCCAATCGTCACGCATTACGCGGTCAGCGGGGATATTTTCCTTTTCTTCACCCGAAAAATAAAAGCGGTCAGGGAAAATCTGATAAATTATTCCGCCCTTTATCCAGTCAGGCGTTTTAAAATCCTTTTCCGTGACAGTCAACTGCCACTCTTTTTTTGAGCTCATTCCGCCCGAAAAAGCGCCCACTCCGTCAGAAACCTCATAAACTGAGCTTCTGCCGTAGGGGGACAGGTAGTCAAAATGGTATCTGTAAAGTCCCTCGCGCCTGAAAGACGTGTGAATATCCCATATTTCGCAGTCGTCGCCGCACATTCCCGCCCAATGCATGGAGATTTCGCCGTATTCGCTCTCGTTGCGGTTAAAGACAAGAAAAGCCCCGTTGCAGTTAAATGAACGCGGCAAAACAAGGCGAAGATGCACTTGCTCCTCCGCCTCAATACTGCCGAATTTATCTTTGAAAAAGGGATCTCTTGAATTAAAAGGGACAAAGCCCATATTTTTCACCTGCTGATTATCTGATTTCTCCCGCTTTTGTGAGGGCACGCTTTGTAAGAAGCGGTCCTATGAGCTCATAAATGAGCGTTGCGAAGAGCACGACCGCCCTTATCTGTTCTCCGTATTCGGGTACGACAGTCAGCGAGAGCTGAGCCATACCGATAGCCACGCCCGCCTGCGGAAGAAGAGTTATACCTAAGTACTTTCTTACGGTTTTTTCGGATTTTACTATTGAACAGCCAATTACTGCGCCGAAATATTTACCGAATGATCGGAGCAGTATGTACGCAATTCCGATAAGACCCACCTTCGGTAGAATGGAAAAGTTGAACTGTGCGCCTGATATTACGAAAAACAGCATAAATACAGGCGGGGTCCAACGGTCTGTACCGTCCATTACTTCATAAGACACTCTGCTGAGGTTCGCCAACGCCGCGCCGATTGACATACATAACAGAAGTGACGAAAGTCCCAAAAGTTCGGAAATACCCACGCCCAAAAACACGGCTGTGACAACGAGGGATACTCTGTTTGCACGGGATTTGAAGAATTTTGTGGCTAAAGACAAAACAGAGCCGACAGCGAAGCCGATCACAAGAGAACCGACGATCTCCAAAATGGGCATAAGAACTGTCTGTACAAAATTAAAGCCGCCGCCTGCTTCAATGGATTTTGCAACTGACGATAAAACCGAAAACAGCATAAGGCACACTGCATCGTCAATGGCGACGACCGGCAAAAGCGTTGACGTAACGGGTCCAGACGCCTTATATTGCCGCACGACCATAAGGGTTGCGGCGGGAGCGGTGGCAGAGGCTATTGCACCGAGCACCAATGCCAACGGTGCACTGCAGCCCATAAGGAGCAGTGCGGTCGAGACGAGCACACTTGCACCTACCGCCTCAAAAACGGTGATAACAAATATTTTTGCCCCAAGCTGTTTAAGGGAGGATAGCTTGAATTCACCGCCGATTGAGAATGCGATAAAGCCGAGGGCCGCGTTCGTGATGACCGCCATAGAGTCAAGTGACTCGGCGGTAAATATTTTTAAACAGTAAGGACCTACAATAAGTCCTGCAATAAGATAGCCTGTCACGTTGGGCAGGTTTATTTTTTTCATTATTCTTGTCATCAGCAGACCGAGAGTCATACCCAATGACAGGGATAGTAACGTATTCAAATCCTTCACCCCGAAAGTGTGTTACTTTGCCAATCCCTCAACAGTCAGCACGGGAACGGTTATCAAAATACCCGTGTTCGCCTTGTCAAGTCCCCCTGTGACCTCGTTTACGATCTTTCTGACTGTTTCAACCTGCTCATTGCTCAGTGCCGACAGCAAAACCTTGTTCATCTCACCCCGTTCGGGATTAAGATACTGTCTCAAGGAACCGAAAATCGGCGGCGGCTCAACCGAATTGTGGCTCATAGCCTGCAAAACTCCCTCACAGTCTAAAAGTGACCCGCCGCGGATGCCCGCCTCAAGCATTTTTGCCAAGATGCGGTCCATATACCGTGTGTTGTGTAAAATCAATATTAAAAGTTGCATAGATTCACCACCCATAAAATCTTCTTTCTATTATACTCCTTTTATGCTATAATTCAATAAGAAACTTTAAGGATACGGTTATGAGAAATATTGAGTATAAAATTGAACAGGAATACGACGGGCAAAAGGTGCTGACCTTTCTGAAAAGAGAGGTGGGAGCATCTGCACGGCTTATCCGTCAGCTTAAACGGGTCGAGAACGGCATAACGCTGAACGGTGAGCATATCCGCACGGTAGATATTATGCACGCGGGCGACATTTTGCGACTTTCCCTGCCTGATGACAGCGAAGAAAAGGCGGCATCACCGCTGGAATACCCCTTGACCGTGCTTTATGAGGATGATGATCTGCTTGTGGTGGACAAGCCTGAGGGCTTGCCGCTGCACCCGTCCCACAATCACCCCGGCGATACTTTGGCAAACGCCGTGTCATATTATCTCTCACAAAAAGGCAAAAAGAGTGTTTTCCGTGCCGTGGGCAGACTTGACAGGGGAACGTCGGGAATAGTCGTATGCGCTCTCAATAAATACTCCGCCGCACGGCTTTCGGGCAAGATTTATAAAGAGTATATGGCGGTCGCCGAGGGAATTTATGAGGGCGAGGGCATTATCGACCGACCGATTTACCGTCCCGACCCCATAATCACTCTGCGTACCGTGGATGAAAGGGGCGAGCGTGCCGTTACGGAATGGAAAGCGCTGTCCCACCACAACGGACGGACCCTTTTGCAGATACATCTTCAAACAGGTAGAACCCATCAAATAAGGGTGCATTTCGCAAGCCTCGGCACTCCGCTTACGGGGGACACAATGTACGGTACGCCGTCCGATGAAATATCCCGTCAAGCCCTGCACTGCTGTATGTGCCGCTTTACCCACCCTGTCACGGGAGAAGAGATAACGCTTAACTCCCCTCTGCCCGAGGATATACAGGGATTGTTAAAATAATTTAAAACGGAGAAAAGCTATGGACAAAATCAAGGATTACGTTGTATATCCCGATAATGTGGAGCATTACGACACATCAAAAATGCCGTGCAGACAGCCCTTTGCGTTCACGCTGCTGCTTTATCTGCTGTCACGGGCGTTTATGCCCCCCAAAGTGAGAAATTATAAAATCGAAAAAATAAATATGCAGGACATAAAACCGCCGTATATCCTGCTGTGCAACCATATGCATTTTCTTGATATTCAGATGAATTGCATAGCCTCATATCCCAACAGGCTCAATAATATTTCCACCATTGAAGGCTTTTTTCACCGCGAAAGGCTTATGGAGCGGTTGGGCTGTATCTGCAAGCGGAAATTTACCACCGATTTGAGCCTTGTGAGAGCCTGTTATAAGGTTCTGTACGAATACGGCGACGTGCTTTGTATGTATCCCGAGGCAAGATATTCGCCAATCGGCACTACGGCAATTTTGCCCGATTCATTGGGTAAGCTCGTGAAAAAATGCGGCGTACCCGTTATAACGCTTATGCACCACGGGAATTATCTGCAAGCTCCCTTTTGGGATTTCCGCCGTCGGCGAAAAGTACCTCTGCACTCGGTGATGAAACCCATACTTACCGCCGAGGACGTGGAAAATCTTTCCGTCGACGAGATAAATAACCTTATCCGTAAGGAAATGGAGTACGACGAGTATAAGTATCAAAAAGAAAACAGCATAAAAATCACCGAAAAATTCCGTGCGGAAGGACTTCACAAGGTGCTTTATCAATGCACTGAATGCGGCACTGAATACGAAATGAACTCCAAGGGGACACGCTTATTCTGCGAGCATTGCAAAAGGGAGTGGGAGCTAACGGAGCTGGGCGAATTAAAGGCGCTCCACGGTGAAACTCGGTTTTCGCATATCCCCGATTGGTTCGAGTGGGAACGCTCTCAAGTGAGAGAACAACTCGAAAACGGAACGTATAAATTTTGCGATAACGTGAGGGTCTACTCATTGCCGAATACCAAAAAATACGAGTATCTGGGCGATGCGGTGCTCACTCACGACCGCGAAAACGGCTTCATTTTGGAGGGGGAGTATAACGGCGAAAAATACCGCGTAGTCCGACCGCCGCAAAGCATGTACGGACTGCACGTTGAATACGATTACTGCCATATCGAGCCGCTCGACTGCGTGGATATTTCCACAAAAAACGATTCGTTTTATTGCTATCCGTCGCAAAAAAATTCGGTGACAAAGCTGTCCTTCGCCACCGAGGAAATATATAAAATGAGATCTCTGTGAGGAAATCACGATGAATATACAAACAATTTATGAAGCCACAAATGATTTTACTCCATTTTCACTTCCGTTTATAATTATCTGTTTGGTTTTCATTTTAGCTATAGTATATGCAATAAAAGTTTGGAAAAAATCGAATGTCGGTGTAAAGATAGGTCTTATACTTGTTCCTGTTTTAATGTCTATTGTTATAATATCACAATTTTCAAACTTTTTTAGAACTGAAAAAGTGTTTTCAGATTTTCAAAAAGGAAATTGTAAAATAGCAGAGGGTGAAATAGAAAACTACGAGCAATATTACGAAGTCGGCACAATGGCGAAGGAAGATTATCCGGACAGATTTTTTGTTGACGGTACAGAGTTTATTGTATACGGTTATTCCACATACGGCATAGAATACTTTTGGCGTCAGGATGACGGCAGTCCATTACAGGAAGGTCAATATGTAAGAATAACTTATGAGAACTGTTTTTATCAAAATCTGATTTTGAAAGTTGAACTCATAGAAAAGGACAATACAGAGTGACGGGACAAATACAATTAGCTTATATTTTTCTTGTTTTATTATACCGGCATAAGATTTGAGAATAGAATTAAAGCGCCTTAAACGGCGCTTTTTTCTGTTATTTTATCAAGCGCTTTTTATAAAACACTATCGACAGATACCACGAAAGAGCGTATATCGCCACTGCAATAATGCAGAGTATCAGATAAACAACGTTAAGCAACACCGGAGCATCAGTATTAAAATTTATAACATCTGACGCGGCAAAGTTGACTCCGCAGGCAATGGCTATTGTCAAATAATACGCTATCCGCCCCTTTTCTACGCCGAATCTGAATATAAACGGAAGTGTAACGGCAACGGCAACGCAGGACATAATCAAAAGCATAGCCAATAAATTCAACCAGTCACCAAGCTGAAATACTCCGTCATGGTTCATTTTGACCTCCTGTGCTGTACCCGATAAAATCAGCACGCAGAAAGAGCAGATAAGCCCTATAATATATTTTGTCGATACGATTTGAGCTGCGCTTATGGGCATAGTTCCGCAATATTCGCTCCACTTGCTCCGCTCGTCGTATGAAAGCAAAGTCATAGGCACTATACCCGACATCAAGCACGGATAGAAAATAAAGATAACGTTGCTTACGAAAAGTGATATGCCTATTGATGCGGCTATGATAAGCAAATGCGCTTTGCAATATTTCGCCGTCATATAAAGATCCTTTAAAATAAGCCCTTTCATCTTATTCTACCCCCTTAACCATAAACATAAACAGCTCTTCAATGCTCACTGGACTGATATTCATACCTGATGGGACAGCATTACGCAATACGATCGCCTCCGCACCGTAAGCAGACTCTTTTTTATGCAAAACCGCTTTCGAGTCAAGCATTGAAAGCTGATTTGCGGAGCAGTGAATTATTCCGTATTCGCCTAAAAGACGGTCTTTTTCTTCGCACAGCAACAGCTTCCCTTTGTGCAAAAACGCAATATAGTCGCACAGCTTTTCAAGATCGCTGACGATATGGGAAGAAATAAGCACCGAATGGTTCTCGTCACGGGTAAAATCGTTTAACATTTCGACCACCTCGTCACGGACAACGGGGTCAAGTCCGCTTGTTGCCTCGTCAAGCAAAAGAAGCTTACTTTCGTGAGACATTGCAATGGCGATACCCAGCTTCATTTTCATACCGCGTGAAAAATCCTTGAAAGGTTTATCAGTGGGGACGGAAAGCTTTTTAAGATGATTTGCATATACGCCGTCATTCCAATTTTTGAATGTGTACCGCATAATTTTGCCCACCTGATTTGCGGTCAAGCAGTCGGGTATGCCCACCTCGTCCAATACGACACCTACGTCTTCTTTTGTCAGGTTGATATTATCCTGATTATCCCGACCTAAAATTGTAATTGTCCCGATGTACTTATGAAGAATATCGAGTATCAACTTGATAGTTGTGCTTTTTCCCGCTCCGTTTTCGCCGATCAAGCCCATAATGCATCCGCTGGGCAGCGTAAGATTTAAATTGTCAAGCTTAAAGCTGCCAAAGGATTTTGACAAGCCTTTGATTTCAAGTGCGTTCATTCCCGTACCTCCAAACCGAATTTGACCATATCAATAATATCTTCATTACTCAAATTACACGTTTCGGCAAGTCTGATTATCTGCTCAATATGCTCTTCGATGCGTTTAAGATTTTCTTCTCTGATAAGCTCCGTGTTTTTCGGCGCGACAAAACAGCCCTTTGCCTGTATCGTATATATAAAGCCCTCTTTTTCAAGCTCGTCATAGGCGCGTTTGGTAGTGATAAAGCTTATACGCAGATCCTTTGCCAGTCCCCGAATGGACGGCAGCATTTCATCCTCTTTTAAAGCCCCGCTTATGATCTGGCTCTTGATTTGCGAATATATCTGATCATATATGGGGGCACTGCTTTTGTTATCTATGAGTATATCCACACTGTCACCTCTTCAACAACTGTATATATTGATTATATACAGTTTATACAGATGTGTCAATATGAAATTAAAAAAATATTTCAAAGCAAAAGGCGGCAAGATTTTCCCTGCCGCCGTAATTTTTGATAAATTTAGTTTTATTCTTCGGTCTGTTTACCCAAAAATGATGCCGCGACTGATACAAGCTTTATCTCCGTCTGTGTGGGCATTGAGCCGCTTTGACCCAGCATCAGAACGACTGCTCCCGATACGTCTCCACCGCCGATTATGGGGAATGCAATGCCCGCCTCGCGGTCGCTTTCCGCCATCGGGTACAACGCCTTCGCATCAGGTGAAGCAACATAATTACCGCGTTCGGAAATCAGTTCCTCCAATGCCGCGGAGATGCGTTTGTCCATAGCATCCTTTTTCGGCATACCCGACACCGCGATAACGTGATCGCGGTCGGTTATGATAACCGGTAAGCTTGTCGCTCGGTACAGCACATCGGTGTATTGACTTGCAAATTCCGAAAGCTCGCCTATAGGCGAATATTTTTTGAATATAACCTCTCCGTCCGACGCCGTGTAAATCTCCAACGGGTCGCCGTTACTGATAACACTGACATCATAGACCTTGTCCAGCCGATTTGTGCTCGTTTGGACTACTACGGTCTTTAAGCTATCTATGATGCCATCACTAAAATTTGCGGCTTCCTCCGTTTCGGGAATTGTCCCACTTTCCAAAATACTTGTGATGTCCGCTTTCAGCTTGATTTCGATATGATCTTCGTAGACATATATTTTCTCTACGATCAGTTCAAGATCTCCCTTTTGAAATCCGGATTTGCTGATAATTTCCTCGAATATATCCAGTGCGACCTTTGTGATGCGGTTCACCTTGATGATGGTGTTGCGTTTATCGTGGGTCAGCAGGATCTGATTGTTGATACCGTCAATCCTTGCCTCGCACTCTGCGATCAGCTCGTCATAGGTTTCCTGAATCGTTTCCTCTCGCTCGGGACGGCGCATGATCTCTCGTGTACATTGGCGTATGTACATTTTCTTTTCCTCGTGCGCGTCCTCAAGCTGTTTTTCAAGAATATCAATGGTTTCCTGATTGTTCTTGACAGCGTCATTCTCGCCTTCGATGGATTTTTTCAGCTTGGCGATCATCTCCGATGAAGTTTCTCTGACCTCTATCAGATAGTTCCGCAGCAGATTGTCAAGAACATCCACGCGGATATGGTGGCTTGTGCAGCCCTTCAGTCCCCTTTGGTGATAGGCGCCGCACCGATAGGCGTCCTTCAAATCCTTTCGGCTCATAGGGAACATGGGGCTGCCGCAGTCGCCGCACACCATAATTCCCGAATAAACATTATCGTATTTTTTCACGCCTCGGTAATGGTTGGTGGTGCGCTTTTTCAGTTGCTCCTGTACCGTAGCGAAGGTGCGATAGTCGATGATTGCCTCGTGGTAGTTTTCAAATACGATATGCTCACTTTCATCTTTCTTGATATCGTCACCGTTGATTTTTTTACGAGTGTACTTTCCCTGGCGTAGGGTACCAATATAGAAATCATTGGTGAGCATCCCTTGCACAGTTACAATGCTCCACTCGGGACGGGCTTTCAGTTTGCATTCCTCGCCCCTTGCTTCCTTTCGTGCTCGCTCGTTCATCCGCGGCGTAGGATAGTGCTGCTCGGTGAGATAGTTCGCAATCTTTTTATAGCCCCAGCCCTCGCTGTACAGTTCGAACACCTTTTTGACAACGAGTGCTTCGGTTGGTTCGACCTCGTAGGTCATCGTTTTATAATTCGTGATCACATATCCGTAGGGAACGGCGCAGATCCACTTGCCGTCCTCCTGCCGTCGCTTGATTACCGATTTTACTTTCTTAGACGCATCGGTAACCGGCATTTCGTTGACAAGAAAGCGGAATTGAATCGCTGTCCAATCATCGTAAGTAGGATAGTCGATGCTGTCCCCGATGGATATGATCCTCACACCGGCGTCCCGCAGGTCTTCCAGCTCCACAAGTCCGCGGCTGTTTCGACGGGAAAATCGTGAGAAATCCTTGACCACAAGGATATCGTATTTGCGCCCCATAAGATAGGGGCGCATTTTTTGATATCCTTCACGTTGCTCGAAGGTATAACCGCTTCGGTCACGATCCTCATAGAAGGTGAGTCTCGATCCGGGGAATGTACGCTCGACATACTCTTTGATGATAGACTTTTGGTTTTCGATGGAGGTGTTATCCCGATCCAGTTCGTCATCGACCGAGATACGGCAGTAACCCGCAATATCAAAAGTTTCTACCATATTGCGTCATACTCCTTTTCTAATATATGACAACATTGTATCACATCTACAGACTGAAAGCAAGATGAAAATCAAAATATGTAGGATACAAATTATTCCGTTTGTATCCCCCCGGCGACCGCTTCCTCTGCCAACTGTTTTTTCGCAAGCTCCTCGTAATTTCGTTTCATCAGCATGTACATGCCTTCCTCTAAGCTCTCTGTGCCGGAAATATAAACCACCGGCTGATAGTTTTTGGACTTCCATTCTTTGAACCGAGGTCTGAGAGATGCCATCAGTTCTTTATCCTGACCTTCCTCGGCGCTCATCCAGCAACACACCATTTTCATCGGCCGTTCTTTTACTTCGATTTTCATCTTCTCACCTCGCTTCTTCCTTATTATTCTTGACTGAAAATAGATTTTTAATCGCTTGCTACCCATATCCTCGCCCGGATCGCCTTAAAATGATGGGGCTGTGGAGTATCCTCTAAGACAATAAAAAAATAAGCGGATCGCTTTGATCCACTTATCCACGCTAATATCATAACACATTTTCATTCACTTGTCATCGGCAAAGGCTCGCCAATTTTACGCCAATTTTGTGCCATCTTATTTCCACCTTTCAAGACGAAAACAAGGGGCAGATATAAAGTGGGAATCATCTTGGGCGTATGCTCAGTATATCTCGGTCTGGAGCGTTGGTGGAAATACCAAATCAGTTTGATAAATATCTGAAAAGCCGGAATAACAGTTTCCCCTGTCTCCAGACCGAGAAAGAAGTGATGGAGTTGGCGGAAAAGTGTGTTTGTCTGCCGCCCATGACTGCGGGGTGAGAGGTTCCTTTCACACACAAAATGCAAGAAATTCCGCCAACGTCATCACTCCTACCGGCGTAAAATTTGTTTTTTAATATTGAAAAATCCCTGTATTTATGCGGGTTTTCTCAATATTTGACCCTATTACTTTTGAGGTAGTATTTTTACCCCCTAAACGTAACATGGTTTTTGCCGCTAAAAATCGATCTGTTATCCCCGTTATACCCTTGACATTTTTGAATAATAAGGGTATAATTGGGTATAACCAATAGCGGAGGTATTCGTATGACTGAATTTGATATAATGGAGCGGATCAATGAACTGGAGCGTGAAATTGCATTGTTGCCACCCGGCAGCGTTTCCGCAAAAAAAGTAAAAGGGAAAGAGTACTTCTATCATCGTATTACCCAAAACAAAAAGCGCACCGAAACCTATGTGGATTTTGATCACGTAGAAGAGTTGCGCTCTCAAATTGAAAAAAGAAAAGAATTAGAGGAAGAACTGAAAAAGCTTAAGAAACTTGTGCCTGCATCGGAACGCGTGAAAAAAGAAAAGGATATGCATCCGTTTTCCACCTATGTGCGGATCGGTTCTCAGCTGAAAAGCTGGGCAACTCCTGTGAAAAAGTATAAACGCCGTGAGTGCTATTCCACTTTACACGATTTCGTATTCGGCGTGCAGCAAGATAAAGTATTTATTCTCTATGGCCTGCGTCGAACCGGCAAAACCACATTGATCCGTCAAGCGATACTCGATATGACGCCGGAGCAGTTGAATGCGGCGGCGTTTATCCAAATCAAAACCAGAGATACTCTGTCGGAGATTAATGCGGACTTGAAGTACCTTGAGAAGCAAGGCTACAAGTATGTGTTTATTGATGAAGTCACCCTTATGGAAGACTTTATCGAAGGCGCCGCGCTGTTTTCTGATATTTATGCCAGCAGCGGTATGAAAATCGTTCTGTCAGGTACAGACTCGCTCGGTTTTATTTTTACCGAATATGAACAACTTTACGATCGCTGTATCCTGCTGCATACCACAATTATCCCCTATCGGGAATTTGAAACCATTCTCGGCATCGAAGGTATCGACGAATACATTCGGTACGGTGGTACGATGAGTATGGGCGGCGTCAATTATAACGAGAAATCCTCTTTTGCCACCAATAAGAGCGCCGGCGAATATATCGACAGCGCAATTGCCCGAAACATTCAGCACTCGCTCAAGTATTATCAAGAGGGTGGTCATTTTCGTCATTTATATGAGCTGTACGAAAAAGGTGAACTCACCAGCGCTATTAACCGTGTTGTAGAGGATATTAACCATCGCTTTACGAAAGAGGTTCTCACAAAAACATTTGCATCTAATGATTTAGCCATTTCCGCGCGCAACCTTCTCCACGACCGCAGTGAGCCTATTGATATTACGCAAAATATCGATGAGGATACTGTGACTGAACTTGTCAGAACCATGCTAGACATACTCAACAAGGAAGAACAAACGGTTGAAGTGGACGATACGCACGCCTATCAAATCAAGGAATATCTGACCCTGCTTGATTTGATCATGGAAGTGGATCTGTTTCACTTACCAGATGTCAACACGCACGAAAAAATTACGGTGATCAGCCAACCGGGACTGCGCTATGCTCAGGCAGATGCGCTCGTCAGTAGTCTGTTGCTGGATGAAAAATTCAATGCTCTTTCCGTTGTGCAACGCAACCGCATTCTCGAGCGCATTTTAAGCGAGATCAAAGGCAGAATGATGGAAGATATTGTCCTGCTGGAAACCAAACTTGCCAATCCTAAAAAGCAGGTTTTTCAGCTGCAATTCGCAGTCGGAGAATTTGATATGGTGATTTACGATCCCGCCACACTCACTTGCGAGATTTACGAAATCAAGCACAGCAAAGAAGTCGTGGCAAATCAGTACAGACATCTTATCAATGCCGAAAAGTGCGCCGAAACAGAACATCGCTTTGGCAGGATCACCGGCCGGTATGTCATCTATCGCGGCGAACCAGTTGAGTCTGACGGCGTTCAATACTTGAATGTCGAGCAGTATCTAAAATCTCTCGCATAACAACATCATAGCATGGCGAAGACCCGGAACAGACTCCGGGGCTTTCGTTATTGTAATGAAGAATTTTCTGACTGCCGCTCATGACTGCCAGGGCGTGAAAATGTGCTATTATATCAGACCGAAAATGGGAGAAATACGCCCACACTGCGACTCTCTTTGGCGTATTTCGTAGTTTCTGACCTTGCAAAATGCCTTTATCTATGCGGATTCCTAGGCATTGAAATGGGTGTCGTTTTTGACAGAGTTTTCAACATCATTTTTACATATGTTTTTTCTAAACTCTTTGTGTTATTTTAATTTCTAAAAACCATTTAATTCAAAGAACAAAGACCTCCCATGTTTTGAATCACAGGAGATCTTTGCCATGCTTGTCATTTGACAAAAGTGATATATATTCAAAACATTTAGCACAATCAGTTAGCGGGGGAATACGGGAAGTTGCATCCCTCTTAGACAAATTAAATTTTACTTAATTCATCACAGATTCTTTCATAATAAGAATCATACTCATCCAATTCTTTCTGATATTGCTTGAATTCAACAAACATTTTTTGCATTATATCACTTGTGGATTTAATGCTTTCTGCACACTTTTGTTCGAGTTGCTTTCTCTGACCTTTGTTGGATAGCAAGGTGAAAAGGCCATAACCTACTCCACCCAGCGTTAAAACCAATAACCAGAATCCAGCGAAGAAACAACCAACAAGTGCGGCGGCACCAATACCAAATCCGATAAAGGCAGGCCAATCTTTGATTGCTGCAACGGCTACATTCTTCTTTTCAGTAAAGTAATCGGTGATTTTCTTGTATTCCTCATCTTCGCGCTTAAAGTTTGCCGTTGTACCATACTCGCCAATTGTGATCGGATAATTGGCCTTTCTTCTTGCTCTGTAATTCTCTACATGTTCTGTTACGGCTTTTTCCTGGAGCAGTTTCGTAAGAGTAAACATACTGAGTCTGATCTGACCGTTAACATCTTGGGCATCTCGTTCATAAATCCAATCTATCATCTCTGCAATAAGATTCAGATCATTCGCTTTTTTAGCTTGGGCAGTCTCAAACTGTTCTTTTGCGGTTTCAACTTCACCTTCAAGTTTAATAACTAACTCGTTATATGCGATTTCGTCATATACATCTTTTTCGACTTGGTTCGGTGTGGCAATCAGTTCGTCAATGTAATTTTTGAGGAAGGAGTTCTTTTCCTCTGCAGGTACATTAGCCGTTTTTAGAATAAACTCAAGTATGTTGATATTGTTCTTGGCCTGCATCATTAAAGAGGTCAGTTGGTCAAATTCGGAACAATACTTTCGCAACATCGAATACTGGAGCTGATCCGAAGGTTGCATTCTATTGAAATATGCTCTTATCTGAGCAACGATGTCTTCCTCACTATAACCGGAGGCGGCCATATTCATATCAATTACTTTTTTGATAAAAGCAAAAATCTCATTCTTAGTGTTCTCGTCAACATTATCTGCCAATGTTTTGCTAACAAGCGAGAACAACATCAAGAATGTCCGTTGATCGCTACCTTTTAGCTCACACTCTTGGTATGTGTAGAACCATTTTAATGCTGCGCCATCTCTACCCATTCTTAAATTGAAGAGCATATAAAAAATAGCACTATTTTTCTTGTCGAGCTTGATAGCGCGTGCCATCGCGCGATCGGCAAGTTCTTTATCATTATTTCTCCATGCCATTACACTAATAAGCACACAAGTCAGCCAATAATCCGGCGTTTGTAAATGCTGAACTTCGACTGATTTTGTAATGGTTTGATCACTAACCATCTGTACGTCGAGATTATCCATAATACCTTGAACGATTTTTCTCACTGTACGATAGTTAGCAAAATCATAGTATTTTTTATTGTTGCAAGATCTAATCTTTTTGTTAGCAAGTTCGACGTTTTTAAATTTGACATACAAACGCTCGATATCGCCTTGCAATTCTATTGCATCAATTACGCGCTGATGGGATGAATGCATCGCACCGTTGCAATTGTCCAACGTATTCCGAATTGTACTATTATAATCTTCAAGATCTTTGTGAGCACGACTCACGCCGTTTGCAACAGTGGTCAATTCACCGCGTAGTTGACGATTTATTTCTTGAGCCCTTCTTAACTCTGCTTCAAGCTGGTTAAGTTGGCTCTGTAATGCGTAATTACTCATTCTTCGATACCTCCTGATTTACTTGATGCTGCTACAGCTCTTTCAGATCCCCATTTTCTGATTTGTTTTACTTTATCGGGATTAGTTTGCGAAATTGGAATGATCTCCTTGAACTTTTCCAAAAGCAAATCTTTGCTAATTATGGTTTGTCCGTTTAATAATGCCAATTGTGCGGTATCCTTAATAACATACTCGATATCAGAATACGAGAATCCTTTTGAAGCTTGCACAAGTTCTGATGTTTCGGATTCATCAAACTTAATGTGCAGAGCCTTTCTTGAATACTGTTCTATTATTGCTTTGCGTTCTGCAGCATTAGGCAAATCAATAAAAAATATTTCTGAGAACCTTCCTTTTCTAAACAACTCATAGGGCAGTAAGGAAATGTCGTTTGCTGTAGCCACTAAGAACACACGACTCTTAGATTCTTGAAGCCAAAATAAAAACTGACCAAGAACACGTTTTCCTGTATCATTACCTGTGTCAGAAACCGATAACGCTTTTTCAATCTCATCAACCCAAACGACACATGGAGAAACATTATCAATAAACTGTAGTGCTTCCTTCATCTTCTTTTCACTCTCGCCGACCCACTTGTCATAAATGGTTCCAAGATCAAACCTAAATAGTGGCAATTCCCATTCTTTTGCTACCATCTTGGCAGATAAAGATTTACCACAACCTGGAACGCCGGCAAGTAAAATGCCTTTAGGAGTTGTAAGATCACGGTCTTTCAACGCATCATCGGAAGCAAAGAAAATAGATTTTTTCTCATTCAGCCAAGCTTTTAAATTATCAAGTCCTGATACTTCCAGGTTTCTGTTAACATTAACAGCTTGTATGCTTGGAACTGCAGAATATAGTTTGCTTTTTTGTTCGGTTAATTCGAATAAATGCTCTTTGCTCAGTTTTTGTTTGCTTACCAATGTTGTGGACAAGATGTTATCGATCTGGATCTCCGAGAAACCTCTCAAAAGTGTTGCTGCCATTCGTATGTCTTGGGGATCCCACTCGATTGGATATCTTCCGTTAAACTGTCCTATGAAGGTCTCTACTTGACTAATTCGTTCATCCATATCGGGATACTCTAACGTAGTCAGCATTCCAAACTGGGACAAACGAGACCAAATGCTATCTGCGGTAATAAGTATCAATGTGCAATTTGTTTCTTTCGCCAAATACAAAAGATTGAGAACTTCTCGGCTGAAAACGTTATCCTCACCTATACGCTTAATATCTCCTATGGCGAAAGTCGAGTTGCGGTGCTTCTTGAAGGCAGTAGCAATATAATGCAACGGATCGCCGTCCACATCTTGTCTTGCGTTGCCATTAAAAGAACATACCTGCTTTTCATCAGTATAATAGTTAATGCTGACATCCAATTCTTTAGAGATTTCCTTCAGCATTCTTTCGACTCGTTCACGCTCTGAAGAATCAACCACAATCAGTGGTGTTCTTGCGCATATGTAATTTTTAATTTCAGCTTTTGTTGAAACGTAATTGCCCATTGTATCACCTACGATTTGAAAAGATGAATGCGGTTGATCAAAAACAACACATCTTCAAGTTCGGAGTTGGAAAATTCCAAAGACTGCTCGTATAAAAACTTCACAGTATCATTCCAAAACTTTTGCATTTGTGTTTTAACTGATTGCGACAATTCCGTTCGGAATGTCTTTGGAAGAAAGAACAGATTTTCAAAAAACAATGACTTTTCTATATCTCGTTTTAGATGACGAAACAAAACATCAATCTGCGACAAATCATTAAAAGAGATACTTTCATTCAGCTCTTTGATAAACCGCTTTACACTCTTGTCCAGAATTGCGTTAACCGTTTCTACCACTTGATTTTGCATCGCACCAATTGTAATCTCTGTTCCGGTAAAGGAGCCTGACGCAACAGCATCAAAGACTCCATTACCGCTAACAGGGTTATGTTTCATCGTTTCGAAACAGTCGAGCCATTCTTGATATGTAGTTGGAGCTTTTGTTTCTGTTCGTTCTGTTACTATACTCATTTCAAGAAACTATATGGAGGTTCAAGACTCCATTCGGGAAGTTTTTTGCTCATTTCTTTCAAGCGTTCATCGGAAATCTCTACACTGCCATTGTTAGGAGCTGCAAAGTTTTCACGGATGCGCTGTTCCATCATCTGCTCAAATTCGACATCTTGATTTTGGTTTTTGATTTCGTTACTCATGATAATTCTCCTTTTATCGTATTAATATTGATTAAAGAAACTCTACAGTGCTAAGAAGTTCATCTTTCTTTGCACGTTTTTCATCGTAATAGCGCTTGAACTCAGCAATTTCACCCATAACAGCATTCAAATTATCAGTTGCGGCTTTGATGCGGAGAGGATACTTTTTAATTGCTTGCAAAACTCTGAATACTAAGAAACCAGCAGACAGTGCTGTTACAATTAGTGAATACAACGTTGCAAAAGCAAGTCCGGCAGAAACTACAAATAGAATTGCTGCAAGAATATTGGGGGTGTTAACAAACATATTCTGAAATTTGTTGTTGTCAAAATGATTCTTTAGACTTTGGATTTGCTCGGCTTGATCGTTTCCGTTACTTACTCCGTCCCAGGTATCAATATGCAGGTTGTATTCATTGGGATAGGCCTCTTGAACTTTTCCATCAAAATTATTAACTGCACTCTTAAACCAAGACTTTGTGTTTTGGAAGCCAAACTTTCTTACTTGCACATCGGTCTGATCGCTATCGTCATAAATAGCCCACTTAATCATTTGCTTACCGATGTTAAAAGAGGTGTTCTGCAATTCTTCCATAGCTTGATACTGAGCCTCAGCTTGCTCAACAACGCCATTGTTTTCCACGATACAGCGATAATACTCTTGTTGCTTCTTCAGTTCAAGTTCTTCGGCGTCATAATTAGAAATAAGGTTGATCAAGATAGCATCTATTCTACTCTTATAATTCTCATCATCTTGAGGTTCTGCTTCTACATCAAGGGATTTAACGAACTCTAAAAGCATTTCGAATTTGGATACATCCTTGTAAGTCTTCTCCAATTGTCCGGAGTTTGTGCAATACTTTAGGATGGATTCATAACTGAACTGAACAGGTGCATTTAAATTGGATATGTAAGTTTCATAACCGTTAAGTAATTCGTTAGAGATTTCCTCGTTGTCATTGATGATGGTGATCCATTCATCAATAAGCTCGATAACTTCATGCTCTAACTCTTTGTCTTTTCCAAAAACTCCATTCAAGAAGGATTGTAACAGAATGGCCGTTTCCTGTTGGAGCATGGTCGGATCTAATGTCTTAAAATACTCGTAGAACCATTTTTTTGCCGCGTCCATGCGTCCGAATCTTAAGTTCATCAAACAGAAGAAGAGGGTTGTTTTAATCGCATCTTTTCTTCCGCTTTCGGCCAACGCATTCTTCGCCACATCGGGATAGTTGTTAACCCAAGCGGTAATTGCAATCAATGCGTAGGAAAGCCAATAGCGAGAACTTGTAATCCACAGTTCTTCGGACAATTCTTGAATAGTGCTGTTGCGAACAAGATTGATGTCAAAATCACGAACAACTCCCATTACTGTACGCCGGATAGCAATGTGATTACTGAACTGTTCTTTGATGATCTGATCGATTCTCAGAATATTCTCATGAGCGATTTGCTTTTCTTCGCCATGAAGCATATCGGTTTTGAATCTTTCAATGTTTTCGTAAATCTTATTTGTGGTTGCTTGAATGCTTGCGGTCGATGCGTTAACATCATTGACCTTTACATCAACTCTTGACTTAAAGGAGTTAATAGTTTGGTCAAGAGTATTAATTGCTTGTGAAGCATTAGACATAACTTACTACCTCCGTTTTTAAAATCTATCAATTGCTTTTAGCATATCAGTGTGCTTTTCGTCTGCTTCTTTGTAAGCTACTCTCCATTGTTTCAATTCGTCGAGAGCTTGTTTCAAAAGCAACTTGCCTTTGCGTTTCTTTTCTTTGAGTATTTTACCCATATCAACAATTCGGCGCCAAAGAAGAAAACTGCCAGCAAGACCTATAAGTATTCCAAAGGTAAGGATAACCGGTGAGAAGTACGCAAACAGAATTAACAGCAGAAGTAGCGAAAGTCCACATAAACCTGAATAAATCAACACCTGCTTGTCCTTGATAGTATCTTTAAGCTTGTTTTTATCATAATACTTATCAAGAGTTTTCTCTGCTTCAGAATAATCATTCTCGTTGCATTCCAAGATGCATTCATCAATATTGAAAGAATACTTCTCTTTTTCTCTGGCACGGTATTTTTCAACGAATTGCTCAAAGCCTTTTGCAATTGCTTCTTTCATAAAGGAAATAGAGAATCTCTTAACTGAAACATCTGTTTGAGCCGTGTCATCTGCAAATGCCCATGATAAAAGCAAATCGCCGAGGTTTTTCTTTTTATTGCGATCTTCAAAAATTGCATTGTAATTTGCTTGGGCAGTAGCAACGTCGCCTTTTGCGCTAATAATTGCCTCGTTGTATTTGATTTTCTGAACCACTTTTAGTTCTTCTTCATCATAATCATTAACCAACGAATAAAGAACATTTTCGATTCTTTGGGGCAAATCAATAGTTTCTGTGATTTCGGCTTCGGCCAACCCATCATAATACTTTGCAATTTCAATGTTCTTCTCCGCAGTGGATAACAAATCTTTCATCTGCGGATATTCATCACAAGTGCGTCCCAAAATAGTAAACTCATAATTCGTTTTATGAACATAGAGTTCAGCAAATTCAAGAGCCTTTTGCGTGAATTTCTTAGCAAAATCAACAGTTGTAACTTCTACCTGTGCAAGCATGCTTTGGAAACATTTAGCGATAATTTCTTGGAATTCCTCATCCGCACCAAATGCACCAAACAAGTAGGCTTGCAGGAGATACTGCCATTCTTCGCCCAAGTTATTCATGTCAGCTCTATCAAGGTAATTAACATACCATTTCTTTGCAGCGTCTATTCGATTGAATCTCAAATTGATCAGCAGATAGAATAAACAAGAATTAAAATAGTTAATAGAAAGGCTTTTGCTCATTGCTCGTTGTGCGGCCTCTTTCTCTTTATTCGCCCACAACATTACAGCGGCAATACAATATGCAAGCCAATACTCTGTGTTCTGCAAATAAGCTTTTTCTACCTTTTTCCGCATGGTTTCGTTATTGATAATGTTTGAATCAAGACCAATAACATAACCTAACGAAATTCGCCGTAATTCATTGTAATAGGAATATTTTGTGTAATACTCATCATTGTACTGGGTTACATTTTTGGATGCAGTAGAAATACTTTTGAATGAGAAATATTGCACAGTAAGCTCGTTTAGTGCCTGAAATACTTCTTTTGTGCTTATATCGGCTTCCCCAACAACGCCGGAGAGCCACCCCATTTCCTCAAAGACTTCGTTATCCAATTGACCGCAGTTACCAATTAAAATACCTACATTTTCAATGGCAACTTCTAATTCTGCTTCAAGTTCTGCGTTTTCCTGATTCGTGTAGTTGATTCGATTAATTACATCATTAATCTGTCTTCTTAATCGTTCTGCTTCAGCTTGTTCCGCACGATATTCTTCTTCAGTCACAACAGAAAACCTCCTTCTTATAGATTACTGAGATCTTTGTAGAATCTTTGATAATTGCTCGGTGTAATTTCAAGGATCCTATTCAAGTAGTCGTGGTACTTATCGACCATTTGTAAATCATTTTTTGTGATTTCATTCCTAATATCATCGAAAAGCGTATAGATTTCAACGAAGTCTTCCCTTGAAGGGCGCTTAACATTAGGATCGTTTAAATCATATAGGGTATCAAATTCGGCATCTGAAAAATCTTTGCTTCTGCAATCGTATTCTTTAATAATTTCTCCGGATTCAATATCTGCCAATAACCATTGAGTGGGACGAGGCATCTTATTGCTCTGCAAATTTTCACGATTATAGGTGTAAACAAAAGCAGCAATATAGATTTTTTCGTTTTCCTGTCTTAATACAGAATTTGACACAGCGTGTGGAATTTTTGTACCACCAAGTGCATTCCTGTTTAAATTGGAAACAACACTCTTAATGTCTAACATCGCTAATTGTTCCTCCTTCCAAAGATTCTTTGAAACCAACCACTTTCACTATTGTTTGAAGTGGAATCGTTTATATCAGAACTTGTGCCTTCAGCAGTAGGGATTTCTCCAACCGGTGAAACATCCTTTTTAGATACCACAATTGCGGTTGGATCTATAACTCGATGTTCATCAGTGCCAAAACACATTTCGTGATATTTGTCTGCACTAACATAATCAACTCCACCTCCGGAATCGATAATGTCAAACCCTTGGACATTGCCAAGTTCATCCCGCTGAACTCCAGTAACTGTAATCCAGTGATCTGAATAGAAATCATCACACGGTATGCCCATAGAGTTAACATATTCACGTGGTTGATCCCATAAAGCATTGGCATCTACAGCAACATTCAAAACACAACCTTCATCAAGTTTATCAGCCACATCGTTAACATCTAATGCATTATCGTACTCAAACAGTTGTGTGTCGATTTTTCCGTCCAGTTGCTCGTTCATTTTATCGTACAGTTCCATGAACTGTTCTGTTGTTGTGCCGCCACAGTTTTCGGGAGATGTGTCCATGCTACATAGATTATTATCTACGGCAACATTAAGAACTTTGTTTTCCGTGAATTCATTGGTGTCAAATAATTTGTTGAGCGCATTAGCTTGCGACGTGGGGCCACAGGTTCCTTGATAACCATACTCATTGATTCCTTGCTCATAGAATGAGCCCGTTTCATAAAAGTCCGGTTTGCCTTCAAGCACGCTGTTTTCGAAATCGTCGAAGACTCTCGGTGTTTCTGTCAAATCTTCGACTGGTTCTATAGTTTCGGCTTCTGCTATTGCTTCAATTTCATTAGATATATCAGCGGAATCTGCATCAATGATTTCCTCTGCACCATCCAATAAATCTTCATTGTTCGGTTCGTCTACTGGCGTGGGCTTTTTTATGTCATCAATACCTTGCTGCTCGTTTTCGATTATTGCTTCAAGCTCAGCGCTTTCTTCCGGAATACCCAATGCGACTAATTCGTCTTTGAAATCTTCAACATGGGTGTCAGTCCAGTCATTTCCACCATAATCTATAGGCTCCATTCCTTGTTCAATTCGGTAAGCGTTGTTAAGTTCTTGCCACTCGGGATCCTGTGAATATTCGCCAACGTCTTGTTGCCCATAGTTATGTGAATTCATATAAGCCATAAGGTTATCATAAGCAGAGACATCAGTTTCACTATTGGATGCATCAATTATAGTTCCATCTGTTGTATCTTCAACTGTTTCGTCAAAGTTGCCTTCAGACATATCCGCTGTTTCGGAAACTTGTTCTAACGGCTCAGCAGGGATGTCGGAAGATAGCTCCGGTTGCCCAACTGTTTCATTCATTGGAGCAGATAAATCAGTTCCATCTTCAGTTACTTCAGTCGTAATTTCTTCGTTTCCTTCAAGTGCATCAGAAACTTCTTCTGTAGTTTCAACTGAAATGTCGGAGGGCATTTCGGATGGCTCATCTGTTTCATTCATCAAATCAGACAAATCAGTTCCACTCTCAACTACTTCTGCCGCAATTTCTTCAGTTTCTTCCGGTGTATCAGAAACTTCCGAATTGTTATTGTCCATCAAACTCTCGATGTCATCCATGGTTTCATCGGCAATATTTTCTGTAGTATCAACAGCTTCTAAATTTTCAATTGTTTCATCGGGAGAATCATTAACAGTTTCGTCCATTAGTTCCGATATATCTAATGATTCAGATGGTTCGCCGTCTGTGATATCTAATGATTCTTCAGCAGTTTCAAGTGCCGCCTCATCCATAAGGTCGACAATATCTGATTCGGCCGCAAACTCAGTTTCTGATGTAATATCACTTGGAATATCACTTACTTCGGAAAATCCATCGTTGGGTGCATCGTCCATAAGATTTTCAATATTGTCTGATCCATCTTCAATTATATCTGTTTCAATTTCAGTTGTGTCAAGAGACTCGGTATATTCGGCGTCTGTATCTGCCATTAAGTCCCCAATATCAGATGTGGTTTCAATCGTTTCCATATCTGATAATTCAGATTCAGCAAATGTGTCTGCAACGTCAAATGAGTTGTCACTCATTATCTCGCCAACATCAGTTGATGTATCAAAGCTACTTGTGTCAGAGACATCTGAACCTGTATCATCAAATGATGAAGTGTCTACAGAAGTATCAAATTCATCGGCCATGCCATTAACCTCCTTTTTATAAGGATAGGTGAATCAGTCGCGCTTCAAGAAATTTGGGTGTTTAAGAATGGTTTTGTACTCATTTTTCGTTATCCCATAATTCTTTACAAGCATTGCCTTGCGTAAAAACTTAATCTTGATGCAATTAGCAAGTCTTTTACTAAAAGTAATTGAATTATTCTCTGCCAATATATCATTGATTGGTTTATCAATCCGCACAAGAAATTTCACAAAGGCAGATTTGTCTTGCAATTCATACAAATATTCATTGATCAACCTGGTTGCAATAAAGTCAGCATTTGCACGAATTTTAAAATCGCAATCATTGTGACAGTAAAAACAGCTCTCACATTCGATGTGTGGAACAAGCAACGATTGATGAGTGTCCCAATACTTTGTTAATGAGGCTATTTCACGATCCTCAATTACTGGTCTAAGTGTTGCTTTTTCTTGGACATTATAAGTTTTTATATGTAGGGGCGTATAAACTCTGCCGTAATGGAGCAAAGCTTCTCCAACGCCTAAGCGGCCAAGAAGTTCATAATCAGCCTCATTCATATTTGTTGCTGTACTGATTGCATCCTTGTTTTCTTTTTCGACCAGCTTGAAAATCACTTTAACATTGGTATTTGCAACAATGCTCCTACCAACTTTAGTGGGGGACTGATCAGCGATAATTATACTTGTACCATATGAACGAATTTCTGCGATCATATCTTCAAGGGCTTCTACGGTTGAACCTTGAGAATCCGCACTACCATCCGCCTTGGCACCGCCACCGGCAAGAAGAACATGTGCTTCGTCTATGAGCAGGACATTCTTTAATTGTCCATCCCCTGAAACATTGTTCTTTGTATAAACACAAATCATAATCAACAACAGTGCCATTATCAGAGATTTTTGCTCTTTGTTGTTGATCGCATTCAGCTCAATAACAGTTGGCTTTTTCAGTAAATCTTCAAGTGGAATCGTGTTAATCGTATCGTATATGTTGCTGTTCTGCTCAATAAGACTAACTAAGCGGACAACACCGGCGCTTTCCATATTGGATTTTACATCGCCTTTATAATCCATGTGCTGAATTTTCTTTTTGAAAACCTTAATAAACTCATACAGGCCGAAACGCTGTACTGCAGGATCGTCAGAAGTACTATCGTTTTTCCAACCATATTCGTTATAACAATCATTAATTGCAGCCAAAAAGATATCCGGCAACGGATCCGGCATAGAGAAGGCTGCCCGAAATGCCGACATCAAACTTGGCACATAACTTTCAACAGTAACTCCGGTGGGGGGGAGGAATGGATTTATTATGTAAGGAGATACTGTGTTTTTTCCTGGAGTAAATACTTGTAAATCGGGAATACCGTCTATCAATGAACGATACTCGCTTTTAGTAGGCTCAATTGCAAGAAAAGGTATATTGAATTCGTTCCAGAATTGCAAAAGTAGCCCTAATGAAAAATTCGTTTTACCTGAACCGGGCATACCAACAATAAGACCGTGTTTCGTAAAATCATTAAGCGGTATACCGGCATGTGCATCTGCATCTCTTGAATTCTTGCTGGCATTTTGGATGATACCCACTTTGAAGTTTCCATCAGAGATAATGCTTTTGTGTAGTTTTTCTCTGTTAGAAAGAATTTTATTGCTTTCTAATCCAATAACACGTTTATCATCAATTGGAAACTTAAATAGTCCGCGAATCTCTCTCGTTGTCATCAAATGCTTGAAGCGTTGCAAAACCGTTGGTGCATTTTTGCTTTGCCAAAAGTTCTTCTCTCTTGCTTTATAAATTAAAACATCACTTAATAACCAAGGATTCGCAAATAGATTTTGATAAGGAACAACATTAAAATCAGAAAAATCAACAACGCATAATGAACTACCGGTTGCTTTTCCCTCTGCTTCAAGAGAGTCCATCAGCTTATTTGATAGATCGATTGCACTGCTATATCCGGAATATACAACAAAACTGTAAAGAAATAATTGTTCGTTGGAAGACTGAGAATAATAATTATAAGCATCAGCCACCATTTGAGTGTTAACATCTACATGGATGCCTTGACGGAATCTTATCTCGCTTACATAATGCTCATAAAAATTGTGTATTTGCTCTACTAACTGCAATTCATTCAAAGTGTATTTTGTTGGAAGGATTTGCAATGAAACAACGCTGTCGGGATATTGAGAAAGTGCATTGATCAATGTGGATGGATTAATATTTTCCGAAGGCTCAATAACCTCATTGTAATATGTCAGACCGTTGGCAGACAAAGCGTTTGCCATAGCTTTTTCATTTTTTGATACAGACAACTTCCTTGAATAGTCGCATTTTGATAATGATTCTTCAAAGTCATTGTAAGCTATATCATCAGCAAAAATAGATACTGTGAAGTTCTTATCCTCCATATCGTTTTTTATGCTGTTTATTAAATCTGACACTTTCTTTTCGTTGTCATCTTTGGCGTCACCAATTCTTCTTATGAGGACATACATCTTAACCTGTGCTTTGTATGTTTGGTTATCTACTGCCACACTTTGAAACAAAAATTCGAAAGCAGTATTTCCACCCTCAGTTTTTCTATGCAAAGACTGAATTAACTGTGTAAATAAAACTTGATTCATGTAATTTGCTCGATCTAAGTCTTTTGCATATAACTCAAAATAAGGAACGGAGATAACTTCAGCGATGGCCATACTTACATAATTACCATTAGCCAATGCCAATGTTTTTATCATAAACCCTTCCTCCATTTCTCATTATTAGAAAATCATTGAATATACTTTGTATTTCTCGCAAATCGCATTTGTTGCTTCACTCAAATTACTCTTGTTAGCAACGACATATTTTTTTAGTTTCATTGGAGTGCCTGACACTCTCATTTCTTCGTTGATCTTGATTCTTTGTCCGTTGATGAGATTGTTTACAATGTCAAAAGCAACCGTCTGACTATCTTCCGTTTGTAACAAATATGCTTGAAGCAAGTTACAAGATATACTGTTATTCAAGTGCGAAATTTGGCAAGTGATATTTGTGACTACATTTGGTGATAAATCTAATATAGTTTTGGCATTCTGAGCCTTAACTGCTTCACGTTCTCTGAAACGCAAAATATAATTCTCTATTGCTTTTGCGCTGAAAGAACTAACTGGGGTGAAAATGGTGGCAAAAAGTTCAGAACTAAAATCTTCGGGCTTGGTTTTTTCCAAATAGAGATTTGCTGTATCACTTCTAATTTGAGCGCCATTTCTAATCATTTTACCAATGAAGTTAATCTTATTTTGAACCTCATCATTTGATTCACAAATATAATCTGCAAATGCAGACGGATCTATTTTAAGACCAATCATTGTTAAAGTGTCAATTACCGCAATCTTAACTTCTTGTGAGTCAGTAGTTGCGCTCATATATCTTGATAGCAAATCGTTGAAGAATGTTGTGTTTAAGCCTTTATCAAACATTTGCTTGATAATATCCGGTTTTCTTTCTCCGTCTGATGAGCATTTTAAGACATAGGTCTCAACTAACGATGTCGGGAAAGTTGTCGCTCTGTCAAACAAACAATCAAGTATTGCTTTTCGTGTTTGTATATCGTCAGAATTAAAACACAAGTAATTTGACACGATAGACTCAAAAGACTTATTCTCAATCTTAAACTCAAAAGAAAGTTTTAAAAGGGCAACTTTTTCTTCAGCGGAATAAGTAGTCTGTGACAGCATAGAAATAATATACTTGGCTGGCAACAAAACATATTGTTCGCTCTCTTTAAGACAATTAAGCACTATAGTAGCTATATTATAGTTGCCACATTCATAAGCAAAAGATAATATGCGTAAAGTGTCTTCATCGTTTAGGCGCGATTTACACATACAAGGCAGAACGGCCTGTACTTGCTCTGCGTCCGCTTTGGATAGGATTGTATGAATAATCAATTCTGTGCCTAATTTCATTCCTGATGTAAGCGCCGACACCAACACACAAGATTTTGTTTTTACAGAATCATCCGAAGAGGAAAGATAGTTTTCAATAATAGTTTTATTTTCGCCTTTTATCTCTCCCGTACCAAGCAATTTATCAATATTGTTTGCTTTATTATCATTATCGGGATACTTGTTTAGAACTTCAACTAATGCGGAAAGGTTATCCAAATTATTCGTGTTATTTAACACTTTGTCAGCCATTTCGAATTTGCTGTTCTTGATCGAATATGTAAGCAAATTAGTGTTTGCTGCTTTAGAATAGATATCTTCCGCATCAATTAGATTTGCAACAAAATCCCTTCTTGCAACATCATTGAGCGAATCGTACACCAAGAGCAGAGTAGCAAAAATATCCGACTCTTCGAAAAAATCATATAGGGCTTCTTCTTCATCTGAAACTGTTGTACTAACCTCTCTCAACTGTTCGTAGTTCTTCTTGAGCTGTGAGAAGATGTTTTTTGTATTATTAGGATCACACGCACCAGGGGTGATCACGCTTATCATTTCAAAAGCAATTTTAGCAATCAACGTGCCAATATAGCGCGAATCGATTTTCTCGCATTCAATGATGTTCTTTTCCGCACTATCGAGTCTGCGATAGGCAGTATCCAACAAGGATTGACGAACCACATTTTTAATGGTGAAAAGTCCATCGTAGGTTTCTTCTCGCTCGATCTCTGCGCCACAATAGAGACATTGCCAAAGCTTCTTTTCTTTTATGTATTTTAATTTTCCGGCACATTGGGTACATTTTCGTGCCACAAAACTAACGGCCATTGTGACGGTCTCCTTTGCACTTATTTAGATATGGCGAGTTTTTTATTTCTTTCAACATAAAGTCTTTCAAGGTCGGCACATGACTGTTTGGCATCCTCGATCTGATTGTCATCTATATTGATTCTCAGTTCCGAAATCTTTCTCATGATACGTTGCTCAACATCTGCCACCGCCTCATTTGAAATAGGGTCTGAATACTTTACGGTTTCAGATAGTTTTCTAAGAGAAGCTTTAAGTTCCGGATCTGTACAAGAGTCCATAATCATCTCTACATCAACCAATACAGATTTCAAATTCGAAACATGCTCTTTTACAGTGTCACCAATTTGTTGCACGGTATCACGAGCAAGCAATGAAATAATCGCAATAATTAAGAACACTGCAAGCACCAGCACCTGAATGACAAGAGCCAAAGTAATGCTTGCCATTTGGAAAATCATAAACAGTGCGCCAATTACCAATTCGGCACACAAGTAGAAAACTGAAAATGAGGCCAATGGAATTCCAAAGAAGGCTGTTTCTACATCTGCCGTCTTAAAGGAGAGAAACATGCTTACAATTTGAACTACAAAAGCAAGAGTCATAAATCCGTAACTGAGCCAAAATACGTTACTATGGGACTTAAAAATAGTAAACACAAGAAGGTTAAAAACCCCTAAAAGAATTACATAAATCAAGCCAATGGCTACTGTGTTTTTAGTCTTATTGTTCTTCATCTTCGATACACTCCTTAGATTTTTTCGCCACACTCAAGGCAGAATTTTGCGCCTTCGGGGAGAGTTGCTCCACATTTTGGACACGTGTTGCTTGCAAACTTATATCCACACTCTAAACAGAATTTACCTTTTTGAACTGTTTTGCCACAGCCGGGACATACGACCGTGTTTTGATCCGCAACTTGCACCTTCTCACCACAACTCAAACAGAATTTTGCGTTCTCGGGAAGGTCTGCGCCGCACTTTAAACACTTGCCAGAAGGAGTCGCCCCCGTTGTTTCTGTTCCTTCTTCTTTTGGCTTGAAGAAACTGTTAACATCAATGCTATCGGGGCCATTACCTACATGTGAGCCAGTTCCAGCAGCATCCTTTGGAGGCTTTGCGGATGGGATGTTTTCGGGATCAAGGGCATTTCTTGCTATTTCCACAATTGAACCGCCCATAGCGCCGCCCATCATAAAGCCGCCAACTGCACCGCCTACACCGCCCATTGTACCTTCGTTCCCAGCAAACTTTTCGGCGATCATCATTTGACGTTCTTCTTGCCATGTGTAGCCTTCGATCATGCGACTTGTTCTGCGCTCTTTAGCTTCGCTTACTTTCTGATAGTCAGCCTCCGGCACCTCAATTGTTTCGAGATTGAAGTATTGAATCTTGATGCCGTATTCTTCAAAAATAATATCAAGCTTTTCCTTGATAACACCACTTAATTCGAAAAGATGAGCATTCATCATGAAGTAACTGAGTTTTCCGTTAATCATGATTTTGGATATGTAATCTTTAACGTGTGAAGAGATAATCCCTCTAAATTTGGAAATCAGTTCAGTTGAATCAAATCTATCTCGAAAACCTACTGCTTTCAGCATAAACTTGCGAGAGTTTTCTACCGAAATAGTCATGCTACCATTAGCCATAACGTGCATGAAAATATCATACAAAGGATCTTCTAAGGCGATGGGGCCTTGAGTTCCCCACAGCATATCCATTTGATGAACTTTGTTGATAAAGAAAACTTTACAAGGAAAGGGTGAATTTCCACCAGTAGGAATCTCAATTAACTTTCTTGCAAGGGGAATGTTAGGCACAGAAAGAGTTCTTCTTCCTGCAGTAAACAAATCTGCCGCATTTCCGTTAACGACCAAAAGGGCCTCATGAGTTTCGTCAACAATGAGCTGTGATGTGGCATTAAAATCTTCTACAGGAAATTTCCACACCAGTGCATCCTGGGGGCCTTCGAATTTAATTACTTCTGCAATTGCCATTTTATTATCTCCTTTCACCGAGTTGGTGTTTAGTATTTGGTAATTAGTTGTTCAATTGATTATATATTGCTTGTTTCTTGGTTGTCGGTTATAATTCGTTCTAATTTGAGCTGAACTGCTTTTAATTGCGGAGAGACGAACGACTCTTTTTGAAAGATCATATAATTTGTAATTGCTGTAATACACATATAGAAAAAAGGTGCTAATATTTGTGTTTTGCAATTCAACAAATTTGCATATGTTTCTAAGTATTGAATGTATCTTTCGTCTAATGCATCAAGAATAGGCTTTGTTAACTCTTTATACTGCTTATCGGAACATACTGAAACAACAAACTGATAAACTGGAGCCATTTCATTTGCCCTTGAAAGTAATCTTGACATCATGTTAGCCGGGTTCATGATTTCTTTCTTAACAGGCAAAATCAACACATCTTCAAGTCTTCGAATTGCAGCTTCAACACATGCTATCACTGCCTCGTCCTTGGTTTGAAAATAATAGTACAAACCCCCGCTTTGTAATTTCATGGCCTTGCTTAGATCTCTTGTTGAGGTTTTATACAACCCCTTTTCAACGAAAAGGTCAAGGCAAGCATTGACGATTTCTTTTCTTCTGTCTGTTTCCATCTTTGTCACTCCTAACACATAACGCTTATCAAATCAAGCGCTCGCTCGGTTCGATGTTAAAAAAAATAAACCTGCTACTTCTCAACTCTCGTCAAAACTCGACTTATTATAACATATTATTGCACATTTGTCAAATATTATACTCATTTATTTGTCACAAATAATTAGGTTTGATTTTCGCTTGTTTGGCGGGAAATAGTGTCGATTAGGTTCGGTTTGAAGAACAAAGAAATTCCACTCATAAATGAACTGAAAATGACTGCGGAAGGAAGCCGAATAAGCACGCTTTCGTCTTGATTTCGCACTAAATCGTTACTATTAGGTGCGATTTTATAAAGATAGGCGCACTTTTCCTATCCAAATGAAAACTGCGCCCGCATAATCTCTGTCAGATTCACTTCGATTGGACCTGTATTTCTATACTTACTCCTGCAGTCATATATACAGTTCTTACAATTCTTACAGTGAGAAATATACGTGCGTATTATAGGGGCAAAAAGTGCAACGCGACTTTTTTGAAAATAAAAATCACGCATAGTTTCAAGTGAGTTTAGGAAAAAGCGGCTGATTCTTGCGACGAATCGAACCGGTTTCTTGACAATATGCGTATGCGTATCAGTTTTACGCATTTCGTTCTAAATGCGCACAACATCCTCAGAGTTCGGCACAGAATAATCCTGATCGTCCGGATACTGAGCATTAAAGATTACACAGCCGAAGGAACCGGGAAGACGGCGGAGGGCAAACGTATCCCGATGCTTTCTCATAAACCGCCACACCTTAGTCTTCTCCCATCTCCAGCGCTTACCCAAGGTTTCCAAAGTGAGTATGGAGCCTTCCTTCCCATACTGGATCGCAGGTGCAGCAAAAGAAAATGCGTTGCTGAAATCGCAGTGCACCGTATGGCACCACAGATCCAGCCACGCATCAGCCTCTTCAAACACATAATGCTGTTCCACCAGTTTTTCTGTAATATTTCGAGGCAGGCAAAGGTATCCATATCCATTGGTCGCATAAACCGAGTTTGGCAGACACGCCTTACCGTCGCAGTTGACGACCCAGTCAGATATAAAATAGTTGAGTTTCTTGGTTTTCTCGTCCAGAGTATAAGAAATCAATCCCAGTTTGGAGAGCCGATCCATTACTTCTAAAACTTTTGTCCGGTCTTTGATACCCAAAATGCTTTTTAACCCAACGATACCGCCGGACCACATACCGGGAACTACAGCGTTAATATGCCCGCAGTAGGTAGCATTGCCTTTGCGGTATGTTGCGTGTGAAGCAAGTTTCGCCCATGCGGCCATTACACCCTTGCCTTCGGGCAAGCTTTTACGGGGCAGTTTTACCCACTGATAGCACATTAAACACTTCATAATCTCTCTCCTTTCCGAGTATAGAAAAAGGGCCTTGCCGTCAAAAGCAAGACTCTTAAATTTTTACAATACAAATTGCAATCCATAGGAACAAAAATAATCAAGACCCCAGTCGAAATACACCTTCAACCGAGGTCTTTATGTATTTCTATTTTCCGATCCCGATCCGCTCGCCCAGTTTCAGCATCGCTTTGCAGAACAGATCCTCTTTTGTCAGTGTTATCTGTAACGGGTCGCCCTCGCGAATACGCATAGTTCTGCGAATTTCTTTAGGAATGACGATTCTCCCAAGATCGTCGATTCTTCTGACAATTCCTGTGGCTTTCATATGTTAAACGCTCCTTTTGATTTGCTTTTGTTTCCCTGTTATTTTGCTCCGCAGAGAAATAAATATACAGATAAAAAAACAATAAAATTTTTAGGATTCGTTATTCGGTACAGCACTTTTTCATATGAGTGTCAAACATAATAATTTCAATTTTTTAATCGTTGACCGATATAGCTATCGATGCTTTACCCGTTTAATATAAAAGTCATTGCCCAAGGTGCAATGTGCGGCGTAGCCGTAAAGGTGTTAGTCTAAATTTATGATACAACGGTAATTTATTTTAAAAACCTAAATCGATCTGCAAATTTTAACGGTGGAACCTGATGTTCAGATTCCACCGTTTTTTTGCTCTATTCTCTTGCCGTATTATCGAATTTTAATCATAACATCATCGAGCGCTTTATCAATGTGCTTGATCTTTTTTACCTTAGGCTTTCGAATCAGTTTTCCCTGAACGCAGATTGTTGAAAGATTGCGGATGTATTCAAAGTCCTCCAGCGGATTTCCGTCTGCCACAATAAAGTCTGCACTTTTTCCCACTTCAATAGTACCTACCTCGTTGCCGATACCCAATATCTCCGCATTCACTTTTGTCGCGGTATGGAGTGCAAACGCCGGTGTAACACCGCAGAATTTCACGAAATAGACAAGCTCTCGCCACATATCATAAGGCGTAATAAACGGACACCCCGTGTCAGAGCCAAGACCGACCGGTATGCCGTTTTGCAAGCATGCTTTTGCACATTCCACAATTCCGTTAAATACAATAGTGCCGTTATTCCGACCGATCTCCCCTAAGCCGGTCTCGGAGGGATCCATAAACACATAGGGAAGTGCCGGAGACAGCGTACAGATGTCCGCCGCGTTACGTTCTTTAAAAAGGTTCAACATTTCTTCGTCAGGCTTCGCACCGTGCTCAATGGTATCAACTCCGTTTTGAAGTGCCGTTTTAACGCCCGTCGCACTTTCGGTATGAGCGGCAACCCGATAACCGAGTGCGTGCGCCTCATCGCAGGCGGATTTCACGATTTCAGGCGCCATTTTGAGCGCGCCCGGTTCCCCTGTCTCGGTAGCATCCAGAACGCCGCCGGTCACCATAAGCTTAATAAGGTTCGGATTGGTTTTGGCGATTTCCCGCACATCACGTACCGCGTCAGCAGAACAAGTGGCTTCCGTCGCCAGTAAGCCTGCCATATGGCCGCCCGGAACCGAGATGGCGGTATTGGCAACTAACATCCGCGGACCTGTCACCTTGCCGTCTTTAATTTTATCCCGCATTTTTGCATCGGCGTCATACAAGCCGCCGACAGTTCGAACAGTGGTCACACCGGAGCATACTGTATCACGGGCCACGCCTTTTAAGACAATGCCAATAATTTGATCCGCCAATTTTGACCCTGCCAGCTTTTGCTTCAATGCTGCCAAATCGAGTTTTTTTGCTTCTTTTCCCGATTTTGACTTTCGCACAGGCATAGCAGGGACAAAATGAGCGTGCAAATTGATCAAACCCGGCAATACGTATTTGCCGCATAGGTCTATCACTTGATAGTCGGCAGTATCGGGATGATTGCCGATATAGATATCTGTTATCTTATCATCTGTAACAAAAATCGCAGTGTTTTTCTTGAGCGGCATATTTCCTGTCTCATCAAGGTTGCCATCCAATAGATTTGCGTTTAAAAAAGCGTATTTCATATCCATGCTCCTTCGCGTTTTATCTATTCATTCGGTTTATAAGTTTATTGTGTATCAGAATCAGTACTGCCCCGATAGCGATAAAAATCAATATTCCGACTATGAGAACGGGGAGCATTAACAGGTACGCTTGCGGCATTATTATCGCCTTGTCCGAAAAGAGCATTTCCCAGAAAAATGACGGCTCATAAAAGGGATAGGGGTAAAATGTCGGATCAGAAACAGCCCCTCTTACGATGGAAAATATTGAATACACAAGGGGATATATTCCGAAAAGCCAAGCCTTTTTATAACCGACTTTCTCGTTTGTCGGTGGGAAGAACCAAAGCAAAAGCATTGTCGGCGGGATTATCATATGGTGATAAACCTGTATAAAGCCGGACATAGCGTGAGTTGGATTATCCCATTTAAACGGTGGGGTAAAGCCTAACGGTATACCGCAGCAGTAAACTATTCCCGTAACGGTTATGTAGGTCGTAACCATTGCGCCGAGCAGCGGGTTAAAAGCGATTTTTTTCGCTTTTTCGTTTCCCAAAACCGCCAAAGCAGACGTCAGAAGGTAAAAACATACAAAAATATTAGACTGTACGGTAAAGAACGAAAGGATGTTGAATCTGCCGTAATCTATCGGGCTGAATTCGGGATCGTATTCATAAACATAGTGCGCCAGCCTGTGTAGAATAACGAGCGCACCGAAGATACCGAGTGTGAGCAGTATTACTCCGAACCACTTTTTTGTGTACAGCGGATTGATTTTTTTCTCTTTCACACTATCATCTCCTTTTTTACAGAACCATAAGCAGTGTTCCTATACCGATAAGGACACAACCGACGAGAGATTTCGGCGTGAATTTTTCATGCAGGAATATAAACGCCAATACCAATGTGATCACAACGCTCAGCTTATCGATGGGCACGACTTTGGATGCTTCTCCCAGCTGCAATGCTTTATAATAGCAAAGCCAAGAGATGCCGGTGGCAAGACCGGACAAAATCAGAAACACCCAGCTTTTTCGGCTGATTTCCGTTATAGTGTTTTGCGTATTAGTCAGGAATACCATTCCCCATGCCATCAACACAACCACTACCGTTCTGACAGCAGTAGCCAGATTTGAGTCTACACCTTCAATACCTACCTTGGCTAAGATAGAAGTAAGTGCCGCAAAAACTGCGGACAGCAGTGCTAAAATCATCCACATACAGTATCATCTCACATCAGTACAGGTTAGTTATCATAAACCTCTATAATTCTCTCTAAAATCGTATCATTTGCGGGGCAGAAGGTATAATTGGGGATTTCCTTCGGAGTTATCCACTTAATATCGTTATGCTCCAGCTTTTGAGGGATGCCTTCAGCAACAGTAGCGTTAAATAGGGTCAAATGGACAGTAATATCAGGATATTCGTGAACCACATCCATAAAAACATCACCGACTGATAGGGTAACATCAAGCTCTTCCCGACACTCTCGAATAAGAGCCTGTGCTTTCGTTTCGCCCGGTTCGACTTTACCGCCCACAAACTCCCACATCAAGCCTCTTGTCTTATGCTTCGGTCGTTGGCAGATCATAAATTTACCGTTATCCCATATTAAAGCTGCTACTACGGGAACGACCGCTTTATTTTTATGTTCTTTCAGCGTTTCTGCCCATACGGTGTCTTTAAATCCGACAAGTACAAAGTCTTCGCCGATAAGCAGAGGACGTTTCACCAGCATACCGTCAGTTGATAGGAGCTTAAACATTTCATCTTCAGTCATTTCGGGCAGTTTGTTTTTCAGGTCTAACGATTTATAAAGAAGCCCGCTTGTGTTAAAGAATTTCTTCAGCGGAAGTCCGCTTTTCTTGTACCAATCAGTCAGTTCATTTAGCGTAGGATTATCCAGCTTGATATCCCGAAGCTCATAGTCGATTTTATTGTCATCCAGCCACTTTTTTGCCTTTTGGCAGGTGGTGCATTTGGGATAGCATATAAATTTCAACATATTTTCGTACTCCTAATAATTCAAATTATATACGGCAAAGTTCAGCATACTACCAAATCAGTAACTTGTCAATGTTATCGGTTCTCACGGTGCGGCAAATCTCTTGAAAATAACGAATCTTTTCACTGTTATCACAACTGTTTCATTGACATAAGCGATTTAGTGTTGTATAATAACTGTAATTTGATTAACACTGTTAATCAATTAAAAATGCGGGGGTGTTGCAGTGCTTTCTTTTGTTGTTAAGAATGATGTTTTTCATATATGCTTAAATAATAAGTCAATTTTCAATGTCAAAATGGGGCAAAAGCTTTTAAATGTGGGGAACAGTAAAAATACATACAAAATGAGCCACGGCAGTTTTAAGATAAAGGAAAAAGTTTTGTTTGATAAAGAATTGACCGTGACAGGTATTAAGGCCTCAGAGAACAGTGCCGAGCTTTGTTTGAACGAGGGAAAATGCAAAATAGAAATTACGGACGGTAATAAGCTATTATTCAGCTTTGACGGTCTTAAGAATTACAACAGAATGAGTTTTGATATTCCGGCTATAAAGGATGAATATATTTACGGCGGCGGAGAGACCTTCAGCGAATTTAACCTTAGAAATAAGAAGGTCAACGTGTGGGTCGCAGAGCATATAAACGCTGTTCAAATTGCCAAAAAACTCTTAAAACAGATTTTCGGTATAAAAAATACCGAAAGAAAGCAAAAATTTTCTAAATATGAGACCTACTATGCTCAGCCTACCTTCTTAAGCTCAAGAAAATATTTCTTTCACAGCCTGACAACTGCAAAAAGCGAATTTGACTTTAAAAACGACAACTATCACAGAATCAAAATAAATGAAATATCCCCCTTTTATATGGGCTTCGGTGAAACATTTGAGGATGTACTGTCAAACCTTTCTTCCGTAGTCGGCAGACAGCCTGCTTTACCCGATTGGGTATATGACGGATATATTCTCGGTATTCAAGGCGGAACGGACACTATGATGAAGAAAGTGGACACTGCTCTTGAAAGCGGTATTGCGGTAAACGGTGTGTGGATACAGGATTGGGAAGGCAGACGCATAACTGCGGCGGGAAAACAGCTTTATTGGAACTGGCAATGGGACAGAGAGCTGTATCCCGAGCTTGAAAAAAGGATAGAAGAACTAAACAGTAAAGGCATCAAGGTGCTGGGATATATCAATCCCTTTTTGGCAGTTGAAAAGCCTTTATACAAAGAGGCAAGCGCAAAGGGCTACTGTGTTAAAAATAAAGACGGCGAAGATTATTACGTTACCATCACTACCTTCCCGGCGGCGATGATCGACCTGACAAATCCCGATGCCGTGGGTTGGATAAAGGATATAATCAAGAAGAATATGATAGATTTCGGCTTTTCGGGTTGGATGGCGGATTTCGGAGAATATTTGCCCACTGATTGCGTGCTGTCAAGCGGTGAAGATCCTGAAACCGTGCACAATACGTGGCCGGCATTGTGGGCAAAAATCAACAGAGAAGCGCTTGAAGAATCCGGCAAGCTTGGGGAAATAATGTTCTTCACAAGAGCAGGCTATTCCGATACGCCGAAATATTCTACTATGATGTGGAACGGCGATAATCACGTGGATTTTTCGGTGGATTTCGGTTTGCCGTCGGTCATTCCCGCAATGCTCAGCCTGACCTGCTGTGGGTTTGGACTTTCACACAGCGATATAGGCGGTTACACATCATTCTTTAATTTAAAAAGAGACGAAGAGCTTTATATGCGTTGGTGTGAAATGAACGCATTTTCACCCGTTATGCGAGGTCACGAGGGATTAAATCCCGATTTAAACGTACAGTTTGACGGAAGTGATACGGTACTAAAGCACAGTGCAAAAATGTCGCAAATTCACAAAAAATTAAAGCCGTATATTAAATCGGCCGTGGAATATAATGCTCAAAAGGGCGTCGGTGTTGTCAGACCGCTGTTCTTTTATTATGATGAAGAACGTGCCTACACCGAATGCTTTGAATATATGCTCGGACGGGATATTCTTGTGGCTCCCGTAATAAAGGCAGGGGCAGACAGCCGTGAGGTTTATCTTCCCGACGACGGGTGGATACATCTTTGGAGCAAAAAAGAATATAAAGGCGGAACGTACACAGTCAGCGCAAAAATAGGGGAAATACCCGTATTTATCCGTAAAGAGGCAGATGATCTGCTTGAGTTGTTTTAGGAGGACTTAATGATGAAATACTTTTTAGACAGTGCAAAAATTGATGAGATTCGTGAGGCGTACGAAACCTTCGGAATTGACGGTATCACCACAAATCCGAATCACATTATGAATTCTGGCAAGCCGTTTTTTGTGGTTATAAAGGAGCTTGCGGATTTTGTTAAGGAAAAAGGCGTTGAAGGGTGGGATAAATTCCCAATTTCCGTGGAAATCGATCCCCATTTTGACAACGCAGACGATATGGTGGAAATGGGTGAAAAAATAGCATCGATGTGTCCGAATTTTTGCATCAAAATTCCGTGCACAGAGGCAGGCATCACCGCCGCCAGAATTCTTGAAGCAAAGGGAGTCAGAACGAACCTTACTCTTGTATTCACGGCATCGCAGGCAATTATTGCGGCTAAAAACAACTCTCTTTTCGTCTCTCCGTTTATCGGCTGGAAGGAAAACAGCGGAGAGGATTGCAAGCAGTATATTGAGGATATTGTGAAAATTTATAAAAACTACGGCTTTTACGGCAAAACACAAATAATATGTGCGGCAGTAAGGACAGGCAAACAAATTGTTGACTGCGCCGCAGCAGGCGCCGATATTGTTACGGCAGGGCTTCAGGTATATAAAGACAGTTTTTACCATCCCTTTACGGATTACGGTTTGGAAAAATTCCAAAACGCTTGGGATAACACGGTAACAGAATAGCAACGGAGGAGCCTTTATGAAAATAGGATTTATAGGTCTCGGCATTATGGGCGAGTCCATGTGCGAAAACATTGTTAAAAGGCACGGCGACACGGTTTATTGCTCGGACATAAATAAAAGTCAAGTGGAAAAGCTTGAAAAGCTGGGCGCTGTGCCTTGCGAGAACAACATTGAACTCTCGAAAAAATCCGACATCATTATTTCAATGGTGCCCAAATCGGAGCACGTTAAAGCAGTTTATACCGAGCTTTTGCCATATATTGATGAAAGCAAGATATGTATAGATATGAGCACCATCGACCCGTCAGTATCCGTTGAAGTTTCACGGATGATAAAGTCAAAGGGAGCACAGTTTGCGGATGCTCCCGTTGTTAAATCAAAGCCTGCAGCCATAGCAGCAGAGCTGGGTATACTTGTGGGCTGTGATGAAGAGCTGTTCCCCGTTATAAAGCCGATTCTATCATATATGGGCTGCAATATTATCCGAATGGGTGAAAACGGTAAGGGGCTTGCCATGAAAATATGCCACAATACTCTTTGCGCGGAAATTCAGAACGGTGTCAATGAAACCTTGACACTGGCTTCAAAAATGGGTATTTCAACAGAAGATTATCACACGGCAATTTCCTATGGCGGAGCACAGTGCTTTTATCTTGATGCACAGTGGAAAAATCTTCGTGATGAAAACTTCGAAACTGCTTTTTCAATAGAAAATGAGCATAAGGATCTCGGTATCTGCCAACGGCTTGCAAAGGAAAAGGGCTTGAATATGCCCGGTATGGAGCTTGCTAAGGGGATTTACGACGATGCTATGCAGGCAGGAATCGGTAAAGAGGATTGGCGTGCAACGATAAAAGTCGTAAGAGGGGATTACGATGCTTGACCGCCTTAACAGTGTTAACGATGTGAAAATTTATTCCGTTTTTGACGATGATTTCAAAACCTACGGAAAGATTGTGGACGGTTTTGACTTTTCAAAGCCTGTCGATTATACGGTCAATAAAACGGATATACCGAAAGAAAACAATATTTATCTGCCAAGTGATGAAGAACTTGAAAAATTTGAGGTCTTTGAATCGGTAAAAAATGTATTTTTCGGCGGAATGCCTATTCAGGTGGGCTACTGCAACGGGAAAAATTCAACCTATAACGGCTTTGAATACCACAAGGGCTCCGAGATAAACATTGCAGTTACCGATTTTATGCTTGTGTTGGGGCATATTTGGCAGATAGAAAACAACAAATTCTATGTGGGTAACGAAAAGGTGTTTTATGTTCCGAAAGGAACGGCAGCAGAGCTTTATCAGACAACGCTTCACCTGTCCCCGTGCAAGTGCAGTGATGACGGCTTTAAGAACATAGTAATTCTTCTCAAAGGAACTAATACACCGCTTGACACAAAAGAAAAAAGCAATAATAGTGAGAGCGAATTGCTCCTTATGAAAAACAAGTGGGTCATTGCTCATAAGGACAGAGAACCGCTTATTAAGCAGGGCGCTTATGCCGGCTTAATAGGTGAAAATAAAGAGTTAAAATATTAAACGAGGCGTAAAAATGAATTTTGAAATTTTGTATATTCCCATCGGTGTTCCGACCTTTCATTTGGAAAGCGCACAAAGGGAATTCGATAAATCGGCAGAGCTTTTAAAGGGGATCGATGCAAATGCTTCGGTGCCTGATGAAATGCTGCTTGATATCAATAAATTAGACGGTTTTTTGAACGGTAAAAATCCCGATTTGGCAATCGTTCAGAACGTGACCTTTGCAAACGGAGCATACATAGCACAGGTCTTAAAGCGGTTTGACTGCCCTGTTTTGCTTTGGACTCTTCGTGAACCCGAAAATAACGGCGGCAGATTATGTCTTAATTCACTGACAGGGGCATTTTCGGCAGGCAATATGCTGAGTGCCTTCGGAAGAAATTTTGAATATGTGCTCGGCTCTCCTGACGAGACTGCCGTAAAACAGAAAATATCATCGGTCATATCAGCGGCAAAGCTGAAAAAAGCACTGACACAGCTAAACATTTTGCAGATAGGTCATACACCCCAGGGCTTTGGCTTCGGCAGGGCACTTGACAGCGAAATGATGACCGTATTCGGTTCAAATCTGATTTCCGTTGAGTCAAGAGAGCTTATTGATACGGCAAAGAGCTACAGCGAGTCGGATGTTGAGCGGTATATCAACGATGCCGAAAGAAGAATAAACGGTCTTGACAAAATAGATAAAAACAACATTTCCGACTTTGCAAGGCTTTATAAGGCTTATGATGAGTATGTAAAAAATAATAACATCGGTGCCCTATCCAGCAGGTGTTGGCCCGATTTCTTTACAGCGTTCGGTACGCCTGTTTGTGCCGTGCTTTCAATTTTGAACGATTTGGGAATTTCCGCCGCCTGTGAGGCCGATACATACGGTGCTCTTTCAATGTATATGGCACAGTATTTGACGAAAAAAGCCGTATTTTTCGGTGACCCCGTTTCGGTGGACGAAAAGGAAAACAGCCTGACCTTCTGGCACTGCGGAATGGCTCCCTGTTCACTTGCCCGTGAAGATACGGGTGCCTGTGCAGGGGTACATTGCAACAGAAAAATAGGACCGACCCTTGAATTCGGCTGCAAAAAAGAGGAAAAGGTAACTGTATTCAGAGTGGGAAAAAAGCCTGACGGAAAATTCAGATTTTTCATTTCAAACGGTGAGGCACTCGATAAACCTCAGCAGTTTTTCGGAACATCTGTCGTTGTTAAAACCAATAACAATGTGGGCGATTTAGTTAAAAATGCCGTTAAAGGTGGCTGGGAGCCTCACTTTGCAGTGGCAATGGGTGATATTTCAAGTGAACTGGAAGCACTTGCGAATATGCTTTGTATTGAGGTAGAAAAGTTTTGATTAAAAACATACTGTTTTTTATTGTAGTTTTTATTTCAAATGTGATACAGTGTATTACGGGGTTTGCAGGAACTGTTCTTGCAATGCCGTTTTCCATAATGCTCATCGGCTTTGACACGGCAAAAACGGTACTGAACATTCTCGGACTTGTTGCATCCGTGGGTGTTCTCCTGATGAACAGAAAGTCCTTTAATAAAAAGGAATTTTTGAGAATTACGGAGATAATGCTCATCGGTATGGTTATCGGCCTTGTTATCGTCGAAAGCTTCACTGTTCGGGCGGGTATTTTATATAAGATTTTGGGCGTTACGGTGATCATCTTTACCGTAATAGGCTGTGTGAATACATTTAAAAAGAAAACCGACGAAAATCAAATTGTTTCGGAGAAAAAACCTTCCTTATTTTCATATTGCATTTTAGCCGTTTCGGGTATTGTTCACGGTATGTTTGTGTGCGGCGGCCCCTTGCTCATTGTATATGCAGGCAAAAGACTTAGGGATAAGGATGAATTCAGAGCCACCGTTTCCGCCGTGTGGATAGTGCTGAATTCCGTAAATTTGCTGACTGATATTAAAAACGGCAGTTTTAATATGAAAATAATGCCGTTACTCGGCATATCAATAATTATTCTTTTTGCCGCTGTGGCGGTCGGTAATATGATCGCAAAGCGTATGAATAAAAAAACATTTATGATAATAACGTATATACTTATGGGCGTAAGTGCGGTATCGTTGTTAGTAAAGTAGGGAGGCGGTGTATTGGCGAAAGGATTAAATCTTAAATCCTTAAAAAGCAAAAACAGAAGCTTGTTGTTATATCTTCTTAATGATCACGGTGATTTAAGCCGAAAGGAAATCGCCGCTAAGCTGTCACTTACACCTGCCGCGGTCACAAAAATATGTAACGAATTGATCAAAGACGGCTTTATTAAGGAGTTAGGAGAAATCGAAGAGCAGGGAAAATCAGGCAGACGTGAGGTGCTTCTCGGACTTTGCCTACGTGACAAATTGGTCTTAGGCGTAAATACCGAACGAAACGGGATCACATATTCCCTGTCAAATCTCGAGGGCGAGCTTATCGGTATAAAAAGAGATGAATTTTGTGCCGATATTGAAACAGTTACCGATAAAGCAAAGGATTTTTTGCAAAATTTCCGCATTGATATTGATAGAGTTATCGGAGCAGGAATTTGTATAATCGGTGCCGTAGGCGAAAACGATTTCGGCATTTGGAAAAACGGAAATATAAAAGAAAAATTCGAGGCGGCTCTCGGTATTCCCGTCACCGTGGAAAATAACGTAAAGGCGTTTGCTCAAAGCGAGCTCATATACGGCAAAACGGATAAAAGCAAATCCATTCTGTTTTTAAAATGGGGTCCGGGTATAGGCTCGTCAATTGCGACCTTCGGAAAAGTGCATTCGGGCAACGACAGCGGTATTGCCGAAATAGGTCATTATATCGTCAATGTTGCAGGCAAAAAATGTCGCTGCGGTCGGTTCGGATGCCTTGAAACTGAAGCGTCAAGCGAGGAAATAATCTCTGAGGCAGGGGGGAGCTTGTCGCTTGAAGAAATCGTTAACAGTGACAGGCAGGACACAGTTTATCTGCTTGACCATAAAATTGATTTAGTCGCTTTGGCACTTTCAAACACTGCGACCATTCTTAATGCAGAGAGCATTATTCTTTTCGGGTCATTGTTTGATAATGACCGTATCATAAAAAAGCTTGCTAAACAGTGTATAAGATACAACAGAAATTTCAGTAACGATATTATTAAAATATCATCTCTTAACGATAAAAGAGAGTATATCGGAGCTGTGGCAATATGCGCAAAAAAATATTTTTTTGAAAAATATTAAAAAATCAGGGGGTTATTATGAAAGAGAACAATTTAACACACGGCATTAAGTTTAAGGACAAAATCGGTTATGCCATGGGCGATATGGGCGGTCTTTTGACCTTTTCGCTTATCGGTGCTTTTCAAAACAAGTTTTATACCGACGTACTGCACATAAGCCCTGCAAAAATCGTGGTATTGATACTTGTTGCCCGCCTTTGGGATGCCATAAACGACCCTATATGGGGAGCTTTTATCGACTCAAGAAAACCGACCCGTTACGGACGCTTCAGACCTTATATTTTTTGGTTTTCAATACCGCTTGCAGTGTCGGCAGTGCTTATGTTCACCGTTATACCGAATTTAAGCGAGGCAAAATATCTGCTGTTTGCATATATAACGTATATTCTTTACGGAATGATGTACACGGCGGTAAATATTCCGTACGGTTCGCTGGCATCAGTCGTCACGGATGACGAAAAGGAGCGTTCATCACTTTCAATGTGGCGTTCCATCGGTGCAGGCTTGGGCGGACTTCCCGGCACCATCCTGCTTCCGATGCTGGTTTACACAACAACATTCAGCGCAGACGGCACGAAGATACAGACCCTTAACGGCACAAAGCTTACAATAGGTGTTTTGATTTTATCCGTAATTTCTGTTGCAGTATATTTTGGACACTACAAGCTTACAAAAGAACGCATTGCACCGCCCAAAAAGCAAAAGGGTGATTACAATGCCTTTAAAACAATAGGCGATCTTATTAAAAACAGACCTTTTGTTATGCTTTGCCTGGCATCCATGCTGCTTATTGCATTCCAGTTCTATTATCAGTCAACATACACGTATTTATTTGCCGATTACTATCACAGCGCAGGACTGTATTCTATGGTAACCGTATGCACTTATCTGCCTATGGCAATTCTTATTCCGATAATGAATAAGCTTATTGATAAATTCGGCAAAAAAGAGCTTTGCGCCGGCGGTATGGCTTTTGCCGCAGTAGTAAGCTTTATTTTGTTCTTTATAAAGACCGATAATCCGTACGTATTTTTGGCATTCACCTTACTTTCCGGTTTAGGTCAGACCTTCCTTGTGTTAGAGGTTTGGGCGCTGGTTATGGACGTTATCGATTATCACGAAATAAGAACTCACCGCCGTGAAGAGGGTACTGCATATGCATTCTTTTCATTCACAAGAAAGCTGGGTCAGACACTTGCGGGCGTTGGACTCAATGCTCTTTTGGCGCTTATTCATTATAACAGTGAGGCATCCGAAAACGGTTTGGCTTTACCCGAGGAAGTGCTCCGCAAGCTGTACGATATATCAACACTTGTGCCGGCAATAGCGTTGGCTCTTATGGCAGTTATTTTGGCGTTTGGCTACAATCTTTCCAAGAAAAAGCTGTCGGTTCTTCATGCGGAGCTTGAAGAGATAAGGCAAAACGAGGAATAATCCTTACCTATGCGGATCATTGATCGGAATCTTGCCTTTTTTGGAAGAAATATGCTATACTGCTTATAATAAAATAAAACGAATAAGGAGAATTTCAAATGGAAGTTATTATTGATTCTTTAGCCGCATTAGCTACCTCTGTGGGCAGTAAGATCGTTTTTGCTGTTGTCGTTTTGATTATCGGCAAATTGCTTATCAATGCGGTTATGAAGCTGCTCAAGAAAGGCAAGCTGCTTGACAGGCTGGATGCTTCTGTCAAAACCTTTGCCTTAAGCTTTGTGAAAATCGCATTGTATGTGCTCTTAATTATCTCTATCATCGGTATTTTGGGCGTGCCGATGGCTTCTATTGTGGCGGCACTGGCTTCCGCAGGCGTTGCGATCGGTCTTGCTTTGCAGGGCGCTTTGTCCAATCTTGCCGGCGGCATTATGCTTATGGCATTCAAGCCCTTCAAGGTGGACGATTTTGTAGAGGCATCAGGCGTTTCAGGCGTTGTTAAGGAAATCACCATGTTTTATACCGTTATCATGACACTTGATAACAAGCGCATCACTGTTCCTAACGGCAATCTGATGAACGCCAATATTGTGGATTACTCCTCCGAAGATCTTCGCAGGGTAGACCTGGAATTCACCTGCGCAAGGAATGAAGATCCGGCAAAGGTCCAAAGCATTATGATCAAGGTTATGGAGGACAATTCAAAGGTACTCGACGCTCCGTCTGCACCCTTTGCCCGTGTCAGCGGCGGCACCAATGAGGCGATGAACTTCGTCGTCAGAGCATGGTGTACAAACGCAGATTATTGGGATGTGTATTTTGACCTTACCCAAGGCATCATTGAGGCGCTCGGCGAAGCAGGAGTACAGGCTCCCGCTGTCCGTGTTATGACCGAAAGCAAATAAAAAGCAATACATAGAAAAAACCTCTGTGATCGCCGTCTCCGTCTCAGAGGTTTTTGTGTCTTCGGTTTTTTATACTTTCTTTTGCCTTATAAATATGTTACAATTCACTTGAGGTGATAATTTTGAATAAATATATCAAAAATGTACTTTGTTTAGGTATTTGCGGGTCCTTTATTCTGGCCCTTTCCGCTTGCTCGGGTGGAAAAAGCACAAATGCTAAAATAGAAGATTTGTTTACAGACCTCGGCAAGGTTTCATACAGCGAAAAATACACGGAGCTTTCCGCAACCAAACAGAATAAAACCAATAAATGGCGGCAGGGAATGGTGTCGGGCAACGGTTTGCAGGGCTTTGTCGAGAGCGGCTCGCCTTATGCCGATACATTTATCTTCCAAAATATGCATTTCATTATGCCCAACAGAAACGTGCGTTACTGCCCCGAGACCTACACGGAGCTTGAAACCGTTAAACAGGCTATCGTGAACGGTGAGGATATAACCGATATTGCCAATTATGACGACGTTTACCGCTTTCATCCGGGTGGACAGTTAAGACTTTTCATAGATGGCAAAGGCGAAAAAAATTACGTTCGCTATACCGATTATGAGACCTCTCAGGTAGGCGTTCGCTACGAAAACAGCGATGGCATATGGGAAAGGAAATCCTTTACCTCTATGGAGGACGGAGCGGTCATCACTCAGATTTCATCTTCGAGTAACGGAGCAAAGGTCAATTTAACGCTGTCGCTTGACGATCTCTGCACTATGGCAAATTTCGGCAGCAGTGATGAAAATAACCTGAAATACAAAAAGCTGGTGAGCGATGATGCGGATTACATAGCGCTTGTTGCCCACTATCCCGCCTACGACAACAGCGAGCTGAAAAACGGCGGATATGCAACTCTTACTTATGTAGTAGTTGAGGGCGGTACAAAGGAAAAGATTGACCTTGAAAAGAGCAACTGGGAATATCAGTTCAGCGGTGAAAACTGCGGCATAAAAATAACCGATGCCGATGCAGTTTATCTCATCACCATTTCCGACCGCACATACGATATGGGCGTGTACGTTGCCTTTAACAAGCAGGAAAGCTTTGAACTCATTGACGGGCTCTACGTCCAAACCAAAGCGGTAGCCGATAAATACACCTCAAATGGCGGATTTAACTACGAAGAGGCATTAAAAAATCATCTTGCCGTATATCAGCCTCAGTTTGATGCGGTCACTCTTACCTTAGAGGACAGCACCGCCTCAAACGAGAGCCTTTTGAGGGCTCAATGGGCGAGGAAAAAAATCAACTCTGCACTTGCCCAAAGGACTTATTACGCGGGCAGATTTGCTTATCTTTGCTGCAGCGGATATTCAACAAGCAGACTTTACGGAATGTGGACAGGCGAGTGGAACACCGGTTGGGGCAGTAAATATACTATGGACGCAAACGTTAACCTGCAGACCTCGTCAATGAACACGGGTAATATTTCATCGTCACCCATAGGCTATGCCTATTTCATTCTCCGTCAGCTTCCCGATTGGGAGGAAAATGCCTACGCTACCCACGGCTTTACGGAGGCTATACAGGCTCCCGTTAACTCGGACGGTGACAAGGCGGTCATAACCGAGACCTGTTATCCGTATCCTTTCAGATATTGGAACGCGGGCACATCTTGGATGATCCAGCCCTTATATGAGACACTGCAGTGCTACGGAAATATCAATATTCCGTTAAGTGACGAATTCGATCTTGACTCTCTGCGTTCGGTTTTGTCTCCCGTAGATGAGGACTTGACCGATGATCAGATAAAAGAAATCACCGACAGGGGATATTTAAGACTGGAGGAGGATATTCTCTATCCGATGCTCGTTAAATCGGCAAATTATTGGGCTCAGCTTATGACTCCCGATTATTATACCGATAAAGACGGCGGGATCCATTACGAAGAGGGCAAAACCGTATTAAATGAGGGTGAGAGCTACTGCATACTCCCCAGCTACTCGCCTGAGAACAATCCCTCAAATTACCCCAGCCCGTCGGATGCAAACTGTGCCATTGATATTGCGGCGTGCAGGGATAATCTCAATATGCTCATTGACATTATGTCAAGAGTGGCTCCCGATGCCGATACGTCAAAATGGCAGGAATTATTAAACAATTTACCGCCGTACCTCTATGATGAAACAGGCGCTCTTAAAGAATGGGCAACCACCGCATTCCAGGAAAACAACGAACACAGGCACCTAAGCCATCTCTACTGCGTATGGCCGTTGTTCGAAACACAGAATGACGGGGAACTGAAAAATGCGGCAATTCAGGCCATAGACAACAGAACCAGCGAAAACGAGGCAAGCCACGCACTTATCCACCGCTCGCTTATCGCGGCAAGACTTAAGGACCGTGACAGCCTTACAAAAGCTCTTGCAAAGCTGATGAATCACAGAATTCGCTATAATTCGCTGATGACGAACCACGATTACGACCGTGGAAGCTGCTATTGCACCGATTTTGCCATAGGATATCTGGGAATTATCAACGAGAGCCTTGTATATTCAAATACAGGTGAAATCGAGGTTTTGCCTGCGCTGTTCACCAGCGGTTTTGACAAGGGAACGGTAACGGGAATAAGAGCGCGTACCCGTGCAACCGTTGAAAAACTTGAATGGGATATAAATGCCGGAACTGCAACCGTTGAGATCACCTCTGATATCGCTCAGACTGTCACGGTGTCCTGCGGACTCTCGGAAGGCGAACAGGAAATCAGCTTTAATGCCGGTGAAACCAAAACTGTCACCTTTGAATTAAGCAAATAAAAGGGAATATATGTGATGATGCAATTAAATAACGAAAAATATCATTTGCTTTTAAAGCTTAACGACAAACCTAGTATAGAATTTGTTGAGACCGACAAACTGGCGGAATGGATAAGTGAAGAAACAGATGAGATGGGGCAACCACTTTACCGAAGAATTCCCTGTGAAAAAACCGATAAGTTTTTAAAGGAAATCGGCTTTGAAGCAGCGGGAAAAACGTATACTAAATTAAAGAAGCTCACGGCAATATGTATAGACAAGGAAAAGTCTCTTTATAAGGACACTTTCGGCAGAAGGGTGTTCGTTTACAGAGAAAGATTTCCGTGCTTTGACAGCTTTGATTTTTTACACGAAAACCGTTATTACAACTGGTTTTATATCTTATCGGATGACCGTCTCACCTGTGTTTACTGTAAGGATGAACAAAAAGAGATTGAAGTGACCGAAGATGTAAGAACCGTGCCGAAAGGTGTTTGGGAAAAAATGCAGCGATGCGGCATTCTTGATAATGACAGTATTCTGAAGTTCGATATTATATAAAAAAATATTGTTTTATATTTTTCGGAGAAAGTTATGAAATACAAGACAAGAGGAAATGCCTCCCCGCAGGGCAAAGCGCGTATATATTTCACCGGACATCCGACTGACGTTAAGCAGTACTTTGAAAGCATCAGCGATGATATTTTAAAGCTGCATAACTGTGCCGTATTTTACGATGAGGACCCGGAGCATCCTGAGGATGCCGATAACTTTATCAGCCGTCTTGACAGTATGCAGCTTATCGTTTTGGCGGTGACAGGTCGGTATATATACGGTGAAACCTTTGCTCATAACACGGTGTTCAAGCACGCTATGGAGCGCCACATCCCCGTGCTGCCTATTTTGGAGGAAAACGGTATCGAACGGGATTTCGATAAAAAATGCGGCAATTTGCAGTATCTTGATCCCAATGCTAAAGACGATACCGCTGTTTCCTTTGAGGAAAAGCTGAAAAAGTTCCTCGACAGTGTACTTGTGGGCGACGAATTGGTCGCCAAGGTGCGCGCTGCTTTTGATGCATACATATTTTTAAGTTACCGTAAAAAGGATCGCCGCTATGCTCAGCAGCTTATGAATCTTATACATCAAAACTCTTTCTGTCGGGATATTGCCATTTGGTATGATGAATTTTTAGTCCCCGGTGAAGATTTTAATGACGCTATACTTAAGGCAATGGAAAAAAGCGAGCTGTTTGCACTGGTGGTTACGCCCAACCTCTTGGAAGAGAAAAACTATATTTTGGAAAAGGAATACCCGGAAGCACAGAAGGCAGGCAAAACAATTTTGCCGGCTGTATTGGTTCCCACTGACGGCGGTGAGCTTGCAGAGAAGTATACAAATATCCCAACGCCGATCGATCCGAAAAAGAAAGGCGCTTTGTCTGATGCTCTGCGCGGTGCATTAGCTTCCGTCATTACTCCAAGCAGTAATGACGATCCACAGCACATCTTCTTCATCGGCTTGGCGTACCTGAGCGGAATCGACGTGGAAGTAAACTACGGGTTGGCTGTTCAGCTTATTACACGAGCGGCGGAAGCAGGCTTGCCAGAAGCTATTGAAAAGCTGGCATCTATGTACCGCAACGGCGAAGGTGTGGAACGTGATTACCGTACCGCCATCCGTTGGCAGGAGAAGCTGGCGAAGGTGTACCGTGCTGCTTATGAAGCCACTCCCGCCGAGGAAATGGGACGGCAGTGGTGCAACGCTTTGTGGGATCTGGGCAATTTTTGGTACGAACTGCGTCAACTGACAGAAGCCGATAAAGCTTATACCGCATTGCTAGAAGCCGTCAGACTTTTGGATGCGGCTTATCATTCCGATTGGACACAAAGGTATTTGTCTGTTAGCTATGATAAACTTGGCAATATCTGCCAAGCGCAGGGCGACCTAACAGAAGCGAAGGCTTTCTATGGCAAAGGCTTTGCCATCGCTGAACAGCTTGCGACTGAAACGGGAACCGTGGAAGCACTGCGGGACTTGTCTTTGAGCTGTAACCGTCTTGGTGATATCTGCCAAATGCAGAGAGACTTGGAAGGCGCGAAGAAATACTATGCAAAGAGCCTTGCGCTCCGTGAACGGCTTGTGACTGAAACGGGCACTGTAGAATCGCGGCGAGATCTGTCTACCAGCATTGAAAAGTTGGGAAATATCGACTATGCACTGGATGACTTGACAGGGGCGAAAGATTTCTATAAAAAATGTCTTGTGATCCGCGAGCAGCTTGCGAAAGAAGTGGGAACCGTGGAAGCACGGCGAGACTTGTCGATTAGCTTTGAAAAGCTGGGCAATATAAGCTATTGGCAGGGCAAATTGTCAGAGGCTAAGTCTTTTTATGAAAAGCTTTGTGCCATCGCCGAACAGCTTGCGGCGGAGACGGAAACCCCGATGTCGCTGCGAGACTTATCTGTTAGCTATAATAATTTGGGAAATATAAGCTATGCAATCGGTGATTTAACAGGTGCGAAAGATTTCTATAAAAAATACCTTTCCATCAGTGAACAACTTGCAGCGGAGACAGGCACCGTGGAAGCACGGCGGGATTTATCCGTTGGCTATGGCAAGCTGGGTGATATCTGCCAGTTGCAGGGAGATCTAACAGGTGCGAAGAATTTTTATGAAAAGCTTCATGCCATTGCCGGACAGCTTGCGTCAGAGACGAGAACCGTAGAATCGGTACGGGATTGGTCCGTCAGCTTTGAAAAGCTGGGGCATATCGGCTATGCACGGGGTAATTTAGATGAGGCAAAGGCTTTTTATAAAATATGCCATGATATCCGCGAACACCTTGCGGCGGAGGTCAAGACAATAGAGGCATATGATGATCTTGCGGTTTCCTACTGGAATATGTTTAAGGTTGCCGGCACAGAAGATGAGAGACAAAAATATCTGCGTAATGCTGAAATGATTTTGGCGCAACTGACTGCCAAATGTCCGAATATGCAAATGTACGCAGAACGTTTAGCAATCGTACGGCAACATATTAAATAATCATCGTAAGAATACAAAGCAAAACGGAGTCGGGTTCCGACTCCGTTTTAATATTGCCTAATATTTAAATCTAACATCTAAAATCTAATCTCTAATTTCCGAAAGATATTTGAATGCGGAGTGGGCGGCGATATTTCCCTCGCCCATAGCTTTGGTTATCTGATACGGCAGTCCCGTACAGTCGCCCGCGGCAAAACAGCCTTTGACGCTTGTTCCCATATCACGGTTAACGGTGACGTGACCGCCGTTAGTCTCGAGTCCGTTCAGCAAAACGGCAGGTGAAACGGACTGCTTTAAGAAAAACACCCCGTCCACGGCAATTTCCTCGCCGCTTTTAAGACGGATACCGCTGACACGCTGTTCTCCCAATATCTCTGTTATGGGCGATGGGAGCACTTCTGCATTATCGGCGGAAAAGCTGCCGCCCTTAAACAGCGGAAGATAATAGATTTTGCCTGCCAGTGCAGAAAGATAATCGGCTTCATCTTCCATAGGCGCATTGTCGCACACCACGGCAACGGTTTTGCCCTTATAAAGGTTACCGTCGCAGGTGGCACAGTAGCTGACACCCCTGCCGAGAAGCTCATGTTCGCCCTTTACGGGCTTTACGGTTTCCGTTCCCGTTGCGAGAATAACGGACTTTGCTTCGAATTTCTCTCTGTCTGCAAGAAGAACAAAGCGATTTTTCATTTTAAAAATTCCCGTAATGCGTTTTTGTGTAACGGCGATTTGAGCCTTTTCCAAATGCTCCCGAAAAAGAGCGTTAAGCTCTGCCCCGCTGATATCGGGCAGGGCAGGGTAATTTGAAATAAGCTCAGAGCGCTGAACCTTGTCACTTAAGTCAGAGTTACCGAAAAGATAAAAGCTCTTGTGGCGTATCTGTGCGTTGATTGCGGCGGATATCCCCGCAGGACCGCTTCCTATGATCGCTATATCCACTGTTTCCATTTATATTCTCCTATTATATTTTTCTAAAACAAAGTGTATGTCACACACACCCGATAATTCAATTCTGCAAATTTTTTTATTTAGTCTAACAATATGTTCCCAAATTGTCAACCTTATCGGTTGAAAAGCAGATTTAAATGCAGTAAAATACATTTGCATACAGAGAGGATTGGTATAATGAAAAAATTATTATCTTTTTTTACGGCTTTGGTAATATGTCTTTGCCTGAATTTGAGTTTAACTGCCTTTGCAACCGATAACGAAATGCCAACGAACGGCTTTGATACCGACAAAACCTCCGCTCAAATCGCAAGGGAAATGAAAATCGGCTGGAATTTAGGCAATACCCTCGATTCTTGGGACGGTTCGGGACTTGACTCCGAAACCTCGTGGGGCAACCCAAAAACTACCGAAAAAATGATCCTCGACATTAAAGCGATGGGCTTTAATACGGTTCGTGTACCGGTCACTTGGAGTATACACGCAGATTCAAAGGGCAATATCGACAGCGAGTGGATGGCACGCGTTAAAGAGGTCGTGGATTACGCTTATGATAATGATATGTACGTAATTCTCAATTCTCACCACGACGACAGCTACTTTGACATCGGCGGATGTTTGTCAAATGAGGATACATATGCCGAGAATATTGAAAAAACGGCAAACTTGTGGAGGAATATCGCTAACACATTTAAAGATTATGACGAGCGTTTGGTGTTTGAAACAATGAATGAGCCGCGAACCGTGGGCAGCGAAAATGAATGGCTGGGCGGAACCGATGAGGAGTATAAAATCGTGTTTGCTCTAAACGATGCCATCGTCAAGGCAATACGGGCAACGGGCGGAAACAACGCATACCGTCACATTATGGTTCCTGCCTATGCGGCTACGCCTTTGACAAAGGTTCTTCGCAAAATGGAACTGCCGGAAGACGACAGAATTATCGTTTCAATACACGCATATTCTCCGTATTCGTTCGCGATGGACGAAAACGGCGCTACCGATTTCACAAAAAGTGACAAAAAAGAGCTTGACAAATTCTTCTCTGATCTGAACAAAATTTTTATCAGCAAGGGTATCCCTGTTGTGATAGGAGAATTCGGAGCAACAAATAAAAATAATCTTGAGGATCGCTGCAAATGGGCGGAATATTATGTAAAAGGTGCAGGACAGTACGGGATTCCCTGCGCCGTATGGGACAATAACATCGGAACCGAATCGGGCGCTGAATGCTGGGGGCTTTATGACAGAGCTACGGGCGAATGGGTATTTCCCGAAATTGCCGAGACAATGGTTAAATCGGCTGACGGGGCTTTGAAAAATACCGAAATAAACAATGCTCAAAAAACAAGCCCCGACGTAACATTGCCGATTATTTTTGCAGTCATCGCGGTCGTTATTTTGATACTTATAATAATTTTAATTAAACAAAAAAACAGAGGCTTTATTAAAAGGTGAAATTAAAGGACGGTGCATCATTTTGCACCGTCCTTTAATCCACTGTAACATTTTACTGCTTTTCAGTATATTATGGTATATAAAATTACTTGCAAAACACGTGATTTCCTATGGTCGTTGTAACGGGACGGCTGCGCATCCACGTACTGCTTGTTTTTGCGGGATTATAATAGTATATAGCTCCGCCTGTCGGATCCCAACCGTTTATGGCGTCGTTAGCAGCCTTTTTTGCGGTATCGTTAGGCGCAACATTCCAGTTGCTGTCTCTAACGCAGGAAAACGCTCCCGATTGGTACACTACACCCGAAATGGAATCGGGAAAAGACGAGTGACGGACTCGGTTGAGTACTACCGCTCCCACGGCGACCTGACCGGTATAGCTTTCGCCGCGAGCCTCGGCTGCAATTACCTTCGCCAACAGATAGATATCGCTGCTGCTGTATCCGCCTGTTGAACCCGACGAGGTTCCCGAACCAAGTCCCAGGTACAACAGCGTTTTAGGTCCTGCAATACCGTCTACGGTGAGACCGCAGTTTTTTTGAAATTGCCGCACGGCTTTTTGCGTATTTGTACCGTATATTCCGTCTATCGCGCCCGAATACAGTCCTAACCCGCGAAGCTTTTGCTGTATCTGACGGACCTCCTCACCGCGTGAGCCGAGCCGCGACAGCGTTTGTGTGCTTTCATTGTATGAATATGCAATAGCCGTTATCACCATGGCGTTCAGCAAAATTATCGCCACTATTTGCCATAAAAGTTGCTTTTTATTTCTTGTTTCGCGCTTTCTGTTTTCCATAATGTTCTCCCCGAAGTAGAATTCTATAGTATTTTTTCCATAGAGTTTTGTTTTATTCAAGGGTCAGAAATTAAAGTATTTGTGGTTGAAAAGGGCTTTATATACCATATATAGTTGTGGGAAAAAATCATTAAAAAAATTCGAAAAAAATTTAAAAAAGTTATTGACAAGGCGTATTTGGTGTGATATTATAACAAAGCTGTCTGCGAGAGATTTTCAAAAAAGTTAAAAAAACTTCTTGACAATCAGCTCGCAGATTGATATAATGATAGTCACCCCGTCAACGGGGACTATGCTTTTGCACCTTGAAAATTAAACAACGACAAGAAAAAAGGACCCTAAGAATTTTT
>JAFLUM010000008.1:9237-103827 GCA_022508805.1 Oscillospiraceae bacterium | reverse complement strand
TTTGGGCGCCCTTGAGTCTTATGTCAAAGCGCTTAAGCTGACGTTCAAATGCATCAAGTCCCTCAAGAGCAGTACCCTTGTAATTCTCTGACGGGTCTGCCTTTTCAAGTTCATACAAAAAGCCCTTTCCTGTACCGTAAAGGCCCTTATCAAGTTTAATAGTTTCAAAATTTGCCATAATTTTTATTCTCCTTAAAATTTAAACTGACAGTTCATATCGTTCTCCGTCTTTTCAAAGTCCGTGCAGAACTGTGAAGCTGTGGGAATCACGCTCGATACCTGCTTTTCAAGTGACAAGCAAAGCATTTCTAACCTCTCGGACGAAAGCGACTTTAAAATATCATCAACACATTCGCCGTTGAGTGCGGGGAGAGCCAACGCAAAGCTCTTTTTTGCTTTACCCATAAGTGACTGACGGTATTTTTTGCCGTCCTCGCTTTCACTTTCAAGAGTATCTATGTATCCGCAAAGCTTTTTGAGCTCCGCTTCTTCCAACGTGACTCTTTTTTCCTTTTTGATGCTCTTTAAAATATTTTCCATTGATTTCTCCTTTTTGCATACGCCGGCGGATTTTGTCACACCTGCGTTTTTCTGGGCGGGAACTGCCACGAAGGACCATTCGTAGGCATCCGTAATATCCTCGATCGTTTTAAAGCATATTTTTCCGTCGTATTTTCGTCCCGATATATGTGAGCAGTGAGTTTCACCGCATACGGAGCATACCCGCTTACCTGCACTGCAGCTTATGCTGACCTCTTTCTTAATACCGCTTTCAATGTCTCGGATAAGAGAGTCGTTTTTATGGCTTCTTACCGTGTAGCACCAGGCTTTAAGATAAATGTATTCCTGTCCGTCGGCAGTCTTTTTTGTGCTGTCCTTTAAAAGCTGTGTGCGGTAGGCCCGCGCACTTTGGTCCTCGCTTTGCATACTGTGATTTAAAATTCCCGTCTTTCCGATAAACAGCTTTTCAAGTGCTTTAAGTGAACGTTCACTGAACCGTTCATGGTCACGGTCAATGTCGTTGTCGCACAGTATCACGCTGAAAACGAAAACCTCTTCCTTTTTAAGCGGTCGTAAAGAGTATTTATTGATAAGTGCAAGATCATTCTCATCGGGAACGCCGACCTCGTTAGGTGCGGAATAGCTTTTAATCATTCTTTTCACCTCCCGCACCGTTCAAAGCCTTAGCCTGAGCCAAATACAGCTCTGCCTTTGCCTCTTCTACCGAATCCTGCAGCATTATCTCGTCCCAAATGACCTGGACTCCGCCGCTATTGCCGTTAAGGCGCAGGTACATTGAGCATATTTTTTCAATAACGGGAGTCAGTATTCGCCTGTATGCAGTCAGCTCCGTGGTGAGAGCGTCTGCCTGCTGTGATGACATACGCTCGGTGGTCGACCAAGAAAGTCCTAACATAAACGGCGGAAGACCCAGCTTTGCGACGATCTGCTCCAGCATCTGCCTTACGGGAATTTCGCTGTCAAGGATCTGGCTGTCCGCGCCTATCACCTTTATCTGAACGTCGCCGACCGCCACAAAATCCTTAATACTCCCGCTTTCCATAGCGCTTGACCACTCTCGGGCGATCTGTGTTGCACGTTCTTTTGCATAGGCACGGTCAAGCATATCCGAGCCCGGATTATATGTCACGGCAAAGCGAAGATTTCCCGCTCTGTCCCAGTTTTGACCTATGGAATTATAGATTTTTAAAAGGATTGACGACACAAAAGGCAGTCCCTTTAAAACGGAGTTTCCCGTTATGCTGCCTGCCTCAGGGTCAAGTGCCGAGTAAACGGTCAGCTCCTGATATTTAACGGGGGTGCCGTCGGGGGAGTCGGGACGGCAAAGCAGTATTCGGTTAAAGCATTTCGGGTCGCGCTTGACTCTGATATTGTTTATAGGTACATTGTAAAGCGAACCTATACCCGCTTCGCCGTCAAGCACCATTTCGCCCGCCGCCGCACCGTAGGTGAGGAGCTGTTCAAAATATGTGTCGATAAACCGTTGCAGTCCGTTACCGGCGGCTCCCACGCTCACACTCTGTACGAATTCGTCAAGTCCTGACTGGTTCTTGCCGTTTTTAGCCTTAACGGTAAATCCGCCCGTCAGCCGCACAAGCTTGTAGATAGCCGCATCTATAAGGGGAATCGCCTCACGCATCATTCTGTACAGCTCGGAACTGCACGCCGACAGGGGCGAATATCCTGCGAGCATATGGAAGGGCTCACCCGCGGCGGTTTGCGGAGCAGACACCGTGCAGACCTTTCTTTTTCCGATCTTATCAAATACGGACAAGTCAATACCTCCTTTCATTTCTTTGTACGGACAACGCAAAAACCGCATCGTCCGTATCCCCCGGAAGTGTGGACACGAAATAGCGTATATCGTCCATTGCGTGGTCATGCTCCTTTCGGGGTGCGTCTTTAACGCTTTTGCAGTCCCAGCGGTACAGTCCGAATTCCCGCAGAGTATCCTTACAGGGACTGCATATTTTGATTTTTCCGGTTTTCAGCATTGATGAGACACGGCGAATGCCGTCCGCCACGTCGTTTTTGGCGGGGACTACACGAAATCTGCCCTCACGCCTTATGCATTCCATAAAGCTTGCGGCGGAGGGATCAACTATCACCGCTTCAACTCTTTTGTCGCCTGCAAGGGAACACAACTCGTCGTAGTATTCTCTGTCGGTCATCTGAAAGCCTTTTACCTTTGAATCGTGATAGAATTCCTTAAGTCTGTACCAAGTACCCTCGCAAAGTCCCCAAAGCCCGAAGGAGGCAGGGTTCACCGTTCCGTAATCGCAGGAAATATAAAAAAGTGAGCATCGGTCGGGGGAGATGTCAACAACGTGCTCCTTTTCGTTAAAGAACGGATATACCAGTCCGTCGGCGGCGACCCATTTGCCCTCGACAAAGCGCTCATAAAACGCACCCGAGTAGAGCGAACGGTAGCGGTCGCGTATTTTTTGTGTCAGCGACGGGTTGTCCTCCATAAGAAAATGAAGATACAAACAGTTTTTCTGCTCTGATCGCTGTATCCACTCCGTATAAAACCAGTGACGTGGATTTTCGGGGTTGCAGTTAAACCAGAATTTTGAGCCGTTTACCGAACACCTTGCCATTGCCTGCTCCACAAAGGAGCGTGGCATAAGTGCCACCTCGTCAAACATAACACCGCAAAGGGTCATACCCTGTATAAGCGCTGCCGAGGACTCGTCCTTGCCGCCGAAAAGGTAAAATCTGTTTTTTACCTTTTCGTTGCCGATTTCAATTACGTTTCCCGTGCGCCTGTCCGTAACGGAAAATCCCATTGCAGTGAGCAACGGCAGTAAGGGGGTAACTACGTTGCGCCGAAGGGATGAGATAGTTTTTCCGCAAAGGGCAAAGGAACAGTCTGAAAACCTGTAGAAGCTCCAAAGAATGAACGAAAGGGACATACAAACGGTTTTTCCGCTTCTGACCGCACCGTCACAGATGATGGCGTCGCGGTCCTTATACGGACTGTTCTCACACCACCAGTTAAGCACCGTCAACTGCTTTTCGGAGAATTTTTTAAAGCGTATTTCAGCCAATGTCAGTCACGTCCGTTCTCTCGGCGGCACTTCTTTCCAAGGCCTCGTAAAAGGATGCCGCGGCGGCATTAACACCGCTCTGGGAAATTTGTGAGAGCTTTTCGAGAGCCTTAAGCCTGTCAAAAAACTTTATTTCCATACCCTTGCCGCAGGTGTACTTGATCTCCGAAACGCCGAAAAGATCCAGCGAATCAACATCGGGGACAGTACCGTCGTGGCATCCGAGTATGAGCTTTACCGCATCGGAGCATGAGCCGAATGCAAGGCGTTTAAAGCCGGCGGATATAAGATTTTCGTCCGCACGGTTTTCTTTTTCAAGCTCATGTACCCTTTCGGCAATATTCCTTTTTGACAGCATAGAAAGCGCTCTGTATTCGGGCATAACCGTAAAGCCTGCACGCAAAGCCGCTTCTCGGGGATTTTGCAGCCGTGAAAACCAGCGGCAAAATTCCTCTTCTTTTTTTGTAAGCTTTTTTTCGTTCATTTTGATCGCCTCCATAAATAGTGACGAAAAATAAAAAAAGTCCCGTCCTTTTCGGGACGGAAACGGAGAAAAGAAGGATTGTTTACAAAAAATTCATATTTTAATATGTTTGTCTATTGACATACGGTAAATTATGCATATAATTATTGTAAGTCGGTTAATTATAAATCGGTTAATTTTTACAAGGAGCTGTTTGGACATATGAAAACAGACCTCTTGCGGGAACAATTTCATATATTTAACAGTCACCGCCGTTCGGTGCTGGACAAACGCTTTATGGAATGCGGAGTATACTTCGGTCAGCCGCCCATACTTGAATATATCGCAAAAAAACCCGATTCCACGCAAAAGGAGATCGCAGACTTTTTAGGCGTTTCTCCGCCGTCCGTGGCTATGTCGGTAAAAAGAATGGAAAAATCGGGACTTTTAATGCGTGTAGCCGATAAATCGGATGCACGAAGAAATAATCTGCAAATTACCGAAAAGGGTATGGAGCTGTTAAGACTGGCGCATACGGCGTTTGACGAAATCGACGCGGTGTCACTGAAAGGCTTTACAGATGAAGAGCTTGACACGCTTATCAGCTTTATTGGGCGTATGAACGCTAATTTATCCGTATTCGCAGACGACAAGGGGGAGAAAAATGCTTAAACTGCTTAAATATGCAAAAAAATATTCCGTGTATGCGGTTCTTTGTCCTGTTCTGATGATAGGCGAGGTAGTTCTCGAGCTTTTGATACCTCTCGTTATGGGAAAAATCGTAGATCTTATTCAGCTAAGTGAAGAAATGAGCTCCATAGAGCGTTCAGATGCCATGCATACCATACTTATGCTTGGACTGCGAATGCTTTTATACGCGTTGGCATCGCTTTTCTGCGGAGCAGTTGCCGCAAGACTTGCCTCTGTGGCAGGAATGGGCTTCGGCAGCACCGTAAGGGGCGCTATGCTTGACAAAATACAAAAATTTTCATTCTCAAATATTGACCGTTTCAGTACGGCATCACTTATAACAAGACTCACCACCGACGTAACGTCGGTTCAAAACACCTTCCTTATGATGGTGCGCATGCTTTTCCGTGCACCCATTATGTTCATCGTGGCTCTCGTAATATGCATCATGAAAAGCCGTCAGATTTCATCGGTGTTTATGGTTTCTCTGCCGCTTATCGCAGTGGCACTTGCTATCGGCGGACCTATCGCCTTAAAACGCTTCAAAAAGATGCTCACTATGTTCGACGGCTTTAATGCCTCAATACAGGAGAATCTTATGAATATCCGCGTGGTCAAAGCGTTTGTTCGTTCGGACTACGAAAAAAAGAAATTCAAAACGGCAAACGACAATTTGTTAAACGCCGCCATCAGTGCCGAAAAGATCATAATGTGGGGTGAGCCGCTCTTAATGATACTTATGTACGGCACTATCCTTGCGATACTTTTCATTGCCGCCAAGCTGATTGCAGCCGAAACGCTGCTTATCGGTACGTTTTCGGCCATATTCCAATATATTATGCAAATTATTATGAGCTTCCTTATGGTGATAATGCTTATCGCCCAGTTCTTTATGGCAGAGGCAAGCGCAAAGCGTATTTTGGAGGTCATAAACGAAGAACCCGACATAACCGACGATAATGCAACCGTCACGGATGTCGCCGACGGTTCCGTAGAATTCAGGAACGTATCCTTCGGCTACGGCGGAAAAGCCCCTGTAATTAAGGACGCTACCTTTAAAATTGAAAGCGGCGAGATGGTGGGTATAATCGGTGCAACAGGCTCTGCAAAATCCACGCTCGTTCAGCTTATTCCACGTCTTTATGACGTAAGCGGCGGTGAGATACTTGTAGGCGGCGTAAACGTCAAGGACTACAAGATGCACGCACTGCGTGAGGACGTGAGTATGGTGCTTCAGAAAAACGTACTTTTCTCAGGCTCTATCGCCGAAAACTTACGCTGGGGCAAAAAGGATGCCACGGACGAAGAAATCATCGAGGCTTGCGAAATAGCCGATGCCCACGCATTTATCAGCTCCTTCCCCGACGGATACCAGACCGATTTGGGACAGGGAGGCGTGAATGTCTCAGGCGGACAAAAGCAGCGTCTTTGTATTGCCCGCGCGGTGCTTAAAAAGCCGAAGATACTTATTCTTGACGACTCAACCAGCGCAGTTGACACGTACACGGATTCAAAGATACGCGAAAGACTTCGCAAAAATATCCCCGATACTACAAAAATCATCATCGCACAAAGAGTGTCATCCGTATCCGACTGTGATAAGATAATCATTCTTGAAAACGGCACCGTAAACGATATCGGAAATCACGAAGAGCTGCTTTCTCGCAACGAGATTTATCAGGATATATATTACTCACAGCAAAAGGGCGGCAGCGACTTTGATATAGAAGGGGGCGTTAACTGATGCCGAGACCCCGCAAAGGAACTATACAAAAACCTAAAAACACAAGAAAGACGATTGCCGGTATCATAAAATACATCGGTAAACAGCGCGGACTGCTTTTCGGAATGATACTGTTCGTAATAATCAGTTCAGCCGCCACCGTATCGGCAGCCATATTCATTCAGCCCATAATCGATGATTATCTTAAACCTATGGTGGGTCAGGAGTTTACTTGGGAGCTTATACGCCCCCTTGTTCGGATGTCGATATTTATGGGAAGTATCTTCCTTTTGGGCGCCGCGGCTGCCTTCGGGCAGACAAGATGTTCCGTGTTCCTTACACAGCGAACCCTCAATACCATTCGTAAAGATTTATTTGACGCTGTGTCCGATCTCCCTATAAGCTATTTCGACTCACAGCCCAACGGCGAAATAATGAGCCGCTTTACAAATGACGTTGAGAGTCTTAGAAACTTTTTAAGTCAGGGCGTTACACAGCTTATCTCGTCGGGCATAATGATAGTAGGTTCGTTTATCATAATGCTGTCGCTCAGCTGGCAGCTTACCATACTGATAGTCGTTATGGTGCTTTTGATGGTCTTGATCGTCAAAAAAATCGGCTCAAAGAGTGCCCTGTACTTTAAAAAGCAGCAGAAAAACTTAGGCGAGGTTAACGGCTATATTGAAGAGATAATCGAGGGTCAAAAGGTCGTTAAGGTGTTCAACCACGAAGGTGAGGTTTCCTCTCATTTCGGCGAGATAAACGAAAACCTTCGCAAGGCTTCCACCAGCGCAAACACCTTTGCAAGCATTTTGGGACCCATAATGAATAACCTTTCGCACGTTAATTACGCTCTTACCGCCGCACTGGGAGGCTTACTTGCCGTAATGAGCGGAGTTATGTCCGCAGGCTCAATAGTTGCATTTTTGCAATACACAAGGACCTTTGCACAGCCTGTCTCCAATCTTTCACAGCAGTTCAATAACGCGCTGGCGGCACTTGCAGGCGCCGAGAGAATTTTCGATGTAATAAACGAAACACCTGAGCTTGACAACGGCTATGTGACCCTTGTAAATGCCGTGGCAGATGAAAACGGAAATATTTCCGAGAGCGAGCAGCGCACGGGAATTTGGGCATGGAAACACGCTCACGGCGACGGTACGGTCACTTACAGAAGACTTGAGGGCGGCGTTGAGTTTGAGGACGTCACATTCAGCTATGACGGCAAAAAGACCGTGCTTGACGATATCTCTCTTTACGCAAAGCCGGGTCAAAAAATCGCATTCGTCGGCTCAACAGGCGCAGGTAAGACCACAATTACCAATCTTATCAACCGTTTTTATGAGATAGACAAGGGCAAGATAAGGTATGACGGTATAAACGTCCAAAAAATCAAAAAGGACGATCTTCGCCGTTCGTTGGCGATAGTTTTGCAGGATACACACCTATTTACCGGCACTATTGAGGATAATATCCGCTACGGTAAGTTGGATGCCACCCGCGATGAGATAGTCAGAGCCGCAAAGCTTGCCAATGCCGACAGCTTTATCTCTAACCTGCCCGACGGCTACGATACAATGCTCACGGGTGACGGCTCAAACCTGAGCCAAGGTCAGCGACAGCTTATTGCCATTGCCCGTGCGGCGGTTGCCGACCCGCCTGTGCTTATCCTTGACGAGGCAACAAGCTCCATCGACACGCGAACCGAAAAGCTTATAGAGCAGGGTATGGACCAGCTTATGAACGGCAGAACGGTATTCGTCATCGCACACCGACTTTCGACTGTCCGCAACGCCAATGCCATTATGGTGCTCGAGCACGGACGCATTATCGAGCGCGGTGACCACGACGAGCTGTTAGAGCAAAAGGGTAAATATTACCAGCTTTACACAGGTTCATTCAAGCTTCCGTAAATTTTTATAAGAGTCGCTGCGGCGGCTCTTTTTTGTTGGGTAAAATACAAGTAATCACCGCAAAATCCTGAATGCAACAAATCATTGCGTGACTTTTCACGGTATCTGTGTTTAAATTATAATCAGGAGGCGATGTTAATGGCTAAAATCTCAAAAAATATCAAAAAGCTGAGAAAAGAAAAAAATCTTACCCAAGATGCTCTCGCCGAAAAGCTCAACGTCACAAGACAGGCGATTTCGAATTGGGAAAACGATAAAACAAGACCTGATATTGATACTTTAGAGCGTATGGCGGCGGCATTGGAGGTCGAGCCGGAGGAGCTTTTATACGGCGCAAAAAAGACCGCAAACGGGGAGCCCGACAAATCAAAGCAAAGAAATCTTATTAAAATCGTTTTAGCAATAGTCGGGTCGATTTCCATCGGCATCGGACTTGTACTCATATTTTTCAGATTTTGGTCTGATTTCCCCTTGACCGTGCAAACGGTATTTTCCATAATCCCAATGCTCATCGGTCAAGGCTTTGCCGTGTTCGTATTCCTTAAAAAACGGTACAGCACCGCTTGGCGTGAAAGTGCGGCAGTGCTTTGGCTAATCGGCATTATTTCAACTGTCGCACTGATAAACAGCGTTTTCAATATCCATTGCGGATATATCAACTGTCTTGTCATTGACGCAATTCTCTGCATACCCATATTCTTTTTGCTGGATGCTGTGTCACCATTGGCAGTGTACTTTTATATGACAACGCATATTGCCGTTGCAAGCTATGATGAAATAAGTATATATACGATTATTTCAATCGCACTTTTTGCAGTCGGTGTACTGTTCACTGCTTTGATCTCGCGAGATAAGGATGCTCCCCGAGGTAAATACGCCCAGTGGCTTGCAGCAATATCCGGAATGATTATTGCATACTTCAATTTAGGAAATTGGATAAACGATTTGTTTGTCAATTCCTATTTTGATATAACCCCCGTAGTATTCTCTGTGCTTGCGGTCGTCTTTTTGTGTATGTATATTCTCGCTCCCGATAGGGACGACTATACATTGCCATATAAGCCAATAGGCATAGTCGGTATATGCCTATGTATGATTTGGTGTATGTTATCGTATTATGATAAAATCTACGAACTTCAATGGCAACATCTTTTAATACTGATTTGCATTGCTTTGCTGTCGCTTGCAATACCGCCTGTTTTGGCATATATACGCAGAAAAATCTTTAAGGACAATGTGTGCAAGTTAGTCGTCTGTGCACTTTGCGAGGCAGGAACCGTCACAGTGTATTTAGGCTTTCTTTTCTTGCACCGAAATCTCACAGCGCAGATTTTGGCACTGCTTGTTGCCGCAATAGGCATAACGCTTATCGTGTACGGGGTCAAAGCAGTGAAATTCCTTGCCGTCAACGGCGGAATGGTAGTGCAGCTAGCTGTACTGGCGGCTCTGTATGAAAAATTCGGCGGATGGGATTATTGGGTATGGGGCATTATCCTGCTCATTTTCGGCGGAGTTTTAATTTTTATCAATGCAAGGCTTTTATCACACAAAAGACTGATGTCCTCGTTAGCGGAAAAGGAGGATGACGGCAATGTTTAAAAAATTAACGTTTCCCATACTCATATTTGCAATTATTCTGCAATTGCTCCTGCCTGTCGGTATGATAGGCTACAGCATAAAGACGAACAATGACGTCAAAAAGCTGGGCACTGAATACAAGCTGGCGGTGCAAGTATCTTATGCAGAAGATAATACAGTATATTTTCATCTGAAAAATGATGACGGAACAAATTGGTATTACTGGTATTGGTATGCACAATACACCCATATTTCCGTAGATGAGGACGGAAAAGCCTATATTTCTGATTATTCCGAAGAAAGACCCGAAAACGGTGATTATATCCGAATGGATGAAAATACCTATAAACTTTTAGAGAGCATCAAAGTAGATTGCGGCAATCCCGACTATGTATATTTGAATAAGGAGGGGTATTTGCTTGTAAAGGTCTATAACGGCAACGTTCTGCCTTTAGAGCTTTATATTGAAGATACTCCCGCCGGTGAATGGTTTAGTCATTATTGGGAAGATACAACGGTATACGAAGACGGGATGGTGGATTTTGACGATTTCCCCATATTCGACTTTGGCGATGATATTGATGATATCGATGCCACAGAACCCGACGACCAAATTCCGTGGAACCCGTAATAATTTACAGAACACAAAAATCCGATGGACACGAATAGTTCGAGTCCATCGGATTTTTTAGTTAAATAGTTTTTTGTAAACTTATAATTTCAGTCCGAAATAATTTTTGGCGTTGTTAAAGGATATATCTGCAACGACCTGTGAAAGGAACGCTATGTCGCAGGGGTATTTGCCGTCCTCCACTAAATCGCCCAAAAGCTCGCAAAGTATACGGCGGAAATACTCGTGACGCGGATAAGACAGAAAACTCCTTGAATCCGTAACCATACCGATGAATTTGCCGAGTACTCCCAAGTTGGAAAGCGCTTTCATCTGCTCACGCATACCGTCATAATTGTCGTTGAACCACCAAGCAGAACCGAACTGGATTTTAGAGGGTGTTTCGCTTGACTGGAAATTGCCGAGCATCGTTCCAAGCACATAATTATCCTTGGGGTTAAGCGTGAACAACACGGTTTTGGGCAGAGCATCTTCTACGGCGAGTGAATCAAGATATCTTGAAAGTCCGTGGGCTATTTCGCGGTCGTCAATTGAATCGAACCCTGTATCCGCACCGATAGCGTTAAACATTTTTGTATTGTTATTGCGCATAGCACCGAGATGCAGCTCCATTACCCAGCCGCGCTTAGCGTACTCTGCGCCGAAAAATCTCAGCAGAGCGGTCCTGTATTGATCCAGCTCAAGAAGAGTAAAACTTTCTTTTGAAAGAGCCTTTTTAAATATCTTTTCAAGCTCGTCGTCGGTTGCAGGGGCATAAGGACAGTATGCTAAAGCGTGATCGCTGGCACGGCAGCCCATTTCGTCAAAGAAATCAATGCGTTTCGCCAGTGCTTCACATAAAGCCTTAAAGCTGTCGATTTTCATATCTGCCGCTTTTTCCATAGCCTCTATCCACGGCACAAATGCATCGGTATCAATAAGGAATGATTTGTCGGGACGGAAAGCGGGCAGAACCTTGCATTTAAAGGACTTATCCTCTGCAAGCAATTTGTGATATTCCAAGCTGTCAGCGGCATCGTCGGTTGTGCATACACAAGCTACGTTTGACTTTTCAATAAGTTCACGGGGAGTAAATCCGCCTGCTTCAATTTGATTGTTACATCTTTGCCAAATCGAGGGGGCAGATTTTGGATTCAGTGGCTCATATACGTCAAAATATCTTTGAAGCTCAAGGTGAGTCCAGTGATAAAGCGGATTCCCAATGCAGTACTGTAAAGTCTCGGCGTATTTGAGGAATTTTTCATATCCCGTGCTGTCGCCTGTAATATATTTTTCGTCTATTCCGCAGGAACGCATTGCCCGCCATTTGTAGTGGTCGCCGCCAAGCCAAAGCTCCGCTAAATCGGCTGGCTTACGGTTTTCGTAGATCTCTTTCGGCGACAGATGGCAGTGCCAGTCAAAAATCGGTGTTTTTTCTGCCCCGTAGTGGAATATTTCTTGAGCCGTGTCGGTCGTCAGTAAAAAATCTTCACCCATAAATGCTCTCATAATATCACCTTTAAAATATGTGTATATCTTTATGGATATAATAGCACAAATAAAATAAAAATCAAATACCCGATGAAAATTTTTTGAAAATATGAATGTGTCAAATAAGTTCTAACAAAAAAATATACACTAACAAAGATAGGCGATGATAGTAAATCCCCCCATCCTTAAGTAATGTCATTAACTTAATAAAGATCAGACACTTTTCCGCGCTCTCTTTGAGGGAGCTGTCGGCGAAGCCGACTGAGGGAGTAAAAAACTGATGGTTTTGGCAGATTTATTACCTTTAGTGAATTGTTACTCCCTCTGTCAAAACCTAATAAACATATTGAAAAATTTACCGCTGTGTGATAAAATGTATCTGTATAATTTTGTTCACTTGTTGTGAACTGTTGATCGAGGTATTTTTATGTCAGGACATTCAAAATGGAGCACAATCAAAAGAAAAAAAGAAAAGACCGATAACGCCCGCGCTAAGGTGTTTACAAAAATCGGCCGTGAGATCGCCGTTGCGGTTAAAGAGGGTGGACCGGACCCTGCCGCCAACACAAAGCTGAAGGACGTTATCGCAAAGGCAAAGGCAAACAACGTGCCTAACGATAATATTGACAGGATCATCAAAAAAGCCGCAGGCGAGGGCTCTGCCGATAATTACGAGGATATCGTGTATGAGGGCTACGGTCCGTCAGGCATCGCCGTAATTGTTGAGGCTCTTACAGACAACCGTAACAGAACCGCCGCCGACGTTCGCCATTATTTTGACAAATTCGGCGGAAATATGGGACAAAGCGGATGCGTTTCCTTTATGTTCAGCCGTCAGGGTGTCATCATCTTCGAAAAAGAGGGTATCGACGAGGAACAGCTTATGGAAGACGCTCTTGAAGCCGGTGCAGTTGACTTTATTACGGACGATGAGATATACGATGTTCGTACCGAGCCGTCGGATATGGGCGCTGTCCGTGATGCCCTTGAGGCAAAGGGATATTCATTCGTATCCGCCGAGGTGGAGTACGTTCCCTCAACGTATACAACGCTTACAGATCCCGACGATATCAAGAATATGGGCAAAATGCTTGAGATGTTTGAGGATAACGACGACGTTCAGAACGTTTATCATAACTGGGAGAACGAGGACGATTACGAATAATTATGAAACAGTATGATTACCTTATTGTGGGCAGCGGACTTTTCGGCGCTGTATTTGCCTGTGAGGCAAAGAAAAAGGGTAAAAAATGCCTTGTGCTTGAAAAACGCGACCACGTCGGGGGAAATATATATTGTGAAAATGTGGAAGGCATAACCGTGCACAAATACGGCGCACATATTTTTCATACAAGCAACAGACAAGTGTGGAACTATGTGAACGGACTTTGTGAATTTAATAATTTTATAAACTCGCCTGTTGCAAAATATAAGGGGGAGGTATATAACCTGCCCTTTAATATGAACACCTTCTCCCAAATGTTTGGTGTCTCCGAGCCTTGTGAGGCTATGGGGATAATCGAAAAACAGCGTTCGGAGATAACGGGTGAGCCTGAAAATCTTGAAGAGCAGGCGATAAGCCTTGTGGGTCGCGAGATTTACACAAAGCTTATAAAAGGCTATACCGAAAAGCAGTGGGGCAGGGACTGCAAAGAACTCCCTACCTTTATAATCAAGCGCTTGCCTGTAAGATACACCTACGATAACAACTATTTTAATGACCGCTGGCAGGGCATACCCGTGGGCGGATATAACACTATAATCGAAAAACTGCTTGAAGGAATTGAGGTACGTCTGAGCACCGATTTCCTTTCTGACCGTGAAGGCTTTTTAAAGCTTGCCGAAAAATGCATATATACGGGCACAATTGACTCATTTTTTGATTATTCTCTGGGGCATCTCGCTTACAGAGGCTTACGCTTTGAGACCGAAATGCTGGACTGTGAGAATTATCAGGGCGTTGCCGTGGTCAATTATACCGAGCGGGAGGTACCGTTCACAAGAATTATCGAGCACAAGCATTTTGAGTTCGGTAATCAGCCCAAAACCGTCATAACAAGGGAATATCCTGTGGATTTGGGCGAGGGCGGCGAACCGTATTATCCCGTAAATGACGAGAAAAACAACGCTCTTTACGAAAAGTATGCCGATCTTGCAAAAGCCCAGAAAAATGTGATTTTCGGTGGCAGATTGGGGCAGTATAAATATTACGATATGGATAAATGCATTGAGGCTGCGCTGTCTCTTTGCGAAAAGGAGCTGGGTGAATGAGCGATATAAAAATTACCGCCATAATGCCCGTGTATAAGGTAGAAGATTATATCTGCAAAGCTATTGACAGCCTGCGGTCACAAACACTTACCGATTGGGAGCTTATTGCGGTGGACGACGGTTCACCCGATGACAGCGGCAAAATATGCGATGAATATGCCGCTAAAGACAGCCGCATAACCGTTATTCATAAGAAAAACGGCGGAGCACCCAGCGCACGAAATGCGGCTATTCCGAAGGCGCGCGGCGAGTATCTGTATTTTATGGATTCCGACGACTGGGCAGAGCCGACTATGTTCGAGGATATGTACCGTGTGGCAAAAGAAAATGATGCACAGCTTGTCGTTGCAGGGTACTATATCGACACGTATTATTCCGATAAGGAATTTTATACTCAGGAGCAGTGCTTACCCTCAAAGGCGTTTGTCTCACAGCAGGAGTTCCGCGAATATGCCCACGAAATGTTTGACAAAAACCTGCTGTATACCCCGTGGAACAAGCTTTTCAAAAGAGATTATATAATAGACAATAATATCCGTTTCAAAAATACCTTTTGGGACGATTTTCCCTTTAATCTTGACGTTGTACGGGATGTAGAGCGTGTGGTGCTGATGGAGCAAAAATATTACCACTTTATGCGTGCCCGCGCCGAAAGTGAGACTGCTAAGTACCGTAGCGATATGCTCCAAAAACGTGAGGAAGAGCACGGCTGGATGCTGGAGCTTTACGGGTATTGGGGAGTTGACAGCGAGGAGAGCGCGGAGATGATACAGCGCCGTTACATTGAGCGTATGATAGGCTGTATCGAGAATGTGACAAATTCCGACTGTACGCTTACATCAAAAGAAAAAAGAGAACAAATCAAAAAAATGATAACAAGTGAGAGGACAAGAACAGCCCTTAAAACTGCAAAGCCTCGGTCACTTGTTATGAAAACAATGCTCATACCACTTAAAATGAAAAGTACCGCCCTCACATATTTGGAGGGCACGGTGATATCACGGGTAAAATCGGGGAACGTAAAGCTGTTTGCTTCGCTTAAAGCTAACAGATAGGGTTGAGAGAGGGATTTTTTCAAATGTCTTTAGCAGATAAAAGACTTTTTTTGCTTGATATGGACGGTACTGTATATGAGGGTTCACGGCTTTTTGAGAAAGTGAACGAATTTTTGGCTCATATAGAAAAAATCGGCGGTCAGTACGTCTTTATTACGAATAACTCTTCACGCTCCGTAAAGGACTATGTGATAAAACTTTCAAATATGGGTATAAAGGTGACGGAGGACAACTTTTTCACCTCTTCACAGGCAACTGCACTTTATTTAAACGAGCATTTCCCGAATAAAAAAATCTACTGTATGGGTACACACTCAATGATTCTTGAAATGGAAAAAATGGGAGTGAATATCACGACTGAAGCGGAAGATGACGTGGATTGCATAGTCGTTGGGTACGATACGGAGCTTACCTACAAAAAGCTTTGGGACGTCTCTTTCTTATTGCAGACTAAAAAGGATATCCCGTACATTGCCACAAATCCCGACAGAGGCTGCCCGACGGAATTCGGGCTTGTTCCCGACTGCTTTGCCATGTGTGAGGCGATAAATTATGCCGCTCAACGCAGACCGCTTTATATCGGCAAGCCTGACAGTTTTATGATAGACTTTGCCGTTCAGCGTTCGCCTTTCGGGAAAGAGGATGCCGTGGTGATAGGCGACAGGCTTTATACCGATATCGCATCGGGTGTAAACGCAGGTGTAGATACAATTTGTGTCCTCAGCGGAGAAAGCACCGAACAGGATATTGAGGAAAGCGATATTAAACCTACATACGTTTATAAAGATATTAAAGAAATACTTGAGTTTTTACAGGGGTAATTCATATGGAATACGATGCATTTGACGCAGGAATAGAACCGGGAGGACTTCGCAGCAGAGACGATATCAGACTGTTGGTGTGCTATCTGCTTAAAAGTGTGGACGCGCCCATGACGGCACAGATGCTCAACGATGCCATGCAGGAGGACGGTCTTGCAAATTACTTTGAAATAGGTCAGGCTATTGAGGAGCTTTTAAAAACCGGCAATATAACTACTGACATCGCCGACGGCGAAGAAGTTATTTCGGTCACTCCGAGAGGGCGTGAGGCGGCGGAGCTTTTGCAGACGAGCCTACCGAAAACCGTCAGGGAAAAAGCGGTGAATTCCGCAATAAGGCTTATGACCCGTGCAAAGATCGAGCGTGAAAATCAAATTGAGGTACAAAGCGAGGAAGACGGCGGATACACCATAACCTTTACTCTTTTTGACCGCGGCACAGTGCTTATGAAGCTGTCGGTATACGTTGTTGACAGCTTACAGCTTGAACAGGTCAAGAAGAACTTTATCGACGATCCCGTCAAGGTGTATTCGACCATAATAACCTCACTCACAGTGTGATGAAGCTCCCCAAAATCAAGGATTTTATTCTTTCGCTTATTTTGACTAAGCAGTGCCGATACTGCGGCGAGCTTATCGAGCGAAAAGAGACATTGTGTGAGGACTGCAAACGCACATTACCTGTAATTAAGGGCGAAAAGTGCAAATCCTGCGGGGCAGAAAAAAGCCGCTGCGACTGTAAAGGGCGCCAAATGAGGTATGACGGTGTTACGGCACCGTTTTACTATGAAAACGGTATACGCACCTCATTACAGCTTTTAAAATTCGGCGGCAGGGATTATATAGCATACAGTTTGGCACAGGATATGGCAAAATCGGTAACCGAGGATTTTGTTGGAATAACCTTTGATTTTATAACATACATACCTTTCACGGGATATCAAAAGCGGCACAGACCGTATAACCAAAGCGAGCTTTTGGCAGGCTGTTTGTCGGCTGCTTTGAAAATCCCCTGCAAGGACGTTTTAATCAAGCTTTTTGAAACGGGTATTCAGCACAGAATGGGAAGCGCCGAGCGTTCCGGCAATGTGCTGGGCGTGTACGATGTTAAATCCTCAGATTTAGTAAAAGGAAAAACTGTTTTGCTTGTGGATGATATAAAAACCACCGGTGCGACTTTAAATGAGTGCGCGAGGATATTAAAAATCCGCGGAGCCGAAAAGGTCTACTGCGTAACTGCGGCATTGACAGGTAAAAATGAAAAGAAAGAAGAGGATAATGTATGAAAAAAGTAATTTCATCAGTTTTGGCGGTAATGCTTATCGCCGTAATGTCTGTGGGCGCTTTTGCGTTCAGCGGCGAGTATTATTCAATAGAGCCGCCGGAAAATTATGAGGAAAGCACGGATAATTCAGCTTCAGGTGTTTTGGAGTTTGTCGAGGGCGATGAGGTAGTAGTTGTAGACGGTGAGGAGTTTTATTCCGGCAATAACTACAATATTTATGTATTGCAGTCGAACGTTTTGGGACTTAAAGCGAAGGATCTTCTGGATGAAGATGCCGGATTTGAGGAACAGTATAAAAATGAGATGAAAAGTCAGTACTCAACATCAGGATTTTCTGTTAAATTTGATTCATTTAGTGCCACGGTTGAGAAGGCAGAGAGCTTCGACTATGTACTTGTCAAAAGCACACAGACTCTGAGCGATTATACCGGTCAGTCCATATCACTGTACCAAAGACAGGTGATGATCCCCAGAGGACAGTATGTCATTTATATTACGGCAACTACGTATGACACTGAAGCGGCTTGCGACGCGCTTACAAATCAGCTTGTTAACACTATCACCGTGAATATTGAAGACAACGGATTAGGCTTGTCGGGCATAAAAGCTATAATTATCGGCGGCATAGCAATCTTTGTACTGATAATCGTTGTGATTATTGTTGCTGTTATGGTTTCAAGCAAAAAGAAAAAGAAAAAACAGGCGGCGTTGAACGCACAGTATTTCGGCACTCCCGTACAGCCCGGTCAGCCGTATGTTCCGCAGAACGGCGGTACGGTTCCGCAGCAACCCGTAGCTCCTTCTGCACCTCAACAGGAAGAGAATACCAATAATAACGGTCAAAATTCTTGACAAATCGGCACAATACTGATAAAATCAGTTTCAATATAGTATTAAACGCTGTGAAAAAGAGTAAGATCTGCCCTTCACTGTTTCAGAGAGCCGTCGGTCGGTGCAAGACGGTACAGCGGTCAGGTCGCCGTCGCTTTTGAGCGGTTTTGCCTAAAGTGCGTATGTGCCGTTAAGCAAAAACGGGTTGCCGCCGTTAACGGGCTTTGAGAGGTCGCATTTTTTGCGGCAATTTGAGTGGTACCACGGAATTTATTTCGCCTCATACTGTCTGTATGGGGCGAATTTTTTTGAAGGAGACAAAAAATATGTCTAAGGAACTTGAAAAACAGTATAATCCGCGTTCTGTCGAAGATAGGATTTATAAATCTTGGCTTGACGGCGGATATTTTCACGCAAAGCGTGAGGAGGGCAAAAAAACTTATACCATAGTTATTCCGCCCCCAAACATTACGGGACAGCTCCATATGGGTCACGCCCTTGACAATACGCTGCAGGATATTCTTATCCGCTATCACAGAATGGCGGGTTACGACACCCTGTGGCTGCCGGGCACGGATCACGCGTCTATTGCTACCGAGGCAAAAATAGTGGAGGCTATGAAAAAAGAGGGTCTGACTAAAGAAGATTTAGGCCGAGAAAAATTCCTTGAGCGTGCTTGGGCGTGGAAGGCTCAGTACGGTGGCAGAATTATCGAGCAGCTTAAAAAAATGGGCTCCTCCTGCGACTGGGAGCGTGAGCGCTTTACCCTTGACGAGGGCTGTAACAAGGCGGTCAATGAGGTTTTCTGCAACCTTTACGAAAAAGGGCTTATCTATCGCGGCGAAAGAATAATCAACTGGTGCCCTCACTGCCTGACCTCCATATCCGATGCCGAGGTTGAGTATGAGGAGCAGGCGGGTCATTTTTGGCATTTGCGCTATCCGTTTAAGGACGGCAGCGGATATCTTGAACTCGCTACAACACGTCCCGAAACGCTTTTGGGAGATACTGCGGTTGCGGTCAATCCCAAGGATGAAAGATATAAGGATATGGTGGGCAAAATGCTTATTCTGCCTATTGTTCACCGTGAAATCCCCGTCGTTGCGGACGATTATGTTGAGATGGATTTTGGAACGGGTGTAGTTAAAATAACTCCTGCCCACGACCCCAACGATTTTGAGGTGGGACTTCGCCATGATCTCCCGATCATCAACGTTATGACCGACGATGCAAAAATCACCGACGATTATCCCGCTTATGCAGGTATGGACCGTTATGAGGCTCGCAAGGTAATCGTTAAAGACCTTGAGGCTGAAGGTGCGCTTGTTAAAATCGAGGATTATTCCCATAACGTGGGTACCTGCTACCGCTGCGGAACGACAGTCGAGCCTCGTGTTTCAAAGCAGTGGTTCGTGAAGATGAAGCCTCTTGCAGGTCCTGCCATTGACGCGGTCAAAGACGGCGAAACGAAATTTATTCCTCAGCGCTTTGAAAAGGTGTATTTCCATTGGCTCGAAAATATCCGCGACTGGTGTATTTCCCGTCAGCTTTGGTGGGGTCACCGTGTCCCCGCGTGGTACTGCGCTGACTGCGGCGAGATCACGGTTTCGCGCACTGCGCCCGAAAAATGCGCCCACTGCGGCAGTACGAATATCGCACAAGATCCCGATACGCTTGATACTTGGTTCTCTTCGGCTCTGTGGCCGTTCTCAACTCTCGGCTGGCCCGATGATACCGAGGATTTAAAACATTATTACCCCACAAACACACTTGTAACAGGCTACGACATTATACCGTTCTGGGTAATGCGTATGATGTTCTCGGGAATCGAGCAGACAGGCAAAGCCCCCTTTGACACGGTGCTTATCCACGGACTTGTCCGCGATGCGCTTGGCAGAAAGATGTCCAAATCCTTGGGCAACGGCATCGACCCCTTAGAGATTATCGACAAGTACGGCGCCGATGCTCTTCGCTTTACCTTGGCAACCGGCAACAGTCCCGGAAACGATATGCGTTTTTCTGATGAACGTGTTGAGGCAAGCCGCAACTTTGCCAATAAGATTTGGAACGCCGCACGATTTATCCTGATGAATTTAGGTGAAAATGAGCCCGCTCCGCACGTGCCCGAAAATCTTGCCATTGAAGATAAGTGGATATTAAGCAAATATAACGAGCTTGTTAAGGGCGTTACGGATTCTCTTGAAAAATATGAGCTCGGTATGGCAGTACAAAGACTTTACGATTTCATTTGGGATGTTTTCTGTGACTGGTATATTGAGATCGCAAAGATCCGTCTTAACGGCGACAGCGAAGAGGCAAAGAAGGCAGTCAAGGCAGTTCTTGTGTTCGTTATGTCGAATACGCTCAAACTCCTACACCCGTTTATGCCCTTTATTACCGAAGAAATTTGGCAGACCTTGCCGCACACGGGTGACTCAATAATGGTGTCAGAGTGGCCTGAGTTTAGCGAAAGCCTTGTGTTTATCGCAGAAGAGACCGAAATGGAGCGCATAATGACCGCTGTCAAGGCAGTCCGCAACCGCCGCGCCGAGATGAACGTTCCGCCTTCAAAAAAGGCAAAGCTCTTTATCGAGACGGCGTTCCCCGAGACCTTTAAAGAGGGGGCAAACTTCTTTGTCCGCCTTGCATCCGCATCACAGGTAGAGTGTGTCAGCGGCTTTGAAAGCGACGATGCAGTAGCGATAATCACCGAGGACGCAAGACTGTTTATTCCTATGGAGGAGCTGGTGGACTTTAAAGCAGAGCTTGCCCGCCTTGAAAAGGAGCGTGAGGGCGTGCTGAAGGAGATCAACTTTGCATCCTCAAAGCTCAATAATGAGAACTTTGTCGCAAAAGCTCCTGAGGCGGTAGTCAACGCCCAACGCGAAAACCTTGCAAAATATACCGAAAAGCTTAAAATGCTTGACGAAAGCATCGAAAAGCTGAGCAAAAAATAATCGTATGTATTAAAAATGAACTCCCGCTCTTATTACAAGGGCGGGAGTTTTGCTGTCTCAGTTGATAATTTTACCGCAATATGGTAAAATTATTTGTAAATAACGATCTGACAAGGAAAACCCGATGAAAAAGCTGTTTTTAAAATACCGTGAGCCGATAGTATATGTGTTTTTCGGCGCACTTACTACCGTTGTCAACTATATAATATATTTTACATTGAGATTTTTAGGTGTGGAGTATCTCGTTGCCACCGTTGTCGCATGGAACGGCTCGGTGCTTTTCGCATATGCCGTCAACAGAATATTCGTTTTCAAAAGTCGGGTTAAAGGAGAAGCGGCGATTAAAGAGTTTATACTGTTTGTTGCCGCGCGTGTATTCTCATTGGGACTTGAAGCACTTATAATGTTCCTGTTTATCGACTGTGCACATTTCGATAGTCTGACGTGGTCACCGTCATTTGTCGTTGCGGTCATTCCAATCGGCGAGCTAATAGCAAAGACCGTTTCGCAGGTAGTCATAGTCATATCAAATTACATTTTCAGTAAACTGATAATATTTAAAAAGAAAAAGTAATGAGAATAAAATTAAATCACCTCGACAAAATAATATTGAGGTGATTTTTTATGCAAGAATACAGTCCCGAGGTAAAGGCCTGCCTAAAAACTCTGCCCATTTCCGTGCAGACCGCCATAACGGAATCAAACGCACAAATTGATACGGTCGAACAACTGCAAACCCTTGCTGCCGCATATTTGGGTAACGTCTGAATACGTCTTTATTACAACAAAAAGCGCCTTTTGCAGGCGCTTTTTTCGTTTTATTATATTGATTTATTCTTTGAGCAACGCTTTGTAAAGCCTTATGTATTCATTTGCGGATTTGCCCCAGCTATTGTCACATTCCATAGCGCGTTTAACTAAGATGCTCCATCCCTCACGGTTTTGATATCCGTCAAGAGCACGCTTTATTGTGAACAGCATATCGTGGGCGTTGTAGCTTGAAAAAGTAAAGCCGTTGCCCTCGCCGTCGCCGCTGTCCTGAATACTGTCACGCAGTCCGCCTGTTTCACGCACAATGGGAATAGTGCCGTAGCGCAGCGAGATCATCTGCGAAAGTCCGCAGGGCTCACTCTTAGAGGGCATCAGGAATAAATCAGCTCCCGCATATATTTTCTTAGAAAGGGAGGGGATAAAGCCTAATTTCAGTCCCATTTTGTCGGGATATTTTTCCGCCATTTCCTTGAAAAAGCTCTCGTATTGCCATTCGCCTGAGCCCAGCACCACAAACTGAACGTCACAGGTGGAGAGCAGCTCGTCAAGAACTGCCTTTACAAGGTCAAGACCCTTGTGACCTACAAGGCGCGTGACCATACCTATAACGGGTACATCTGCACGCTCAGGCAGTGAGAAATATTCCTGCAACTTTTGCTTATTTATTTTCTTGCCCGAGAAATCCGATGAGTCGTAATTTACCTCAATGTCCTTATCTGTCGACGGGTCATAAAGAATTGTGTCAATACCGTTGAGAATACCCGAGAGCTTCCAAGAACGCTGATTGAGTATGGTGTCAAGTCCGTGCGAATACCAGGGGTCAAGTATCTCATTGGCGTATGACGGGCTTACGGTCGTAACTCTGTTCGCCGTTTCGATAGCACCCTTCATAAGGTTGATATCACCGTCATATTCAAGCAGTGAGGCCGCACTTTCGGGGATACCGATAACCTCGTTTAAAAGCTCCATACCGTATGTGCCCTGATATTGGATATTGTGAATGGTGAAAACCGTTTTAATATTTTCGTATCCCGGGCGGTTAGCATAAAGAGTGGTGTAATAAACGGGAGTCAGCGCCGACTGCCAGTCGTTGCAGTGAATGATGTCGGGCTTAAAGCCGATATGCGGTATTATCTCAAGAACAGCGCGTGCAAAGAATGCAAAACGCTCCGCATCGTCATAATATCCGTAAAGTCCGTCACGCTTGAAATAATACTGATTGTCAAGCAGATAATATATAACTCCGCCTGCTTTCGCTTCAAATATTCCGCAATACTGCCGTCTCCACGCAACGGGGACGGATATGCTTGTGATAAACTTCATCGTCTCCTTAAGCTCGGGACTGATAGTGTCATAAAGCGGCATAACGACGCGGCAGCCGATAAGCCTTTTGCGAAGCGCCTGCGGAAGACTGCCCGCAACGTCGCCCAGTCCGCCGCTGGCCTTAAAGGGGAGAGCCTCGCTTGATGCATATAAAACCTTCATAGTATTTTACTCGCGGTATGTGCGTACCGCTTCCTTTCATAAAATCAGATAACGATAGCCTTGCCGATGTATACGGGATAATTCTCCGCGCCCGAAAGAGTCTTGTGCGGGGTAATAACAACGCTCTTATCGGCAACGACACAGTTAAGCGAAGCATTTTCCGCAATATATGAGCCCTGCATCACAATGGAATTCTTGACCACAGCGCCCTTTTCGACACGAACGCCGCGGAAGAGAATGGAGTTTTCAACCTCACCGTCAACTATACAGCCATCGGCAACAAGGGAATTTTTAACGCTTGAGCCAAGTCCGTATATGGCGGGCATATCGTCACGAACCTTTGTATAAACAGGTCTTTCAGGGGCAAACAGCTCATCGCAGTTTGCAGGATCAAGTAAATCCATATTTGCCTTGAAATACGTCTGCATTGAATCTATTGTGACAGCATAGCCCTTTGCTTCAAAGCCGTAAATATTCAGTCGAGAAACGTTGCGCTGAATAATATCCGCCTCAAAGTCGTTGTAATTAAGGCTTATCGCCTCGTTTAAAAGTCTTTCAAGGAGCGACTTTTTCATAAGGATAACATTAAGCGAATAATCGACCTCATCCTCGGTAACAGGAGAGACTGTTATCTGGGTCGCCTTACCGTTTTCTTCCAAATCCATAACGATAACGTCATTAAGAGCAGGGATTTTGCCGTGCTTATAAACTATTGTAATATCAGAGCCTTTTTCGGTATGGAAATCCATAAGCTCGTCAATGTCAATGTTCAAAATGCTGTTGCAGTCCGAGAAAAGCACATATTCCTCAGTGGAACGGCTAATAAAGCCCATAATACCTTTAAGAGAAGCAATTTTGTCGCCGTTGTTGCCCGAATCCGCCATAGAGAAGGGAGGAAGAATGAACATACCCTCCGTCTTTCTTGAAAGATCCCACGGCTTGCCCGTGCCCAGGTGGTCCATAAGTGACTGATAGTTGCTCTTTGTGAGCACTCCGACCTTTTCAATTCCGCTGTTAACCATATTCGAAAGGGCGAAGTCAATAAGACGGTATCTGCACGCGAAGGGGACAGAGCCCATTGTACGAAGTCCCGTAAGCTCACTTATGCACTCGTCGTATGCGTTGGAAAAGATGATTCCTACTATGTTCTTGCCGGTCATATTATTCGTCCTCCTTTCTAATATCTGTGTCGATCATAGCTTTAGGAGCAACCGTTACTCCTTCACCGATTGTAACGCCTGCACCTACTACCGCAACGCCCCACTCGTCAAGATTTTTCATAGCCTCGGGACGCTGACCTACTACCGCATTCTTTTCAATTACTGCGTTCTCGGCGACTATTGCGTACTGTACCGTAGCGCCCGATTTTATTACCGTGCCGGGCATTATGATGGAGTCACGAACCTCCGCACCCTTTTCAACCGTTACGTTTGAGAACAGAATTGAGAAATCCACTTCTCCGAAAACTCTTGAGCCTTCCGCTATCATCGAGTTCTGTACCGTAGCGTCGCCCGATACATAGTGTGGGGGAGTGGTGGGAGTTTTTGAATATATCTTCCACGTGGGGTCGGAGAGATCAAGGTCGACCTTGGGATTCAAGAGGTCAAGATTGGCTTCCCAAAGGCTGTCGATAGTTCCAACGTCCTTCCAGTATCCGTCAAAGAGATATGCGAACATTCTCTCACCTGCGGCGTGCATCTTCGGAATAACATCGTGACCGAAATCGTTGCTGGAATTTGGGTCGTCCTCGTCCTCAAGCAAATATTTACGCAACTTTGACCAGGTGAATATGTAAACGCCCATAGACGCCTTGTTACTTCTCGGATTTTTCGGCTTTTCCTCAAACTCAGCGATTGAGTTATCGTCATTAAGAATCATAAGACCGAAGCGGCTTGCCTCTTCCCACGGAACCTCAAGCATCGCTATGGTGCATGCGGCATCGTTCTCCTTATGATATTTCAGCATCTTGTTATAGTCCATTTTGTAGATGTGGTCGCCTGAGAGCACCGCCACATATTCAGGGGAATAACGGTCAATAAAGTTGATGTTTTGATAGATAGCGTTAGCGGTTCCCTTGTACCACTCCGTGCCCTTTATTTGCTGATAGGGCGAAAGAATGTGTACACCGCCGTTGGCGCGGTCAAGGTCCCACGCCTGCCCGTTACCTATGTAATCGTTAAGCTCCAGCGGCTGATACTGGGTGAGCACACCGACAGTTGAAATGCCTGAGTTCACGCAGTTTGAAAGAGGGAAGTCGATTATTCTGTATTTACCGCCGTAGGGTACGGCAGGCTTTGCAATGTTCTTTGTAAGAATTCCCAAACGGCTTCCCTGTCCGCCTGCAAGAAGCATTGCAATGCACTCGGTTTTTCGTGCCATTTTTTTGTCCTCCTTTAAGAAAGCATTATGTTGATTATCTTGTTCTTTTTAAATATATTACCGACATTGGCGGCAAATCCAGCGAAACGCTCTGTTCGAAGCCGTGCATCGGCACTTTTTCCCATTTGTATTTTTCGCTTTGAGTCAGTCCCGTTCCTCCGTATTTTTCGTCGTCGGAGTTGAAAATAACCTTATACGAGGCCTTTGCGGGAACGCCTATGCGGTAATTTTCACGTCTTACGTTCGTGAAGTTGCATACAGCGATAAGCTCTTTACCGTTTTTGTCCATACGGCGGAATGCTATGACTGAGTTGTTGCAGTCATCCGAGGATATCCACGAAAAGCCTTCCCACGAAAAATCTATCTGCCACAGTGCCGGAGTCGCCTTATAGAGCATATTCAGCTCCTTAACATATGTATGAAGCTTTTTGTGCATATCGTAATCGAGAAGAAGCCAGTCAAGACCCTGTTTATAGTTCCATTCTATAAACTGACCGAATTCCGAACCCATAAACAACAGTTTTTTGCCGGGATGAGCCATCATATATCCCAAAAACGCTCTCATACCCGCAAATTTTTCCTCATATGTTCCGGGCATTTTGTTTATAAGCGAGCATTTGCCGTGAACCACCTCGTCGTGAGATATGGGCAGTACAAAATTCTCCGAAAATGCATAGAAAAATGAGAATGTAATGCAGTTGTGATTGTTTTTGCGGTGGATACCGTCCAGCGAGAAATAGCGGAGAATGTCGTTCATCCAGCCCATATTCCACTTGAAGTTAAAGCCCAAGCCGCCCATATGAACAGGCTTTGTGACCATCGGCCACGCCGTGCTCTCTTCCGCTATCATCAATGCGCCAGGGTAATCGCGGAAAATGTTCATACTCAGCTTATTTAAGAACTCAATAGCCTCAAGATTTTCCACGCCGCCGTTTTTATTTGGAATCCATTCGCCGTCCTTGCGGTCATAGTTTAAGTACAGCATAGAGGCGACTGCGTCAATGCGAAGTCCGTCAATGTGATATTTGTCAAGCCAGAACATGGCGCTGGAGATAAGAAAGCTCTGTACCTCGTTTTTGCCGAAATCGAAAACTCGCGTGCCCCATTCTTTGTGCTCGCCCTTTTTCGGGTCGGAGTATTCGTAACACGCTGTACCGTCGAACTCATAAAGACCGTTTGCATCTTTCGGGAAATGCGCGGGTACCCAGTCAAGAATTACACCGATGCCCTCGTTATGACAGCAGTCGATAAGATACATAAGGTCGTCGGGCGTGCCGTAGCGGGAGGTGGCGGCAAAGTAACCCGTTACCTGATACCCCCAAGAGCCGTCAAAGGGATATTCGGTCAGCGGCATAAACTCAATATGAGTATAGCCCATTTCCTTGACATAGGGGATAAGCTCTTCCGCCATTTTGCGGTATGAGTAAAAATTGCCGTCCTCATACTGCTTCCAGGAGCCGAAATGCACCTCGTAAATATTTACGGGTTTGTCGTAAAGAGCGGAATCTTTTTTCTTATCCTCCCACGTTTTATCGGTCCATTTGTATGAGCCGAACTCATAAAATTTTGTCGCGTTGTCGGGACGCGTATCCATATGGTATCCGTAAGGGTCGCTTTTTAACAGCTTTCTGCCGTCATGGGTGAAAATGCAGTATTTATAATTGTCGTATTGCTGAATCCCCTTTACGGTAACCTCCCAGATTCCGCCTCCCGTAATACGCTCAGCTTTGTTAGCATCCTCATTCCAACCGTTGAAATCTCCGCAAACGCTGACGGCGGCGGCATTCGGGGCCCATACTCTGAATATCACCGAATCGTCGCTTACTCGGTGAGCGCCCATATATTCATAGGAGCGGGCATTGTTCCCCTGGTGGAAAAGGTATATGGGAACCTGTGATTCGTAATCCATTACAACACCTCACTTACATATATAGTTGTAATTATACAAATATATTTTACCAAATTCATACAGTGATTTCAAGTACTTTTTGACTATTTTATTCAAATTAAAGCCAAATTCTGTTACAACCATTTGTGCAGTTTGTTACAAAAATATACCCAATTTATCCAAAGCAAACAAAAAATACCGAATTTTGTGAATGTATTAATTCGCCGTGAAACATAAAACAAATCGGACATACTGATTTACTTCCAAACTATGCCGGGAAAAGTGAGATCACTCGCTGAAAATGAATAAAGTGTCCCGATCCGCAACGAATCGAGACACTTTTAAATCTATATGTTAATTGTCAGCTACTGTGCCGATATTTCAGGAAAATCGCGAAATCTTGCTTTTCGATTGAAATAACTCCGAATAGATATCCCTGATCTCTTGGTACCACTGCTCGTATTTGCTAAGATCTGTCGCTTCTCCAACCTGCAACACCTTTGCCGAAGTTTTGATGTTTTCCGCGGCAAATTGACCGTTGGGTAAGACATATTTACCATACTCCAAATCTATCGGGAAGAACATTCCGGCATAGGCGGAGTCCTCTCCATAGGCAGAGAGAAAAAGAAGATATCTCTCGCCGTCTTTCATAGGCAAATATCCTTGCTGCGTCCAGAGCACGCCGTCTTTTGACCGATAGCACTCCTCTGTCACACGAACGGTATCCCCTTCGGGAACCTTGCCATGCAGAACACGCTCCACGCGGCAGACCGTCTCGGTATAGCCCACGGAGACATTTCCATCATCATAGTATTGCAGTTTAGTCTCCCGACTCTCAGGTTCAACGACAACAATAAGATCGCTCACCTCTTGCAACTGCGAAACCGACGCAGCAATGGGAACACGGTCTATGTGGATCTGACGAACCGTGTTGTGCATTACCAAACGGAACGCAGAATAGCCTAACAGACAAAGTGCCGCACATACAAACAAGATTTTTACACTTTTCTTCATTGTCATCTCCCCATTTCTTTTTATATCGTGTGTTCGCTCTACCGTATACTCGGTGAACCACACGGAAATGGATATTATTATCCGTTATTTTTTTATTCCCTCAACAAATTTCCCGTAATGCCTCGGTTCCACGATAAGCGGAAACAGTGTGACCGCTTTTTGCATTACACCGTACACGACTTTACTTTTGAACAGCTTTTTAAATATTGTATCGAGAGTATACGATATTTCCTCAATGGACGGCGTGCTTGACGGCGTCATCGTGACTTTATCATTTCGGCGGAAGTTGAAAATCATATTTCTTTTTCCCACAGTCTCAATGGGGCGAATACTCACAAGCAGCGTTTTGTCGTCCAGCCACGCGGCATTAGAGCACACCTTGAAATCTGTTTTACCAAGCCGCATTGTGGCATAGCGGTAATGTCCGTCCATACCGAGAGGTACGGTGTTTACCTCCTTGCCCTCACTCCATTCCATAGTACATTCTTTATCGCCGAAACGGAACTTGACCATATCAATATTGCCTGCGCGGTCAGTCATCATATAAGTGACAGCCAGCGGCAGAACGCTCATTGGATATCCGGCGATATTAAGAAGAATTTTTTTGCGGAATTTTATGTATCTGTCTTCGATGGTCGGCTCATAATAAGACCGTCCGCCGTGGCAGGGCTCTTCAATCAAGTATTTGCCTATTTGAAGCCCCTCGTCCTCTACATCTTCAAAAGCTTTCGGGAAAAATTCCCATAAGCAGTCACGTGCCGCCTGTTCATTGGGTATACCCGATGTCACAACGACCACTGCATCGTGTTCGGGGAATACAATTCCGAACTGCGAGAACATACCGTCTGCGCGGTAAGTGCCGTCAATATGGTTCATCCAAAAACAGTAGCCGTAGCCGCACATATCGTCAATAGCGGGTCCGTTGTCCGAGTTGTTGATCTGCTTTTTTGTGGCCTCCCGCACCCATTCGGCAGGAATGATCTGTTCGCCGTTATATTTGCCGCCCTCGGCATAGCATAGTATAAATTTTGCAAGGTCTTCCGTGGTGATATAAAGACCCCAGCCGCCGGCTTCAATACCGTTTGAGTCTGTCTCCCAGAACGGAACCTCTATCCCCAGCGGCTCAAAAAGGCGGGGGGTAAGATACTCTCTGAGCGTCATACCTGTAACTCTGTTTATCATGGCGGAGAGCATGAAAATATTTTCGTTTACATACAAAAATTTCTCACCCGGCTCAAATACCCACGGGGAATTTATGAAATCGTCTATCCAGTCGATTTTGCCTTTTTCCGTGAAAATGCTGGGTTGTTTTCCGCCGGACATCATAAGCAGATTTCGCACGGTGAGCTTGTCGAACCGTGCGTCAGCGCGTTTTGGCGGATGGTCGGGGAATAGGTCAAGAACCTTTGTGTCAAGGGTCAAAAGTCCTTCGGAAACAGCAAAGCCTACGGCCGTTGCGGTAAAGGACTTGCTTATGGAATACATCGTGTGGGGAGACTTGCTGTCATAGGGCTCGTTATACCACTCGACGGCGACCTGTCCATGACGGATCACCATCAGACTGTGATATTCCATATGTCTTTTTTGAGCTTCAAATAAAAACTCACCGACTGCTTTGGCGCTTACGCCCACGCTCTGCGGTGACTCAGCGCGCGGAATTGATTTTGATACTGTCATAAAATTTTCCCTTTCATAAATACATATAATAATTGTACCACTTTTGTAAAATAATTCAATATATTAGACAAAAAAATACCACACTTTTTATATTTATTATAATAAATTCACAAAAAACGTGAACAAAAAATTCCCGCAAAGGTCATGCCTCTGCGGGAAAAGATTGCTTTTATCAGCCTTTAACCATTTTGATCTTTCGTCTTTTTGCTTTTATACGGTTTTTGCGGATAATGAGCAAAATGTAAATCACTATCATCAATACGACAAGCGCAAACAGTATCAGGAAAATCGGCGATGAAAACACTGTCTTGATACCGCTGAATACCCACAGTGTAAAGCTTCTGCTGACACTCTCAGCGGCGGCAAGGTCTACAGTGGCAACTACCTCCTCGCCGTAAAGCACTTCGGCTTTACCTAAAATATCTCCCTTTTGCACAGGTGCGTTTACCGTCTGCGGAGTCTCACTTTCAATAGGTCTTACGGTAAGACTGCCCGATTCCGTTCCCGTGGGGACAAGCGTCGATATTTCCTTTGCAGGCACAAGCCGCAGATGATCCACATTCCAGTTATATTTAATATCTATTACCGTAACCACGTCCGTGGTGCTGGTAACCTTTGTGAGAACTATATGTTCGAATGCCCATTCATATATTTTTTTACTGTCCGTAAAGGCGACATTTTCCTCCACACCGTCGCCGTCAATATCGTACTGCGGAGCGTTCATAACAATAAGCATATAGTTGTATCCGCTTTTAGATGCGGTTGTGATAACGCAGTGTCCCGCCGCGTCGGTGGTGCCTGTCTTTACTCCCGATACCTCAGGCAGATAATAATCCTTATAAGCGGAGTTCATCATTTTTACGGTCGTATTCAGATATCTTATATGCGGATATTTGTTCGTAGGTCCGATTTGATATTTGACCGTGCCGGTGATCTCTTTAAAAGTCGGATTTTGCAAGGCGTATTTTGTGATTTTATAAAGATCGTACGCCGTGGTGTAAGCTCCGCCGCCGCTGTCAAGACCGTGGGGGTTTATAAAGTGTGTGTTTTCACAGCCGAGATTTTTGACAAAATCATTCATCATCACAACGAATTCATCAATGCTGCCGCCGATGAAATCCGCCAGTATATTCGCCGCATCCGCCGCCGACGGGATCATCAGGCAGTGCAGCAGATCGTTTACGGTAAGCGTTTCGCCCGCTAAAATACCCACCGTCGCCGCATTTTGTGCATAAAGACCGTTGAGACTTTCACTCTTACAGGTGACTTGAGTGTTTAAATCCTCGCAATTTTCCAAAGTGAGCATACAGGTGACGATTTTCGTAAGCGATGCAGGGGCACTGTGCTTGTCCGCGTTTTTGTCAAAAATAACTGTCTCACTGTCGGTGTTTATAAGCAGAACTATGTCCGCCTCAGTCTCTAAAAGCGAATTAAAAGACGCATTTGAGCTTATGCAAAAGCACGATATAAATATGACCGTTACAAGTAAAACAGAGACAAGCTTTTTCAAAAGAATCACCCACTTGAAAAATACACGCAGAAATAATATAATTTAAGTATAGCACATTTATTTGAAAGATAAAATATGTAAAAAGGAATTTTTTGAAATGATTTATGTAACCGGTGACACACACGGCGACCGCAAGCGACTTTCGCGTATGGCGCTCAGAAAGCTTAAAGAGGGAGACACTCTTATAATTTGCGGCGATTTCGGCTTTATGTGGAGCGGCAACCGTTCGGAACAGCGTTTTCTGCGAGCCTTGGGTAAAAGAAAATATAATATCTGCTTTATTGACGGCACTCACGAGAATTTTGACCTTTTAAACGACTATGAGATAAGCCAGTGGAACGGCGGTAAGGTGCACAAGATATACGGAAATCTGTATCACCTTTTAAGAGGACAGATTTTTGAGATAGAGGGCAAAAAGATATTTACTATGGGCGGGGGAGAGAGCTCTGACATCGACATTCGCCGTGATGTGAACGCGTGGTCAAAAGGAGAAATACCTACCCAAGAAGAGCTTTTGGAGGGCGCCGAAAATCTTGAGATAGCAGGCTACGATATGGACATAATAGTGACCCACGAGCCGCCCTTAAAGGTTAAGAGCTTTTTAAACTTAAACGACGATAATCTTATGCTTCGTGTTACGGCCCTCAATGCTTATTTTGAGGAGCTTTCGGGTAACTGCCGCTTTAAAAAATGGTATTTCGGCTCAATTCATACGGACAAATATATTTCCGAGACCCACCGTGCCGTGTTCAGAGACATAGTAAACGGCGTTACAGGTGAGAAAATATAATAAGGATAATTAAAATGACTTATATTAAAAATTATTTGGACATTTTCCGTGAAAATTCAATATTGTGCGAGTACTCTGCTGATGAAGATATGTCGGTGGACTATGTTTCGTGCGACTCTCAAGATATTCTCAAAAACACTCTTTTTATCTGCAAGGGAGCACATTTTAAGGAGCAGTATCTGCTGGATGCTCTCAAAAAGGGAGCTGCCTTTTACATTTCCGAAAAAAAATACAACACGGACGCTCCCTGTATCATAGTTTCCGATATTCGCCGTGCTATGTGGCTTGCGGCAGATCTCTATTACGAAAAAAGCTGGCAAAAGCTCAATCTCATAGGTATTACAGGCACAAAGGGCAAGTCCACCACCGCTTATTTTATAAAATATATTCTTGACGGATATTTAAAGGATAACGGCAAAAAAGAGAGCGCCATCGTCTCGTCAATAGACACTTATGACGGAGTCGAGCGCAGTGAAAGTCACCTCACAACGCCCGAGCCGCTGGAGCTGCATAAGCATTTTTATAACGCTCAAAAAAGCGGAATAGACTACTTCACTATGGAGGTCTCTTCCCAAGCGCTGAAATACGGCAGAACGGCGGGAGTTGAATTCTCCGTCGGATGTTATCTTAATATCGGTATCGATCATATAAGCGCCGTGGAGCACCCGAATTTTGAGGATTATTTTCAGTCTAAAATGAAAATTTTCTCCCAGTGCAAGACTGCCGTAATAAATCTTGATTCCGACCGCACCGACGAGGTTATGGAATATGCGAAAAATGCTCCTGAAACGGTGACCTTCAGCACAAAAAACAGCAGTGCCGACGTGTACGGCTATAACATACGCAAGGACGGCTCCGATACGGTTTTCACGGTCCGCACTAAAGCTTTTGAGCGTGACTTCACTCTGACAGTTCCCGGACTATTCAACGTGGAAAACGCTCTTTGCGCCATAGCCGTCTGCCTAAATTTAGGCATTGACGAAAAATATATTTACTCAGGACTTTTAAAGGCTCGTGCAAACGGTCGTATGGAGATACACGAGAGCGCGGATAAAAAAATCGCTGTCATTGTGGATTATGCCCACAATAAAATGAGCTTTGAAAGTCTCTTTGCATCCGTTCGCCGTGAGTATCCGGGCAGAAAGGTGTCGATCGTTTTCGGCTGTCCGGGCAACAAGGCGCTTATCCGCCGTAAGGATCTGGGCGAGGTCAGCGGCAAAAATGCCGATACGGTGTATGTTACCGAGGACGACCCTGCCGAAGAGCCGCTCGAAAGTATCTGCCGCGAAATCGCAGATTATATTGAGGGCGTAGGCGGCAATTACAAAATAATTTATGACCGCGGTGAGGCTATCCGCCGTGCTATTGAGGAATGTGACGGCGAGGGAGTCATCCTGCTTGCAGGTAAGGGTAACGAGACCCACCAAAAAAGGGGATTGGGACTTGCCGATTATCCCACGGACACCTATTATGCCGTGAAATATTTAAGAGAATACGAAAAGGGGATTGGAAAATGAAAATGAATGTGCAAACCGTCAAAAAAATAATGAAAGTCGTACCTTTTATCACTGCGGCGGCGGGCGTGTTATCTCTTGCGCTGACTATCTACGAAGAACAGCACGGCGATTATTCAAGAGAATTCCCCGAAGCGGAGCAGGATATTAAGAACGCCATCGACAAGGTGAAAGGGGAAAGTGTAAATGAATAATTCATTTTTTAAAAAATTAGGCAAATACTCCTGCTACGGCGTTGGGGCAATAGGACTTGACCTCAGCTACGGTCTGTTTTATTCTTTCCTTTCCTATTACCTTTCAAGTCTTGGCATACATTCGGCATTTCTTTTGATAATTACTCCCTTGGCACGTATTTGGGATGGCATCAATGACCCAATGATGGGCACTATTGTTGACAACACGCGGACAAAATTCGGCAAATACCGCCCGTGGATACTTATAGGAGCACTTTCAAATGCCATAGTTGTTGCCCTTTTATTTACATCCTTCGGTATGAGCGGTTGGCGCCTTTACACCTACATAGCGGTAATGTATGTCCTTTGGGGAATGACAAACACCATGGCGGACATTCCTTACTGGTCAATGGTTCCCTCATTTACAAGCGAAGAAAAAGAAAGGAACCTTGTGGCAACAGTTGCAAGAACTTTTTCGGGTCTGGGTCAGGGAATAATAACGATTTTAACTCCCCTTATCGTGCCGAAATTAGCCTCTGATTTAGAGCAAAAAACAGATGAGGGCTATACACCCGGCGGATTTTCAAAATGGGCAATTATTTGCGGGATATGCCTTGTAATATTTGCCCTCATTTGCGTTCTTACAACGAAAGAAACAAATGTTGTTTACGGCGAAAAGAAAAAATTCAGCCTTAAACAAATCTTTTCCGTTATTAAAACTAACGACCAGCTTGGTTGGTTCATTCTTTTCGCAATGCTTTCAAATGCAGGCTGGTATTTAACAAGCTCCACGGCAGTTTACTATTTTAACGACTCTTTAGGACAACCCAAATCACAGTCGCTTTTCGGGACGATCGGCACAGTCGGTTCTGTTTTAGGACTTTTAGTTATCCCCGTACTTTCAAAGAAATTCACAAAAAGAACTACATATACCATTTCCCTTTCTACCGCCATTCTCGGCTACGCTTTAATGTTTGTGTTCGGACCGCTGCTTAAACTCCCGCTCGCTCTCAGCTTCTGCTACATTTTAGCATCTGTGGGAATTTCCTCAATGTTCGTATCCCAAACGATTTTCCTTGCGGATATTGTGGACTACGGCGAATACAAAAACGGAACAAGAAGTGAGAGCATCACATTTTCAATGAAAGGCTTTTTGCAGAAAATGGCTTACACCATTCAAACAATTGTGCTTTTCGGCGGACTTTGGATAATGAATTACAACGATCAAAAGGCACAAAATTCAATAAGCAGCGGAACAAAGTTGGGTATTGGCTTCGTGTGCTTCGGTGCACCCATCATATTCCTCACATTGTCACTTTTGGTATTCAGAAAGAAATTTAAGCTCTACGGCGACCTTGCCGACAAGGTTCACGATTACATAATTTTAAAGCGTGAAGAAGAGAAAAAGTAAGTTATGAGCAAAACAGTTTTGACCTTTATTGCCGATACACATCATTATTCAAAAACATTGGGAGTCAGCGGTGAGGCTTATACATTACGCTCCGATTCCGACCAAAAATGCCTTGCCGAAACGGGCGAGATAATCGACAGCGCCTTTGAAAAGATAGGTAACAGCGACTGTGACGCGGTAATGATCGTGGGTGACCTGTCCAACGACGGCGAAAGAGTAAGCCACGAGGAATTCCGCGAAAAGCTGTATAAGCTTAAAGAAAAGAAAAATGTCTATGTTGTCACTGCCACGCACGATTGGTGCTGTGACCGTAATCCCCGCCGTTTTGAGGGCGATAAGGTCTATAACGACGTGCCGATAATCGATCATAACGAACTGTACGATTTTTACTACGATTTTGGGGTAAACGATGCATATGCTGAGTACAAAACCACTCTCGGACCTGCATCGTATGCCGTGGATATCGGTGAAAATGTGACACTCCTTGCCCTTAACGACGACAAAAACGGCAGAGGCGGCGCTGGCTTTAAAAAAGCGCATCTTGAATGGATACTTGAACAGATAAAGGACGCTGTTTCGCGCGGCAGGGTGCCTGTTGCAATGGAGCATCACCTTCTGTACCCACATATCAGCCCACTTATCACAAAGCACGCCTCTGTAAGGAACGGTGAAGAAATTCTCAACAAGATGGCTGATGCGGGACTCCGTTTCGTGTTTGTGGGGCACTCTCATATGCAGCGTATTGACAGGCACACCTCTCCTGCAGGCAATACTATATATGAAATAAATGTGGGTTCTCTCGTTGGGTATCCTGCACCCATAGTCACAATGACCGTGGAGGACGGCGGCATTTCAGTAGATACCGAGCATTTAAAGGAATGTACCGTTGACGGCGAAAAAACAGATTTGACAAAATTTCTCGCCGACCACGCCACGCGAGTTATCTCTGTGGTATTTGACGCGGCGGCCGGCGGCGACCGCGAACAACTCACAAAGCGATTTGGAGCACTGAATGTAAAAAGAGATACAATAGATAAATATTACTTTATCTTAGCGCCTGTACTGCGTGGAATTTCATCTTTGACCGTGGGTAAAGCGGGTAAATTCTTAAACGCTGTGACTTTTGGGAAAGCTGTTTCCAAAGACAGCGTTAACGCCCTGTCCGATACAAAAGTTACTGAGATAATAGGTAAGGCGTTTTTAAGCTTCCTTGACGGTTCACTGCAAAAATACAGTTCTCAAGACGATTTTTATAAGGTGGTAAAGGGTACTCTCGGGTTACCTCTCAGAGTTTGCCGCACCTTCCGCCTTAACGGTAAAGCATCAAAGGTTTTCTTCGAGCTTGACCGCATCGCTGAGGAGCTGCTCACAGGCGGAGAACTTGATAATAATCATTTGTATATAAGGAGTGATATATATGTCTAAATATCTTGACAAAGTACCGCTTGCGAAATACACACGCAAGGAAGAGTGGATAAGCTCCATCTCACATATGGTCGGCGGCGGATTTGGGATTCTGGCGCTGATAATGTGCATTGTAAAGGGGATACTTCTCCGCTCCGTGTGGTACGCAGTGACCGGATTCGTATTTACCGGCACTATGATAGCTATGTATTCCTGCTCGGCGGTCTATCACGCTCTGTATGAGCATAACGGCAAAAAGGCGATGCGCCTTGTGGACCACACTATGGTGTTTTTGCTTATTTCCGGCACTATAACGCCGTATGCGCTTGTGACTCTGCGCGCTGATAATCCGGTTACCGGCTGGGTATTTTTCGGCGTGGCGTGGGGGTGCACTCTTGCGGCGGCGGCAATGATTTTTATATCATTTGAAAAAACCAAGATACCGCAGATGATCTTATGTATTGCCGAAGGTTGGATGGTAATTATTGTCGTCAAGCAAATTTACGAGCTGTTAAGCCCCGGTGGCTTTTACACGCTTCTCGCAGGCGGAATTTGCTATACCGTAGGCGCCGTGCTTTACGGAATCGGCAGCAAGAAAAAGTATTTCCACAACGTTTTTCATTTTTTCGTACTGGCGGGAAGTATTCTTCATTTTGTTTCGGTTTTTGTATATGTGTTTAAATAAATAGAAAGAGGTATTACAAATGCCGCAGGAACTTAAATTTTATCTGATAACCGATCTGCATCATTACGCCACAGTCTTAGGAACAAGCGGAAAAGGCTTTGAAAAGGCGTTGGGCAAGGACCAAAAGTGCTTAAAGCAAACGGGTGTAATTATTGACGCTTACATTGATCGGATCATACAGGACAAGGACATAAACATTGTTCTTGTTGACGGCGACGTTTCCTGCAACGGTGCTAAGGAAAGCCATTTGGATTTAATTCCCAGACTCCGCCGACTTAAGGACGGTGGGAAAAGAGTATTTGTAATCACCGCAACCCACGATTATTACGTTGAGGGAAACGAGGTAGGCGAAGGCTTTAAATGTGTGGGAGATGAAATTTTGCCCGCCGAGCTGACAACAAGAGAAGAACTTATTGACCTCTATTTTGAGTTCGGTATGAACGAGGCACTCTCAATCCACAAAGAAAGTCATTGTTATTCAGTAAAGCTTCAGGACGGCTACCGCCTTTTGTGTCTCAATGACGACGGGGACAGAACGTTTTGCGGATACGATGAAAATACCCTTAGCTGGATAGACGAAGAAATTGAAAAGGCAAGAACGGCAGGGGATTATATTTTCGCAATTACCCATCATCCCGTTCTTCCGCCGTCGCCCATTTATCCGATTATTTCCGAGCGTGATATGCTGGGCGATTGGGAGAAAACTGCGAAGCATTTAGCCGATAAGGGCATTAAATTCGTGTTCACGGGACACACCCATATGATGAACATTGCCCACCTTGTAACCGAAAATGGCAATGAGCTTTACGATATAAACACAAGCTCTTTGGTGGGCTACCCGTCTGTTATGCGCAAAGTAGTGTTTGACGATGAAAAGGTGCACGTTTCGTCAATTCAGCTTAAAGATTTCAACGGCGATTTTGACGGAATGGACCCCACGGATTATATGAAAATGCGATTTGACGCATTTCTTAACAGAGCCTTTGACACGGTCGCATTTGATTATGACACCTTTGCAAACGAGGTTGCTCCAAGCTTTTCTTTCACACCCGAAAGGGCTTACCGTCTTAAATTTCCGCTGAATTTCCTCGGTAAAAAGCTCCATTCGCTTACCTTTAAAAAGTTAGGCAAACTGCTCATGATAAGCAAATCCGTAGCCCCCGAAATTGCCGACAGAAATGTTAAAGATTTTGCAATAGAAGTTGTCAGAAATGTTTTCTACGGAGACGAGCCTTACACTCCCGACACACCCGAGTACAAGGCTTGCAGAGCGGCATTTGAAAGAATTGAAAAATTGACAAGACCTATAAAAAAGCTTAAAGAACCGGTAAGTCTGTTAGGCGATCTTCTTGACGGCGTGCTTTATAACGCTCCACCTGCCGACTGGGAAGGTATATTTGCAAAATAACTATCTTTAATATTTGTCCGATTTTTTTGAATATCTTTGTCCCTGTACACATAAAATGGCAGTATAGGGAGGTCTACTGCTATGACAGACGAAAAAAATATTCAAAAATTACCGCACAATATCATTATGGAGGACCGCAAAAAGCTTTCGGTCTCGGGCGTTACGGACATCGACTCCTTTGACGAACAGACCATTATCGCCGTAACGCAAATGGGCGAGCTTACCATAAGAGGCTGGAATCTTCATATAACACGCCTTAACCTTGAGCAGACCGAGCTTATGGTTGACGGTGAAATATCCTCGCTTACATATACCGACACACGACCCAAGGCTCAGGGATTTTTCTCAAAGGTATTGCGATGACCGACTATCTTTACAGTCTGAGCTTGGCTCAGCAGACAAAAGGCTTTTTAATGTCGCTGGGCTTCGGCTTCATAATGGGCTTTTTTTACGACGTGTTCCGCATTGTACGCATAAGTATTTCACGCAGTAAAGCGGCGTTTATTATATTCGATATTCTTTATTGTATTTTTTTGTGCTTTTGTACCTTTTTGTTTTTTCTCACGGTAAATGAGGGGGAGCTGCGAGTATATCTGCTCTTAGGCGAGACGATCGGCTTCTCGGTTTATTACTTTTCGATGGGCGCAGTGATATTTTCGGTAAGTGAAAAAATCATTTCGTTTATTAAAAGGACTTTACACCGGATTTTTAAAATAATTTCTTATCCTTTTAGAAAGCTTTTTGAATTTTTGCGCGGATTTTTCGGCAAATTACTCAAAAAAAGTCGAAAAAACACAAAAAACGTCAAAAATAAATCAAAATTCCTCTTGAAAGTCAATAAACACCTGTTGTATAATCTATATAATCGGAAATCTATGGAGACTGAGGTCTCTGATGAAAGGAAAGCGTGATATGAGAGCAAAACAAAATCAAGCGCCCAAAAAGAAACGCGTTAAAAGCTTTTTGCTGACACTCGGACTTATTTTGTTCGTGGGTTATTTTGTTATGACTATTATCGGACTTCAGCTTTCCGTCAGGGATAGCAAGGCAGAGCTTGCAGAGAAAACTGCCGAGCTTGCGGAGATGCAGGCGCAGAATGAACGACTTCAGTCCATAGTCGGTAATGAGGATAAAAGCGATTATATTGAGCAGGTCGCCCGCGAAAAGCTGGGCTACGGTATGCCGGGCGAAAAAGTGTTTTATGACATCACACCTGGTTCATAGGATGCCTTGAGGAGGACACGCTGATTTATGCAAGTTGAAATCGGTTCTGTTTATGAAGGAACAGTGACGGGATTAACAAATTTCGGAGCGTTTATAAAGCTCGAAAACGGAGAAACGGGAATGGTACATATTTCCGAGGTGGCGGCAGAGTTCGTCAGCGATATTTCGCAGTATCTTACCGTCGGTGACACCGTAAAGGTGAAAGCTATTGATATAAACGAAAAGGGAAAGGTCAGCCTTTCAATTAAACAAACCCTTCCCGAGCCGGAAAAACCAAAGCCGAGTAAACCTAAAACGCAAAACCAAAACAAGAGCTTTTCTTCTGCTCCCCGCACACCACGCACAGCGCCCGTACGGGAACAGACAGGACCACAGTCCTTTGAGGATATGATGGCACGCTTTAAAGCGCAGAGCGACGAAAAAATCAGTGACCTTAAACGTAACGCGAACAATAAGCGCGGCAGCGGCAATCACAGACACGGCGGTAAATAAAATCAGGGTTCAACTCTCTCAACCCTAAAAGGGCAGTTCAACTGCCCTTATTTTGTTATTGACAGGTGAGTTAAAATGAGAGAAATACATACAGACAATATAGCGAAAACAGTTAAGGAGCTTTGTATAAAAGCAAATAAGCTCTTGCCGAATGATTTAACATATTGCATTGAATGCGGATATGAGAGTGAGACTGACACACTGCCCAAAAGTATTATGGGGGATTTATTAAATAATCTCGACTGTGCCAAAGAGCTTGATGTTCCCATCTGTCAGGATACGGGTATGGCTATCGTGTTCATTGAGGTCGGTCAAGATGTGCATATTGTCGGCGGCGATTTTGAAGACGCGGTAAATAAAGGCGTAGCTATGGGCTATACCGACGGACTTTTAAGAAAATCCGTAGTGCGTGACCCCTTCGACAGGGTAAACACAGACGATAATACCCCCGCGGTGATACACACGCGTATAGTATCGGGCGATAAAATAAATATCACCGTCGCTCCAAAGGGCTTCGGGAGCGAGAATATGAGCAGAATAAAGATGTTCACGCCCTCCGCAACTAAAGAGGACATAACCGATTTTATTCTGGAAACCGTGCAGCTTGCCGGCGGAAATCCCTGCCCGCCCATAGTGCTGGGTATCGGCTTCGGCGGCAGCTTTGAATACTGCGCTTATCTTGCAAAGAAAGCTCTCTGCCGTCCTGTCAGCCGGCGGAACGGAAATCCGTTCTACAGTGAAATGGAAAAATCGCTTTTGGAAAAGATTAACGAAACCCATATAGGTCCTCAAGGGTTCGGCGGAAAAACCACAGCTTTGGCGGTGAACATTGAGGCTGCCCCTACGCACATAGCAGGACTTCCCGTCGCCGTCAACGTAGGATGCCACGTTACACGCCACGCCTCAGCGATTTTGTGAAATTTTTATAAAATTTTAATAAAATACTTTATTTTTATGTGCGTTTGTGCTATAATATGTTTGGATAGAGAAAGACTTTATCCAGATTATGCGCAAAGGAGATGTTATTGTGAACATCACGATCGTAGGACGCAAATGCACACCGAGAGACAGCTTCAGGGCTCACGCCGAATCAAAGCTTTTAAAGGTTGAAAAATTCTTCGGACCTGACGCTGCGGCAAAAATCACTGCCGCTGTGGAAAAAAATACAAAAATCTGCGAAATTACGCTTACCAAAAAGAGTATGATATTTAGAGCACAGGAGAGAAGTGACGACTTAGAGGATGCTCTCGACAAATGCGTTGACTCCCTTATCCGTCAAATAAGGAAGAACAAAACAAGGCTTGAAAAGAAGCTTCGTGACGTTGCTTTTGACGATGTTTTTGTGGCTGACTCCGATATTGAGGAGACTGATTTTGAGCTTGTACGTACAAAGTCCGTGTCACTTAAACCCGAAACGGTAGACGAAGCAATACTTCAAATGAATCTGCTCGGTCATATGTTCTATATGTTCCGCAACGCCGAAAATGACAAGGTTTGCGTTGTGTATAAGCGTAACGACGGGGGCTACGGATTACTGGAACCCGATTTCGAATAACGGTTAATCAAACGGCGGGGGATACCTCCTCCGCCGTTTTTATGAGGTAGATGATATATGAAAAAATCGGTAAAAATCATTATAGCAGTTGTGGCGGTGGTTTTGGCGGTCGCTATAGCTGTTCCTGCAGGAATTTTTGGATATTCAGCTTATCAGGAAAAAGCTGACCTAAAAATCACCATTAAAAAAGACAAAACACTCAACGAGCTTGAGGGTTTCGGAGCTTCTGCCTGCTGGTGGGCACAGTATTGCGGCAACAGCGAGTTTGACGAGGAGATAACAAAGCTGCTCTATTCAGAAGAGGGCTTGGGACTCAATATTTTCCGTTATAACATCGGCGGCGGCGAAGCGGATAATTCCCAAACGACAATTTGGAATCCGTGGCGTAAAACCGAAAGCTTTTATGTGCTTGACGAAGAAACTGGCGAGTATGTATACGACTTTACCCGTGACGCAAACGCTCAAAAAATCCTCGACCTTGCACTGTCTTACGGTACGGTGGATACAGTAGTGTTGTTCGCCAATTCCCCGCATTATTCTATGACAATTTCGGGTAAGGCAAGCGGCGGCGGAAGCGACGGCTGGCAGTCCAACCTTTCCCGTGCGGATTATAAAAAATATGTTGATTATTTCCTTACGATAACTCAGTATTTTCTTGATAAGGGCGTGCCCGTGAAATACATAAGCCCCATCAATGAACCTCAATGGGCGTGGGGCGGCGGATATACAGGTCAAGAGGGCTGCCATTACAGCGATGAAGAGGTTCGGGACCTTTTGATCCTCTTTGCTCAGGAAATAAAAGCACGCGGAATGGACGTTAAATTAAGCGGACCCGAAAGCGGTGCCATAGAAGAGAGAACAGAGAGTTGGTTCTCAGAGCTTTATAATAACGAGGACGTTCGAGACGTTCTTGGCACCCTTGCATATCACAGTTACTGGGCTGATGAATATGTAGAGAGAAAAGCTGCGTTCGGCGAATGGATCAATGAAAACGTGCCCGATGCTAAAGTCGAGATGTCCGAGTGGTGTCAGCTTCCCTGTACGTCGGACATAACCTCTATTGAAGGTGCACTTATACAGGCTCGCGTTATTGCAAACGATCTTGAATACACAGGAGCGGATTCCTGGTGTGCATGGGTCGGCGTAAATCAGGCAGGAACAGCCGATGACGGCAAAAACTATACCGACGGCTTAATTTCAGCCAATGACGATTTCACCGAATATGAGATAGCAATGCGCTACTATGCTATGGCACATTTCAGCAAATTTATTCCTGCGGGCAGTGTAAGGCTCGAAAGTAAGAAGAATATAAACGACTTGCAGGTCACAGAGGTTGAAAATCCCGAAGAAGATAATCTTACGAAATATGCCACCAATACGGTGTCATTCCTCACCCCCGACGGAAAGGTTGTTTGTGTTGTCGTCAATGAAGGCGTGGAAAGAGGACTATCCTTCAAAGTGGACGCGTCAAAAATGACCGTTTATACCACCACGCAGGACAGTCAGCTTGAAAACACTTATACAGGCGAGCTTACAAAAATCTCAATGCCTGCAAACAGCATTATAACTGTGGTATTTGAATAATTTATAAAAAAATTACTCCGACTCTTCTTTACGAGAAGTCGGAGTTTTTTGTTCTATCTGATTTTATGCACCTGCAACGCGGTCACAGCGCTTGGTGAGCTCATCCCAGCGGCGGTCGACTTCCTTCTGGAAGGCTTCGATCATCCACTCATTTTCTGGCTTAAACATATGCTTGAATCTGCCTTGCTTTGAAAGCCATTCCTCAATGGGAACATACTTTTTAGGTTCATAGTTGAGTATCCAAACGCCGTCAATGACTTCAAAAAGAGGCCAATAGCGTGTCTCAACGGCAAGCTTGCAGATCTCCATAATATCCCAAGTGTTGTATCGCCATCCGCGGGGGCAGGGTGCCATAATATTTAAGAATGAGGCTCCTTTAGTGTAGATAGCCTTTTCTGATTTTATGTGTAGATCACGGAAATTTTGAACGAAGGTAGTCTGAGCAACATAAGGAACTTTATGCTCCGCAATGATAGCGGCTAAGTCCTTTCTGTACTGAGGTTTACCGCTCGAAACTGAACCGACGGGAGTGGTGGTGGTGTCGGCAAACATAGGAGTTGCCGAAGAACGCTGAATGCCCGTATTCATATATGCACCGTTATCATAGCAAACGTAAACCATATCGTGTCCGCGTTCCATAGAACCCGAAAGGGACTGGAAACCGATATCGTAAGTGCCGCCGTCACCGCCGAAGGTGATGAACTTGAAGGTGTCGTTCAGCTTGCCCTTACGCTTTAAAACGTTATATGCGCCCTCAACGCCGCTGAGTGTTGCACCTGCATTTTCAAAGGCGTTGTGAATATAGCTGTCCTTATATGCGGTGTAAGGATACATAAAGGAGGAGACCTCAAGGCAGCCGGTAGCGTTACCGATAACCGCCTTATCGTCCGGCTTGATAGCTTTAAGAACATTTCTTACTGCAATAGTTCCGCCGCAACCGGCACACATTCTGTGTCCGCCGGCAAGGCGATCTTCTCTGCCGACAAATTCTTTAAAATTATACATTGGTAAGCACCCCATTATTCTCTTACGCCCATATAGCGGTAGGGGTCAGTGACCTCTCCGCTCTCAGCGATTTTTTCAAGCTCGTTGAAAATGCCGATCATATCTTTTACCCTGACGTCACGACCGCCGAGACCGTAAACGTAGTTTACCGAGAGACAATCGGATTTTGCTCTGTAAAGTGCAGTGGTGACTTCAGCACCTATGGGACCGCAGTTATCGTTATAGCTTTCGGTTCTGTCCATAAGGGCAACGGCTTTAACACCTTTTAATGCTTCGGCAATCTCGCTTGCAGGGAATGGACGGAACAGACGGATCTTAATTAAACCGACCTTTTTGCCCTGAGCTCTCAGCTCGTCAACGGCATCCTTAGTCGTTCCTGCTGCTGAGCCGATAATAACAACGGCAAGCTCGGCATCGTCCATTTTGTATTCTTCAAAAAGACCGTATTCTCTGCCGCTAATTTGTGCGAATTCTTTTGCAACGTCAAGAGTTACCTGTTTAGCATTTTTCAGAGCCTCAGCCTGTGCTCTCTTTGCCTCAAAGTAGTAATTTGAAACACTGTAAGGACCTACAGCCATTGAGCATTCGGGATTTAGAAGGTAATTTTCAGGCTCATATTCTCCTACGAAATCCTTCACCTTTTTATCCTCAAGCAGCTCAATATTCTCAACGGCGTGGGATGTGATGAAACCGTCTTGGCAGATCATAACGGGAAGCATAACATCCTTATGCTCACCTATTCTGTATGCCATAACGAGATTATCGTAAACCTCCTGATTATTTTCGGCATAGATTTGAATCCAGCCTGCATCGCGGGCGCCCATTGAATCGCTGTGGTCGCAGTTGATATTGATAGGACCTGAGAGGGCTCTGTTAACCAAGGTAAGTACGCAGGGCAATCTGTTGGAGGCAGCGAGATAAAGCTCTTCCCACATAAGTGCTAAGCCTGCCGATGATGTTGCCGTCACGGAACGGGCGCCTGCTGACTGTGAGCCGATGACCGCGGACATTGCCGAATGCTCGGATTCAACGGGGATAAATTCGGAATCCACCTGACCGTTGGCAACCAGCTTTGAAAAATACTGAGGGATCTCGGTGGACGGAGTAATGGGGAAAGCCGCCATAACGTCGGGATTTATCTGACGGAGTGCTTCCGCTACCGCCTCGTTACCGCTTAATCGGTCTTTTCTTGCCATTGTTATTTGACCCCCTTCATGGTGATAGCACCGGTGTGGCACGCCTTGACACAGATGCCGCAGCCCTTGCAATGATCGTAATCAAACTCTCCGCGCTTACCGTCCACAACGGGAATAACACTGTCAGGACAAACGGGAACACAAAGAAGGCAGTGAACGCAAAGCTCCTCTTTAATCTCGGGCTTAACGGAAGTCCACTCGCCTGTGTTAAATTCAAGGGAGGTCATTTCACCGTAAATCTGCATACCCTCTGTCAGTTCCTGCCATTTGCAGTCCTGACCAAGCTTTTTGATATCTGATTTCATATGTAATCTCCTAACTATTTAACTTCACTGTACGCCATTTTAAGAGCATTCATATTGCCTTCGATAACCTCGGGTTTAGATGAAAACTTGTGCTTAAAAGAGGCTTCCATTTCGCTTAAGAAGCTATCCCAATCCATAACCTCTGAAACCTTAACTATTCCTGCCAGCATTGGAGTATTCGGGAAATACTTACCGAGGCAGGCTACGGACACTTTGCGGGCATCAATTGTATAAACCTTGCCCGTGTAACCGTTTAAACACTTTTCGATTTCCTCTTTTGTTTTTGTGGTGTTAATAAGAATGGCACCGTCAGGGTTTAAGCCCTCGGTAACATCGATAGCATCAAGTAAACTTTCGTCAACAACTACTACGAAATCAGGCTCATATATATTTGAATGAACACGTATCTCATGAGGGCTTATTCGGTTATACGCGGTAATGGGTGCTCCCATACGCTCGGGACCGTATTCCGGAAAACCCTGAACATACATGCCCGTTTTAAAAGCAACGTCCGCAAGAAGCAAGGCTGCCGTTTTAGCACCTTGACCGCCTCTGCCGTGCCAGCGGATCTCAACACAGTTTTTCATAGTAGTTACTCCTTTTACTTCTTCTTAGCAAGTCGTGAAAGTTCACACAGCTAAACAAAAAACGCCTCTCTGCCGAATATCTGCTGTTTTTAAGCGAAATTTGCCATAGACCGACAGAGAAAGAACTGTTTATCTTTTTGCTTGTAAGAAAAACGCCATAGACTCAAACTGTGAGCCTGTGGTGTTTTTCTGTTAAATGAAATATTTTGCTAACACAAAATATGAAATTATAATCCCACGAAACACAATTAAAATCAAAAATTTTGTGTGTTTCGGAGAACATTGTGAAATATTCGAGGTATACCCGAATATGAAATAAAATAAATCCTCATACGCCGCAGCGTATTTCATATCCGCAGAATATTTCACAAATCCCGTGAGGGATTTATTTCATTAGCGTGATTGTATTTAAATTTATTTAATATTATTCGTCAAAGCTGAAATTGACGTCCTCGTCGGACACATAATCGTTATTGCTGACAAAAAATGTAACGGCTTTTTCACAGTTTCCAATCTCGGCATAGTCGTGACTGCCGCCGAATTCGCCGTCCAGCGTCCAGTCAACAGGCTCGTCAAAATAGAACTTAAAACTTTTACCGCGTTTTATGACTATATAATCGTTATCAAGAACCTCTTTTTTCATCATCGCATTCAGTATTGATGCAAGCTGAGCAGGATTTTTCGGCATTTTGATAAGGGCAAGCTCGTGATAGCCGTCGTTAAAACTTACTCCCGCGTTTTGGAGCACGGCAAAGCCTGCAATTGAATAAGAATTCGACACTCCGCCGTAGAAGAAGTCGCCCTCTATTACTTCGCCGTCGTCACATTCGACTTTTGCGTGATAACCCTTGATTTTGAAAAGCTCTTTTGCCGTTTCAAGATAATATGCCTGTCTGCCTATGCGGTTTTTAAGCTTTTGCGGCGCTTTGTACGAAACGTCGCAGAAATTGCCGAAGCAGGAGACATATATGAATTGCTCTGTACCGTTGAAATCGCCGATATCGCACTGCATTTCCTTTCCGCTGATAACAGCATTAGCTGCCTTCAGTGCATCGGTGGGAATATTCAGCGAATGGGCAAAATCATTTGTTGTTCCAAGGGGAATATAGCCTATTTTAATATCACGGCCCAACGCCCTTACGCCGCAGATAGTCTCCTTAAGTGTTCCGTCACCGCCGCAGCAGACGATAAGGTCAAAATCGGCACCGCGATTAATAACGATATCGCAGGCATTTTTGTTTATCTGCGTGCAGCAAGTTGTAACATAGTATCCGGCAGCGTCAAATTTATTTATTATTCGCAGAGTGTAATCCGCAGCAAGACGTTTGCCTGCCGTGGGATTGATAATAAGTAAGAGCTTTTTCATCATAATCGGCTCCTTGTTCAGAATTTTATTTTTCCACCGATATAGTCTGCAAGCTCATCGATGGGAAGTCTTACCTGTTCCATTGAATCACGGTCGCGGACGGTAACACAGCCGTCCTCCTCACTGTCAAAATCGTATGTTATGCAGAAAGGCGTTCCGATCTCATCCTGACGGCGATATCTTTTACCGATAGAGCCTGTTTCGTCGAAATCGGTCATGAACTGGCTGCTGAGCTTTGAATAAACTTCCAAAGCCTTATCCGAAAGCTTCTTGGAAAGTGGAAGAACTGCCGCTTTATAGGGAGCGATGGCAGGAGAAAGATGAAGCACTACTCTTGTGTCGTTCTTCTCGGCATCAATTACCTCTTCGTCATACGCCTCGCAAAGAAGTGCCAGCACGGTTCTGTCAAGACCGTAGGTTGATTCGATTATGAACGGGATAAAGCGTTCGTTCGTTTCGGGGTCAAGATAGTCCATCTTCTGACCGCTGTATTCCTGATGCCTTGTCAAGTCAAAGTTGGTTCTGTTGTGTGTGCCGTTTATCTCACCCCAGCCGAAGGGGAACAGGAATTCAATATCGCAGGCAGCCTTTGCATAGTGAGCCAGCTTTTCGTGGTCGTGGAAACGAAGATGCTCCTCGGGGATTCCGAGATCGCGGTAATATTTCATACCGTATTCCTTGAAATAGTCGTAAAGCTCTGAGTCTGTTCCCTCTTTACAGAAGGTCTGGAACTCCATTTGCTCAAATTCGATGGTTCTGAAGGTAAAGTTACCGGGAGTGATCTCATTTCTGAAGGCCTTGCCGATCTGACCGATGCTGAACGGCAGCTTTGCACGCATTGTACGCTGAACATTAAGATAGTTCACATACTCACCCTGCGCGTTCTCGGGGCGCAGATAGATAACGCTTTTGCTGTTATTCGTAACGCCCCTGAAGGTCTGGAACATAAGGTTGAATTCCCTTATGTCGGTAAAATTATGTTTACCGCAGTTGGGGCAGGGGATACTGTGATCCTTAATATACTGGAACATTTCCTCTTTAGTCATACCGTCTGCGTGGGCATCGGGGTCAAAGGAGTCAATAAGATTGTCTGCTCTGTGACGCATTTTGCATTCCTTACAGTCAAGAAGCGGGTCTGAGAATGACGCAACGTGACCGCTTGCCTCCCAAACACGTGGATGCATAAGAATATCCGCATCTACCTCGTAGCTGTTTTTTCTCTCTTGGATAAATCTCTTTCTCCAAGTATCCTTTACGTTATTTTTGAGTCTTGCTCCAAGGGGACCGTAATCCCACGTGTTGGCAAGTCCTCCGTAAATGTCGCTGCCCGGGAAGATGAAGCCTCTGCCCTTACAGAGAGCGACTATTTTTTCCATAGTTTTTTCAGTATTGTTCATAAACTATCGCTCATTTCTAAAAAAATATAAATTTCTCTATTATATATTTAATCTATTGTATAATAAAAACGGCAATTTGTAAAGCGATTTCGCCCACAAATTGCCGTTTATGTCCTTTTTGGGTATAAAAATACTCATTGTTTTTTCAAAGGGGAGTGTGATATACCGATTTTGCGTAGGTGGATATAACACACTTCTTTGCATTCCGCTTTTCCGGGGAGCAGTCGGAGGAGCGGATTTAACTTTTATTTTGCTTATTTGTTTCTTTAACGCATTCCTTTAAGTGTTTAGAGATCTCCTTTTTCTGCTCTAAACTGCACATTCTGAACTGAACGATCAACGCTATTTCATCACGAGATAGATCACGCAGATAAATAGGAATGTCTTTGTCTGAATTTTTCATTTTGTCACATATCCTTTCTGATATAAATTATGAGAATCCTATCTCATAGATTTATATCGTTTCAAAGTCCTCTAATGTAACAAAATAATTTAAAAAACAAACGTTTATCGCTTCATTTTAATCTCATACGAAGGGCGGCTTTTTTAGTTGATTGCTGTAGATAATTATATTTTTTTCCGTTGAATCGCCATATGGCAATATTATGATTTTTGCATAAAAGTGTTTGCAACCGAAAATGTTTGACGGTATTTTCAAGTGTTTTTGAATGAAAAAGGGACTTTGAAAAATATAAAGAAAAACCGCTGAAAGCCACGTAAAATCAAGATCTTTCAACGGTTTTTTTGTGGAGCTGCTAACCGGATTTGAACCGGTGACCTCGTCCTTACCAAGGACGCGCTCTACCGACTGAGCCATAGCAGCAAATGTGTTCTTTTTTAGTGCGAACACAATTATACAGGTCTTTTTCTTTTTTGTCAAGGAGTAATCTGAAAATTGCGAAAGAATTGCGAAAGAAATCGAATTTACCGTTTTCTGTAAAACGCATAATAGCTGTTATTATCTGCCGAGTCGGGAAAATTCTTTTTTTCTTTTTGTTAATCCGCCGATAAACGCTGATATAAACGGAAGATATGTTAAAACGGAGTTCCAAAAATATGAATAATATAAATCATAATTGGTTTCAATGTCGTAGAAAAATACATCTGCAAGCGGCGCAAAAAACCAGTTAAGTAAACACATCAATTCAATGGAATAAGAATTATATATTAAAATTTGAAGTGCAAGGTTTGGGATAATAAATAATATAAAGGCAAACAGCATTTTTTCATTACGGAAATTGAGTGCTCTTCCGAAAAAGAAAAATCCCAATAAAATTAAAATAAATAAGATACATATTATAACAAAAAGCGTAATTGCTATATTCGGATTTCTCGGTGTTCCGAATGTTCCGTATATTTCATCATGAAATGAAGTATAGAATCCAAGTGTACTTATCGCCATAAGCAAGTTAATAAAATAATACGAAATCAATGTTAAAAATCCGTAGCCCAAGTATTTTAAATATTTTTTCATAACCTATCACTTCCCAATTATAATTTAAGCACAAATACCGTAAAAGGTCACGCAACGATTTGTTGCATTGAGGGTTTTGAGGTGGAATTATCAACCGAATGGGAAAATTTTTACTCCCTCAGTCGGCGTATCCGACTGAGGGAGTGGTTTAACACATTAACTTGTTTTTTTGCGTTTAATCCGTTTTCATATCTAAAAATTCTGAGCCACGCGGTACTACGAAGGTGATGCCTTTTTCAATTATCTCAAAGGTTTTTTCTGTGACGTATTCACATTCGCCGTCCACGTTCACGGCAGCCGTCTTTTTGCTTTCCACGGTGATTTTTTTGCCTCTGCGGAAGGTGGTTATATCCCAATCAAGGTGCTCACCGTTTTTATACTTTTTAATAAGCGGTAAAAGCTTTAATCTGCCTCTGTCAAGCTTGACCATTACAAAATCAAGCAGTCCGTCGTTCGGCATTGCAAGGGGACCTGCCTTGTATCCGCCGCCGTACCAGCGTGAATTGCCGATATAGCAGAAAAGATATGTGCCCTCGTGAACCTCTTTGTCGTCAATAGTTATTCTGAATTCGCTTTTCAGCTTGCCGAACAGGCAGTAAACAAGCGCAAGATCATAAGCCATTTCACCGCCTACGAGCGGAAGCTTTTTGAAATCCGCCTGTTTTGCGCAGACCTCGGCGTCAACGCCCATTGAGCACTGATTTATAGCAACTTGTCCGTCGGTAACGATCAGATCCATTTTCATCGGCACTCCGTTGACCTGATCGTCAAGATTGGTATTTTTGCCGAAAATTCTGACAAAATCGTTACCCGAGCCCAGCGGGATCGCCGCGACCTCACAGTTATCGTATTTACGGCAACCGTTTACTACCTCATAAAGAGTTCCGTCGCCGCCGCAGGCATAAAAGCGAACGTGTTCACCCTTTTTTGCGATTTCTTCCACGTAACGCATACCGTCACGGCTGGATTTTGTCACATAGACCTCACCGTCGATGCCGCTTGATTTGATATAATCCTCGATCACAGGGATATACGCTTTTGCCGCTTTGCCCTTGCCAGATACGGGATTGACGATAAAAATATGCTTCACTTTGATCATCCCTTTATTTATAGTACATATACAGTTGGCATTTAATCATACCGTTGTATAGCTTACGCCGCTTATCGGCTATTCGGCCGAAGCATTTTTCAAAATCCTCGTCGGGACTGATAATATAATAAGCCCAGCCCCTGTCGCGAGTAAAAATTTTACCCATTGTGCGGTAAATTTCCTCTGCCGCCCTAATATCCAGCATTCGTTCCCCGTAGGGCGGATTACAGATGACAGTTCCCTTTTCACTTTTCCGTGTAAAATCCTTTAAATCGCATTTTGAAAAGTGAATTTTTTGTAACACGCCGGCTCTCCTTGCATTTTCCCTTGCGATGTCCAAGGAATGCACGTCAATATCCGAGCCGTATGCCGTAAACTCGCTGTCACGGATGACTTGATCCGTAGCGCGTTCTCTCTCCTCACGCCAAACTGACGACGGAATATTCTCAAAGCGTTCGGAAATAAACGAGCGTCTGAGTCCCGGAGCAATATTCAGAGCCTTCATAGCTCCCTCAATAAGTATTGTTCCCGATCCGCAGGTCACGTCGTACAAAGTGTGATAGTGGCGTACTCTTGCAAGATCTGCCATTGCGGCGGCAAGTGTCTCTTTTATGGGAGCCGTATTGGCGGCAGGTCGGTAGCCTCTTTTGTGAAGTCCTTCTCCGCTTGCATCAATGAACACGGTAACTGTGTCCTTCATTATTGAAAACCGTATTTGATGCAGTGCGCCCGATTCCTCAAACCAGGATATGCCGTATTTTTGCCGCAGTCTTTCAACGACTGCCTTTTTTATTATCGCCTGACAGTCGCTTATTGAAAAAAGCTTTGAGTTGAGCGTATAGCCTTTGACGGGAAAAGCATCGTTTTTGCCTATCCAGTCCTCCCACGGAAGATTTTTTACGCCCTGAAAAAGCTGTTCAAAGGTAACGGCGCTGAATTCGTCCAAGCGAATGAGTATCCTCTCACTGTAACGGGAGCAGATATTGGCACGTGCAAGTATATTTTCGTCGCCCTCAAAATCCACTCTGCCGTTTTTAGCCTCAACATTTAAGGCGTCCATATCACGCAATTCCTGAGCCGCTAATCCTTCAAGTCCCAAAAGACAGGGCGCAGAAAATTTTATCATCATAATTTCTTGCCATACGGACGCCGTCCTATCGGTTCGTGCCGTTCCTTTCGTGATGTTTTAAATAAATAATTTACGCTTCTTCTCTTTTTCTTCTGACTGTATAAACCGCCGTTACGGTCAATCCCGAAGCTGCTATTACCGATACAGCGATGATAACGATTGCAGGAATTTTAGTATCCGTACTCGGTATATCCGTATCTGTAACGGGTTCTTTGATTTCATCGGTAGTAGGCTCAGTCTCAGTCTCGAACGGGGGCTCCGGCTCGGTTTCAGGTTCAGATGGTGTTTCGCCCTGATTTCCTAAAAGACCGCCGAGAGCGTCTAAAATATCCCCAAACACTATACCGGGAATCTCGGTATATCCGTTAGAGCCTGCGATTCTGAAGAACCAAAGGCTGATTTCACGCACAATGTCGGAGGGCATTCCCTCGTTGACAGGCTCCACAACGCCGATTTTTTCAAGAATGCTTCTAAGTCTCGCAGTAACAGCCTCAGCTTCGCCCTCTACGCCTATAGTTCTTGAAAGCATATCATCTGCGGCGGCAATGGCGGCGGCAAGCTCTGCGGCATCCTCAGTGCTGAGTGTTGACGGGTCGATCTCTCTTGCGATGGGAAGAAGCTCATTTCTAAGCTCAGCCGTCTCTCTGCCTATATTGAACTGCGGATAATTGGGGTCTGAATAAACGTCCTCAATAGTATCAAGCATAATTATATCGGTCGCCAGAGACATTATAATATCGTCCCAGCCTGTTGTGGCGTGATTCTGACCCTTAAAGTAGAAGGTCGTGTCGGGGAAGGCACCCACAGAAGCATCGACCACGTTGTCGGGGGAAATATGGTTGTGTGTGGGATCGGAGCAATTTGTGTTTTGCTGTTTATATCCTGCGGGGAGCGTTTCACCTGCATTTGCGCTGAAAGCACCCATAGAGGTTGAGCGTAACGGAATAATTCCGTCTCCGTTTTCGGTGTTCCAGGAATTGCCCACGTTATAAAGAGGTAAATCGTAGTCTACTATATCAAATATCTGAACGCCCTTGTCGCGAAGCTTGTAAAGATTTGCAACAGAATTGCACTGTGCTCTGTAATAGAGATCGGTCTGACGTCTTATTTCTCTCTTCTCGCTTGAGGACAGATACTGCTTTGCAAGTGCAGGGTAGTCCTCTTTAGGACAAAGCGCCCACATGCTTGTGGAATTCTTGACGGCAGTATCAATAATTCTGTCAACCACCTTGTTGACGACCGCCTGTACTACCTCGTCGGGGAGTACACGCAGGATAAGCTCAATAAGTCTTGCATCGCTCTCGCTCATAAGCTCCTCTAAAAAGCCGTTGTAGAGATAATTCATATCGAGGAAGGTAAGCTCTCTTTTCAAAATATCGCTTACGATGGTAGAGCCGTTGAGCGCGGGGACCACAAAGGCGATTTTATTTAAATCCCTGTGAATTTCAGCATAACGGTCAATAAGTCCGTTGGCAAGGGTAGCACCCATGCTTATGGGAACAAGATTTACCTTATCGTGACCTGTTTCGCCCTTTACCATTTGAATGAACTCATAGAGCTCATCGACCTCGTCCGTAATGTTGCCGAAAGAGTTGTACGCGAAGAAATAAACGTGATCCTCGCCCGCTCTTTCAAACAGATCCGAAACGGGGGTAACGCGGAGAATAAATTCTTTTTCCTCTTCTGTACATTCCGCTATGGAGTGGTAGTATTTTTCGACCTCAATATTCCCCATAGGCTGACCGTTATTGTCGGTGGCGTTTACTGCAAACACCTCTTCAATGGCATCTGCCGCAGCGTCGGAGAGTCCCACATCGCGCTGAGCGGCAAGTGAGCGTGCGAGGGGTTCTGCAAGCCTTGAGAGCAGTGACTCAATATCAAATACACCCGGGAAACAGTTGATTTTATTACCGTTCGCATCCAAAGCATAATCGCCGTTTTCGTCAAGAAGCCAAACGTTTGACTGGCTGATGCCGGGTATGATGATCGTCGGTACGATCTCGCAGTCATTGCCGCAGTCGGTTTTTACTTCATAATTGTTAAGACCGAAAATGCGGCGCAGAACATTCTCGCCGTAGCTTGCAGCCGACACAGTGGTCAAAAGCACTGACGATGTCATAACCAATGCCAAAAACACCGCAAGACATCTTTTCATAATAGTTTTTACCCTAATTTCCCTTTTCATATAAAAACTCCCTTTTTAAGATTATATAAATTGTATCATACAAACATATGAATTGCAATATCCGTCTTTTTTTGATATTATGATAAAGGGGGAATTTACAATGTTGAACGGACTTGAATTTTTTAATAAAAAGAAATATATGTCATTTGTGGACAACAGCGGAGCATTTGATAACAAATTATCTGATGCTCTTCCGCAGACTGCTGTGGCAAGGGCGGTGCGTGCCCATATGGAGAGCGGCGGCAAACGGAAAAAGGTCGCCATAATAGGCTTTGACGGCGCACGGGCGGATACTGTAGTTATGGCGCTCAAATCAAATTACGATAAATATATTACAGCCGCGAAATACAGCGCTTTGGAAAAGCTTAGAGCCGAAGGCGGTCTGTACCTCTCTTATACGGGAGGTGAAAATGGCGCTTTGCAGGAGACGAGTACGCCGCAGGGTTGGGCGACGGTACTCACGGGTAAATGGGCAAAGGACACGGGAGTTTATGCGCAAGAAACTTTAGAAAAGGCTGAAACCGTTCTTTTGGAATATGCCAAAAAAGGAAAAAGGACTGTTTTCAATTCCGCGTGGCCTGTTCATTTTTCACATACCTACAAAGCGGAGATTGAAAAGGGAAATAATGAAAACCTTCCTATTGAATTCAATCAGACTGAGGATAATGACGACAAAATAACACAGCAGATGATAAAATCCGTCACTGAGGAGGATTGCGATATTTCATTCTGCATTTTTGAGCTTCCCGACCACACGGGACACGAAACGCCTCTCGGCTTTTGGAACAGAAATCCGCAGTACATCAAGGCGGTCACCTGCTGTGACAAAAATGCGTATGAAATAATCAAGGCTATAGAGAGCCGCCCTACCTACAGTGAAGAGGACTGGCTCATAATTATCTCCGCTGACCACGGCGGGCATATGACTACCCACGGCAGGCAGAGGATCACCGACCGCACAATATTTATAGGGACGAATAAAAGAGAATATTTTGAGAAGTAAAGCTCTTAACTGTCCGACCTGTGCTGCCGTCCGGTAAAGTCAAGATAATAGTTATCATTATATATCAGTTCGTCCACGGTCACAAATGAATAGCCTTTTTCGCCCAGCGCAGTAAGAACACTTTCGAGCGCAGCGGCGGTATTTTCCACACCGTTGTGAAAAAGAATTATTGAGCCGTTCACCGTGCGTGAGACAACTCTGTCGGTGATCTCCTCGACTGAAAGTCCGCGGTAATCAAGGCTGTCAACGTCCCACTGGATCATCGTCATTTTAAGCTCTGCCGCGACTGACAGGCTTTGGTCGGTATAATCGCCCGACGGCGCACGCACAAGTGTCACTTTGTCGTCGATTATGCCCTCTAACTTTTCGTTACAGTTAAGGATTTCCTCTCTTATTTCTTTATATGAGCATTTGGAAAAAGCCTTGTGAGTGTCAGAGTGATTTGCCACCGTGTGACCGTTATCATAAAACGCTTTGACACTTTCGGGGAATTTTTCCGCCCAATCGCCCACAATAAAAACTGTCGCTTTGGCGTTATGCCTTTTGAGAATTTCAATAAGCTCATCAGTATCCTGATTTGTCCACGCCGCATCAAATGTTACAGCGACCTTCTTTTCATCGGTTTCAACGGCATATATAGGTAGCTTCTTTGCTGCTGCCGATGCAGAGGTCGCTTTAGCGGCAAATCCGAAAACTGCAATAGCAGCACATAAAACAAGGCATATGAATGAGAGCACCGCACGCTTTGAAAAGACCCATATTTTCATAAAAATATCCCTCCCATATAATATATGAGAGGGATAAACTTTAATATGTTTGACTGTATGTATTATGCTTTTGCCGATTCCTCTTTAGGCTTACGAAGCTCAGCAATTTCATTTTCCACAAATTCGTCTATGGAGGGCTGACTGTGAAGCTGGTCTTTAAGTCCTTTTCCGACAACAATATTCATTACAAAGTTTATCGCAAAAAGAACAACGCCCACAATAAATCCGTAGCCGAGACTGCAGTTCGTAATGATTCCTCCGCCAAGCTCTGCGCAGGCATTTGTAAAGTTTATAAAGAAAAATGCCGCAACGCCGAATGAAACCATGCTTATGCAGTTAAGAATAACATTCATAAGATATCGCATTTTAATGCCTGCTATAAGGAGTACGAAGAAGTTAAGCACTCCGCACGCAACGGCAAGAAGCAGCAACCCGCAGGCAACCACTACGGCCATTGCAGCGCCGCCCAGTACATCCGCACCCAAAAGCTTAATAACGCTGCCGATATCTGTTTTAAGCAGATAATCAAGCACAAAGGTCAAAAACGAAACTGTTTTTTCTCCGCTGTAGAAAGGGAGAGTGACCGTGAATTTATAAAGCGGAAGAACGAGAGCGATCAGCGGGGCAAAGGTCAGTACAAGACGGGCAATGCGGAGTTTTGAACCGAAAACGGCGCTTTTAAAGTTCTTCGTTCTGTAATGAAGTCTCGCAAAAGCGTGCTCGGCTGTGTCAGCGTCAGCCTCCAGTCTTTCCTCCCATTTGTAGTTGGGAATATTCGTTTTGCATTTCGGGCATTCCGCCTTGATATTCCAAAATTTAAGGGTATGACCGCATTCAGGACATTTTGCCGCCATAAGATCACTCTTTCCTTTAAATAAATTTCTATACTGTCTTTATTGTACTACAATTATTTAGATTTTGCAAGCCTAATAACGTTCCAGGATAAAGGTTTAAGCTTTGCAGTGAGTTTTTTGCCGTCAAGAAGGGGCATCTCTGCCTTTGAGGGCTTAACAGGCGTAGACGTAGCGCTGTTTTCAGCCTTGGGGTCAAAGCCGCTCATCTCAATATGCTCAAGAACCTTGAAACCGTCAAAATCGAGCAGAGAAACGTCAAACAAAACATCTTCATCGATGTTCCTGTTTACTGCAAATATGGTAAGAGACTCTTTATCTTCGCTGAGAGTCGCAATGGACTCAATATCGGGCACGTCCGTAAACTCTCTTGTATCGTGCTTAGGCGACTCAACGTTGGAAATAAGAGTATACCCTCTGCCGAAGTTTGAAAGGTGCATAAACGGATAGAATATGGTCTGCTCCCAGCATTTTCCGCCGTTTTCGGTCATAATGGGAGCAATTACGTTTACAAGCTGGGCAAGGCAGGCAACCTTAACTCTGTCAGCATGCTTTAAAAGTGTCATAATCATAAGAGCAACAAGGAGTGCGTCCTCAAAATTATAAATATCCTCAAGCTGATGGGGTGCCGTGCTCCATTTGTCAACGTGAACGCCGTTTGAATGGTACCATACATTCCACTCGTCAAATGAGAGATTTACCGTGTGCTTTGAATGCTTTTTGCCCTTGATGTAATCGCAAATGCAGATGACCGTCTTAATAAAGTCGTCCATTACGAGGCTCTTTGCAAGGAAGTTTGAAAGATTATTCTCGCGGTTGTCAAAATAAAGGTGAAGCGAAACGTAGTCGACTTTGTCGTATGCTAAGTCAAGCGTGGTCGCTTCCCACTCACCGAAGGTGCGCATACCCATATTTGAGCTGCCGCAAAGCACGGTTTCAATTGACGGATCGGTCCATTTCATAACCTTTGCCGCTTCACTTGCCGCTCTGCCGTATTCATACGCTGTTTTGTGACCTATCTGCCAGTCACCGTCCATCTCATTGCCCAAGCACCACAGCTTTATGTTGTGGGGGGCTTCATATCCGTGTGAACGGCGAAGATCGCTGTAATATGATCCGCCGGGATGGTTGCAGTATTCAACAAGATTTCTTGCTTCTTCAGCGCCGCGCATACCAAGGTTAACTGCCATCATACATTCTGTATCCGCTTTTTTACACCATTTCATGAACTCGTTGGTGCCGAAAAGGTTAGGCTCGGTAACGCCCCAGGCAAGCTCTAACTTCTTGGGTCTTTTTTCTATAGGACCTACTCCGTCCTCCCAGTTATAACCGGAAACAAAGTTGCCGCCTGGATAGCGAACTATCGGCACGTTCAGCTTTTTGATCTCTTCGATAACGTCCGTGCGGAAGCCGTCTTCATCTGCTAACGGATGATCGGGCTCATAAATTCCGCCGTAAACGGCACGACCCAGATGCTCAATAAACGAGCCGTAAATTCTCTTGTCGATGGCGGCATTGGTGAATTCCGATACCAATGTCATTTTTGCTTTTTTCATATGTGTTTTTCCTCCTCAAGGGGATATTATGATGCTCTAGTTGTATGTTCAACGACCTGTTTATCCTGTAAAAAATTATGGAGAATGTTCACGTTCTCGTCAATATCCATCACAAGACTGTCGCCCACGCCGGAAATGATTTTGCTTGACCACGTGCCGTCGGCAGGTATTTGCTGTTGAACAATATCGTAATTATACGCTTTATTTCTAAGTGCGTCAAAACCGAATTTCATCATTTCATCGGATGATAAATTTGTCTTGACCATAGGTATTATCGTTTCGGCAAGCTCTAAAAGTTCCCAAGGCTTTTGCTGACGGGCCTTATCTACTATTGCCGATATGACCTTACGCTGACGCTGTGTGCGCATAAAGTCGGAATCAAGATACCGAATTCTGCTGTACCACAGTGCCTGCTCGCCGTTAAGCAGAACGTTTTCGCCTGCCTCAATTCTGACGGGGACCTTTACCTTGCCGGAATTGTAGGTATAGTCGCTTTCTTTCTCAGTAACGTCAACGTTTATACCGCCAAGCTCGTCAACGATAGCGGTGAATATCTCAAAGTCCACAAGTACATAATAGGGAATATCCACCTTGAAATTTAATTCCAGCGTATCCGCAAGCATTTGAATTCCGCCCCTGAAGAATGAGGCATTCAGTTTTTCTTTTTTACCGCCTGCGATCTGTACATAGGAATCACGCAAAAAAGACGTGAGCTTAAGCTGACTGTTTTTGTTGTCGATAGTAAGCAGCATCATCGTGTCGGAGCGTGAAACGGTATCACCTTCACGTGCGTCGACGCCAACAAGCAGAATGTTTATTTGATCGGGGTCGCTGTAAAGCTGGGCCGATGAAATATATTCGTTGTCTGTAAGCTGTTCATCGGTGTTAAAGGAAGAAAGCAGCTTTTGTACAGTATTGTAGCCGTAAAAGCCCACTGCCGACAATGCGACTATTACGAGCGCCAACAAAATCAATACAGTGTTTCTGACAGGGTGGCGTTTTTTATTTTTTTTAGGCTTGTCGCCGCCTGAGGATATATCGCCGTATACATCGTTCACATCGCCGTACTGTATTTCCTGGCGGCGTCTGTTTTGAACGGCGCTGTTGTATTTCACCGAAAAATCGTTGTCGAAATAATCGTCCGTACTGCCGTAAGGAGTATCTCTGTCCGATTCGCTCGGTGTGTTTGAAAACGATGAAATATCGTCATATTTGTAAGACTTCGGTGAGCCGCTGAAAATATCCTCAAACTCGTCATTCTTTGAGGAATTACTGAAAATATCTTCAAAATCGTCGTTTGAATTGTTGAAACGGTTATCAGCCAAAATTTTCACATCCCACGATAGATATATAATCTAATACATTTTACAACAATGTGGGAAAAATCACAACGCTTTTTTTGAAAAAAAGCAAATTTTAATAATTTTTTAATGAAGAATATTCCGCATACACTTGCAAGAAACAGTAAAATCGAGTATAATTATACTCAGTTTTAGTTTTGATCCGGGAGTAGGTACATATGTTAGGAAGATATGTAAGGGTCAGGGTGACTGACCCTATGCACTCCTATGACAGTGAGAAAAATTTAACCTTTGATTTAAATTACGGTGTGGTCGAAAGCGGACTGGACCCGCACTCTCCTGTCAGGGGCGCATATATTATGGGCGTGACCCATGCCGTAAGAGTATTTGAGGGGCGAGTAGTCGCCGTTATTAAAAGAAAAAATATGGACGGCATCGTCATTGTGGTCGCCCCCAAAAGTAAGCGGTATATCGTCCATACTATTGAGGACGCCGTAGCATTTGCCGAACCGCTGGGCAGCTACGACATAAACTGCCTTTACGAAAGCTCCTGCGGTGCGGTGGTCTACCGCATAATAAATAACGAAGTGCGTTTCCTGCTTATTAAAAACAAGCGAAGCCTGATTTGGGGCTTCCCGAAAGGGCATATGGAGCGCGGCGAAAGAGAGAGGGAGACGGCTTACCGTGAGGTGCTGGAGGAAGCGGGCATAAGAATACGCATTTTGCCCGATTTCAGACAAAAATCAGAATATGTTTTGCAAAACCGTATTGAAAAAAGAGTAATTATCTTTCTTGCTACCACGGAGGATACGCACACCGTTATCCAGCGCGAAGAGGTCGATGATTACGTTTGGGCGAATTTCGACTCGGCTATGAACACGCTCAAATTTCCCAACGACAGGCGTATTTTGAAGAAAGCACAAGAATATCTTGATAACGCAAAAATAATATGAAAGGATCGGTACTGCTGATCAGTACCGTATGGCGGTTGGAAGTGGCTGAGGGCTTAGTAGATATCATTATAAACTTCTTTCAGGACAAGCTTCCCGAAGAGCTTGTGGTATTTATTATTTCTCTTTTACCCGTTGTGGAGCTTCGCGGCGGAATGATCGCGGCACGGCTTATGGAAATGGATTTTTTGAAAGCATTTCTGATCTGCTATGCCGCCAATATGCTGCCAATACCGTTTATTATCCTGTTTATCAGAAAGATTTTCGCGTTTCTTCGCCGCTTTAAGTTCTTTGCAAATATTATTGAGAGATTAGAAAAAAAGACTGATAAAAATAAAGAAAAAGTATTAAGATATGAGGCGTGGGGACTGCTTTTGTTCGTAGCTATACCGTTGCCCGGTACAGGCGGCTGGACAGGCGCACTGATGGCGGCGCTTCTCGACATCCGTATGAAAAAGTCATTGCCCATAATCGCCATAGGCGTGCTCATCGCAGGCTTTATTATGTCGGGACTGACCTACGGAATTTTTCAATTATGATTTAACAGTTAAAAAAGTAACGGAGTAGCTTCGGCTGCTCCGTTTTGCTTTTTATTCTTTAATTTTAATTACCTCGCCGTTCTTTATATAAACTCTTGGAACACGTCCCGCTATAAGACAGCAGAATTCATAATTGAATCGGTATACGGGGTCGCTTAAATCTTCAACGGTTATGGTCTCGTTGCCGTCCGTGCCGATAAGTGTGACCTCGTCGCCTACAACCGCATTTGGGAGAGCGCTGATATCGACCATAAACTGGTCCATACAAATTCTGCCGATTATGGGGCAGCGCACGCCTTTAATTATGACTTCGCCTTTATTTGAAAGGTATCTCGGGTATCCGTCACCGTAGCCTACGGGCACGGTGGCGATTTTTGTCGCTTTTTCGGTGGTAAAGGTCGAGCCGTAGCTGACGGTAAAGCCTTTAGGGGCATCTTTTATGAACGAAATGCTGCTTTTAAACTCCATCGCCGGATACAGCTTATACTCACGGTTCATCTCCTCAGAGGGATAAAGTCCGTACATCATAACACCTAATCTTACCATATCACCTACATAACCGCTAAGCTCCATAGATGCTGCACTGTTATACATATGACGGACGGGCAGGGGATACCCTGCCGCTGTAATTTTATCGGTAAACGAGATGAATTTGTCTCTCTGAATATTTGCTGAAGCTTTATCAACGCAGTCTGCACAGGCAAAATGAGTAAACGCGCCGAGGATTTTAAGTTCGTCCATCTCGAAAATGCTTTTTATACTCTCAAAACCGTCGTCATTGGGCTGAAAACCGATCCTGCCCATACCTGTGTCTATTTTTACGTATACGCCTGCCCTTTTTCCCTGCCGCGTTGCCTCTGCCCATAACTCCTTTGCGCCGTCAATGTCGGATATTGTTACATCGACGCCGTGTTTAACGGCAAGAGGAACATCTTCCTTAAAAATCCTACCGAGCACAAGAATGGGACAGGTTATACCGTTACGGCGCAGCTCGACCGCCTCACCGACAGTCGCAACGCCGAGATCGGTAACGCCTGTTTCCAAAATCGCCTCAGCGACCTCGACAGCGCCGTGACCGTATGCATTCGCCTTGACGATGCCCATAATTTTTATGTCATCGTCCAGCCGGTTCATAACGGAGCGGACATTTTTTTGAATATTATCAAGATTTATCGCTGCATAAACTCTTTTTGGCAACATTTTATCACCGTTTTACTTAAATATTATGCGTTTTTCTTCCAGACTGAGGGCATAAACAGTATTATCATCGGGAAAATTTCAAGCCTGCCGACAAGCATATCCGCGCTCAGAACCAATTTAGAAAGAACGGAAAGCCCGGCAAAATTTTCAACAGGACCTACTCCGCCAAATCCGGGACCCACGTTGTTAATGCAGGTTACGACTGACGATAAGGTCGTGATCATATCAAAATTGTCGAGCGAAACGATAATGGAAGAGAATGCAATTACCAGCATATATATAAGGAAATATACGCAGGTAGTCGATACGATTTCCTTATCGATCACTGCGCCGTCCAGCTTGATACATTTGACGCTGCGCGGGTTTATTGCACGGCGCATCTCGCGTATACCCGCCTTAACAAGTATCATAATTCTGCCGACCTTAAGTCCGCCGCCAGTCGAACCTGCACACGCTCCGCAGAAGGTCAGCATAAATATGATAAACTGCGAAAGAGTGGGCCATTTGGTAAAGTCTGCGGTTACAAATCCTGTTGTCGTCACTATTGACGCCACTTGAAAGCCCGATTGCCGCAAAGCCGTTCCCACTGAGTTTACAAGCGGGTAGATGTCAGCGGCTATAACAGCCGTACTTACGGCAAATATACCAATATATGTCCACAACTCCTCGCTTTTGAAAACACGCTTTATCTGCCTTATTACAATAAGATAAAACAGATTGAAATTCACGCCGAACAGCAGCATGAACAGAGTAATAACTATCTCAGCGGCAATATTATCATATGCGGCAATGCTTGCGTTTTTGATAGCAAAGCCTCCCGTGCCTGCGGTGGCAAATGCCGTTGTAACGCTGTCAAAAAGCGAGAGCTTACAGCAGAGCAGTGCAACTGTCTCGGCAAGCGTAAAAAAGGAGTAAATAAAATATAAAATTCTTGCAGTGACCCTTGTCTTTGAAACGAGTTTTCCAACGGTCGGTCCGGGAACCTCAGCCCTCATTATGTGCATGGACTGCATATCGTTCTGCGGTAAAATTGCCAAAACGAAAACGATTATTCCCATTCCGCCTATCCAGTGTGTAAAGGCACGCCAAAAAAGCAGACTTTTCGGCAATGCTTCAATATTTGAAAGAATAGTCGAGCCCGTTGTCGTAAAGCCCGATACCGTTTCAAAAAGGGCGTCCACAAAAGAGGGGATAGCGCCGGATATGAAAAACGGCAATGCTCCGAAAAGTGACATCATCACCCAAGACAGTGCCACAATTAAAAATCCTTCGCGGGCATAAATGCTTTTTGTTTTTACCTTTGCAAGCGTAAGGGCAGAGCCCGTCAGGGCAAGTGCCGCAATTACGGCGCAGTAAATAACCGTCAGTGTCGGACTTTCACGGTAATAGAGCGATACCGCAAACGGCAGCAGCATCAGTGCCGCTTCCACCTGTAAAAGCCGTCCGACGACTTTAAATACCATTTTATAATTCATAAATACTTATATGCGGACACGGAGCCTTGCCCGACCCGATCCTTTCATTTAAAAATTTCATTTATACTTCTGAATTGCTTGCTTTTTGAAACCACAATGACGTTATCGCCCTTCTCAATGCAGTCGTCGCCGCCGGGGAACAAGACCTTACCGTTCCTTGTTATGCTGCAAATAAGCGTGTCGTTGCGTATATCAAGATCTTTAAGCGGAATTCCGATCCCCCTAAAATCCGCCGTGATTTTAAATTCCAGTGCTTCAACAAGTCCGCCCACCAGCTTATAAAGCGTCTGAACGCTGGATTCACCCGAGTTCTCAAGGGCACGGACATAGCCGATTATCCTGTTGGCAGCTATAGTTTTGGAGGAAAAGGCACTGTCCATTCCGATGCCCTCAAGCACCTGATAAGAAATGCGGTTGACCTTTGCAACGGTTTTGCTTATTCCAAGTGAGGACGCATACATTGAAGAAATAATATTTTCCTCGTCAATGGTGGTCAGGGCGACGAAGGCATCCTGATTTTCAAGACCCTGTTCATAAAGGACATATCGGTCCGTTCCGTCTCCGTGAACTATATCGGCGTGGGGCAGAAGTGTGCAGAGCTTCTCACAGCGTTTTTCGTCGATCTCAATTATCTTAACGTGATATCCGCCTGTTTCCGAAAGCTGACGGGCAAGGTAATAACCCATTTTTCCGCCGCCGATTATCATAATATGCTTTGTGCGGTGTTTGTATATACCCAGCTTTTTCATAAAGTTGACAAGCTCGTTTCGAGGTGCCGTAACGTGTATTTTGTCGCCTCTTTTAAGTACAAAATCACCGCGGGGAATAAACACTTCACCCTTGCGTTGAACGGCACATATGAGTATTTTCGTTTTGAATGCGCCGAAAATATCAGAAAGGGCCATATCACAGAGTGGGTTGCCGTCCGAGATCTTCAGCTCGGCAAGATCCACGCTTCCGCGTGAAAACGTCTCAATATTTATCGCGTTTGGAAAGCGAAGTACCTTGGCTATTTCGTTTGCCGCATCGTATTCGGGATTTACGACCATGCTAAGTCCCAGCTCATCCTTAAAAAACGGGAGCTGTTTTAAATACTCGGGATTGCGAACCCTCGCAATAGTGTGCGCTGCGCCGATTTTTTTGGCTACAAGACAGCCGAGTATATTAAGCTCGTCAGAGGAGGTGGCGGCAATAAACAGATGGGCGTCCCCGACTCCCGCTTCCTTTTGCACGTCATAGCTGGCGCCGTTGCCGCAAATGCCCATAACGTCATACGAATTGACCATTTGCTCAACGATTTTCGGGTCATGGTCGATAACGACAACGCTGTGTCCCTCTCCCGAAAGATTTTCCGCAAGGGCCGCGCCGACCTTACCGTCGCCCACAATTACGATGTTCATAATCCTTACACTCTCCGTAGAAAAAGATTTTAACATAATATATTATTTTAACACATAATGTGCTGTTTTACAACTTTATTTTTAGGCAGTTGAAAACTGATTTAGTTTATGATATACTTACTGAGCATTACTGATATTGGAGTTATATTATGAATAAGGCTTTTAAAATTGTAATTATTGCTGTCTCGGCGGCAGCTGTCTGTGCTTTGGCAACAGTCGCGATGTTTTTTGCAATGAATCCGTTGCATCCGAATGTGGAGATAAAACCTGACGAGGCTCGCGTAGCTGAAAATGAAGTTTTGTACGTTTCAAGCTACAACACCGCTGCACCTTGGGGAAATCTTATCAACGGAACACACACAACACGCCGTGCAAATCTTTTTGCACAGCAGATAAATGATTCTCTGCCGGATTCCCTCGGTGTTCAGGAGATAAACAGCAACTGGGTCGAAAAAATGGAGGAGCTTTTGCCGCAGTACGGGTATTACGGGGTAAAGCGCGGCGGAGATTCCTCAGAAAATACGTCAGAGATGAGCGGAATATTTTATCTCAAAAATAAATTCGAGCTTTTGGAAAGCGATACCTTCTGGATATCCGATACGCCCGAAACAGAGTCGAAATTTGACGGCGCAGGTTGCAACCGAGTGTGCAGTTATGTTGTACTGCGAAATAAGACGACAGGCGATACATACGCCCATTTGAACACCCACCTTGATAACGTGTCGGTGGAGGCTCAGGCGCTGGGCGGTGAGCTTATTTGTGAAAAGGCCGCCGATATAGCTGAAAAATACGGTGATATTGCCATAGTCATTACGGGCGATTTTAACCAGTACAGCGACGGCGCCGCATGTACCGCTGTTATGGATGGCGGCTTTGTAAATGCAAGCGAAGTTATGGAAAACGGCGACAACACCGTTACATATAACGACTGGGGCAAGATCAAAACGGGTAAGCCCATAGACTTCATCTTCGTGAATGGAAATTTTAAGGTTCAGGATTATTCAGTTTCGACTAATTCGGAGGTTGAGACATATATTTCCGACCATTATATGATAACCGCCGAATTAAAAATCAAATAAAGACGAACCCAAAAAGTAAAACACTCCAAAGAATTGCTCTTTGGAGTGCTTTTTTATTATTCTATTCCTTTTCTTTTCTTGCCTTGATTACCTTCATTCTCGTGAAATCCTCACGTTCCTTTTCGTCAAGTGCCTCGCTTATAAACTTAACCGTCTCACGGAATCTCGGTATCATAATATTATTCAGTGCGTTGGCACGCTTTCTCGTCTTTTTTACCGCGTCGGCAAGACGGTAAACGCCCGACTCGATTTCGGCAAGATGTATGCTTTTCATTTTTGCTTCGTTAAAGCAAAGATATGCCTTGTCAAGATATTCGTTTGTGGAGGTCAGTCCGAAATAGGGAACGGCAGGACGTTCATCTACAGATATTTTCGGTATTTCCACACCCATTACGCTTTTGAAATCTATATAAAGCGTGTCGTCAACGGGTACCGTTCGTGAAAAGCTTCCGCAAAAGCCGAGAGTGGTATTGGCAAGGCGCAAGTAGTAGTAGGCTTCGGCATAGCAGGCATTTATCTCGTCACGGACGGTCTTTGCATCGTCTGCCAAAAGCATCATTTCTCTGACAAGGATATTCTTTTTCCTGTCCATCAGCTCATAGCCCAGCAATGCCAGCTCAAGAGATTTCTGTGTGGCCATAAGATTGCTTTTTGTAGGAAAAACGCTTGCCAAACCTTTGCACTCCTTTCAAAATAATATTAAAATAGGAAAAGCTGAAAATTACTCCTGCGGCTTATAGAACTTATCAAGTATCGCATCGTCCACACGGTCAAGCTCACTGCGCGGAAGCATTGATAAGAGCTCCCAACCTAAATCCAGCGTCTCGTTTATTGTACGGTTTTCCGTAAATGACTGATTTATAAATCTCTTTTCAAAAGCCTTGCCGAACTGTAACAGGAGCTTGTCAGAGGGTGAAAGCTCGTCTTCACCTATGACCGATGCCAGTGCTTTTGCATCCTGAACCTTTGCGTATGACGCTAAAAGCTGATTGGCAAGGGGCTGATGGTCGGCTCTTGTGTACCCTTCTCCGATACCGTCCTTCATAAGACGTGAAAGCGACGGCAAAACGCTGACGGGCGGATAAATTCCGCTGTAATCAAGGTCGCGGTCAAGCACTATCTGCCCCTCCGTGATATATCCCGTCAGGTCGGGAACAGGGTGGGTGATGTCGTCATTGGGCATAGTCAGTATGGGTATCTGCGTGACGGAACCCTTTTTGCCGCTTATCATTCCCGCGCGCTCATAAAGAGCGGCAAGGTCGGAGTAAAGATATCCGGGAAATCCCTTTCTGCCCGGTATTTCGCCTCTTGAGGAGCTGTATTCACGCAGTGCCTCAGCGTAGGAGGTCATATCGGTCATAACCACCAAAACGTGCTTACCAAGCTCAAAGGCAAGGTATTCCGCCGCTGTAAGAGCGCATTTCGGTGTCATAATACGCTCAATTATCGGGTCGTTTGCAAGGTTTAAAAACATTACGACGCGGTTCATAACGTTCGCCGCCGTAAAGGATGAACGGAAATACTGTGCAACGTCGTTTTTAACGCCCATAGCGGCAAAAACTATTGCAAAATCGTCGCTGTCGGCTATTGACGACTGGCGGACTATCTGTACGGCAAGCTCGTTGTGCTTCATACCTGAGCCTGAAAAGATAGGCAGCTTTTGTCCGCGGATAAGTGTCGCTAAAGCATCTATGGACGAAATTCCCGTCTGTATAAAATTACGGGGATATTCCCTTGAAACGGGATTTATGGGGGAACCGTTTACATCGCGGCGGGCAGTAGGAAAAATATCTCCGAGTCCGTCGGCAGGTCTGCCCAGTCCGTCAAAAACTCTTCCGAGAATTTCTGGCGACAGGGGAAGTGTCATTCCATCACCCGTAAGATGAGTTTTGGCGTTGTTCATAGACATCCCGCGAGTTCCCTCGAAAATCTGTAATGTAACGCGGTTGCCCTCAATTTTAACGACTCTTCCCGTGCGTGTGCTGCCGTCGTCAAGCTGTAACTCTGCCATTTCCTCATACGACGGATCGGGAACGCCGTCAATAACGGCAAGAGAGCCGTTGATCTCAGACAATTTTAAGTGTTCTATTATCATGTGCTCTCACCGCCCTTATTTGAGTATATCGTTAATTTTGATATCAATATCCTTTATGATATCCTCAAAAACCTCAAGGTTACCGTTGGGGATATCGTATTTCATTTTTACCAGTCTGTCGAAAATGCCTGTTGCCGTCAGTTTTGAAATGGGAATCTGCCGCGCTATGACCTCTTGACAGCGGTGGTAGAAATAAAGGATAACGTGCATCATTTTAAATTGCTTTTCAACGGGTACAAAGGTGTCGTCCTTATGGAAAGCGTTTTGCTGTAAAAATCCTACGCGAATGACACGGGCAATCTCGATTATAAGCTTTTGATCGTCGGGCAAAACGTCCGCACCGATGAGCTTAACTATCTCCATAAGATTATTTTCTTCCGAAAGTATGGCGCAAAGCTCCTCGCGGTCACGCATAAAGTCAATATTCACGTTATCCCTGTACCAGTCGGAAAGCTCGCCTAAATATTCGCTGTAGGAGCTGTTCCAGTTAATGGCAGGGTAGTGGCGTGCGTAAGCAAGGCTTTTATCCAGCGCCCAGAAGCAGCGGGTAAAGCGCTTTGTGTTTTGAGTGACAGGCTCTGAAAAATCCGAGCCCTGGGGCGATACGGCGCCGATAAGCGTTACCGAGCCCTCACTGCCGTTAAGATTTTCAAAATATCCCGAACGCTCGTAAAATTCCGAAAGTCTTGACGGAAGATACGCAGGGAATCCCTCGTCAGCGGGCATTTCTTCAAGTCTGCCTGAAATCTCACGCAGAGCCTCTGCCCAGCGGGAGGTGGAGTCCGCCATAAGAGCGGTGTGATAGCCCATATCGCGGTAATATTCTGCAATGGTTATGCCCGTGTATATGGAAGCCTCGCGTGCCGCAACAGGCATATTTGAGGTGTTAGCGATAAGCACCGTTCTGTCAAGCAGTGGCTTTCCGCTCTTGGGGTCTGTAATTTCCGAAAATTCCGTGAGTACCTGTGTCATTTCGTTGCCGCGTTCGCCGCAGCCAACGTATATGATTATGTCCGCATCGCACCATTTTGCAAGCTGGTGCTGAGTCATGGTCTTACCTGTTCCGAAACCGCCCGGGATAGCCGCAGCACCGCCCTTTGCAACGGGGAACAGCGTGTCGATTATTCTCTGTCCGGTTATAAGCGGTCTTGCAGAGGGTATTCTCGATTTAACAGGGGAGGGATTTCTTATGGGGCGGCGCTGGCAAAGAGTGAGCCCGTGAGCTTTGCCCTTACCGTCCGTAACCTCAATAAGTCTTTCTGTTACGGTGTATTCACCGTCGGATGCACAGAATGTGACCGTTCCGCTGATGCCTGCCGGCACCATAGCACGGTGGGTGATAACATCCGTTTCGGGACATTCGGCAAAAATATCCCCGCCCGATACGGTGTCGCCCTCTTTGACCTTTAAGGTAACCTGCCATTTAGCGGTTTCTGACAGTGCGGGAACGTCAACGCCCTTTGAAATAAAAGGACCTGTGACCTTTTCAATATCCCTTAAAGGGCGCTCAATACCGTCATATATATTTTTTAACAGTCCCGGACCCAATGTTACGCACATAGGCGAGCCGGTAGAATATACGGGTTCACCGGGGCGAAGTCCGCCGGTTTCCTCATAAACCTGAATGGTGGCTTCATCGCTTGTAATACCTATGACCTCGCCTGCAAGACGGGCGTTGCCAACATGGACAGTCTCCATCATTTGTAGGTCGGTTTTACCTTTTACCGTTACAACGGGGCCGTTAATGCCGTATATTTTATTTTCAGACATATTTTTGCCCCCTTAATATATTTTAAGACCGGATTTTTCCGCAAATTCTGCCCGCTGAACGTCAAGTCTCGTGTCAAACGTATCGTCCGCAAGCATGAGAGCATCTTTATCGGATGCACGCAGTCCCCCGATAAAGATTTTGTCATCCTCTTTTACTTCTGCACCGAATTTTTCACGAAGTATATCGGCATATTTCATATCGGCAGGTCTTAAAAAGAACACCGCACTGTCACCGACTGTCGCTTTAAGCTCTAAAGCACTGTTTAACAGAAATTGTTCGTAATTTTCCGACAGGGTAAAGTCATTGATAAGCTTTGTAACGCTTGCAAAAACCTTATCGGTAATTTCCGAACGCAAGGCGGTAAGCGCAGTTTTCTTCTCTGCCTCATAATCCGAGATCTGACGGTTTACAGACGAGAGTATGCGTCCGGTTTCATATTCTATATAGCTGCGGTTTTTCGCTTCAGCCTCGCTTTTATAAGCGGAAATACTTTCATTTTTAAAGCTTTTAGCCTGATTCTCCAATTCTGCACAGCGTTCGTCGGCAAAATCGGACACGGTTTTCAGAAATATTGTAAGGCGTTCCTGCATAATTTTCGCCTCCTCATATTTTTACGCCGATGGCATCGCGGATATAATCCGTGACCGAATCGGCAGGGTTATGACCGGGATCGCTGTCGGGAATCGTTACTATCAGCGGACGGTTACGTTTTTTTAACTCAACGAGCATATCTCGGCAAAGTGCCGATACGCCCGGAGTCATAAGGAGAATACCCACGTCGCTTTTTGCGGCAATTTCAATTTGAGAAAGCGCCGTTTCACGGTCGGTAACATATTTCCCCTCAATTCCCGCAAGGCGCATTCCGATAAGCGAATCCGCATCGTCAGTCAGTAAAAAGAATTTCATTTTTACACCTTTTGAAGAATAAGGATAGATACAACAAAGCCGAAAAGAATAATTGATTCGCCGAGGGCAACAAAAATAATTGATTTACCGAATGTTTTTGGATTTTCAGCGTTTGCGGCAATAGCGGCAGGAGCACCCGATGCGATCGCAATGCCACCGCCGATACCTGCAAGTGATGTTACTATTGCAGCGGCTAAAAGACCCATTCCCTTTGCAAAGCCTGCAGTTTCACCTGAAGCGGCTGCTTCGGCAGTTGCCTCTTCCGCAAATGCGAATACGGACAATGCAGATATAAGCATAAGAGCAACAATTACAATACTGACGATTTTTTTAGTTTTTTTCATTTTTATTACCTCCGATAGAGAATTGTTTATCTGTAAACGGGATGAACGGTTTGCCGTCACCGCCGTAAAATCTTGAAAACATTTCATAGAATTCAAGACGCAAAACCTGAATGGCGGTCAAAAGACCTTCAACTGCAATAACAAAAATGTTTCCGAATATAAGAATTATCGCATTTTTGTTTTCTCCTGCAAGTGCGAACACCGCAAGCATCATTCCTGCGTGAACAAGTACATAAGCACCGATTCGAAGGAATGAAAGAGTATTGCTGAGATACGATAAAATGTATTCAATAAGCTCAAAGAAATTTTGTAAAATAAAATCCGTTATGCTTTCGGGCATAAAGTCCTTGTGCTTATCAATTGCACCGATAAGTATTTCTTTTACGAGCAACAATACCGCACCTACGCCTATGACCGCAGCCGCAACGCCAGACGGTATCGGAGCAAATCCGCCCATAAAGCGAGAGGCAAGGTTAGCGCCGCAAAGGTAAACCGCAATGCCTGTAAGACCGTTATTGCTGAATATCGCTTCACCGAACCGCTTGTTCTTTATACAACCGTAAACATTAAGAAGCATTGAAAGCGTTGTCAGCACAATTCCGATAACGAGTGTTACAAGAAGTACAGAGTTTACACTGTCCATAACCGAAACGGGTTTTCCGGAAAGACCGATCGCTTTGTAGACAGGGTCAAGCAGGTCCTCAAACCCGAAAACGCTTCCGAAAATAAATCCGAATACTATTGAAGAAATGCCGCAGGGAATAAGAATTCTGCCGATTTCCATCTTCTTGAGTTTATACATTAAATACCCTACGATCGAAAGTACAAGACCGTGCCCCATATCGCCGAACATTACGCCGAAAAGAATTGTGTAGGTTACAGCAACAAATGCTGTTACGTCAATGTCCTTGTAAGACGGTGTGCCGTACATATCAATGTAGAATCGGTACGGGTCGACAAGATATTTAAGCGGCTTCCAAAGGCTTTTTATCTTGACGGGCGGTTCGCCGCGGTTTGGGTCAGCGTCTCCTGTCTCAGCAGAAACACCGTCAATTTTGTTTATCGCTTCAAGAAAATCCTTTTCGTCGCTCTGCGGCACCCAACCCGCCATCATAAAGTAATGAGGATTGTGAATGGTATATGATTTTAGCTGATATGCCGAGTCAAGAACGCTGAGCTTTGAAAATATTCCGTTGGCAAGCTCGCTTTCTGTTTTCCAAATCGCGTTTGCCTCGTCCAAAAGCTCCTTTTCTTCTTCTGCGATTATCTGGAGATTGCTGTCGATCGCAGTCATTATGTTGGCGATAGAACCTGCGGCAGATGGGATCTCAATGGGTTCAAAAAGAAGTGAGGCAAAAATTCCGTCAACCTCGTCGATACGGTTTCTCGGGGCAAAATATACTCCCCAGTCGTCCGTTTTGTCGGTGGAGCAGGTTGCGTAATAAAAATACGGACATCTTTCAAATACGACGTTTAATTTACTTAAACTCTCTTTCGGCATATGCCCGAAACGGACTCTTACATATTCAAGCTCTGTTATCTTATCAAGCTCAACCGAAAGACCCGTAAAGTGAGCGTATTTTGTTAAGCCTTCTTCACATTTTGCCCGCTGCTCAGAAAGCTCTGCGCTGCGGCTTGTATATTTATCGGCGATGTGTCTGAGCTCCTTTATGTGCTCAATTTCGTCGTCGGTAAGCGGCTCTTTGGCGGCATCGGCATCAAAACTAAGGGTGTGCCCTACCTCGTTGAGGAGCGACTGAATATCAGAGAGCATCTGCGAATATCGGTTTTCTTCGTTGTTAGGCAAAAAGCCCAGTGATGATGAGAAATATTTACCGGCAGGCTCAGGCTGAAAACACCCGCAGCCGAGTATGGCAGTTATCAGCTCGTCAAGTCGTTCGTTATCACCGTTTATCTTGACAAGCCGCATTTTTTCGATAGACATCAGCATTCTCCTTTCACAATAATTTTTGATATTTCATCGGGAGATAAGTTATATTTTATTCCTTCGATAATATGTGTTATATTTTTGACCTCGTTTTCCGCAAATGTGGAAAAACAGAGCATACAAACTATCGGGTTCTGTGAATATCGAAGCCGCTTTGTGCTCATTTTCACTTCGGCTTCTCTTATGCGCTGACCGATAGGTCTTTTGTCATTTTCCGTAAAATACTTTTTATATGGGGATGAGAGAACTATCTGCATTATTTCGTCGGCAGATGTGCAGTCAATAAGACGCTGTATCTCTTTTTCCGAAAAAGCACTGACAGATGAGATAAACATATTCGTTTTGTAGTTGTCGGTCTCGGAATAATTTGCGTTCAGTCTGTAAAGGGCCTCTATCATCGTCATGTCCGATAAAAACCTGAAATAATCAAGTATCTCCTCACGCCGCCTACCGCGGAAGCCCTTTTTGACTGCCTCAGCAGCTGTCGTATATAAATAGTTATAAAGGGCGTTTTCCAAAGCGGCAAGACCCACGTCCTGATTTTGGTGAACTATTGTGTCAACAGCCTTTTTATAGGGAGTACCTTCCAAAAATGCCGCAAGCTCTGAAAATGAGCGGGCTTTTTGCATATCCTCACCGAAAACGGACTGCTCCTTTTTGTAAAAGTCGGGAATTATAAAAAGGTCGGTTATTGTGTCGGTATCAAGATGGCGTGAGCAGTAAATAATGGTTTCTATCTCGTTGCGGACTATAAAATATTTGTATAGCTTTTCGCCGATAAGCTTTTCAAATCGGCAGAGCGAGGCTATTTTATTAAGCAGAATTTGATTTAATGCGTTTTCATAGCGTGGTCGTGAAAGGTGCACTGCGGGGAGTGTTTCCATATATTCACCGTAAGAGGTGTTGGATTTTAAATAGGCAAAAAGCTCACTGTGGGAGCGGCAGGCGAGCATGGCACTGTAATCCTCAGGACTAAGGCGCTTTGCATACAGCGCGTGCGCCTTTGCCGAGAGCGCGTTCTCAGCCTTATTCATACTCCGTCAGCTCCTTTCACAGCTAAAATATAAATTTTACTTTGTTACTGCCTCAAAAATTTCTTTTACCCAACGGTCACCGTTTTCGTCATAAGAACGGTTAAGTGACTCCTCTGTATCCGCAAAGAACTTATCAATACGCTTAATTTCGCTTTTCAGCTTTTCGTCCATATCTTGCCTTGTACGCTCAATCGCTGCCTGTGCTTTTTTTTGAAGAGCCTTGTCAAGCTTTGCCTTTGACTCGGCTATTTCCTCGTTTATGGTTTCTATTCGGCGGCGTTTTTCTGCAACCTTTTCTCTGGCAATACGGTCGGTCTCCATAATTTCTTTAAGGGTATTTTCCAATTTATACACCTCACGTTAAAACTACCGAATGCGGCTTCTCATTATCCAAATTATTATACTCTTGATTTGAAAAAAGGACAACGGCAAAATTGCATAAAATCATAGATGATTTTTGTCTAAATAAGTTATAATTAATAAATAATAATTGTTTTTCAAAAGGGTATATGGTATACTTATATAAAAGAAATCTATATAGGGGTGGATTATTTTGGAAAATAGTTGGTACAAGGAGATGGCGGTCTATCAAATTTGGCCGCGCAGCTTTAAGGATGGTAACGGGGACGGTATCGGTGATCTGTACGGTGTTCTTGATAAGCTAGATTACATAAAGTCGATAGGTGTCGACGCAATTTGGTTTTCACCGCTTTATCCGTCACCCAATGCCGATTACGGCTATGACATAGCGGATTATAAAAACATTTCGCCCGAGTACGGCGATCTGGAGCTTTTCAAAAAGGTTCTTGACGGCGCTCACGAGCGTGGAATGAGGGTCTTTATGGACCTTGTTGTCAATCATACGTCAGACGAGCATCCTTGGTTTAAAGAGAGCTTAAAGGGCAAGGATAATCCTTATCACGATTATTATATTTGGCGCAAGGGCAAGGGCGACAAAAAACCGCCGAATAACTGGCTCTCTACCTTTGAGGGCGGCGCGTGGGAGTATAACGAGGAGCTTGATGAATATTATCTCCACGTTTTCGCCAAAAAACAGCCTGATCTCAATATGGACAATCCAAAGGTTCGTGAAGAGGTCAAAAGCATAATGCGCTTTTGGCTTGATATGGGCGTTGACGGCTTCCGCGAGGACGTAATAACCTTTATTTCCAAGGCGGAGGGTCTGCCCGACGGCTTCCCGTTGCCTGTTGCCACGGGTATTGAGCACTACAAAAAGGGACCTCATATTCACGAGTATTTGAGAGAATTCCGCGAGGTTCTCAATGATTACGACTGCTTTGTTGTCGGTGAGTCACCCATGACAGGCTCCAAGGACGCTCTTGAATTCACCGCAGGCGAAGACCGTGAGCTTGATATGATGATAAGCTTTGACCATATGCAGGCTGACTGCATTATGACCGATACCATAGCAACTCCCTTCAGCCTCAGAAAAATGAAAAAGGCGTTTACCCATTGGCAGGAGGACCTTTACGGCAAGGCTTGGAACGCTCTTTATATCGAAAATCACGACCATCCTAGAATAATCAACCGCTACGGCAGTCTTAAATACCGTGTGGAAAGCGCAAAAATGCTTGCCACAATGTGCTATCTCCAGTGCGGAACTCCCTTTGTTTATCAGGGGCAGGAGATAGGTATGACAAACATCACATTGAGCAGTATTGATCAGTTCCGTGACGTTGTCACCTTTAATAACGAAAGACTTTTCAAGAAATTCGGTTTTTCCGATAAAAAATATCTCGAAATAGCCAACCGCACCAGCCGTGAAAACGCCAGAACCCCCGTTCAGTGGGATAACAGTCAGTACGCAGGCTTCTCTACCGTTGAGCCGTGGTTCTACGTCAATCCCAATTACACCGAGATAAACGTTGCTGATGCGGAAAAGGATCCCAACTCCATTCTCAACTATTACCGCAAGCTGCTCAAATTCCGCAAGGAGCATAAGGTAGCAATTTACGGCGATTATAAGGAGCATTACAAAAACAGCAGAAGCCTCTACGTTTATGAGCGTAATCTTGACAGTCAGCGCCTGCTCGTTGTGAGCTCGTTTACCGAAAAGCACGTTCAGTTTGAAGCGCCCGAGGGCTTTGACCTGTCAAAGGGCGAGCTTGTTCTTTCAAATTACAGAATGTGCCCCGTGACCAAAAACTCCTTCGTAACAAGACCGTATGAGACAAGAGTTTATCTTTTTGACGAGGTATAATTTATGAAAAAAGAAAATAAACTGGGCGGTTTAAGATGGTTTAATCTGATCCTGTTCGGACTTATGGGTCAGATAGCCTGGGCTGTTGAAAATATGTATTTCAACACGTTCCTCTATAACTCCGTTTACAACGGAGCAAGCCAGTACGCCGTTGACAATTCGCTGGACGTTATGGGCGCTATCAGCAAAATGGTGGCATACAGCGCCGTTACAGCGGTTGTTACCACCTTTATAATAGGCATTTTGAGCGACCGTGTTAACCGCAGAAAATGGTTTATCTCAATAGGCTATATACTTTGGGGCGGTATCACCGCCTGCTTCGGCTTTATCACAAGAGATAATATCGCCGTTCTGTTTCATTTAAGCGATGAGGTCAAAATACTCACTGCAACTGTTGTAACAGTAATAGTTATGGACTGCGTTATGACCTTTATGGGCTCAACCAGCAACGACTCGGCGTTTAATGCGTGGATAACGGACGTAACGAACGTCCACAACCGTGCCACCGTCGAGAGTGTGCTTGCTATTCTGCCCATATTCGCTATGGCACTTGTTATGGGGCTTGGCGGACTGGTCAGCGCAATCGGCTATCCCACATTCTTCATCTCTCTTGGCGCAGTTGTCGCCGTTTGCGGATTTATAGGAATTTTCACCGTTAAGGACAGCCGCGAAGGCAAAAAGACTGAAAGCGGACAGAGCTTTTTTGCAGATTTCATTTACGGATTCAAGCCCTCAGTAATTAAGGAAAACAGCCGACTGTATCTCTCACTTGCGGCGGTCTGCGTTTTCGGTATTGCCGTGCAGGTTTTCTTCCCCTATATCTTTATTTATCTTCAACATTCGCTTGATTTCACCTTTGATAAGCTGCTTGCGGGACTTACTCCTGCAACAATAGTTGTTGCCCTTGTGGTTATTGTGGCAGTCGTAGCACTTATCGTCTCCATCGGTAAGCTCATAGACCGTTTCGGCAAGGATAAGTTTATAATCGCATCTATCGTGCTTTTCGTAGTCGGACTTGTGGTATCCGGCTTTATGAAAAAGTTGGGTGGCTTTGCCATCGGTATGGCGATAACCTTTACCGGCTACGGACTTTTGATGATACTTACCAACGCCGCCGTACGCGACTTCACCCCCGAGGATAAAACGGGTATGTTCCAAGGGATAAGAATGATATTCAATGTGCTTATCCCTATGATAATAGGTCCCGTTATCGGTCGGGAGGTCTGCCGCATTTCAGAGATAACTTATACTAACGAATACGGCGTAGTGACCTCAGCACCCGGTAACGTTATGTTCTGGGCGGCAGCAGTCGTGGGACTGTTTATAATTATCCCCGTCGTTGCACTTATGAAAAAAGGTTTTAAAAAGGACTAATAACTGTTAATTAAATTTAAAAGCTGTCTTATTGTGACGTTAAATCACTTGAGACAGCTTTTTTGTTGCTATTTTACCTGCCAGTCAATTCCTTTTCCGTATACTTTTTCAAGGAATTCATTGGTCTTTTTAAAGTGACCGTTACCGAAAAATCCGTTATAAGCCGAAAGGGGACTGGGGTGCGCCGAACTCAGGACAAGGTGAACAGGATTTGTAATAAGCTTCATTTTCGATTTAGCATTTGCTCCCCAAAGAAGAAATACCATAGGCTCAGGTCTTTGATTTAACAAAGATATAACATTATCCGTAAATATCTCCCAGCCCTTTCCCTTGTGGCTGTTGGGATTGCTTTCACGCACGGTCAGAACCGTGTTCATAAGTAAAACACCCTGCTCTGCCCAATATGTAAGCTCACCATGTTCCGGTATTGGGTATCCGTATTCGGCGTGTATTTCCTTATATATGTTTTGCAGTGACGGCGGGGGCTGAACGCCTTTTTTTACCGAAAAGCAAAGCCCGTGAGCCTGTCCGGGCTGATGATACGGGTCTTGACCGAGGATAACGACCTTAACATCCATATAATCGGTATATTTAAGACTGTTGAAAATATCGCCCATATCGGGGTGTATTTTCTGTGTTCTGTACTCATTTGCAAGGAATTTGCGCAGATTTAGATAGTACGCTTTTTGGAATTCGTCCTTTAAAAGAACGTCCCAGTTATTATTGAAGGTAATCATTTTTTCAACTCGCCGATCATCATATTTGCCGCCTTGTAAATATCTCCGCAGCCCATTGTGAGCACAAGGTCGCCTGCTTGTGCATTTTTCAGAACATAGTCACATACCTCTTGGAAGGTGTTGAACCAAACCGAGCCGGGTATCTTCTCAGCGAGCTGAGAGGTGTACACGCCGTATGTGTTGACCTCCCGTGAACCCATTATCTCGGTCATAACGCATTTGTCGGGTATCTGCAAAACATCGACAAATTCATCAAAATGCATTGCCGTTCTCGAATACGTGAACGGTTGGAATACCGCCCAAACGGTTTTGTAGCCTAACTTCATCGCCGCATCAAGTGTGACTTTAAGCTCGGCGGGATGGTGGGCGTAGTCGTCAATAAAATCAATGCCTTTATATGTTCCGAGATGCTCAAAACGTCTGCCTGCTCCGCGGAAATCTTCAATTCCCTTTATGCAGTCATTGAATTCAGCACCCGAATAAACAGCCGACGCTATTGCCGCAAGGGCGTTGAGAACATTATGCCTGCCGGGGACGGACAGCGTTATTCTGCCTAAGCACTCGCCGCCGTGTATAACGTCAAATATGGTGTAAGCACCCTTATAATCTTCAATATTTGCAGGATAATAATCGTTTTTGTCGGAAAAGCCGAAGCTTATCATCTGTTTTCCCGTAACATCTTTTACGGCTTTCAGCGTATTTTCGTCGTCGCCGTTGTAAATTACCGCGCTTTTCGCAAGCTCTGCAAATTTTGTAAAGCTTAAAATCAGATTGTCCATCGTTTTGAAATATTCAAGGTGATCCTCGTCCACGTTCAAAATAACCGCCACATTTGGGGAAAGATGCAGAAAAGTATCCTTGTATTCACACGCTTCACATACGAAATTTTCTGTATTGCCCACTCTGCCGTAGCTGTTTGTCAGCGGCAGCTTACCGCCTATAACGCATGACGGGTCAAGTCCCGCGCCGAGCATGATCTGTGTTGTCATTGACGTTACCGTAGTCTTGCCGTGAGTGCCGCAAATGCCTATGCAATTTTCAAAATGACGTGATATTTCACCGAAAAGCTCGGCACGCTGAAATGTGGGAATACCGCTTTTTATAGCCGCCGCAAGCTCGGGGTTATCCTCAGATATGGCGGCGGAATATACTATCATATCCGCTCCCTCAATATTTTCGGGTCGCTGACCCATCATAACCGAAATACCCATTTTTCTTATTCTTTCAACAATGGAACTTTCGTTATTGTCAGACCCCTGCAGACGGTAGCCCTTACTGTGTAAAATTTCGGCAAGGGGACACATTCCGCTGCCGCCGATGCCTATAAAATGAATTTTTTTTGCATTTTCGAGTACCTTTGAAATATCGCTCATAGCTATGATCCTTCCGACAAGTTTGGATATCTATAATTATATTGCAAAGTGAGAGAAATTTAAACCCCCAATCACCAAATTTTACAAAAAACATAAGATGTTATTGCAAAGGGGGAGATTTTTATGAGTAACAGAAATATCGTCATCGTGGGCGGCGATAAAAGACAAAAATATCTCAAAACCTATCTTCAGTCAAAGGATTTTCAGGTTCATTCCTACGGACTTTTTGACTGGGACGACGACAGTGACAAACTGAAAATGCTTATCCGCCCCAATTCAGTCGTAGTATTTCCTCTTCCCGCTGCACGGAACTCAAAAACGGTAAATATGCCATTTTCAAAAAAAGAAACGCCCATTGACCGTGTTCTGAGTCTTTTGGGCAGCGGAAACATGGTTTTCGGCGGAATGATAAACGGAGAGCTTTCGGAGCGTCTGCGTGAAGCGGAAATTCCGTTTATTGACTATTACGACAAGGAATTTATTGAGACTAATGCAATTCTTACCGCATTCGGAACGCTTAAAATATTATTGGAGCACATCGACTTTGCTCTGCCTATGGGCAAATACGCTGTAACGGGTTACGGCAGAGTGGGCAGAGAGACAGCCTCACTTTTAACCTCACTTTCCTGCGATGTGACTGTGTTCGCCCGCCGCAGAACTCAGCGTGACGAGGCAAAAATTAAAGGCTGCAAAGCACTGGACATCACTGATTTGACGTCTTATGCCGATGAATTTGATATAATAATAAACACCGTTCCTTCACAGATAATCGGCGGAGATACGCTGAAAAACATAAAGAAAGACTGCAAAATAATTGAACTCGCATCCGCTCCATACGGCGTAAATTTGGACGAGGCGAGAAAGAATTCCATCGACGTTATCAAGGCCGCGGGACTTCCCGGAAAATATACTCCCAAAACCGCGGGCGAAATAATCGGTAAAAGAATAGAAGAATATTTGCAAAGGGAGGAGAAAGAATGAAAGAAAAAACTGTGGGATTTGCCATGTGCGGTTCCTTCTGCACCTTTAAAAAAACAGTCCCGCAAATTAAAGCACTTTGTGATATGGGATACAGTGTGATCCCAATAATGAGCGCTGCAGCATATTCCACGGACACACGTTTTGGTGCGGCCCGTGATTTTATAAATGAAATTGAAAATATCTGCGGCGAGCAGATAATCCACACAATCACAGGGGCAGAACCGATAGGCCCCAAAAAGCTGCTTGATGCACTGGTCATTGCGCCGTGCACGGGCAATACCCTCGGCAAAATGGCAAACGGAATAACCGACACGTCTGTAACACTGGCGGCAAAAGCACATCTCAGAAATTCCCGTCCGGTGATAATCGCCGTTTCCACAAATGATGCTCTTGGAGCGGCGGCAAAGAATATCGGTATGCTTTTAAACAGCAAAAACATTTATTTTGTCCCCATGAAGCAGGATGACTGCGAAAACAAACCTAATTCAATAGTGGCAGATTTTTCGCTTATCCCCGAAACACTGGAAACCGTTCTTACAAAAGGCGAACAACCGCAGCCTGTGCTGTTATGATATAAACCATTTAAAGCAAACCGCTCTTCCGAAAGGAGGGGCGGTTTGCTTTATATAAAAAAATAAATTATACTTTTTGTAACCTTTTCCATTGCTTATTTGTTATTATAGTGAAAGGCCTTTCAAATTGCAGGTGGTGTACGGCTGTAACGGAAAATGAATTCATTGATGCGGTAAAGCGGAATAATCAGCGTTTGTTCTTGATTGCGCTGTCATATACAAAAAATCAGACAGATGCGCAGGATATTTTGCAAAACACGTTTTTAAAGCTGTGGCAAAATACCAAAGAATTCAAAAATGACGGGCATCTTGATAAATGGCTCACCCGTGTTGCCGTGAATGAAAGCAAAAATCTGTTGAGATCGCCTTTTAAAAGCCGCAGTGTTCCGCTGGAGGAAGCCGACATCAAATATGATTTTGCAGAAAATCAGGATCACGATTTATTTAACGCAGTTATGGAGTTGCCGCAAAAGCAACGCACGGTAATCCACCTGTTCTACTACGAGGATATGTCCGTTAAAGAGATCGCCGAAGCCCTCGGTATTCGGGAAAACGCGGTAAAAACAAGACTGTCCCGTGGGAGAACGCAGTTAAAAAATATTTTGGGAGATGATTGGAACGATGAATAAGGAATACTATAAGAGGACTTTTTCAAAGGTCCGACCCTCCGAGAAAGCTTTGGAAAGGATTTTTGATATGACAGAGAGCAAACCGAAAAGAATAAGACTTAAAGGCTTGATCGCCGTAGCCGTCATAATTGCAATACTCCTGTGCGGTACGCTGTCGGCCAACGCGGCTACCGACGGTAAGCTGTATACGGGAGTAAAGGCTCTGGCAAGCGCCGATGAAGTAAAGCTTGCCGAAAAGGTAAACGACGATGATACATTTTTAAGCAGAATAAAAATCACGATCAACGGTGAAGAGGTAAGTCTTGACGATTATATCACCGCAGAGTATCATTTGGTAGTAGAGGGGGTAGTAGTGGAACTCTCTGATCCTGACGGAAAAGAATTGGAAATTACAGTTTCTGGTGACCCTGACAAGGATGTTAAGATTACATACTACAATATCGATACCGTATCGAAATCTGAAAATTGGGATGAAATTGTAAACGCGGCGGACTAAAAATAAAACGGCGGTACTTGATCGTATACAAGTACCGTCTTTTTACGAAGTAATTTCACTTGATAATTGAAAAGTATCCTTACATACTGTATAATTAAAAAAGGAATAAGTATTTTTGCTTTTGAGGTGTACATATGTTGAAAATTACTTTTATGGGTGCGGGCAGCACCGTTTTTGTAAGAAACATCATAGGTGACTGTCTTTTAACGGATTGTCTGAAGAACAGTGAATTTGCATTGTATGATATTGATGAGGCGCGCCTCAATGAAAGCAAAATAATTGTTGAGGCAATGAACAATTATCTCGGCAATCCTGCAACCGTAAAAACCTATTTAGGTGTTGAAAACAGAAAAGCCGCTCTCAAAAACGCATCGTTCGTAATAAACGCAATTCAAGTGGGCGGATATGAGCCGTGCACCGTTATTGATTTCGAAATTCCTAAAAAATACGGCTTACGGCAGACTATCGGGGATACTCTCGGTATCGGCGGAATTATGAGAGCACTGCGAACGATTCCCGTTGTAGAGGATTTCTGCAACGATATGAACGAAGTTTGTCCCGATGCAATGTTCTTGAATTACGTTAACCCTATGGCGATGATCACGGGGTATATTCAACGCTTTTCTTTTCCTAACACCGTAGGACTTTGCCACTCCGTTCAGACCTGTGCCCATTCAATACTCAAGGGAGTTGGCATGGAGGAATATGCGGCTGAAAGAAAAGAGCTTATCGCGGGAATCAATCATCAGGCGTGGCTTTTAAAAATTGAAGATAAATTCGGTAATGATTTGTATCCTGAAATCAGAAAAAGAGTTCACAGACGCTTGGTTGACGACACAAAATTTGACGATCAGGTCAGAAATATTTATGTAGAGCGCTTCGGCTATTACTGTACCGAGAGCAGCGAGCACAACGCCGAATACAATCCCTATTTCATAAAAAGCAAATATCCTGAGCTTATTGAAAAACATAATATCCCTCTTGATGAATATCCGAGACGGTGCGTTAATCAGATAAAAAGCTGGAAAGAGGAATTTGAACAGCTTAAAATCAGCGGAATAAAAGAATTTTCCCGCTCAAATGAATATGCCTCACGGATTATGGAGGCGGTCGTCACAAATACACCGTATAAAATCGGAGGTAACGTGCTCAATACAAATCATCTTATTACAAACTTCCCCGAGGAAGCTTGCGTTGAAGTGCCTTGCCTTGTTGACGGTATCGGTATTCATCCGACAACGGTGGGAACTCTGCCGACCGCTTGTGCCGCGCTTAATATGACGAACATAAACTGTCAGCTTATGACGGTAGAGGCGGCAAGAAGTCATAGAATGAACGACGTTTATCTTGCGGCAATGCTTGATCCGCACACCGGCGGCGAACTGGATATTGATACCATAATTAAAATGTGTGATGAATTGATAGATGCTCACGGGGATTTTCTTCCGAAATTCATATAAGATTTGATTGTTTAAAAAGCAGAAAAATAAATGCGGTACAGTCTTTCGGCTGTACCGCATTTTTTAGCTTTTAATTATTTCTGCTCAAAGAACGTCTTGAAGGCTCTGTATCCCATATATACGTCAAGCTTTGAAACTACCTCATAAGGAGCGTGCATTGAGAGTACGGGGATTCCCAGGTCAATAACGTCAACGTCCAAATTGGCGATATACATAGCGACAGTTCCGCCACCGCCCATATCTACCTTGCCAAGCTCGCCTATCTGCCATACAACGCCGTTTTCGTTGAGCATTCTGCGAACCTTGCCCATATATTCAGCAGAAGCATCAGAAGTGCCGCCCTTACCTCTTGCGCCCGTATACTTTGTGATAACAACGCCGTTGTTGACGAAGGAGGAATTCATCTTCTCCGAAACCTCGGGGTAATTGGGATCAAATGCCGCATTTACGTCTGCCGAAAGACATTCCGAACAGCTGAGAACTCTCCAAGGCTCTACACCTTCCATAGCGGCCAAATCATATACGAAATATTTAAGGTATGATGAGTTAAGTCCCGTGTTGCCGTCTGAGCCGGTCTCCTCCTTGTCGGTGAGAACGGTGATTGCAGTATATGCGGGATTTTCCGCGTCGAATATAGCCTCTGCGGCGGGATAAGCGCATACCTTGTCGTCGTGACCGTAAGCTCCGATAAGACTGCGGTCAAAGCCGATGTCTCTCGCCTTGAAGGCAGGTACAAGCTCCAACTCTGCGCTGAGGAAATCGTCCTCTTTGATGCCGTATTTCTCATTGAGGATCTTGAGAATATTCAACTTGACCTTTTCGCTGCCCTCGTCCTTTGAGAAGGGGCGTGAGCCGATAAGAATGTTAAGTCCTTCACCCTTGATGCCTTCAGCCAATGTCTGCTTCATCTGATCAGCAGCAAGATGGGGGAGAAGGTCTGTTATAACGAACTGAGGATCGTTATCGTCCTCACCGATGCGAACCTTGAGTACCTCGCCGTTTGCCTTGACAACAACTCCGTGCATTGCAAGGGGGATAGCAGTCCACTGATACTTTTTGATTCCGCCGTAGTAGTGAGTTTTGAGCAGTGCAAGATTGCTGTCCTCATAAAGGGGATTGGGCTTTAAGTCAAGACGGGGGGAGTCGATGTGAGCCGCAGAAATTTTTACACCCTCTTTAAGGCTCTTTGTACCGATAACGCAGAGAATTATTGACTTGCCGCGGTTGTTGTAATAAACCTTGTCGCCTGCATTGTACTTTTTCTCGCGGTCAAATTCCTCGAATCCGCGTTTTTTTGCCTCTTCTACGAAAAAGTCAACAGATTCACGTTCAATTTTCGCATAGTCCATATAAGCCTTGTAGCCCTCGCAGAACTCGTCGGCGGCCTTTACGGTTTCCTCGTCAACGGTTTCCATAGCGTGACGGGGAGTGTAAAAAAGCTCATCTTTAAGACTTTGTAATTTGTTTTCACTCATAATATTATCTCTCCTTATTATAAATTCGATATTATTTGCCGTATTTCCGTATCAAGGTTATACGGTTCGTAATTCCATATAATAAAATCAGCACGTTTCGTGAAGAATTCCTCACTCTTTTGTGCCCGTATGCGTTCTATCGCCTTTTCTTCGGTTATTTTGTCCCGCTCGATTATGCGGTTCAGCCGAATATCCTCGGGAGCGGTCACGGCAACCGTAAAATCGCAAAGCTGGTCTTCGCCGCTCTCAAAAAGTGCAATAGCGTCAATAATTATTCCGCTGTAGCCTAAATCCTTTTTTTCGTCGATTATCTGTTTTATCTTTTCGGTCACAGCAGGGTGGGTGATAGCGTTTAAGTCATTCGTGCTTTCTTCATCGGCAAAGGCTTTTTTTGCAAGAACAGGTCGGTTGACACTGCCGTCCGTACCGATAACCCCGTCACCGAACCGCTCTTTTAATTTGTGCTTAACTTTTTCATCGCCGTTTATTACGTCGCGGGCGACTGTGTCTGTGTCAATGTGATAACAGCCGTAAGCCATAAGCTTTCGTGCGACCGTGCTTTTACCCGCACCCGTAAGTCCCGTAAGTCCGATTATTTTCATATCATAATACCCTGATCTTAAACCCGCAAGCACGAATTAGCCGATTATAAACAGCCAACCCCATACCGCTTGTGTCGGGACATCTGGCGTATACTTTTTCGGCTCCCATTTCGTCAAGCTCGCGCAAAGCGTCAAAGAGTCTTGCCGATTGACTGTAACCGTCATTCCCGTCACCGTATTCCACAAAGGGACAGTGGAGTCTTTCGCCCTCACCGTCAAAGCACAGGGCGGTCACGCCGTTTTCGCTTTCCGTAAGCCTTTTAAAGTTTTCGAAATCACTTTTTATAAGAGTAATCTCGGCTCTCGGCGCGTAATGCTTGTATTTCATACCCGGTGAGGCGGCTTTTGCACCCTCTTGCAGTCGGTCAAGCACCGCTTTGTCAACTGTAATTTCACCTATAAGCTCGGTCATCTCTTCAAGAGTAACACCGCCCGGACGAAGTAGCCTCGGCGGATCCTCGGCAAAGGATATGACCGTTGACTCAACACCTATCTCACAGCTTCCGCCGTCGATTATCAGCGGAATTCTGCCGTTCATATCGTCAAAAACGTATTTCGCATTGGTGGGGCTTGGACTGCCCGAAAGATTTGCAGACGGAGCTGCCAGCGGAACACCGCTCGCCTTTATAATAGCCCGTGCGTATTCGCTTTTGGGCATCCTCACGGCAACGGTATCAAGTCCGCCTGATACAGTGTCAGATATCCGCTCACTTTTTTTCATTATCATAGTCAACGGACCCGGCCAAAAATGTTTTGCCATAATTTTGACCTTTTCGGGTATTTCTTTGACGAGTGCAGAGAGCCCGGATATATCGCATATATGAACTATCAGCGGATTATCCGCAGGTCTGCCCTTTGCAAGAAATATCTTTTTAACGGCGTTTTCGTCGAATGTGTTTGCCGCAAGTCCGTAAACCGTCTCTGTGGGAATACCTACGACCTCGCCGTGTCTTAAAAATTCAGCTGATTTTTCCAGCGCACGGTCGTATTCAGTTTTTATGTCAATTACTTCCGTTTGCATTGTTGAGGTATTCCTTTGCGTTTCGGTAGCTTAAAAATTGCTCGTTACCGATATTTATAACAAGCTCTGCGTAATACGTTGCTTTTTCGGGTAAATTATTATTCTTAAAAAATTCGAACAGTCTGTAATAGACTCCCAGATACTTTGACGGGGGAACGGGCTTTTTTCGCGGTTCACCGTTTATAAAGTTCAGCGTTGCAAGGAGCCTGCCTTCAAGCTGCGGGTCATACCCTCCGTATGTGGCTGCAATGAGCGTTAAATATTCAATATTATCTTCGGGGTGATATTTTTTACTCTTTCCGACCAATTTGTCACGATATATACAGGCAGCATTGAGTTGCTCGTTAAACCCCTTAAAATCACGATTTCGCAATTTAATTATTGCCATATTATAATGTAAACTTAAAAGCATAATAGGCGGCATTTTTAACGGATTAAAAGTCAGCCAAAAAAGGCGTGTTTCCTCTTCCGCCCTTTCTGTCTCTCCCATTTCTATCAGGCATGAAATGCGATTGATACACAGTGTTTCATGGTGAATTTTCTCTTTAAGAGGGATTATTTCCATAAGCATGTTTATACTTTCCAGTGATTTGGAAAGATTCAGTTCATACGTATAATATTTAGTAGCTTGATTTATCTTTGATGCAACCGCAAAGTTTAAAGAATATATCAACAAAAATAACAGCAATAAAGAAAAAATAGGGACAAATGCAAGTCCAAAATGAGCTGATATTAAATCCGCGGTTATGCATAAAATTCCGGCGGCAATAACAATTTCTCTGCGCCGACGCAATATCAGTTTTTCAATGGGATTTATCTTGAATTGGTTTTTCTCATTCATCATGATCACTGACCTTATTATTCACTTTCCGCTTTCAGTTTTTCGGCGGTATCGGCGGTTATGAGCGCGTCAATTATCTCGTCAAGGTCGCCGTTCATTATCTGATCAATTTTGTAAAGGGTCAGCCCAATGCGGTGATCGCTGACTCTGCCCTGCGGAAAGTTGTACGTTCTTATTCTCTCACTGCGGTCGCCCGTGCCCACTTGACTTCTGCGCCTGCCCGCGATTTCGGCATCTTGCTTTGCCTGCTCAATTTCCAAAAGGCGTGAGCGCAAAACCTTGAGCGCCTTATCCTTATTTTTATATTGGCTTCGTTCGTCCTGACATTCAACCACCATTCCCGTGGGGATATGGGTCACACGTATTGCCGAGGAGGTCTTGTTGACTTTTTGACCGCCGGCACCGCTGGAACGGAATACGTCTATCTGCAAATCGGCAGGGTCAAGCTCCAGATCAACCTCTTCCGCCTCGGGGAGCACCGCTACCGTGACAGTCGATGTTTGTATACGTCCCTGACTTTCGGTCTCGGGAACACGCTGGACGCGGTGAACGCCGCTTTCAAATTTAAAGCGTGAATACGCTCCGTCACCGGAAATATTAAAGGATATTTCCTTGTATCCCCCAAGCTCGGTAGGGTTTTCCGAAAGCACCTCCGTCTGCCAACCCTTTTGTTCGGCATACATAGAGTACATTCTGAAAAGTGAGTTGGCAAAAAGCGCCGCTTCCTCGCCGCCTGCGCCTCCGCGTATTTCAACGATCACGTTTTTGTCGTCATTGGGATCTCTCGGGAGCAGCAGTACCTTTAATTCTTCCGTACAGCGTTCGATATCATCACGTGACTGCTCAAATTCCTCTTGAACCATCTCGCGAAAATCCCTGTCAAGTCCACCGCCGTCTAACAAATCCTTTGACTCGTCAAAGGTGGCCTTATATTTTTTGTATTCGCGGTATTTTTCCACGATCGGCGTAAGCTGCTTTAATTCACGCATAAGCTTTTTGTATAATTCTTGGTCGCTCACCGTCTCAGGCAAGCAAAGCAGATCGTTTATTTTATCAAAACGCTCTTCAATACCGCTAAGCTTTTCAAGCATCGGTCAATTCTCCTTCACGGATAACTTTTTTAATGTTACGTTCAATTTTAACGCGGGAAACCATTACCTCTCTGCCGCATTTCTCACATCTGACACGAAAATCCATTCCCGCGCGCAAGACTAAAAAAAGCTTGCCGCCGCAGGGATGATTTTTTTTCATTTCCAGCCTGTCGCCCACGCGGATATCCATAAATTCCCATCTTTCACATATATTTAAACTATTCTACCACACTTCGCTTAAAAATAAAATACCTAATTTTTAATTCTTATTTAAGCAATACAATCATATCAATATAGAGTAATATAATTGCGAGTAATGATTAAATTGACACTCACATTTGATCATTGCTTGCAAAGATAAGGTGAGATGTATGAAAAAATATTATCCGGAGGGAGTTCTGTTTGAAAGCCGACAGAACAAAAGATATCTTGAATCGGTGACAAATCTTCGAGAATGCTTTTTTGAAGAAAAGATATTAGAAGCGCGTGCCGTTCTCTGCGACAGCGAGCATAATTTACACGTGGATTTAGGCGCGGTACACGGTATAATGCCCCGTGAGGAGTGTGCAGTCGGCATCTCCGACGGGAGTGTTCGGGATATAGCTGTGATTTCAAGAGTCAATAAACCTGTTGCATTTAAAATAATTGATTTTACTGATGATGAAACGGGCAGACGCACTGCTATACTCAGCCGCCGTGCCGTGCAGGAAGAATGCACGGAGGAATACATAAAAAATCTTGTCCCCGGCGACATAATAGATGCCCGTGTGACCCATAACGAGAGCTTCGGTTCATTTTGCGATATAGGCTGCGGGATTCCCGCACTGCTGCCCATCGACAGTATTTCCGTCTCAAGAATACCGCATCCGGATGTGCGGTTTTCGGTCAACACAATGATAAAAGCAGTCGTAAAAAGTATTGATGAAAACGGACGCATAACGCTGTCACATAAGGAATTACTGGGTACGTGGCGTGAAAATGCTGACGGCTTCAGGGCAGGGCAGACCGTTGGCGGAATAGTCCGTTCCATAGAAAAATACGGAGTGTTCATTGAACTTGCCCCAAATCTTGCAGGCTTGGCGGAATATAATCCGTCCGTGCGCGAAGGGGATAACACCAGTGTTTACATAAAAAGCATAAATCCCGAAAAAATGAAGATAAAGCTGGCAGTCGTTGACAGTTTCCCCGCCGACAACGCAAAAATGCCCGTAAAATACTATTTCAACGGCGAGCATATTGATAATTGGCGTTATTCGCCGGACATATGTACAAAGATTATTGAAACAGTGTTCTGATTTTTACCAAAAAATTATTGAAAAGCCCATAAATTTATGTTAAAATATCCTGTAACTATATCTCTTGGATATATGTTGGGAGGATGCATTTTTTATGAAAAAGAGTAAATTTAAGGTCTTTGTGGGTATTGTATTATCCGCGGTTATGCTTTTCTCGATTTTTGTACCCGCTTTTGCGGTAAGCGAGGATTGCGATGATGTTCCTGTCATCTCTGTTACAGGCATCAACACCGTTCCGTTGGTTGACGGCAACGGCAATCAGATTTTCGCGCCTGACGCATCGACTATCGTTTCGGCAATTCTGCCTGCCATTCCTGCTCTTGCGGCTTTTTTGGTGGACAGTGACGTTGATGCGCTTTTAGATCAGATCATTCCTGTAGCCCAGGCTGTTTTTGAACCGATGAAGTATGATGAAAACGGCTATGCTGTTGATTCGAACTCAGGCATTGACCGTTACTTCCCCGATAGCTTTGACAATTATAATTATGAAATAACCGAGGGCGGCGAACGGGATGAGCTCTCACTTGCTCTCGCCAATGAAATCGGCGGAGATCACGTCTATTTCTATACTTATGACTGGCGCAGAAGTCCTATGGACATTGCAGACGATCTTAATGAGTACATTCAGAACGTCAAGGCACAGACAGGTCACGACAAGGTAGCCATCAACGGTCAGAGTATGGGCTCCTGCATGGTTCAAGCGTATCTTGCCAAGTACGGCACTGATGACGTTAAAACCGTAGCAATGTATTCAGGCGCTTTTACAGGACTTGAAATGGTCGGTCAGCTCTATACGGGTCACATTGAACTCGACGGTGACGGACTTGTAGATATTATAGTACAGGCAATTAACGGCAGTCCCGATAAAACTGCTCTCGGCGAACTCCTCAAATACACTACACTTTTCGAGAGAGTTATTGATAAGCTTTCTCCCATGCTTGACGGTGACAGCTTAGACAGACTTTATTCTGAGGTGCTTGTTCCTTATTTCGGATATTTCCCCGGTATGTGGGCTTTTGTTCCCAATGACTACTTTGACGAAGCAATTGAATTTATGACCTCGAGAGCTAATTTCGGAGCTAAGCTTCTTGCCGAGATTTATGAATATCATATGCTCGTTCAACTTCCTATGGAAAGCAGATGCAAAAAACTTGCCGCAAGCAGCGATGTTAACTATTTCTGCACCACCAACTATAACCGTCAGATAGCGCCTGTGACCCCGTCAAGCAACTGGAACAGCGACGGCGTTATCGAGTCCGCTCATACAAGCGCATTCGCCACATTTGCCGACAGGGGAACGACCCTCGGCAATGGCTATACACAGGCGGTAAACTGCCACGACGATCACGTTTCACCCGATAACGTTGTTGACACGTCTACCTGCTGGACCCCCGAGCATACGTGGATAATTAGAAATATGGACCACGTTAAATACACCCTAAACGGCAACGCTCATTTCTTTGTATGGCTTATGACTGCCGACGAGCAGTACACGGTCCGCAGCAATCCGATGTATACACAGTTTATGTATTATAACGTCAGCACAGACCGCCTTGCTCCGTATCTTCATCAGTACGGCGACGTGAACCTTGACGGAACCATAAATCTTGTTGACGTAAGACAGGCTTACAGACATCTCCTCGGCAGAGAAACACTTGCCGACGTAAACCTTGCCCGCGCCGATGTAAACGTGGACGGAATTATTTCACGGACCGAGGTCACGAATATTATGAAGACCTCTGCCGGAGTATAATTTCAAAAATCAACATCATAAAATAACCTCACGAAACACAATCGAAATCAGAAATTCTGTGTTTCGGAGAACATTGTATCATAGCGTTGGGCGGCTTGTACCGCCTCGCACTTATGAAATAAGCAAACAGGCGGCAGGGGAGAGACACTTTTCTCTGCCGCTTCTTTATACATATCTTTGCAAAAAAACTTGTGATTCTTATACAAAAAAATCTTGCCGATTGACAAGATAAAAAAAATGAGGTAAACTTATAAACACGTCTTATAAAAGACAAATATATTCAATAATAATCGGGGCGTAGCGGAGTTGGTACCGCACCTCATTTGGGAGCACCTACCGATTGTCAAGCGACGATTTCAGACTAACTTGAACAAATCGCCAAACACCGTTGAAAGACGGTATACTCATTTAGTAAAATTTCTTTACAAATATTCGCAATGACCACATGTTTGACCACAACAGCGACCACAATTAAATAAATATCGGGGTGTAG
>JAFLUM010000008.1:0-9137 GCA_022508805.1 Oscillospiraceae bacterium | reverse complement strand
CAATTAAATAAATATCGGGGTGTAGCGCAGTTGGTAGCGCGCTTGCTTTGGGAGCAAGATGCCGGGTGTTCGAGTCACCTCACTCCGACCAAAAGGAGACAAAGGTATTTAGGTATCCTTGTCTCCCTTTCATTTCCTAATACTTAAACTAAAATAATTTTCGGTCAATAAATTGTCAAAGCCCAAATTGTGGATACTAGTAATAATTTCATACTATTTTTATTATGATTAATGGAATGATTTAAAATTGGAATATTAAGAATAGCTTTGTATTTAATAATAAATAGAGAAAAGAGGAAGGTTAAATGTATTCAGTTGACGTGACTGGTGCACAACTATTGATAGGATATACAGATGTTTTTTTGGGGGAAACACCTAATTTGAAAGAAGAAATTACTACTCTCAATATGCACAAGGCTATATCAATAATTTGTGAATTGATTCGTGTGAGAGATACTATGCTGAGCCCATTTCCTATTTTATTGGGAGAGTGCAGAATACCTTTTGAAACTGTACTGAAAAAACAGATGTGCGATATGGATCCAAAATCCTCAAAAGAAATGTTTTCTAATCCATTATTTAGAAAAGATGTACATATTATTTCGGTGCAAATGTTGCTCCTATTACTTAAACGGATTATACAGTACGGCAATTACGAAACCTTAAATAATACGGAGTACGAAGTTTCACAAGAAGATTATAGGAAAATCATTCAACTTCAATTGGTGGTTGCAGAAGAAATTAGTCACAAACATTTAAAGGGTGAATTTGATGTAAATCATTTTCTTTATTCAACATATCATCTAAATTATCAAAGGAATGTCGCGCATGAATTTCTGCGTATGTATTATATGATGGAAAAAATTAGCATGAATAGAGATAAGTTCGGTGATGATGTTCAAAAACAATATAGGGATTATTTTACAGCGTTTACTACAAAATATGGTTTCACGCCAACGCAGTACAGTTCTCTTTTGTTTGGCGAGTTGAGAACTTATTACTCAGACGTAAATGGTTTGATATACACTTCGATGTGGAGAGATACTGAAAAAGTTTATGGTCAGATAAAAGAAAAAGAATTAATTACTCAGGTCATCCAGATGTTATCCCAATCAGTAGAAAAATATTTCGATTGGGCTACAGAGACCGAAGATCAGGAATGGGATTTTAGTAAGTTTTTTGAATTTCCTTTTATAGTAGATAAAAGTGGGAAGTACATATCCGTGTGTGATATTACATTAAGAAATGCTTTTTTTGAGAAGATTTTTTGGTTGATCAGAAATTGTTATCCCGAAGACGATAGTAGGGCCATGGCCTTTTTTGGTCGATTATTTGAAAAGTATATTCAAGACGTCACACAGGATGCTACTCATGGTGACTACGAATATATTGCAGAATTTACATACAAGCCAAAGAAGAAAGAGAAAAAATCCTCTGATGCATATGTACGAAAAGGAGAAAATCTATTAGTAGTTGAGGCAAAAGGCTTTTCAGTTTTGTTGGATTGTATGACAAAAAATGAACAGATTGAAAAGAATAATAGAAAGTTATTTATTGACCCTGTACTTCAAGCCGATATATGTTTATCTAATGTGATAGCTGATAAATCTGAATTTTCAGGAGTTGAAGTGGCATATATCATTGCGGTTACTATGGATAATATTAATGCGGTTCCCAACTACTACAATGAGATACATACAAATATTGAAAAAGAAAAAGTGTGTGAAAAAACAAAATACTATTTTAATTTTAGCATTGAAGAATATGAGATGTTAATGTATCTTTTGGAGCAGGGTAATGACATTTTCGCTCTGCTGAGCGATTATTATGATAATGAGAGATTAAAGCCGTTTAGTAATTATCTTCAAGAGAACTACAGTAAAATTGGCATGACTAGTTTCATGGAGAATTTGTATCAGGAGGCAACCGACAAAATGAAAGATATGATTTTTTAGATCCAATTGTTTAATGAAACGATGTTTCAAGACCTATTAAATATAAAGAGAGCTACATAAGGTTAGATATCTCAAATGCTCCACTGCAGAAGACTGACGTTGTTAAAAACAACACGGTCTTTCTTTGTTTACTGTGGCGCAAAATTTGAGAGTTGTATTATTGCGGAGAAGGATTGATATGTTACTTCTTACTTTCTTGTTCTGCTTTCCATTCTTCGAATGCCTTTCGGTTTTCCTCCTTGGAGTAAAAATCCTGAATACGGGGAAGAATCGCTCTTGCAAGTTGATCTATGGATCTTTGTGGCGGTCGGTAATCTTCTAAATTGAATTTACAGACCGATTCACCACTTTCCAAATCAACAACTGATGCTGCATAGCCTTTGCGTATTTTTTCTTGTTCTTCCTCTGATAGTTTTGATAAAACCTTCTTTTGAATGTCCGATAACGCTTTTTCATCAAACGGTTTTGCCTTTTCTAAATTTGTTTCCAAAAATATAATAGCGGTTCCTTGCGGTTTTCTTGCTTTCATAATACTAATTCCTTTCTTGAGTTTTACCCTTTATTATATCCTTCTCCGCTTTAATTTTTGCCCCTCACCTCTATGATCATCTGCTCCATTATCTTTTTACATTCTTCCCGAGTCTTAGCGTAGACCATGTGTACATCATGGTTACCTTGTGCATTGGTGGGGGTGTATATCGTCCTTTATAGAGGTTATCGTTGTTTTGCAGATTCCTCTCTTGTCAGGTTTTCACATTCTGTCTCTGTGTGACTCAAAATTTCTTTTTATAATAAATCTCATAAAAATTAATTGACATTTTGTTGAAATTGAAATATACTGTCTATATGATAAGATATAAATATATTATTTTATAAGGGGAGTGTGAAATGTCCCAAGTTCATGAAAAATGGATCGTTGATTTCTTAAACAATAACACGGAAAGTTCATATATTGGCTCAGAACTAAAGAAATTTCTTATAGACGAATTCCCAACTTTAAAAGAAGCAAATGCAAGAAAAGTAATATCTGACTGTATAAAAAAGGGCATAATAAAATCGACTGCACCGATTAAATTTGGTAATAATGAATTCGTTTATTATTCTGTACAAGCTAAGAATAGGTTTGAGCTATTCAAACATAACATAAAAAAATACAAACCAAAGTTACATAGTGCGATTTTTGCATTAAAACGTAATTCGGGTATTATATCATACAATGAATTATGTAAAATTACAGGAGCATATGAGAATGAGAATTTACACGATGTTAATATTAACAGTTTATTAAATGATCTTAACGTATTAAATATTGCAGAATTAAAAGAATTTAACGGAATTAAATTTCTTGTATTTAAAAATCATATCTTTACAGAAGAACGCATTAATAATGTGGTTGAGGATTTAAAAGATAAAAATTTAGTTTTATATCAAAGTTTGTTGTGGATGTCAAGAAATAATATAATCAGCTCTAATAAACAGTTGTATTTTGGGGAAGGAAATAATTATAACGGCGTTCAAAATAATGATACTGTTTGGGATGCTTTTTGCTATACTAATACGGTGGGGCTAGGTGATCAAACTAAGGAATTTCAAACAATAGCAGTAGTTGATTTTTTGCATAAGCACAAATATGAAGAGTATGATTTTTCAGGTTTCAAAAGTCGTGTCGACCATTTATTATATAGTGTTAAAGGTGAAAAAAGAAAGGTCCTGCCGATAATTATCGCCACAGATTTTTCGCCAGTGGCCAGAGCATTAATAAACAAAAATAACTATATGTGTTTTGATTTGGACTCGTTGCTTGGGAAAAATGCATTTGGTATAGCAAGGAAGTATCAAAAGTCAATTAAAGAGATTAGAGAAAAAATAAAAAATCATAAGGAGGATGAAATACAAGATAATATTTATGAATTTTGTAATTATCTGCACGATAATAAAACAGAGATAAATTATCAAAATTTAAAGGGAGATTTATTTGAATATTTAATGTATCCTGTTTTTACAAAAATATTTGATAAGCGCAATGATCATATAACGCACAGCTTTTCAAAAAGTGTTGATGGAAAAAAATTTGAATGTGATTATCGCATCGAAACGGAATCAGAAAATATATTTGTAGAGTTAAAAGGATATAAGAAGGATTATATAATTCCTTTGGGCGGATATGACCAGGAAAAGAAGAAAATCGCATCAAATCAATGTGTAAAATGGTTTTTATGCGAAACATACGAAAACGCAAAAAAAGCCGTAGGGCAAGAAAGGAAGCCATCGTTTTGTTATATAACAACAGCATCTATATCGGACGAAGCAAAAGAGGCTTTAAAAGACAGGAAAAAGGACAAGCCAAATGATTTAGAATCATATTATGAGAGAGAAGGGTTGATAGAATTACTAAACAAATATGGATTTAAAAAAGAGGTAAAAATAATAGAAAACTATTTTATTTAGATTAGGAGTTGAATAAAATGAAGTTACATTTAGATAAATCCTGCAGAACTTGTAAATTTAATTTTGATGGTATATGTGCTTGTGGTGAGGAATATAACAATAAAATTAGTGATTTGAATAATATGTGTGAGGATTGGAGTATAAATTTGGAACACTATTGTTTTATTGAATCTAATTTGCCTTGGTATTTAGCAAGCAAGTTTAGACGAAATAAAATAGAACTTGATGAGTTATTGTATTTGATTGAACTTGACGAACAAAATGTTCCGATAGATTTGAATATTTTTGAAGTTGTCGAGCAAGTGTATGGCTTAATATTTCCAAGTGAAATCGCAGAAGCATTAGGAGTTTCAGAACAAGTTTTATGCTATGCTTATGTGCATGGAACACCATTAAAGAGGATTAATGATTTTTCAAACAAGCTTTGTATTCCTATTCAATATTTTGAAAAAGTTACAACTATGGATATTTCGGAGATTACTAAATGTAAAGATAAATTTTTAAAAAAGCATAACGGTTCACTTGACTATATTAAAAAATCCGCAGAGGAACGTCTTGCTCAAAAAGAAGAATTAGAGAATAGAATAAACTATCCTATATGGAAAAAAGAGTTAAATAATAAGTTGAAGAAATACTCAAGTCTTTCAAATTTGAATCACGATATTTCAGATGATTACAAATTAAGAGATTATGTTATTGCTATTCTATTTCAAAAGGGTGAATATAAGGGTAATATTTATTATGAATACAAATATGGTGGATATGGTTTAAATAACAGTATAATGAGTGATATTCTTCGATTTATTGATAATCTTGATGTAGAAACTATTAATGAATACAATAAGACTTGTTATTTAATTAATGATATGAATTTAACCGCTGATACTAATAATATTAACTTTATTTTACATAATGATAGAAAAGAGTCTATGGAGATTAGTACTAGTGTTAAAAATTTACAGGACTATATTGTAGGTTATAAAATGATTGATTGTGTCGGACACGGAAAGAAAAAGGAACGCAGGAAGTGTTTGGAATGCAAAAATTTCACTTTGTCAAAAACAAGTGCAAAGGGATATTGTTCAGTTAGAAAAGAAGATGTTCAAAGAAGTAGGATAGTGTGTGCATTTGATTTTGTTCCCAAAGAGGATAAATGAGTTATATAAGTATATTTATTTAGAACACGGTCGAGAAATCGACTGTGTCTTTTCTTTGTTCAATTTTGCTCGGAACACAGTCTGATTATTACTCATTTTGAGCTACAAATTGGCATCAATTTGATAATTATTGGTAACCGTTTGCAACATTTCCATCTGTTACATCATCAAAATAACATCATAACATCAATTATTTGTTGGATTTAGTATCGATTTTGGCTGAATTATAACCGTAAAATTTAGTGAGTACTTTGCTTTGCAGAGTTTTCAAAGATTAGTAGAGACCACAAATTCGCCAAATAAGGCAAACTCGTTCAAATAGTTTCAAGAGATAACGGCAAGGATTTTATCCCTCGCCATTACTTTTTTGTTCTGCGACAAACGGAATCTGCGTATCCGCAACACAACAAATACCACAACTGTTTTCAAATGTCCAGACAATTATTGAATTTAGATGAAGATGCTTAATTATGGTTTGCTGATTATATAAATTAAGACAGTTTATTCTTTGTCTACTGCGGCGCAGATTCTGATATGGTCAGTTCCGCCTTTATCCGTTCTTTATCGGCTCTGATCTTCGTCCGTACCTCAACAATCATCTGTTCTAGTAGCTTTTCACATTCTTCACGGGTTTTGGCGTAGACCGTATGCACCTCACGTTTACCGTGGGCGTTGGTGGGGGTATATCTGCCTTCATATAGGTGGTCGTTGATTTCATAGATGCCGCCGGTGCCGGACTTGCGTATCTTGCCCTTATACGGCTCAAATTTTGCGATTTGGGGCGGTTTTGTGCTTTCGGCGGGAACTTTGTCGTAAATCGTTTCGTGCGGTTTATACGCCTCGCTGTTGCCGATACCGTGTTCGATCTTATTCGCCGCCTGAAACTGCATTGTATCAGTGATATGACTGTAAATATCAATCGTTGTTGCAGATGAAATATGCCCGATGATTGTTGACAGTGTTTTGATGTCCATCCCGTGTTCAAGAGCCGTTGTCGCAAAGGTGTGGCGAAGATCGTGAAAGCGTATCTGTTTGCACTGTGCCCGATCCAGCACTTTTCGCATCTTACGGTAGACACTCTGTGGATCAATCGGCTCGCCATTTTTGACAGGCGAGGGGAATATCCATTTGGAATCCGTATGCTCTTTGTGCTCCTTCAGTACGTTCACCACTGCGGTTGGCAGGATGATCGTGCGGTCGGAGCTTTTTGTTTTTGGTTTGGATATGTGCAATCCGCCGTCCACATGATAAACCTGCCGCCCTATATGCAGTTCTCCCGTTTTGAAATTAAGATCGTTCCATTGCAGAGCGCAGATTTCACCTCTCCGCATACCTGTTGCCAATTCAAGTAGCGCTAATTCATAGAAATCATTTTCCTTTGCCTGTATCAAGAACCTTTGCATTTCTTCGTGGGTGAGAACTTGCATCTCTCCCGCTTTCTTAGGCGGAAGTTTGCATCCGATAGCGGGGTTGATAGGAATGAGTCCTTCATTTACCGCTTTTTCCAATGCTGTTCGGCAGGTGGTATGACAGGAACGCACCATTCGGTCGGACAATCCCGTACCGTATAATTCAATTTTTGTAAGCCGTCCGCTTTTTTTGAGCTTGGCATAGAACTGTTGCAAGTCGCTCTGCTGTAATTTGTTCAGCGGTATCTTACCAATACCTGGGATGATATGATTGTATATCCGTTGCTCGTAACAAAGCTGTGTTGTGATACGCAGAGTCGGTTTCGAATAAGTTTTATACCATAAATCCATCCAATCACCGAACGACATATCCGGGCGAGCCTTTCCTGTAACGATACCGCATTTGGTTTTCAGCTTGTCCAGTTTTTCAAGACACTCTGCTTTGGATTTTGCTGTTACACTTTTGGTTTTTGGCAATCCTTTTTCATCGTAGGCAACTACGATTCGACCTTCCCAACGGCCGTCTTTTCTCAATCGGAGAGTTCCGTCTCCGCTTTTTCGCTTTTTTGACAAAATTTCAACTCCTGTCCGATTTTGAATTCATACTTGCTGTTCTTTGTAGTAATAGTGAGTAAATCTTTGTTTATAACGATTTCACCGCAGGTCGTAGTGAGATCGCCGAAAAAATAGCAGTTCATATAAACAAACCTTTTTCCCGGATATGTCTTTACACTTTCAAATATACTGAGGCATCCGGGTTCTCCGACATAGTCTTTCCGCCAGTTCCATTTCTTTTCACTGTCATTATTAAGCTGGGTTACCGACAGAAGTACAGACGGAGCGTATTTTGTAATCAGTTTTGCCATGGTTTTAATTCCTTTCCGAATAATTCTTCCATAAAATCACCCACGATTACCGAAGCGTTCTTTTGCATATCGGTTGTGACGTGGGTGTAAGTATCAAGCGTGAATGAAGCATTGGTGTGTCCCAGGATTCCCGACAGTGTTTTCGCATCCACACCGCTTGTCAGCGCGTGAGTAGCAAAGGTGTGCCGTAAATCGTGGAACCGAATGTCGGGCAGTCCCGCTCCTGCGAGAATTACTTTGAGCCGATGATATGCAGTGCTTGGTGAGGTGGGTTCTTCCGGTGTCAGCAGACTTGAGAATATCCATTCTGTCATTGCCGTTTTTCTCCGTTCTTTCAGAAGGTGAAGCGTACTTGGCGGTAGCAGGATACTGCGTGTACCTTTCTCGGTTTTAGTTTCACCTATTTCTAATTTACCGCCCGGTGCTTTATGCACTGACCGCCGTACTTTGAGTTTGCCCGTGGTTTCATCAAGGTCGATCCATTTCAGTCCGCAGATTTCTCCGAGACGAAGTCCCGTGGTGATTTCCGTGTAGAAGAAATCGTACCACAACGGTTCTTTGCGGATTGCATCCATAAATTTATTCAACTGCTCTTCATTCAATATTTTCTTTGGAGGGTAGTTGCATTTTGGAATGGTTGTGCCGTTGGTCGGATTTTTAGAAATCAATCTTGACCGAACCGCCGAGTCCATAATTTCATGGAGCAACATATGAATGCCTCGCACAGTGGAATCGGCGAGCGTTTTTTCAACTCCGTGAATAAGATGTTTGCGCTTTTTCTTAGTCAGAGAATTATAAAATTTCTGTACGTCGTTGCGTGTGATGAACCGTATTTGTTTTGCGCCCAAGGCAGGGCGGATGTGATTGTTAATATCTTTTGTGTATCCGTTCACCGTGCTTGACCGAAGAGTCGGCACAGCGTACTCTTCAATCCAGCGGTCCATCCATTCGCCCAAGGTCATATTTCCTTTTTCTGAAATATCAACGCCTCGGTATTCGTTAATCGCAGTATGGAGCTTCGGCATCAGCTCTTTTTGCGTCTTTGCGAACACGGATTTGAATATCGGCGTGCCGTCATCTTTATGTCCGATGACGATACGCCCTTCCCATCTTCCATCTTTACGCTTTCGGACTGTACCGTCACCGTCAGGTCTTTTTCTTGACATTATTTATCACCTCTTTTCAGCAACACAACATACCACAAACCTTTTTGAATATCCAGACCAAATTATTATTTCTTTGATTACTGCATCGCAATTTTGACAAGTGCAAATCGTTTCATTTGTTGTAGTAGCCTTCAAT
>JAFLUM010000007.1 GCA_022508805.1 Oscillospiraceae bacterium | reverse complement strand
AGGCGTGGGTCTGCAAAACCCTGATTCCCCGGTTCAAATCCGGGTGTCGCCTCCAGAAAAAACACTCTTTTGTCTGGTAGACAAAAGAGTGTTTTTTCAATGATATCCGTTCCTGTGGTTACGGGTGATATATCATTGAAGGAACCATATTCTTGTGATATAATCATCAAAAGAACGATAAATCGGAATTTATCGAATGTCATAAACAAAGGATTGCACAGTTATGAGCTTTTTAGCGGAAATTGTTTTTTATTCAGGTAAACGCAAGAGTTTGCCTGCCAACGGATACCGTCCGGATGCCATATTTAGTGGATTAGAAGACTATTGGGGAATTACTTTTATTGACTTAAACGCCAATCAGTTTGATACTCCCATTCCTGCCACAATAAAATTTTCTTTTCACGATAACCATTATCAAGAAATTGTGCAAGGTCAATTATTTAAGATCATGGAAGGACCACATCAAGTTGGCGAAGGGAAAGTTCTTTCCATTAGTAAGTAAAATTCCAATTTATCGAACAGGTGACAGATCCTTTGCAATGATGTTTGCCCTGTCGGGCTAATGACGTCGGTTTCGACTAATGCGTTAAGGCGATGCATCATTGAAAAGTTCGTAAATTCATGCTATCATAAACAAAAAGAGGCGAGCGAAACAGGTTGCCGACTTGAACTGTTGCATCGAACAAAATACATTGATGAACAAACATTCAAAAACCTTTTTTTGAAATGTACTTCTCTGCGTGTAATGCTGATTGTCCCCTGCAAAACTGCAAAGGAGAGTGTAAAATGAATTTTTTCAAAGCGTTGTTTCATAAAGAAAAGCGGAAGGAAATCCCACCCATGCCGCCTTGGTCAGAAATCGTTGAAATAATGTATGATAAGAGCTTGGGGTCTTTTGTCGACGAAGTAGTGAGCGTAGTTTATTCCGGTGATAGAACTATGCGATATGTTATCCTGAAAGACAAAAAAGGACATTTTACATATCAGCTTGAGACTATTTATCAATTTTATGAGTATGAATGGCAATATATTTGCTCAGGAGCTGATGCATTGCCGGCAATGTGGAAATCAGTCCGAGGCAGTGGGCTGTTTGCGTATGAAACTGATTTATTAAAAGAAATGCGGAGTGAACCCGAGTATAAACAGTATTTTAAATAATCACACTACTTTTAGTTGTTCTTTCGCAAAAAGGAACAGCAATTTTCGTAAGGAAATTGCCGTTTCCTTTTGTTTTTTTGACAGGTTTCGAAGTCACTTTCTCTCACACCCCATTGAAAACCCATTACAATTATGTTAATATTATTTCAGTTGTGATAACAGCGAGGAGGTAAATCTATGAAATATTTCGACTTTGCTGGGGGACAAGCATCCCGAGTTGCTCAGGGCTGTATGAGAATAGGAAATATGTCCTCTTCCGAGGTTGACGCGCTTATCAAAACCGATTTGGAGCACGGCATAAACTTTTTTGACCACGCCGATATCTACGGACGCGGCGTGTGTGAAGAAAAATTCGGCGAATTTCTCGAAAATAACCCTTCTGCCCGCGGAAAAATAATGATACAGACAAAATGTGCCATAAAGCCGGGCATATCCTACGATTTTTCAAAGGATTATATCCTCTCCTGCGTTGATAAAAGCCTGAAAAGGCTTAATACTGATCATATAGACGTACTGCTTCTGCACCGTCCCGATGCTCTCTGTGAGCCCGAGGAGGTTGCCGAGGCTTTTGAAATACTGCACGGTAACGGCAAAGTGCGGTTTTTCGGCGTATCAAACCATAATCCTATGCAGATAAGATTATTGCAAAAGTATTTAGGCAAAAATAAGATAATCGCAAATCAGCTTCAGTTCAGCATTGCAAATTCCACTATGATAGATGCAGGCATAAACGTAAATATGGAAAATGATGCGGCAGTTGATCGCGACGGCAGTGTGCTTGATTTTTGCCGATTAGAGGACATCACCGTTCAGCCATGGTCGCCTTTCCAAGGGGGATATCCCAGAGCTCCCATTATCGGCAATCCCGATTATGGAGAGCTTAACAACGCTCTGAGTAACATATCAGAGAAATACGGAGTTACTCCCACAGGTATGCTGATAGCTTGGATACTTCGTCACCCTGCAAAGATGCAGCCTATAATCGGAACGACTGATACAGGAAGGGTTGCCGAGGTCTGTGCCGCTTCGGACATCACGATCACCCACGATGAGTGGTATGACCTTTACCGTGCATCAGGCAAAAAACTGCCATAAATAATAATTTTATTGGAGATATATTCAGTATGTTTGAATTTAAAACCGAAACTGATTTAAAAGCCTTTGACGAATTCGTGGAAAAAAATAAAGGCTCATATTTACAGTGCTCCAAATGGAGCGAGGTAAAAAAAGCGTGGAGCTCACGCTTTTACAGCGGCTTTCGCGATGGGGAACGGGTGTTGACTTGCCTTGTGCTCGTAAGAAAACTGCCTGCGGCGGGGGAGATTTGGTATATCCCCTGCGGAGCTCTGTGCGATTACACCGATAAGACTCTGCAAAAGGAGTTTGCCGACTTTTTAAAAGCAGAGATGAAGATGGCAAAGGCTACCTGCGCCATAATCGACCCCCTTATTCCCTTGCGGATAAATAACGAACCGTGTGAAGAGGGCGAAAACGCCCATAAGCTCCTGACGGAATGCGGATACCGCCTTAACCCGAAAATCGAGACGTATACCTATAAGCACCCTGTGCAGACGTATATCGACCTTCGTGACAGTGAGGGGAATATTATTCCTTCTGATAAAATCCTGCACGGATGTGAAAAAGGAGTTCGCTACAGTGTGCGAATAGGCACGCAAAGGGGCTTGGAGTCCGAGACGTTTTTCTATGACGACATCGTAAAGAATCCTCAAATTATGGATGATTTTATGAGCGTTATGCACGATACGTCGGGCAGAAACGACTTTGTGGAGCGTGACAGCGATTACTGCAAGCATCTTTTAGAAATATTTAAAGATTATTCCGACATAACCGTTGTCTATTATAATAAGAAAAAGGACAGGGAGCTTGAAAACGAAAGACAGCTTAAAAAGCAGGAATGTTTGAAAGCGCTGGAAACAGCCCCCGAAAAGAAAATAAAAGGTCTTAAAAATGACATTGAGGCGATCGACGGCAACACCCGTAATTTTGAGATAAGAATGAACGAGACTGCCGATTACCCCGATGGTGCAAGGATCCCAGTCGCAGGCGGATTTACCCTCAGGTATTCGGGCATCGCATCCTGTCTTTTCGGCGGAACGAGGAATATTATCCGCAACAACACCCGTTCAAGCCACTATCTTAACTATCTTCGTATTTGCCGAAGCATTGAGCAGGGCTGTGATATTCACGATTTGGGATATGTGCTTGTAAAATCACCTGAAATTCAGGAAAACGGTACACTGGGGCATATGGAACCCACCGAAAATTTCATAGGAATAAACGAGTTTAAAATGAGTTTCGGTGCGAAATATTATGAGTTTATCGGCGAATATGTTCTTGTTGGTAACGGCTTAAAATATTATCTCTATGACAGCCTTATGCCCAAAGCGAAAAAACTGACAATGAAAATCGTTCGAAAAATAAGAAAGCGTTAAGACGGGTGATTTTATGAAAGCGAAAAAGAATATCGGATTTATCGCCTTTTCCTGCTTTTTCTATATAGTATGTATTGCGCTGATGACAGTCGGTTCGATATACGATTTGAGCATAGGAAAAACAGTATTTGATCCCGAAAACGGCTTTGCCCGTCTTGCGGAGAGCTTTGGTCAGTTCGTATATTGGGGAATGTGGGGACCCGCGCTGACGGTGATTTTTCTTTGCCGCCGCGACCTTAACGGCAATTTAACCGTTATCGGAAAGGTGTTTCCGTTCATAAAGCCTGTAAAGGATACGGAAAGCAAGGCGTACAAAGTCTTAAATATTATAGTGAAAACCGTTTTGACAGTGGGATTTTTCGTTCTGACGGTGGTCGGCTGGAAAAAGATTATCGAAAATGTAACAAAAAATATTCTGTTGGAGCTTGGCAAAGACGATTTGAGCAGCGTTGTCTATTTTATAATCAGCGCGGCAGTTGCGGTTATCGGTATTTTGCTTTTCAGTAAAATCAATAAAAACACTCTTAAAAAGCTGGAAGCGGCTGCCCTTGCGGGAGTTCTTTTCGGTATATTCCTAAAAATCGTTGAGGAGTGCAAAACTATAACCGAACGTGTGCGTATACGCGAAATGGTGGCGTATTCAAACGGATTTTTGAACGACAAAGGACTCAGCGAGGGAAAATATTCTCCGCTTACATCGGGTATGGCTGAAAATACGGACTTTTCCGCCTTTACCCCATGGTATAAGATCGGCGACGATATGGGAATTTATAACCGTGCGGATTCATTCCCAAGCGGTCACACATCTTATTCCTGTACACTGTTTATATCATACATCTTTTGCAGAATGTTTGAAAAATTGAAGCCGCTTGCACCCGTAATGCTTGCAGTCAGCGCGGCTTATGTGGCAGCAATGGGATATTCAAGAATGATTGCGGGAGCGCATTATCTCACCGACGTGGCAGGCGCGGCAATGATCGGATATACATTCTTCGTCATTGTAAAATCCCTGTATGACACATTTACCCGCAAAGAAATAATCGGTTAAAATATTAAAAATACATAAAACGGCGACTCGCAAGGGTCGCCGTTTATACTATATTAAGTGTATAATTGATTGCTATTTCGCAATATCCTTAACCGGACAAGCGATTTTTGCTCCGCGCTCGGGTTCTGCACCGAAATTCATATAAGGTCCGACCGTCATATCTACCGTAACGCTCATAGCATTGAAATCAAAATTGTTGTATGCTTCGTTTACAGCATCAATATACACGCCAAAATCATCGGAGTTCTCAAAGGGTTGCGATTTAAAATATATCATCTTGCACGGCTCGAATTCGATTATCTCGTATCCTTTAGCAAGTGAGTCATCTTTGTAATCAAACGAAACTTCAATTCCCGCCGCAATATCGCAAAATCCCGATTTTACATATTTTTTAGGGAGTTTAATAATTGCTGCTGTATCTATTTTGTACGGATTACTATTTAAATATCCTTCCCAATCGCACTTGTTCTCTTCGCAGAAAGTCCAATAATCAGTTGCGTTTTTTGAACGCAGAATAATCATTTTTCTTTTTGGTTTTTCTACAACATATGCCGTACATACAATACTGTCTTTCATTTTTTCCTCTCCCTTATGGTGATAATGCGCGTATGAATGCCGAATAGGGTACGGCACAAAACGGGCGATCATACCGCCGTTTCTTTTATAATCGGACGGATTTTTTCCGAACATTTTATGAAACGCTTTTGTAAATCCCTCGTTCGTTTCAAAACCTGCATCAATGGCGGAGCTTAAAACACTTTTTCCGTTTTCAATATCGCAGGTGCTTTGACTCAGCCGCAGAGCTTTAATGTACTCGCCGACGGTTTTGCCCGTATATCGTTTATATACACGGTTAAGATGGCGTGGAGAGTATGCATATTTTTCATAAACACTTTTATCGGTAAACGCATCATCACATATATTTTCCAATATATATTTTTGAATTTTTTCTGCCAATTCAAAGCTGAATTCAGAATTCATATTTTCCACCAAACTACACGAACATTTTATTTGATAAAAATATTGTAACACAAAAGCAACCGCTTTTATCGACCAAATCGGACATTTTCTTATATTATAATGATAACAGCAAATATAAACATCAAACACCGGGAAAGGCAGAAAGCTTTTCCCGGCGTTTTTGAGTTAGTCCTTATTAAGCTTATTCATCAAATAATCGGTTGCCGTCAGAAAAAATGAGATCAAGCCGATAAAAACTGCCGTCGGAACGGCAAAAATGCCTATTATTATCATTCCCATCCAAAATACGGCGCCTGAGACTGTTTTACGAAATTTTTTCAACATACTTTTATCTGCCGTCATCCTTTGCTCCGCTGACAATATTGTAATAAGCGTTTGACGTTATGCGGTAAACGAGAGTGTAGAACAGCGCAAATGCAAGAACGCTTATGACCGTTGCCGCCGCAAACAGCATTACATTATTGAGATTGAAAAGTAAAAGCAGTCTACGGATTATGGGGAAAGCAAAGGCAAGGTGCATTGCGGCGAAAATCAGCGGAAGGAAAAACACGGTCAAAAGCTGAGAATTTATACTTTTTCGTATTTCACGCTTTGTCATACCGACCTTTTGCATAATTTCAAAGCGGGACTGATCCTCATAGCCCTCGGATATCTGCTTGTAGTAGATTATCAGCACAGCGGCAAAGATAAATACGATACTCAGTATTATACCCAAATAGAAGAGCCCGCCGAACAAACCGTAAAAGTCGGCACGATTTCTCTCGCGGCTTTCAAAGCTAACGCCTTTAACGCCGTAATTGTCCTGTACCCTATCTTCTGCAAACCTATAAAAAAGCTCACGATAAAGTGTCACCTGCTTTTCGGGTTTAATTCCCGTATCAAAGTTATAAGTCCATTTAAGCTGTACCATTCGGTCACCGTTATAGTCCGCAAGTTTATCCAGCCCTTGTACGCTCTGCTCCAAATCGGGCACGACGATAGCCATACTCGGCGATACCATCATTGCCGTTTCGCCGCTGCCGACAAAATCGTCCAGTTGTTTTTTGATCTTAAAGGTGTTTCCCCCATTGAATGCAATGGTATCTCCTTTATAATCGCCACGGTAAACGTATATCAACGCCTCACCGTCCGCAAGCGTTTCGTTTGCTCCCATTATTACATTGTAATCCGCCAACGGAATAAAATAGAACTGATAGACGCTTGAATAGGTGTCGATACTAAAAGAGTTCAGCTTTGTCACGTCGGTCTCAACGGTGTTGCCTTCAAGAAGTCCTGCAATGGCCGCACTGCGGTAATAATAAGAATTTTCAGGTGTAACGCCGTATTTTTTCGCGATAGAAAGAACATCCTCATAAATTGCCAAAGTGTTTTCATCAGCGAAACCGTCCGTATTCTTCATCGTAAAATCCAAATTTATTTCTCTCGGATAACGGCTGTTTATAGAGTCCTCTCCGCCGAAATAAAGGCTTGTGGTCGAAGATATCATCACAAGCACCATCGTGGCAAGAATACAGATAGAGGCAAGTCCCGCACCGTTTCGCTTCATACGGTAAGCCATGGATGAAACGGATACAAAGTGATTCGGCTTGTAATAATAGCTTTTTCTTTTCTGCAATACCCTGCAAAACAGCACTGAGCCGGATATCATAATAAGATAAGTGGCAACGATCACCATTATAACGGCGGCAAAAAACACCGCAATGGCTGATAATGGATCTTTGATTATTATTGCCATATAGTAAGCCACAGCCAAAATAATAACGCCGAGTGTGCCTACGAACCAATTCCCTTTGGGCGGCTTTTCACCGATATTTTCACTGCGAAGAAGAGAAACTGCGCTTGAAAATCTGATTTGACGAAGGGAATTAAGGAATATCAAAAGAAATATTACGGCGAACAGCGTAACTGTCGATTTTATTGCCGCCACAGACAGCGACAGCGTGTAATTCACCTCGCCCTTCATAATGTTTATGAGTCCCAGCTCCGCGATCTTTGAGAGGGCTATTCCGCAGCCTAAGCCGATACCGAGCGATAACAGGGCGATTATAAACGCTTCCCAAAACAGGACCCTTGCAATATTCATTTTCCCCATACCGAGGATATTGTAAAGTCCGAATTCCTTTTTTCTGCGGCGAATCAAAAATGAATTTGTATAGAATAAAAAGATACACGCAAAAACTGCAACGACTCCGTTGCCCATTCCGATCATCGTCCTGACAGTCTCAGCACCGGGCAAATATGAAATTGCCTCACCGTACTGTAAAAACACGATGATATAGTGCATCGCCACCATTCCGATGCAGGTCAGAATATACGGGAGATACATCCGCTTGTTTTTTCTTATGCCGTCAAAGGCAAGTCGGGGGTAAAAGCCTGCTTTCATTTCTGTGTACCTCCCGTCGCCAGCAAGGTCAGGGTATCAGAAATCTTTTGATACAACTGCTCGTTGGTATCCAAGCCGCGGTAAATTTGATGGAATACCTCTCCGTCCTTGATAAACAGAACTCTGTTTGCGGCGCTTGCCGCCTTGACGGAGTGCGTGACCATCAAAATTGTTTGCCCCTGCCCGTTGACCTCGGAAAACAGCCGTAACAGCTCATCGGTAGCTTTTGAGTCGAGCGCTCCCGTGGGTTCGTCCGCCAAAATCAGCTTTGGAGCGGTTATCATCGCCCTTGCAACGGCGGCTCTCTGCTTTTGTCCGCCCGAAACCTCATAAGGATACTTTTTCAACAGCTCTGAGATACCGAGCCTTGCGGCGATGGGTGTTAAGCGCTCGTGCATTTCCTTGTATGATTTTCCCGCCAGCACAAGAGGCAGATAAATATTATCCTCTAAAGTGAATGTGTCAAGGAGATTGAATTCCTGGAATACAAAACCGAGATTATCACGGCGAAAAGCGGCAATAGCCGACTCCTTTATCTCGGAAAGCTCCTTGCCGTCGAGAATAACACTGCCGCTTGTTGGTTTGTCAAGAGCGGCTAAAATGTTGAGGAGCGTTGTCTTTCCTGAGCCTGATTCGCCCATTATTGCCACGTATTCACCTTCGATAACGCTGAAATTCACGTTCTTCAGTGCCTCTACTTTGTTTCCGCCAAAACGGGTGGAATAGACTTTTTTCAGTTCTCTTACTTCCAAAATACTCATTGTGTTTTTCCTCCGATCAGTTTGTTATACTAATCTTAGCAGAAGCGGGAAATGCATCGCCATCGAATCGGCTTACATTTCCCGCCATATTTCTTACATTTTTGTAAGGTTATCATCGCTTTATTCTCTTTTCAATTCGTACTGCTCCAAATTGATACTAACGGTCGTTCCGATGTCGGGCTTTGATGTGACGCTTATTTCTGCCCCAAGATTTTTGCATATCCTTTTGCAAAGATAAAGACCTATGCCGCTTGCTTTTTTATCTGTGCGACCGTTATATCCCGTATAACCCTTTTCAAAAATACGCGGCAGATCCTCGGGCGCAATGCCTATGCCCGTGTCCTCAATACACAGCGTTTTTGACTCACGCATATATATTTTTATACTGCCCTCACGGGTATATTTCAATGCGTTGGATAAAATCTGTTCAATAACAAAAGAGAGCCATTTTTCATCGGTAATAACTGTCACATCGACAGGTTCATATATAAGACGTATCCGTCGGTCAATAAACTCAGATGCAAATTTAGCTACTGCTTGTTTAATGACAGCATCTATGCTGTATTCCTTGAACACATAATCGTTTGAAACGGACTCAAGCCGTAAAAAAGCAAGCACCATTTCCACATACTGTTCAATTTTGAATAAATCCGACGACAGCTTTCTTGAAAGCGGCGTGTCCTCGTTTTGCAGGGTAAGCCGCATTGAGGCGATGGGCGTTTTGATTTGATGCACCCATACGGTGTAATACTCGGTCATATCACGGTAGCGGGCGGAGGTCATCGTTTGCAGGTTCGATATTTCATTTTGTAAGGATTTTATTATATCTTGATAATCTTTATCGTCTACGCTCTCTATATCGGGCATAGAGGACATCATGGCGGCGGTCAGCTCTTTTATTTCCGAAAGCTGCCTGTGCTTGCGTTTGGAACGTGAAAAGTCAAGGGAAATAAAAATAATCCCAATAATTAAACACAGTAAAGTCGGATACAATACAGCCTTCATTGGCAGGCGGTACAGAGCAAATGTGGCAAAAAAGACGGCAGAGAACAGGGAAAATGCGGTAATACCCTTTCTCCGTCCTTTTATATATTCCTTAAACAATTTCATATTGATTACTCCACAATATATCCAATGCCGAATTTGGTGGTAATAAAGCTCTCAAGTTCTGCGGCATCCAGCTTTTTACGCAAGCGGTTGACGTTTACCGTCAAGGTGTTTTCGTCTATAAACGATTCCGTTTTCCACAGCCGTTCCATCAGCTTTTCACGGCTTACGGTCTTGCCCTTATTTTCCATAAGGCAAAGCAGTATGCGGTATTCATTTTTGGAAAGCGGTATATTTTCGCCGTTATATATGAGAGTACCGTCACCTGTATTCAAAAACGCTCCGCGATGCTCCAAAACAGGGACACCTGCGGCAAAATCGTAGGCTCTTCGCAAAAGCGCTTGGATTTTGGCTATCAGCACACTGCCGTCAAAGGGCTTTGCAATAAAGTCGTCCGCTCCCATATTCATAGCCATAACTATATTCATATTGTCCGAAGCGGAGGAGATAAATATGATGGGTACTTTTGAGATCTTTCGTATCTCGCCGCACCAGTAATAGCCGTCAAAAAAGGGCAGAGATATATCAAGCAAAACGATATGCGGCTGATATTCGGCGTATTCCGTCAGCACGTTTCGGAAATTTTCCACAATATGCGCATCAAAATCCCACGCTTTTGCCTGATTTTTGATAGCTGTCGCTATCCCTATATCATCTTCTACTATCAACAGCTTATACATTGCAAATCTCCATTAGCTAATAGTGTTACAGCAATAAAACAGCGAACTCACCGTTGCTCCCTCTTAGAGGGAGCTGTCGGCACAGCCGACTGAGGGAGTTTTTTACTTTTTATGAATTCAGCTTTTCCGTAAAATCAGCCATTGCCTCGGATATTTTGATTTGCTGCGGACACACCCTTTCACAGCTTCGGCAGCCGATACAGGCGGACGGACGCTTGTCTTCAGGCTCTGCCATAATCGCCATGGGAGCTATAAATCCGCCGCCCGTGAAGATATGCTCGTTGTAAAGGTTTAAAAGCCACGGAATATCAAGCTCCATAGGGCAGTGGCTTGTGCAGTAGCGGCAAGCGGTGCAGGGGAGAGAGCCGTTCTGCATACCGTCCGCAACGGCGAGAACCGTGCTCATTTCTGTCTCGTTCAGCGGCTTTTCCGTCTCAAACGTCTTGATATTGGCTTTTAACTGCTCCATGTTGGACATTCCCGACAGCGTGACTATCACGCTCGGAATACTTTGTATAAAGCGGAACGCCCACGCGGGGGCATCCTCGTCAGGTCGGAGAGCTTTGAGCCTTTTTGTATCGGCAACCGAAAGCTTTGCCAGCCTGCCGCCGCGAACAGGCTCCATTACCCATACGGGAATACTGTAGGAGTCCAAAAGCTCCACCTTCGCCTTAGCGTCCTGGAATGTCCAGTCAAGGTAATTGAGCTGTATCTGGCAAAACTCCATAGCTTCACCGTAAGCGTCAAGAAAGCGTTTCATAACATCATAGCTTGCGTGGGCGGAAAAGCCCAGGTGCTTTATGCGTCCGTTCTTTTTTTGCTCTGTTAAGTATTCAAATATGCCGTATTTTTCATCAAGATACCCGCCTATGTTCGCTTCGCAGACGTTGTGGAACAGATAAAAATCAAAATAGTCCACACCGCATTTTTCGAGCTGCTTTTCAAAAATCTCCTCGACTTTGGACATATTGTTAACGTCGTAGCCGGGGAATTTTGAGGCGAGATAAAAGCTGTCACGGGGGTGTTTCTTCAACGCCTTACCGATAACTGTCTCCGAATTGCCGCTGTGATATCCCCACGCGGTATCATAATAATTTATTCCGTGCTCTATGGCGTAATCGACCATCTCTTGGGTGGCATCAAAGTCGATTTTTGAGTCGTCGCCGTCAATGACCGGCAGACGCATAGCTCCGAGTCCCAGCGCGGACAGCTTTAAATCTTGAAAATTCTTATAAATCATGGTTTTATCTCCTTATACTGCTTTTGTAAACGGATTTTTTCTATCCATAGTATATCTTAACATCAATTTCCCGTCAACAATTTTCCTCTTTCGCCTTGAAAAAGGCAGGGGTATATCATATAATTAAATAAAAATAGGATTTGGAGGGCAACCTATATGGCACAGAAAAGCACGCTCACAAAGCGTAAGAAAACCGGCTACGCTTTGGGCATTTTTACTGAATCTCTGGTCTACAATATGTTTTATACATATTACCTGACCTTTTTAAATGAGATAGTCGGTATTCAGCCCAAATACAGCTCGATCATCATCTTTGTTTCCATCGCATGGGATGCCATAACCGACCCGATGATCGGCAGTTATACCGACCGTGCAGGGGTAGACAAACGAAAGGTTATGAAGGTTTCCCTGTTGCCGCTGGCGCTGACCTTTACCGTCGCGTGGACGACTGTGGGCGCCGGATTCAACTCACAGTTCCTTAAAATACTTGTGTACACACTGATTTCCATGGCGCTTTGGGTGTTCTATACCATGTACACCATTCCCTATTACGCTGTTGTCGCAGAGCTTACCGAGGATTACGACGAAAGAACGCAGATACGTTCGCTGTCATCACTTCTTAACGCAGGTGCAGTAGGTCTCGGCAACATTCTGCCCGCACTTGTACCCACCGTGGCAATTCTCTTGACCGAGAAATATGAGAGCAACGCATACGCCGTCATCGCCGCAATTATCAGCATTATGGCTGTGGCTTTGGGATTTGTCTGCTGCAAATCCTTGAAGGGCGTTTACGAGCCTAAAAAAGCTACCGACAGTCTTGAAAGTCAAACAGGACTTAAAGATACTTTTAAAGCCTTCGGTCAGATCATAAAATTAAAGCCTGCAAAATACTTTTTCCTGTTCGTCTTCTTCTTCCTTGCCATGTCGTCAATGATACAATCGAATCTGACGTATATGGTCATCGACTGCATCGGTATGGATTACGACACGGGCATCGTATTCGTTATTCTGTCAATGGTCATATCTATGGCTATCGTCGTGCCGCTGGTAGAGAAAACGGCCGAGAAAAAGGACAGACGCTTTGCGGTGATTTTGTTCCTGTCCATTGCGCTCGTCGGCGAAATAGCGCTTAAAATCATAGGACTTGATGCCCAAGTCGGCGGATTCAAAATTATGAGCATTATAAGTCCTGCTGTCCTCGGCCTCGGCGTAGGAACCTTCTGGACGCTGTTCTATTCCATGGGCTATGACCTTGTGGAATTGGATGAATTCAAAACGGGCAAACGGCGTGAATCCATCATCACCGCTCTGCCGCAGTTAATACAAAAATTCGGTTCGGCGTTCGGCATATTGGCTGTCGGTCAGCTGTTGTCCTTCTACGGGTATGATTCCTCCGCTGACCCCGCAGGCTCGGAGTCGCTGATTCAGGTCGTCACCGACCCGAAAATTGTAAACGGTATGGAGAATATTTCCACAATAATCCCCGCCGCATTTCTTGCACTATCCATTATCTCCGCCATTCTGTATCCTATGACGAGAGAAAGAGTAAATCTCTTGATGACGGAGCTTAACAAAAAGCGTAAAGGCGAGGAATACACCACCGAAGGCTTGGAAAAGCTGCTGTAAAGCTTTATAATGTTCAAATCAAAATATTCACAGATAAGAAAAAGCACACTTGCATAGAGCAGGCGTGCTTTTTCGTGTAAAATACAGTTTTTAAACTTGTTTTTCATGATTAATGATGCATCGCCTGCGGCGATATGATGTTGCTCTTGTCCCTCGCAATGATGCGATGTTTGCCTTATTGCATTTGGCGAGGCCGACATCATTAGCGCAAGCGGCATCATTGGTCGAAGGCAAACATCATTCAAAAAGCCTGATTTGTCTGTTTGACAAATCAGGCTTTTTGTTGGTGGAGACGGTCGGGATCGAACCGATGACCTCTTGAATGCCATTCAAGCGCTCTCCCAGCTGAGCTACGCCCCCATATTTTAAAATATTGTACCATATTTTTTTCACGATTTCAACTGTTTTATTTTGTGTTTTATAACTAATAAAGAGGATTGCAAATTGTGATATATGCCTAAAATGTGCAAAATTTGTAGAAAACCACCGTGATATATGATAAAATAAGTGCATTAGAAATTACTCAAGGTGATTTTTTTGGACTTTTTAACTAACGAATATACCTTCCCGTCACATTCGGGACTGTGCGACATTTACGCTCAAAGTGCCGCTCCGATTGATTACGGCGCTATCAAGGGAGTCGTTCAAATATCTCACGGTATGGCGGAGTATTCGGGTCGCTATGCACGATTTGCTATGGAGCTTTGTAAAAACGGCTATGCGGTGTTTGTCAGTGACCATATAGGTCACGGCTCGTCCGTCACAGACAGCGATATGCTGGGCTTTTTCGGTGAGACTGACGGTGAGGAGCATTTTATTGAGGATCTGAAATCTCTTACGGATATAATCAAGAATGAATATCCCGATGTACCTCTTTTTATGCTGGGACAAGGTATGGGCTCGCTTATCGCCCGAAAATATACTGCAAAATACGGCTATTTGCTTGACGGAGCTATATACATCGGCACAAGCGGTGAGAACGCTGCGCTGGGAGTCGGACTGCACTATGCAAATACGCTGATCAAACAAAACGGACCTATGTACCGTTCGGAGCTGTTGGATACAATGGCATTCGGCGCATATAACCGCAAAACCGAAAAGCGTACGGAATTTGATTGGACGTCGCGGGACAATGCGGAGGTCGACAGCTTTATCGATGACGATCTTTGCGGCTTTGGGTATACCGTCAGCGGAATGAAAGCAATGTTCACGATGCTAAAACAGGTATCCTCGCGCAGATGGTACAATTCCGTTCCGCTGCATATGCCTATACTGCTGGCATCCGGCACTATGGATCCTGTGGGCGACTACTCAAAGGGCGTAAAAGAGGTATATAAAATGCTTAAAAAGACCGGTCACGCAGGGGTAACACTTAAACTCTATGACGGAGCTCGTCACGAAATACTCAATGAGCTTAACCGAAAAGAGGTTTATGCCGATATTATCGGCTGGCTTGACAGTGCGGTGGAAAAACTCACACCGAATAGAGAATGAATATATAAAAAAATATCCCAACTGCATTTCGCAGTCGGGATATTTTTGTCAGTTTTTGTAGTGGCTTTTCAGCCTGTCGTATTCCGCTTCGGTTATCTCTATCACTCTGCCGTGCTTAAAGCCGTAGGGAAAAGAAAACAGCTCGGGCACACGCTCAAAATTTGCATCTCCCGGTTTTGACGACACAAAGGGAACATAACCCATTTTCTCGCGTTCACAGCCGAAAAAGTCCAGCATCAGGCACCATTTGCCGTCGGGCAGGGTGTAGGTGGTGGGGGCTTCGTATGAACCCGGGCGGTCAAGATTTGCCATATATTTTTCAAGCTGCTCATCGTGTTCAAAGGGACCGTAAAGGCTCTTTGATACGGCATGCATATTCATCGGCGGGCAATCGGCGTTTTTATAAAACAGATGATATGTATCACCGACCTTTGCAATATGAGTATCAAGAATTTCGTTGTTTTTTGTGAAATATAGCTTCGGCTCAGAAAATGTCTCAAAATCCTTGGTTGTACAACAGTATATTGACATATGGGTAAAGTTGTCCTCTTTTACCGTCGAACCCCAGTGGATAAGATATTCCTCATTTTCCTCATCAAAAAACACCTCGGGCGCCCAAAGACAGCCGAAATCATCCCTGCCAAAATATATGAGCCGCTGCTCAAAGAAATTTATTAAATCGTCGGTTTTCCACATGCAAAGGCATTTACTGCCCGAGCTGTTGACCTTTTTCCAGTCTACCCAATGGTTCTCGTCCATACGGTATGCAATGGACAGATCGGTTGTGAGTATCACAAATCCGCCTGTGTGAAGCCTCACTATCTCAATATCACGGCAGCCTTTTTCGCCCAATATACTTGTGAGTATAGGCTCACCGCCGTTCAATTGTTCCCAGTTGTACCCGTCATGGCTTACGCCGAAATATACCTGTTCGCCGTCGGGAGTTATTTTTTCTTTAAAATGTGTAAAAAGATACGGCATATTTTTATGTGTTCCTTTCATTTAATTGACAACTTAATTGCTGAAATGATAAAATAATTTTATAACCTAACGAGGTTTACAGTCAATAGTTTTTTTAGCTTTTCGCGAACAAATATTAAACGGAAAGGAAAAATAAAATGTCCGAAAATACAATGCTTTCAAAACCCGCCGTAAGCAAGGGCGGCAAATATCTTTTTTGCTATTTTGTTGGTAACAAGCCCGAACAGGAGCGCATTCACTTAGCTGTCAGCCGTGACGGATATAATTTTGAGGCGCTTAACGGTAACGAGCCTGTTATAAAACAGACTAAGGGTAAACTGTGTGTTCGTGACCCGTTTATACTTAACGGCAGGGACGGATATTTTTACATAGTCGGCACTGATATGAAATGTGAGGAGGGCTGGCTCTCTAATCACGCTCTGATAACGTGGAGATCCCAAGACCTTATTCACTGGACTGACGAAACGGTGATAGATATCCGTGATTTCGGCGGCGAATTTGCCGCTACCACACGAGCGTGGGCACCGCAGTCGGTATGGGATGAAAATGAGCAAAAGCATATGGTCTATTGGGCGAATTCCACGGTGGAAAACGACAGCGCCGCCATGTATTACGCTTATACAACGGATTTCAAAACGCTGACCGTACCAAAGCTCCTCTATGCACGGGAGGGGATACAGACCATTGATGCGGATATTATCAAAAGTCCCCTTAACGGCAAATATTATATGTATTTTAAGCACGACGAGGATCAAACCATCGCCTATGTCACGGCGGATAAGCTGAAAGGACCGTATATTGACCCGCCGACGGTGGTATCGCTTGCACCGTCAGGTGTTGAGGGCAGTGCAATGTACAATATTACGGGCACGGACACTTGGGTGATGATAATGGACGAATACGGCAAAAACAGATATTTTGCCCAGCAGACCACCGATATGGAGCATTTTGCCGCTTTAGACAGAAGTGATTACAGCTTTGACGTAAATCCACGCCACGGCTCGGTCATTCAAATAACGGACGAACAGTATGATGCACTCGTCTATCATTTCGGCAAGTAAATAAAAAATTTTTATATTCTTGCCTGTGACAAAATAATATGTTAAAATATGGGAAAATATTGGTTGGAGGATCATTTATGAAAAATTCTTCATTATCAAAATGCCGTTCGGCGTTGGCAGTGCTTATTATACTTTCTTTGCTGATTCTTAGTAGTTGTACCCCAAAGCCTGTTGAGCAGCCCGAACCAATTGACGTAAATAAAGAATTTGTCAATAAGGTTACTGCATATGATGTCGATGCTGCTGATTATACGCTCAGCATCGATGCCGCAAACGAAATTCATGATATCAGCGACCTGCTTTTCGGAATTTTCTTTGAGGATATCAATTTCGCTGCGGACGGTGGTCTTTATGCGGAAAAAATAGCCAACCGCTCTTTTGAGTTCACTGAGCTTGCCGCAGGTGACCAGCTTTACGGCTGGAGAACCGTGAACGAGGCAAACGCCCGGGTCAAAATTAACGACAAAGAAAACTGTCTTAACGAGAATAATACAAATTATCTTGTTCTTGAGAATAACAGCAGTGCTCAGGCGGGTATTGAAAATGTGGGTCTGTTGGACGGCATATCCGTTGAAAGCGGTGCGGAATACAAATTCTCCGTATACGCTCGCGGAATAGACGGCTATACAGGGGCTGTAAATGTCCGCATTATGGCGGGCGACTCGGTAGCCGCAGAGGCTAAGATAGACAGCATTACCGATACTTGGGAAAAATATTCGCTTTCGCTTACCTCATCCGTCACCGCAAGAGAGGGCGTGACTTTGCAGGTACTTATCGACGGCGGCTCAGCGGCGTTCGATATGGTATCGCTTTTCCCTGCTGATACGTACAAGGGCAGAGAAAACGGTATGAGAAACGATTTGGCAACGCTCCTTGAGGAGCTTCATCCCAAATTCATCCGCTTCCCCGGTGGCTGTGTGACTGAGGGCTACAGCGAAAGAATTACATATAAGTGGAAGAACTCCATAGGTGTTGATAAAGACGGTCAGCCGCTCCTGTTCAACGGCAAATACGGCGATGTTGCCGCAAGAAAGCAGGACATAAATATTTGGACTAATCCCAATACGACGGACGATCAGTGGCCCAGCTTTATGTCCTACGGTTTAGGCTTTTTTGAGTATTTCCAGCTTGCCGAGGATATCGGCGCTGTGGGAGTTCCCGTACTTAACTGCGGACTTTACTGCCAGATGCGCGGAATGCACGGAGTCGTTATGGAGTCAGAGCTTTTTGAGCAGTATATTCAGGATATGCTGGACCTCGTTGAGTTTTGCCGCGGTGACGCATCCACCACATGGGGCAGGGTCAGAGCAGACCTCGGTCACGAAGAGCCCTTCCAGCTTAAATATATCTGCATAGGCAACGAGAACGAGGGCAACGAATATTTTGAGCGTTATCAGGCATTCCTCGATGCTTTTAATGAGGCTAAGGCAAAGGATCCCGAGCTGTACAAGGGAATTGAGCTTATTTATTCTTCGGGCGCAAGCGAGGGAACATCAAGTGATATGTATAAGCTCTCATACGAATATGCAAAAGAGCAGTTAGGGAACAGCACCAACGCCGCAGATTTCGCGGGTGCTACCGATCATCACTATTACCGTGACCCCGATTGGTTCTTAAAGCATGCCGACTATTATGACGAGAGTAATTACAAAAGAGATGTCGCAAATATGACCGATACCGTATACGGCGGCGCTATTCAGGTATTTGTAGGTGAATATGCATCACTCTCTAACAAGCTCCGTTCCGCTATCGCTGAGGCAGCATATATGACGGGACTTGAAAGAAACGGTGATATTGTCCGTATGGCGGCTTATGCTCCGCTGTTCGGCAGTGCTGCCGTGGAGGGTGTGGGACATTGGTCACCCGATCTTATTTGGCTCAATAACAGCTCTTCCATAGGTTCAATAAACTACTATGTACAAAAGCTGTTTTCAACTAACACAGGCACAAAGCTGCTGTTCTCTGACCTTCAAGGTGCTGCAGTCGAGCAACCCACTTTTACGGGTATGGTCGGAGTCGGTACTTGGGAAACAGCGGCGGAATTTGATAACGTCAAAATCGTAAACAATGATACAGGTGAGATACTCGGCGAGGACGATTTTTCTAAAGGCAGTAGCCTCAGAAAGAATTGGGACCGTCCCACTGACGGCAATTTTAAAATTAAGGACGGCAAGCTCAGCCAGTCAAACACCGCAATGAAATACAGCGAAACAGGTTCAGTTGCATATTTCGGCGAAAAGGATTGGACAAATTACACCTTTACCGTTGAGGCGACAAAGCTTGACGGTAATGAGGGCTTCCTTATTCCGTTCGCCGTACAGGATACCGAAAACAACTATTTCTGGAATCTCGGCGGTTGGGGTAACACAATCTCCTGTTTACAGCACCTTAATGACGGCGATAAAACAGGTCAACTTCCCGGCACGGTGAAAGACTTTACGGCTGAAACAGGCAAAACTTATAACTTAAAGGTAGTGGTCAACGGAACAAGGGTTCAATGCTATGTTGACGACGAGCTTTATGTGGATTACGATTCCAGCTATCCTGCCGAGGCTGAGGCCTATCAGGTAGTAAGCACTGATGAGAGCGGCGATATCATCATTAAGCTGGTCAACGTGACCGACATTTCCCGTATGTTTGCCATTGACATTTCGGGTGTGGCAAGCGTTGGTGACACGGCGACCGTATATCAGGTTGCGGGCGATGACCTTGAAATTGAGAATATTCTTGGTCAGCCTGAGGCTGTTATTATGGAAGAGTTTACCGTTTCGGGACTTTCCGATAGCTTTAACTACACCGTTCCCAAATACAGTGCAACGGTTATAAGAATTACAAAAGGATAAAACAATTTAATAAAGTAACGGAGCAGTTCAGCCGAACTGCTCCGTTTTTCTATATAACTATAAGCTTTCTGCCGTCCTGCGGACAAAGGCGGATATTTGGCTCAAGGGGTATTTCACCTGTGTTTTTATAGCTTACCGTGACCGATTCCGAATTACAGCTTACGGTGAATTTTAAATGAACGCATTGATTGTTTTGATATTCAAAACTCACGCCGTCGTCCGTAAAAAAGTCACTTTCAAAGCTGCCGTTTTTCAGCGGATAGACAGTAAAAACAAGTTTTTCTTCTGACTTAAACCCATATTTAGACTCATCGGTAGGTAATACACATCCGCTGCGGACAAAATAAGGCATTTTTGCAGTGGGCGGCACGGTAAGCTCTACCGCTTGATCGCCCGAATACAGCTTGCCGTCTAAATACCAGTCCGAGCCTTTGGGCAGATACGTGCAAACCGTGTCTTTGCCTTCGTCAAAGGCGAAGGCAACAAGAATATCTTTTCCGAGCATCATTACATCAGGATACTCATAAAGCTTTTTGTCGTCATAATACAAAAATGTCGGCGCGTTCATTGGGATTTCATACTCCGCTGCGTTATAGGCACAGTTGTAAATATACGGTAAAAGCTGTTTACGCTCTGCGAACAGACCGCGCACTGCGGGGAGAATATCAGGGTAGCTCCACGGCATCGTCGCAGAGCCGTCGCGGTTCCAGGAATGGATAGTAAAACGCGGTTCAAAAATTCCGTGCTGCAGCCACCTGAGCAGCAACTCTCTCGATGGCATATCTCCGTGAAATCCGCCTACGTCGTGCCCGTAAAAGTATAAACCCGAAAGCGACATCGTAAGCCCAATATAATGGCAATAGCGCAGATCGCAAAATTCAGTTCGGTTGTCGCCCGACCAGGTCTGTGCAAAGCGGCGGACGGCAATATTGCCGCTGCGTGTGGACAAAAACGGGCGAAGCTTTGGATTTTTCGCTGTTTGAGCCTGATAAGATGCGGCGACCATAAGATAGGTCAAAATGGGACGTATTTCCGCTGCATTGACCGTTCCGTTGCCAAAGCCTGTTGCTAATGCATCACAGTCGCGGATATCGAATTCATTGTTGTCGTTCCAAGTAGCCTTAATTCCGTAATCAAGCAGTGTCTCGGTGACCTTGCTTTTCCAAAATTCAAAAGCATCCGCGTTCGTGAAGTCAAGATAACTGCCCAGACCGTCCCAAAACTGTGTTAAAAACGGCGTACCGTCGGGATTCTTTATAAACCAACCGTTATCCGCTATATATTTGTACAACGGGTGACTGTTAAGAAACGCAGGCTTGATATTCGGTATTATCTCAATGCCGAGCTTTGAAAAGTCCGTGATAAACTCTTTCGGCTCGGGGAATTTTTCACGGTTCCAGTTAAAAACATATCGCTGATCGCCGATGGATGTATATCCTGACGAAAGGTAAAAGCCTTTACAGGACAGGTCGGTTTCCGTAAGCTTTCCCGTAAATTCCTGCATTTTACGCTCGGAATCGGGTGCATCCGTATACGCCATAGTGCTTGCGCAGTAATCAAAGCTCCATTTGGGCGGGAAAGCCTGCTTGCCGCAAGTACACGCAAACTGCTGTAAAACCGACAGTTTCGTGCCGAAAAACACATAATAAACGAGACATTCGTCCTCGGTCTTAAAGTATTTATAAGGCGGATAGTAATTGTTTATCTCTTTACCTAAATCAATATATGACGTGGCGGCCGTGTCATAGAATATTCCGTAACAGCCCACATCATTTTCGCAGATATAAAAGGGGATATGCTTATAAAGCGGATCGCTTTCCCCGGCGTCATAGCCCATACAGTCGGTGGTTTCAATTCTGAAGGCTCTGCCCGCCTTATTCAGCTCACCTGTTTTGTCGCCAAGTCCGAATATCCGCTCATTCTCTGCCCTTGTTATGTAGTGATATGTCTCTTTGCCGAATTCGTTTGCAAAATTATAGGCAAGGGGCGCTCTGTCGGCGAACAAAAGAGAGTCACCGAGATAATATTTTAAAAGAAAATTATCGGTTTGCAGCTCCGCCGTAATACCGCAGGGCAGGGAAAAACGCTCTGTACTGTCGGTATAAGTGACATTCGGCACGAACGTTTTAAATCCCGCAGTGTCCAGTCTGTCGCGTCCGTTTGCTGAAAATTTATTCTCGGGGTCAACGGAGAATGTCGGCAGCATCATCGCATCATTTTTATAGACTGCCACACGAATGCAGCTATCACTCACAAAATCTATGCGCGCAGTGTTTTCACCGCAGGAGTATATCCGACAGGTGTCCGTTTTTTCTGTCAATTTGAATGAATGGTTGAATTTGCTCATACCGGTATCCCCATACCCGTAGCCATATTGCGGATATTATTTACTGTATCCCACTTGACACTGCGTGTGTTTTCGCAAAAGCGCATAGGCTTTTTGATATCGGCATTCCATTGGGGAATATACTCGCAGTTAGGATCTCCGTTTTGCGCAAAGGCACAAAGGGCGTTTAAAAGCTGTTTTGAAATAGTATGATCTATTTTCTCAAAGGGTCTCCAACTAAAATCAAGGGTGTCAAAGGCGTACAACAGATCGGATGAATGCCACGCACCTTTGGTGTCTCCGGGCAGTGCACGCGTAAAGTTATATAAATAACACTTATTTGTGTTATTTTTTAGGGCTGTTTTCGCCCACTTTTTTATAATAACCTGCAACGCGGCAGGAATCATATCTTTAGACGTCATACCGATAACGTACGGAATATCGGGAATGGATTTTGCCTTGAATTCGCTTTGACGAAGCAGTACGCCGTCGTATACAGGGAAAGTGTATCGCATACTGGATTTTACCGTCTTGCACGCATCAAGCCACGCGTAATACAGCACTTTTGCGTCAACGTGCCTTAACTCCTCCATTGTGCTGACTTTGGCATTTGCCATAATAACGTCCCAAAAGGGAACGGTTTTTTCGGGAGTCAGAGGTTTTGCGGCAAACCTTTGCATTCCTGCACCGCTCATCATAACAGCGCCCGAAAAACAATCCTTGCAAAGACTGTTTGAAAGGTGAATATCCACACTCATGGCTCCTGCGCTTTGACCCATCAGAGTGATTCTGTCGGGATCGCCGCCGAAAGCCGATATGTTATCCTTTACCCACCGTATCGCCGCCGTTTGGTCAAACAGACCAAAGTTGCCGCAAGCGCCGTTTTCGCTTTTCACATCGGGATGCGAGCAAAATCCGAAAGGCCCTAAACGGTAGTTGAAAGTTACTAATATGACACCGTTTTCCGCAAAATGCGTACCTCTGATATGTCCCTCGTTTCCGCTTCCGCCCGTGAAGCTTCCGCCGTGGATATAAATGATAACAGGACAGTTTTCAGTGGTTTTGGGCGCCCAGATATTAAGAAACAGGCAATCCTCGCCGTATGTAAATGTGAGTCCCTTGCGGAATTCCTTGTGATAAAAGGCGTTCACCTTTGCATCGTCGTCAAAGGCACGGTGCTGATAGGCACACTCGCGAAACTCGGTGGCATCGTATACTCCCTCCCAGCCTGTGACAGGCTCGGGATAACGGAATCGTTCAGCCCTTGCATACCGTATTCCGCGGAATTCAAGGCAGCTTTCTGTTTCAAGACCGCGAATAACACCGCAATCGGTTTTACGTTCAACGTAATTCATGAAAATTCCCCCGCAAATCGTTAACATATCATTAGTATAGTAAAAATCTACATAAATTTCAATGATTTTAAGATATTTATTGACTTAAAAAAGAAAATATGATAAAAATAACGAGAAAACATTTGTGGGGGAATGACATATACAGATATATAAAAAAGAGCATCCGAATCCGCAGCTTGAGCGAGAAAACTGGGTAAATCTTAACGGCGAATGGGATTTTGGGTTTGAAAAAGCAAAATCGGGTTTTAAGTTTTCAGCGGATGAGAGCAGAGCACTGGAAATTCACTCAAATAATACATATACTCACAAAATCAATGTCCCTTTTTGCATTGAAAGCGTGCTTTCGGGCATAGGATATACGGATTTTGTGAATCTCGTTTGGTACAGAAAGCGTGTACATATAAATAAAAACGGCGGCAGAGTGTTCTTACACATCGGCGCAGCGGATCATCTGACCACGGTGCTTGTGAATTCTACGCCTGCAGGCAGACACAAGGGCGGTTATACCTCCTTTTCGTTTGATATAACCGATATTGCCGTCGACGGCGAAAATGAAATATTTATTTTGTGTGAGGACTCCGTTAAAAACTCTCTCGTTATGCGCGGCAAGCAAAGCGAGAGAAAAGAAAGTCACGGCTGTGACTACACAAGGACAACGGGCATTTGGCAGACAGTTTATCTTGAGTACACGCCGCAAAGCTATATAAAGAGCTTTAAGCTTTATCCCGATGCGGAAAATTGCAGTGTTACGGTAAACGCGATGCTAACAGGCGTGGGCACGCTTACCTGCGAGGCGTTTTATAAGGGCAAAAGCGTGAGCAAGACCGTAAAGAAAAATGTGTCCGACACAGCATTCCTACAGCTTGATCTCAGCGAGTCACACCTGTGGGAGCCGGGTAACGGCAGGCTGTACGACTTAAAATTGACCTTTAATGACGATACGGTAACATCATATTTCGGGCTTAGAACCGTAAGGCTTGACGGATATAAATTCCTTATAAACAATAAAAGCGTATTCCAAAGACTGGTGCTGGATCAGGGCTTTTATAAAGAGGGCATATATACGGCAAAATCCGACAGCGAAATGCTCAGAGATATTGAGCTTTCCTTAAGTGTCGGCTTTAACGGCGCAAGGCTTCACCAAAAGGTTTTTGAGCCGCGATTCCTTTATCTGTGCGACAAAATGGGTTACATAGTCTGGGGTGAATACGCCAACTGGGGTCTTGATTATTCCTCACCGAAATCTGTCGATGCATTTCTTGCCGAATGGGGAGAGGCAATAAACAGAGATTTCAACCATCCGTCCATTGTCGGCTGGTGTCCCTTTAACGAAACGTGGGATTATAAAGGCAAAAAGCAGTATGATGCACTTCTTTTCACCGTTTACGATTACACAAAGGCGGTGGATATTACCCGCCCATGCATTGATACAAGCGGAAATTTCCACATTAAAACGGATATTTACGATGTTCACGACTATAGCTATGATGTGGAGTTTTTCAAGAAAAATTACGAAAGACTTGTAACCGACGGGGAACTTTATGAGCACGTTCTTAATGACAATCCCGGCAGACAGAAATATGCAGGCGAGCCTACTTTTGTGAGCGAGTACGGCGGCATAAAATGGGAAACGGACAAAGCCTTTAAGGCGTGGGGCTACGGTAAGGACGTAAAAACCGAACAGGAATTCTCCGAACGTTACTGCGGGCTTACAAATGTGCTTATCGGCAATGAAAAAATGTTTGGCTTTTGCTATACTCAGCTCTATGACATTGAGCAGGAGCAAAACGGACTTTTTAACTATGACCGTGAAAAGAAATTTTCTGACAAGGTATATGAGGAAATAAAAAATACAAATGTACAAAAGGCTGCGATAGAATAAGCTTGATAAACTTGCTTTTGTAAGCAAAAAAATGATAAAATGTACAATATTTTTTCTGAAAATGTATTGTATATTTTCAATATTATGATATAATATGGATAGAGTGATGCAAATTGAGTCAAAATCAAGATAATTTTAAAAGAGGAACCGCGGAACTGCTTGTTCTGTATTTATTAAGTAAAGAGGATCTTTACGGTTATCAAATCACCCAAGCTCTTGAGGAAAAGAGCGACGGTGTATACACAATGCTGGAGGGGTCTTTATATCCTGTTCTTTACCGTTTATCCGACGCGGGGTACATCAGCGAGTACACTAAGCTGGTCGGCAAACGGCGAACGCGTAAATACTATCATCTTGAAGAAGCCGGCAAGGAATATTATGTGCGTATACTTTCGGAATACCTCGAAATTATTGAAAGTATAGACAAAATTCTTGACAGAAACGAAGGCGGCTCTAATGAGTGATGTATTGCGAAATGAAATTAAAAAATATATAAAAGAAACCAAATCGCTTCTGTTCTGTGATTCTAAAACGTTGAAAAGCTTTTTAAAGGATTTCGAAAACGACGTGGTGGACTTTGCGGACGATAACGGTGTTGCGGATATACAGCAGATCATTGAACATTTCGGAACCCCCGATCAAGTTGCCAGGGGATTTTTTGAAACGACTAACCTGCGCAAGATCAAAAAACGTCTGCAGATAAAGCAATACATACTTTGCGGTGTTATATCGGCGCTGCTTATTTGGGCAGTGTGTTTAACATTTTTGGCAGTTGACGGGCATAATGAGCATAGTGGAACATTCGTTGATTCTACAAATAATGCGATAATTATACATACTGTTCATGTTAAAAAGTAGGAGCATCATTATGAAGCGGTTTTTGTCATTCCTTTTTTCAGCTTTAATACTTGTAAGCGTTTTGGCGTGTCCCGCCTATGCGGCTCAAAATGAAGCACCCGAGGTATCTACCGAAACCTTTACCGAGTATTTTGATGACGGAAGTTATCTTGTTACAACCGTAAGCTCGTCAGAGATCACGACTATGTCGGTGGCGATAAAAAGCGGTTCCAAGTCCTCTCATTATTACAGTTCAAAAAATGAAGAATTATGGGTAGTCACCGTCCACGGAACATTTTCCTATAACGGAGCGTCTGCAACCTGTACGGAGTCATCAGTGTCGTATAAAGTTTACGATGATTTTGATTGGAAGGTTACGTCAGCAATTGCGTCTAAGAGCGGCGCCAATGCTATCGGTAATTTTACGGTTAAACATTATTTTACGTTTGTGCCGGTAAAAACCATTGAAAGAACGGTTACTTTAAATTGCAGTAAATCAGGCGTTTTATCATAAAACTACATACAACCGTAAAACACAAAAAAGTGTTATTAGTCGGGAATAGGTCCCTCTATATAGGTTTCCCTGTACAGAGGGTATTTTTTTAATAAGCAAGTTGACAAAATGACACAAATGTATCATTTTTGCGACATTGAAAATAAAAATAGGTGAGAAAATGACGTATCGGATCTTTGCACATACCACCGATATTCAAGAAAAAAGAATCGATACGTACGGAATATCCGTTATATCCGACGGTAAAGAGAAAAAAAGACTGTTTGACGTCTCAACCGACCTCAAGGCACTCAAAAAACTTGTGGCGCGCCTTAACGCAGGGGACGTGGAGCTGGTACACCTAAACGATATTCTTGACGATTTCTACACAGAGCATTGTTGAAAATCATCTTTTCAAAGGTCCGACTGTTTGTCGGGCTTTTTTTGTGTATTTTTTTGTTAACGGTAAGATATATATTGTTGCTTTTACAGAAAATGTGATATACTGTTTATGATAAAATGCCTTTGGTGGTAAAGTATGATAATAAAATACAAGAGGCGGCACAATGAGAAAAACGGTTAATATAAATAAAGACTGGTTTTTTAAAAAGAATACGGGTGAAATTCCTCAATCACTGCCTACCGATTGGGAACCTATCGATCTACCATACACCTGGAACGGGACTGACGGTCAGGACGGCGGCAACGATTATTTCAGAGGAAAAGGCTGTTTTGTAAAACGGCTTTTAAGGTCAGATGTTCCCGACTGCGACGAGTGTTACATTCAGCTTGACGGCGTAAATTCCTCCGCTCAGGTGTATTTTAACGGTGAAAAAATTGCCTCTCACGACGGCGGATATTCAACCTTTAGGGTGAGGCTTCCCGAGATAAATGACGAAAATATTTTAACGGTTATCGCCGAAAATTCACCTAACGACCGCGTTTATCCCCAAATGGCGGATTTCACCTTTTACGGCGGAATTTACAGAGATGTTAAACTCATAGGTGTGCCTAAAAATCACTTTGATTTGGAGTATTTCGGTGCACCGGGAATCACCGTAACGCCTGTTATCCGCGGAGATAACGCCGAGATCAGAATAAATACATATGTTAAAACCGAAACACCTTGCCAGATAAAATATGAAATACTCGCAGACAGCGAGGTCATACTTACAAAAATTACTGCGGACACCGAGGCGATGTTCATTATTGAAAATGTGCATTTGTGGAACGGTGTAAAAGACCCGTATCTTTACACAGCACGGGCAACGCTTATAAGCGGCGGCAGTGAGGAGGATTCGGTATGGGCACGCTTTGGCTGCCGTAGCTTTGAGGTGGATCCTCAAAGGGGATTTATACTCAACGGCAGGGAATACCCTCTTCGCGGCGTATCCCGCCATCAGGACAGACCGAAAATCGGCAACGCGCTGAAATATGAGCATCATAAAGAGGATATCGACCTTATTTGTGAGATGGGTGCAAACACGGTAAGACTTGCCCATTATCAGCATTCACAGGACTTTTATGATTTGTGTGACGAAAAGGGACTTGTAGTCTGGGCGGAGATACCGTATATCTCACACCATTTGCCGTACGGCATTGCAAATACAAGAGATCAAATGACGGAGCTTATCTGTCAAAACTACAATCACCCCTGTATCGTCACATGGGGACTTTCTAACGAGATAACCATGGGCGGCGCATCAGCAAAGGGTCTTTTGGACAATCATATAATGCTCAACGAGCTTGCCCACTCGCTGGATAAAACACGCCCCACCACCCTTGCGGTTATTTCAACGTGCGGCATAAACGAGAAGTATGTGCACATAACCGATACAGTGTCATATAATCACTATTTCGGATGGTACGGCGGCAATGTCCATATGACAGGACCGTGGTTTGACAGATTTCATAAAAAGTACCCAAACAGGACAATAGGCTTAAGCGAATACGGCTGTGAGGCGCTGAATTGGCACACCTCAACACCTGAGCAGGGGGATTATACAGAGGAATATCAGGCGTATTATCATGAGGAGATGATTAAACAGATCATCGACAGACCGTACCTTTGGGCGACTCACGTTTGGAATATGTTTGATTTTGCGGCAGACGCAAGAGCCGAGGGCGGCGAGAACGGTATGAACCACAAGGGTCTGGTGACATTTGACCGCAAGTATAAAAAAGACAGCTTTTACGCCTACAAGGCATGGCTTTCCGACGAGCCCTTCGTGCATATCTGCGGAAAAAGATACGTGAGAAGAACGGAAGATAAAACGAAGGTGACCGTTTATTCAAACCAGGCGGAGGTCGAACTTTTTGCCAACGGTGTAAGCGTAGGCAAGCAGAAAAAGGGCAAATATCCGTTTTTCTGCTTTTACGTTGAAAATATAGGTAAAACCCTTCTTACCGCAAGGGCGGGGGACTGCGCGGATACTGCCGAGCTTCAAAAAACAGACACCTTTGACGAAAGCTACCGAATGAAAGAGATGCAAGAAGTTATTAACTGGTTCGAGATAGACACGCCCGCAGGATATTATTCGGTAAACGACACCATCGGCAGTGTAATTTCCACATTCAAGGGCAAGCTGTTTATGATAAAGCTTGCAAAAGTGCTGCTTTTGGGTCTTTTGGACGGAAAAGGGAAGAAAAAATCCGACGGAATTTCTATTGCGGGTTTTAAACCGAACCGAAATATGCTCGAGCTGGCAAAGGGATTTACGGTAAAAAGAGTGTTTGTAATGCTTGGCGGCAGATTTTCAAAAAAACAGATTTTAGAGATAAATGCCGCATTGAATAACATCAAAAAGAAATAAATCAAGGGGTGAAAAAAGAATGAACGGTGATGAACGCCAAACAAATTCTACAGTAAACGACAAAATACAGCAACGCAAAGCCATTCGTATGCGCAAAAGAAGGCGCAAAAAGCTGTTGACTTTGCTGACGGCTATTCTTTTAGTGGGAGCAATAATATTTTCAATCGTAATTTTTTCGGGGGACAAGCCTGAAACCGAAGAAAATTTGCCTGTAGTCGGCGGCAATGTAATAGAAGGGTCAGAACCCGACTTGCCTGTTACTTACACCGAGGCGACCATTCTTTCCGTAGGTGATATTTTAACGCATATACCGCAATTGGAGTACGCCAAGGCAGTCGGTAACGGCGGTTATGATTTCTCGAATTCGTTCAAGTTTATCAGCAGCATCGTTTCGTCCGCCGATTACGCCGTTGCAAATTTAGAAACCACTTTGTCGGGAGAAGGTCAAGGGTACAGCGGCTTCCCTGCCTTCAATTCTCCCGATTCACTGCTTGACGCAATAAAAGATGCCGGTTTTGATATGATGCTTTTTGCAAATAATCACTGCTACGACAGGCGGCTGACCGGCTTTATTCGCACACAGGAGCAAATCACCGAACGGGGTCTTGCGTACATCGGTGCAAAAACTCAGCCGCAGGACAAGGCTTATCAGGTCGTTGACATCAACGGTATTAAAGTAGGTATGCTGAATTACGCCGAAGACTTATCCGGCGGCAATACCGAGCGCCGCACAATCAACGGCAATCTTATTTCGGACGGCGACCTTGATTATATGAATCTGTATAATTTAAGTCTGCTTGATGAATTATACGCCGATGTTGACAGAGCAATAGCGGATATGCACGAAAACGGGGCTGATTTAATTATCGCCTATATGCACTGGGGACTGGAGTACCACACCGAGCACAATAAATATCAAGAAGATGTGGCGCAGGCACTTTGTGACCGCGGCGTTGACGTGATAATCGGCGGACATCCCCACGTTATTCAAGACGTCGAGGTACTCACCGACAGTGCAGATACAGGGCACAAAACCCTTTGCTACTATTCATTAGGTAATTTCGTATCCAACCAAAACCGTCTTACGCTAACAGGCAACAGCAGTGCTCAATATACGGAGGCAGGGCTTATGGTACAGCTTACTGTCCGCAAGTATTCCACAGGCGAGGCTATGGTGGTTTCTGCCGAGTCTATTCCGACCTTTGTGCACCGTTATAATGCGTCCAACGGCTTTTACGCACACGAGATTTTGCCTATAGCCGATGCTTTGGCAGACCCCGCAGGCTATAACCTCAATGCTTCGTCATTCGGAAAAGGCAATGCCGCAAGCCTTTATGATTTTGAGACAAAGCTGTTGGGTGATACTGTAGAAAAGTATAACAGTTCCGTTGATTTACCCGATGGTATACCAGCGGAGTAGTAAAAAACAGTTTACCTTTTGAGGGAGTTTTTTGGTACAAAGAAAAGCCTTGAAACCGCAGTTTCAAGGCTTTTTGCGTTATTAAGTTTGTTCATCTGCCAAGCGACAGCGGACAGTCACGCGGGTGCGTCCACCCGGGGTGCAGGTGAACAGGGTCAGATCCCAGCCACCGCTTTCCATTTCCTCCACTGCGGTACGCCGCAGTGTCTCTGTTTCCACCACTGTATAGTAGAATTTATTGTTCGCCATATCGGTAAAGGTTACCGTGTCGCCGGGCTCCAAATTTTTCAGCCGTCCAAAGTGTGAATCATAATTATGCGCTGCAATGATCATATTGTTAAGATACGCCGAGCCGGTATACCGACAAGGTGAGATCTTTAACCGTGCATCGCTCCAGTTATCCATAACCGGTAGCATCAGCTCCAGCTTAGGAATGGAAACAATGCCGATATATAAGTATCCGTTCATATCAAAGGTCGGCATATCCATATACGGATTACGCATATAGTCGGGTATTTCCGGTTGCTCGGTATCGATTGCCCCGTAAATGTACTGAAGCATAAGGTCTGACTCATATGCGGCACGGTAATCGTCCCACATATTATAGCCTGTCAGCCCGACCGCAGATATTATCATAACCACACCGAGAAAAATGCACAGACCACGGAGTTTACGCATCTTTACCGCTCTTTCGTGAAAGACTCACTCCGATCAAAAGCATCACCGCACCTGCAAAAAGCAGTATGGGCACAGGCCACCAAAGCTGACCTGTGTTCGGCAGAGTGGGAGGAGTGTCGTTGCCGGGCTCACGATGTCCGCCCGACGTGATCATATAGGCGTTAGTCACGGTAAAGATCGTGCCCTGCTGTTCTACAGACACCGCGTAGTCGTTAGGTACGGTTTTTTCAATGACAAGCCAAAGGAAATTCGGGTCAAGGTCGCTCCAGCTATAGCTCCAGCCGTTTGCTTCATTCAGCACCACTTCATCGGCGATGCTTCCGTTTTGTAGGAGCTGGGCTGTGATCTCGGCAGGGCGGATGTTTTCAAAGTTGCCTTCTACCCAGACCTTTTTCACGCTGCGCTCTAATTTTTTATCGGTCTGCCACATATCGTATTTGGGAGAGGCAGTTATGTCATATATCGCATTGCCGTTTGTGTCATAGCTTGGGAGCATTGCCAAAAACGGCAGGGGATTGTAAACGGTATTGCCGTCGGTAAACATTTCTCCCATAACGAGATATATTCCGGTTTGTAAACCGTCAAACTGAACATATCCGTACTCATTTGTTATGTCGGAGAAGTCGGCAGGGATGCCGTCACGCACAGTGAAGGCGGCAAGGGCAGTCGCCGCGGGACCGAACTCATCCGGCAACAGATCTTCAAGCACCACGGAATAAGCAGTGTAAGCTCCGACAGGCTGATAATTCTCATCAGCCACACGGTAAACATTAAACGTCACATCGCTTATGTACTCGTCTTCAATCAGAAATGAGACAGCCAAGGATCCGTTCCTGTCACTTTCTGCGGCAAAGGTAGAAAATGAAAAAACAAATAATATTATCAAACAAAGTAATACGGCAAAAAATCCGGATATTCGGTTATGTTTCATCTGTAAATTCCTTTCTTATAGCTTCAAGCCTTCGCTGCAGTTCATCGTCTTTACGCTTATAGCGCCGAACAAGGATAATGATAATTACAGCTATCAGCAAGAGGAATGCTCCACCGATCAGAACCCAAATCCAAAGATCTGTCTCGGGTGTCTGCGGTGCCTCGGGAATAATGGCCTCATCCTGTACTTCGATTCGGTGACCGCGCACTAAAAGACGGTGCGAGTTCACTCCGTAAGGTGTGCAGGTGACAAGAGTGCAGTAATCTTTACCTGCTTCCATTTTAACCGAATTTACCTCGTGCGGCTCTACCACGGTTATCTGATCCACCTCATAGGTGAATGTCTCGCGCAGAACACGCAGTGTAAAAGTGTCGCCCTCCTGAAGCCTGTCAAGATGTGTGAACAGTACAGCTGAGGGCAATCCGCGGTGACCTGACAAGAGGGTGTGAGCGGTTTCGCCGCCGACAGGCAGGGAAGAGCCTGACAAATGTCCTACGCCGACTCTCAGTACCTCGTCACTGGAGCCGTGATAAATGGGCAGTGACACGTCAATGGAAGGGATTTGAATATACCCCATCATACCGGTACCTGTGACGTCCAGCAAGGACTCATACTGCTGCATTTTTTCTTCGTTTAAGACTAAAAGCGAACCGTGGTGATCTGCAAGCTCGGCATTATATGCCAAAGCCTCCTCCAACAGCTCGTCATAGGACGTATCGTCCATTTCCTCAATATTACTGAGGTATTCGGCGATGACACGTCTGTGCGCCAACGTTTGTAAATAGTCGCTGACAGTCGGATACAGCAGTAAGGACAGCCCTGCTAAGAGGATAATAACTACTATAAAGGTTGTAATACGGTTTTTCTTCATAGCAGAACTCTCCTTACTGCCGTATACGGGGACGGCAGTTCGCCCCCGTATACAAACAGACCGTTAAGTAACGGTGTTACTTAAACCAATTACGGTGTAATGGATTACGCTCTTGATTTTTTCTTAGAAATTACAAGATAAGCAGCCGCACCGATTACCATCAGTCCGCCAAGAATATAGAAGATAGTAGTACCGATACCACCGGTGTTGGGAAGGTTAGAATCGGTCGGGTCGACAAGACCGAGATAAACGGTATGATCTTTCTCGTTCGAATCATTTCCGACCGCTGCATTAGCAGTGTCGCCTCCGTCGATTGCGACAGTAACAGATGTTACAGTTGCGCCGTCCTCAGAGATAACTGCAGTGATTGTAAATGTAACGTTATCAATCGTACCGTATCCTTTGGCTGCCTCATACTCGATAAGAGTAAACTTGCCTGCGTCAAGACCGGTGATGGTGAATTTACCGTTATTAGATGTAAATGTAGCGGCGGTAGCCGGAACCTTATCGTCTGTCTTTGCAACCCAGCCTGTGATCTTGCCGTTTGCATCGGCAGTAGCATATTCACCGGCTGCATTGGTCAGGTAGAACTTGGCGCCGGTCAGGTCTTTACCGTCAGTACCTTTTTTGGTAACTTCAACATTGTAGTTGTGAACGTATACGATATCCTCAACGGTAGTACCTGTTCCGGTTGTATTCGGGTCGTTGGAATAAGTAAGATCAACCTTGTTGTTTTCTATATTAGCTGCTGTGGTCAGCACCTTTGCATAGTAGGTAACGGTGATAACAGATTCATTGTCAACCATACCGTCGAACTTATCATCTCTAAGGTCTGTGAATGTAACAGTGAAATCTTTATCTTCTTTCGCGTTAACTGCTGTTGTCGAGTAATATGTCGTTTCAGGAGTACTGCCATTAACAAGCGCATCATCATCGATTGCAACTGTAAGAGGATGAGAGGCATCAATTACAAGCTCAAGACCATCGGAAAGAGTATCGTTGAACTGTAAGAAATACTTTGCATAGTCCGTGAAATTGTTCGGAAGAGTAGCCGTAAGTGTGAACTTTACAATATCGCCGATGCCTGCACTTGTGTCGCTGACAGCTTTCTCTACCGTGGGGATATCAGCCTTAAGGTCAACCTCAACGTTTTTATTGACAACCTGAAGGATGAATGAAGAGCGAATGCCGTCTTTGCCGTTTTCGTCCTGAATATCAGAATTCTGAACTACAAGATAGTAGCCTGCTGCAAGACCTGAAATTGTATAGGTGTCGCCGTCTGTGGTAGATGTTCCGGCTGCGGTGAGATACTTCTTAGCAACCTTAGCAAAAGCCTGTAAAAATGCAGCATCGCCTGCTTTGCTTTCAAGAACTTCAGCAACGTGAATAGCGGTAGTCGCATCTTTAAATGCTTCTTTGAGGGCAGCGGTCACATCGGCATCCACGGTAGTGCCCTTCAATGCTGCCAAAAGATTTGCACCTGCTGTTGCATCAGCCCATGCAACATCTGTCATTGTGCCGGTAGTACCGTTACCGGTACCGGTTACGGTGCCGACAGCGCCTGTGAAGATATAATAGGCAGTGAACTGACCGTTCACCATGTCAGCCAAACCGTCTGCGTTGTTGATGGTGATCGAGTAGGTGGTGGGTTCCTCAGCGAAAGCGGGGATAGAAACCGCCAATACCATCAACAAAGACAGAACGACAGCTAAAATTTGTTTAACTGTGAACTTCGTTTTCATGTTATGTACTCCTTTAAAAATATTTATTTTCCTGAAAGGCCAAGAAAATATATTGATACACTATTTATTTTATATGAACACCTTGATATTGTCAAGCAATTTTTAATAAATATTGCAACACTGTAATACGGTCAGCAATTCTGACCGTATTTTCTAATAGAATGCCGATAAAAAAACGCCCGCAAAGCAGGCGTTTTTAAAGTGTATTTAGCTCCAAAACAGTATCATCAGCAAAATTGTCAAACCAAGACCGACGATAAACGCAAGTCCGATAAGTAACGCGGCTCTCAGCGCGCCGAGGGCGTACCAGCGGCTCTCTTGCTTGCTGAAACGTCCGCTCTCATCCCACGGACGGTCATTTTCGGGCGTTTCCTCTTCAGAGGCAAAGTTTTCACCGATATTTACCGTGTCGGGATGGGTCAACTCACGTTCATCATGGGGATTTTTTCGTGGGATAAACAGATTTTGGCGTCCAACACCGCTCATCGAGGCGATGGTGCGACCGTCATCATCATCCCATTCTCGTTTGCGTGACATTATTCGTCGAACAGGTGGCATACTACGTAGTGCCCCGGTTCTACCTCCCTCTGTGCGGGAACTTCTGTCTTACAACGCTCCGTAGCATACGGGCAACGAGTGTGGAACTTACAGCCTGACGGCGGATTGGCAGGTGAGGGGATAGAGCCTTCAAGCACGATACGGTTCATACGGGCATTGGGATCGGGGATCGGAATTGCCGAGAACAGCGCCTTTGTGTACGGATGCAGCGGATTGCGGAAAATATCGGCAGTTTCGCCGTATTCCACAAGGCTACCAAGATACATAACGCCAACCGTGTCGGAAATATGCTCAACAACACTCAAATCGTGAGAGATAAACAGATAGGTCAGCTTGTACTGTTCCTGCAGATCACGCAAAAGGTTGATTATCTGCGCCTGAATTGAAACGTCCAATGCGGAAACAGGCTCGTCGCAGACAACGAACTCGGGATTCAGTGCCAAAGCACGTGCAATACATATACGCTGGCGCTGACCGCCGGAAAATTCATGAGGATAACGCTCTTTGTGGAAGGGTTGAAGTCCGCAGTTATCCATAACTTGGTCAATATAATCGTTAAATTCAGCCTTGCTCACAAGACCGTGCTCACGGACTGCCTCACCGATTATCTCACCGACGGGGAGACGGGGGGACAGGCTTGAAAAGGGATCTTGGAAAATTATCTGCATTTTTGTGCGCATTGCACGCATTTCTTTTGCTGAAAGATCGTAGATCTCTTTACCGTTAAAGAGAACCTGACCGCCTGTCTTTTCGCCGGAAAGGCGAAGAATGGTTCGTCCGGTAGTGGTTTTTCCGCAGCCGGATTCACCGACAAGACCCATTGTGGTGCCGCGTTTAAGGTTAAACGTAACGCCGTCAACAGCCTTTACCCAACCTACGGGACGTGACATCATGCCGCCTTTAATAGGAAAGTATTTTTTCAGCTCGTTGACCATGAGAATATACTGATCGTCATATTCTACAGGTGTAAAACTGTTATCTACTGCGAGCTTGCCTGATTTTTTGGGGGAGTTAAGACCTTTTTTCAGTCGCTCTTCTCTTTTTTCGTTATCGTATTTAACTTGATCATCCGATTTTTTAGCACGGGCTAAACCATCGGCAATACCTTTTCTCGACATTATGCTTCCCCTCCCTCTTTGTTTGCTTCAGTCCAGCGGTAACAAGATACCTTATGTGTCTCTGACAGGCTTATCTCAGGCGGATATTCACCGTCACAGCCGCCGACACACATTTCACAGCGGTCTTTAAAGTAGCAGTAATCGGGCATATTGATGGGGTTCGGCACCTTGCCGGGTATTGAGTAGAGCTTATCTACCTGCTTACCGACAACGGGCTTTGAAGCCATCAGACCGATAGTATAGGGATGAGCAGGATGATAGAAAATATCGTCCGCCGTGCCTTTTTCAACAATTCTTCCGGCATACATAACAACAACGTAGTCTGCCATTTCTGCGATAACGCCCAAGTCGTGGGTGATGAACATAATGGAAGAATTGATTTTATTTTTAAGATTACGCAAGAGATCAAGCACCTGGGCTTGAATTGTAACGTCGAGAGCTGTCGTGGGCTCGTCGGCTATAATGATTTTGGGGTTGCACGCAAGAGCCATAGCTATCATAACACGCTGACGCATACCGCCCGAAAGCTCGTGCGGGAACATTTTGTATACGCCCTCGCTGTTAGCAATGCCTGCCAGCTCAAGAAGCTCTATTGAACGCGCCTTGATGTCATCTTTGCTCTTGCCCTCGCCGTCGTGAAGCTCAATAACCTCGTCAAGCTGAGCGCCTATACGGAAAACAGGATTCAGCGCGGTCATAGGCTCTTGGAATATCATCGAAACAAAGTTGCCGCGAAGATCAAGGAGCTTTTCGTATGGCATTTTTGCCACGTCATAAGCCTTGTCGCCCAAATTAAGACGAATTTCGCCTTCAACGACCTGTCCCTGAGGACGCTGAAGAAGCTGCATAAGGGACAGACTGGTAACGGATTTACCGCAGCCGGATTCACCGACCACGCCAACGGTTTTACCGATGGGTATTTCAAAAGTAACGCCGTCAACACTCTTTACTGTGCCCGCATCGGTGAAGAAATAAGTGTGAAGATTGTCAAACTCCACCGCATTGTTCGGGTTGTGCATAGTGGTGAGGTATTCGTTCTCGGGAACGTTCTTGCGCTTACGCTGTTTTTCAAGAACACTTGTTATTTTACGGTTTTCTTTAGAAATTCTACGGGATTCTTTTGCGGAGAGGTAGCCCTCCGGTTTGTTTTTCGCCATATGAGAGCCTCCTTATCTCTTCATCTTGGGATCGAACGCATCGCGAAGACCGTCGCCCACGAAGTTAAAGCCTAAAACGGTTATCAGCAGGCAGATGCCGGCGGGTATCCAGATAAACCAATAGTTTGTCATAACGAATGAGTTGTTAACGTCGGATATAATGTTACCCCACGAAGCGAACGGGAACTTAACGCCGAGACCTAAGAAGGAAAGCGTTGCCTCCGTGATTATCGTTGAACCGAGGCTCATGGTGCAGGTTACGATAAGCTGGGGGATGACGTTGGGAATAAGATGCTTGAAGATGCGGCGTGATACGCTTATACCGCCGGCTTCAGTCGCCATCATAAACTCCTGCTCACGAAGCGAGAGTATCTGACCGCGGACAAGACGGGCAATACCTGCCCAGCCGAGGAAGCCTAAAATAAGCATTAGGTAAATCATTCGTATTTGCGGGTCGACCTGCAGGTTATCCATCGTTGCGCCCAGAATGATGATGACGGGCATTGACGGTATGCAGTAGAAGATATCAACAAGACGCATGATTAAGTTATCTACCCAGCCACCGAAATATCCCGAAATACCGCCCATAATAACTCCGAGGAAGGTTTCAATGAACACTACGACAAAGCCGATATAGAGCGATACGCGTCCGCCGTACATAAGACGGGTCAGCATATCCATACCATTGGCGTCGGTGCCTAAGGGGTGTTCAAGACTCGGTTTGGAATAAGTATCGTAAACATAGGTGTCTTCCGACTGCTGAACGGACCAAACCATTGAGCTGGCGTCGTAAGAAACGGAGTAAGTGTATTCCACACCGTCAACGTCAGTATATGTAAAGCTGTTGATATTATCCTCAAGAGCCTCTTCAAGGCGCTCCTTGAAATCACGTGTTATTGTAACGCCGTTTTGCTTGGGGGAAACAACGAAGCGGCTGATATAGCCTATTTCGGTTCCGTTTTCAAGTATATTGCCGTCCTCGTCAAGAGTATAGTCAGTGCCGTCAGCCGTGAAAGCGGTCTCGCCGTTCGTATATGCCTTGAGTGATTCATATTTTACGGTGAATGAAGGCTCGGGCATATTGTCCGCGGCGTTTACGATATCTTTATATGCGATGGCAACTATAGATCCGTCGGCGGAATAAATCGAATAGAAATCATCAGCCTCTTTTACAAAGGAATAGCTTTCTCCGTTATGTTCAAAGGTGTCTGTTCCCTTTACCTGTGCTAACAGGAACTGAGACTGAAGAATTGAGCCGAATTCCTTGTCCGGGGCGGTTGCATAACGAAGACTGTCGTTTCTTGTAACACCAACGTATTCCTTTTTAAGCGGGGTGTAATGATAGAACTGCTCTGCCTGTCCGTAAGGAATGATCATTCCGCCGATGTAGGAGAATACAGCCATAGATAGGATCATTATAAGACCGATAACAGCAAGACGGTTACGGAAAAAGCGCTTTGCAACAAGCGCGCTGGGGGAAAGTACCTTAACGCGGCGATCATCATTTAATGAGTATTGCTCGTTTGATACTTCAGCGGGAGCATTCTTTTTGTTTTTATTAAACACGATTTTTCCCCCTCTCTTATGCAATACGGACGCGCGGGTCAACCACGGCGTACAGAATGTCGGAAATCAGATTGCCCACAAGCGTGAGAACTGCGATAAAGGTCAGGTAGAACATAGTAAACGGAATATCACCTGCAACCATCGCCTGATATGAGATATAGCCGATTCCGGGAATGGAGAACAGCGTTTCGGTGATAAGCGCGCCTGAGAACAGACCCGGCAGAGAGCCGCCGACGATTGTTACAAGCGGGATAAGCGTGTTGCGGAATGCGTGGTGATAAATGACCTTTTTCTCGCTTACACCCTTAGCGCGGGCGGTACGGATATAGTCGGCATTGAGGACCTCAAGCATATTGGTTCTTGTATAACGCATAAGTCCGCCGACGGAAACAATGGTAAGCGTAACAATGGGAAGCACTAAGTGCTTTGCCACATCCAATATCTGCCCCATGGAGCTTAGCTGATAGTAATCTCGGCCTATAAGACCGTGTGTATCGAACCAGCCGAGCTTTACGCAGAATACAAGCTGTAAAATTGTTGCAAAGAAGAAGGTCGGCAGCGATATACCTGCAAGAGCCGAGGCAGAAACTACGTAGTCCGTTTTGGAATACTGCTTCGTTGCGGCTACAACGCCCAACGGGATAGCAATAACGAGCTCAAGCACCATTGAGATAACACCCATTATAAAGGAAATGCCGATAACGCTCTTGAATTCTTCAATAACCGGTACGGTAAATCTCCAGCTGTCGCCGAAATTACCGCGGAAAAAGTCCCACAGCCAGCCTAAAAAGCCGAGAAGAAACGGCTTATCCAGACCGTAGGTCGCATTTAACTGTGCCAGCCACTCCTCATAAGGCTTTGAGCCCGGAGCGGTTGAAAGACGCATCGCCATAGTTTCAACATACGAGCTGGGTAAGCTTCGCATAAGAACGTAAATAATAAATGTTACGAAAAACAGTATGACGATTGAAATAAGAATACGCTTAATTATGTAATTCCGCAAAATATTCCCTCCCGTAAATTTCACATCGGTGTTAGTTTTAGGTAAGAGTTGATTAAATGTGCCAGCGGTGCTTTGCAAATCCTTTCCGCCGTAAATGCGTTGCAAAATCTTGCAATACACAAAGTATTCCTACAATTTTGCTCCTTTTTACGGCGAAAGATTTTTTTTGCAAGTCCCTCTTGCTAATTTAATCATCGCTTACCGAGAGAGTCAAACTCAACTCATTAAACCCAAGAGTTAGGTTCAACTTTCTTAACCTTACTGTATATAATACAGTGTCGAACACCAAGAAAACGCCTCGTCATTGAGGTGGCTTCTTGCTGTTCGACAAAGCTTTTACGGTTCCCCGTCCCCAAAATGAGAACGGGGAACCGCATAATATTACTTTACCAAAATCTTTGACCCTAAGTCAGAAATCAGTTCATCTCAAGAGTCTGAATCTCAGCAGCCCAGCCCCAGTAAGGAGTCATATCGCCGGGAAGTGTATTAACGTTTACGCGCTCGGTTGAGAAAACGAAAGCGTTGCTGCGCTGATACATCGGAACCTCAACGCCGTAGTCAAGGATGATCTCCATAGCTGACTTGTAGATGGACTTTCTGTAGGTGTTATCCGTAGAAGCACGACCATCCATGATCAGCTTATCAAGCTGTGCATCCTTGATATGATAGTAGTTGGTTGAGCCCTCTGAGTGATAGAGCTGGAACATATCGGGATCCGTAGCTGAACCCCAAGCAGCGCACCAGAATTCAGCGGTGCCTTGCTGGTAGGTCTGATACAGAGCACTGGCATCAGTGTGGTCATTGATGCTGAAGGTAATGCCGATAGATGCAAGAGCATCAGAAGCATTCTGAAGAAGAAGGAAGAGCGGGTGGTCACCTGTTCCGCCGCCGCCGATCTCAGCCTGATAGCTGAGCTTAGCGCCTGCGGGAGCAGCAGTAACTTTGCCGTCTGCAACTGTGAAGCCTGCAGCCTCAAGGTAGCCGAGAGCAGCCTCAAGAGCAGCAGCATACTTAGCATTAGCATCCATATCTGCAGTGTAGATAGGATTGCCGTTAACGTCTACCGAGTAAGCGATCTGATAACCTGCGTCAGTGGTCTGCGGAGCAGCCCAAGATGTGTTGGAGATCGGGTAGTTGATAACGGTAGCAGTGTTGCCGTAGTAAGAGTCAATAGCCTCGTCACGGTAAACTGCAAGTACGGTGTTGATAGCCTTACGAAGATTCTTAGAAGCGTCTGAATAAGGATCGTCGCCAACCTTTACAAGGTTCGGGTTAACGCCGCAATAGCCGTAGCCAAGATAGTCGATAAGCTTGGTGGTGAGTACGGGACCGTCAAACTTCTCCCACTCATCCTCGCTGAAGCCGTTGTAAGCAGCGATTTCCTTAGCGGTATCGGTGCTGTAGGACGGGTCTGCGATATCGATAGTGCCGGCAACAACACCGCTGGTCTTGTTGGCCTCACTTGTCTCACGAAGGTCTAAAACATCGATCTTCGGTGCGCCGTAGATGTAATCGGGGTTAGCTTCAAGGTGAACAGTACCGTTCTCATATGATTTGTAGATGTACGGACCTGCGCCGAGAGGCTGAGTTGTCTTTGCTCTTACGATTGAAAGGTCGCCCTTCGGGAAACCGAACTGATTGTTCTCATAGTTATACTGGCTTGCATCGCCGTAGTATGCCATGGGAGCAATGTACATGCTCATCTGAAGGATAGCAGTAGCGTCAAGCTCGGTTGTAACAACGCGCATTGAATAGTCGCCTGTTCTCTGGATACCGGTGATGCTGGGAGCGGATTCGCCGGTCTCAACACCGATGCTGAGCTCTGCAAAAGCGTCAGCGCCCATCTCTGCCTCGATGAAAGAGGAGATGCTGGTGCCTGCGGACTCATAGTTGATACCGTCGTCGGAAAGGTCATAGCCCATTGTCTCAACGATAGCTGCGAAGAAATCAGCAGCAGTTGCGTCCTCGGCAAGCTCATAACCCCAACCGGCAGCAGCTTCAGCAACTGTGGTGGTGCCTGCTGCGGCTACCATGTAGTCAACGATTTCCTGAGCGAATTTCTCGCCGCCTGCATAGAAAGCAGACCAGAAAGCGTCATGCTGCTCTTGAGTGTAATAATCGGTAGCAGTGTAGTCGCCGGGGCCATCCTTCAAAAGAAGGTTGAGACGGCTGTCCATACCGCTGCGATATGCATCAAGACCCTCGATGGGAAGTGAGTACATTGTGATGTTGCCATCGTATGTAGGATCAAGAACTACATACATACCGAAGATGAGATCGTCGATGGTGGCCTTTGAGCCATCGGTGTAAACGATATCATCACGCATGGTCAGGTCGTAGTAAACCGTTCCATCTTCGTTCTCGGTGATCTCAACGTCAGCAGCACCGTAGTAGGTGTAATCTGTTCCGTTGTAGGAACGTGTCTCACCCTTTATGCCCTTAAGAACAGGGTTGCCGACACGGTCAACCGGGAACGTAGCAAGGCTTACGAAACCGACGATGTCGGAGTCAGCCTGGCTCAGCGAGAAGAAGGGAGAGAATTTACCCTCAAGACCCTGCTCAACAGAAGCAACCAAAGTCTTGGCTTCTTTCTTCTCTTCGCCGCCTTGTTTGCCTGCGCATGCTGCAAGACCGAGGACCATTACCACGGCAAGAAGCAGGGCAAGCACTTTTTTTACATTTTTCATACTTAACCTCTCTTTTCTTAGAAAGTATTTTACAGGGGATCAAAAGATCCCTGAAGTAACAAATTGATGCGAAAATCAAGACTGAAAATACCCGTCTCAAATTTTCAATATGAATATGTACATTAAATTTTAACGCTTTACACCGATAATGTCAAGAAAAAAATTATTAAAAAGCACATTTTGTTTATAAAAATTCATATTTCGGCGAAAAAATCACTTTTTTTGGTTAAATATTACATTTATTTGGTTAAAATTCACCTTTTATTCCACTTCAATGCAGTCTCGAACCTGCGCCAGATAAGCGAAAGAGCCAAAACTGCAACAGAAATGAATAAAAATATAACGGCAAAGGGTAATTCTGCTTTATTTATGCCGTTTAAGATAAGATAGAGAGCTTCTCCCGCTGCTGAAAGTACCGCGAACAGTGAACACAGCGGCAAAAGCCAAGGCAGACGTACGACCGTTGTATTATAAACGTATTCGCGAAGAGATTCTCCGCCCCAGTAGGCAATACGTCCCGCCTTATACAGTGACACCGCCGCAAAGATGAGCGCCAGAGCGTACGGTATAATAACGTAAAAGGTGTTGCTCATACCCGGTACGGGCAGAAATCCGCATACTGCCGATAGGAAAGTTGTGCCGATGCCGAACACCATACGGCGGACATTTGCCTGTTTTGCCGTGATATCCTGTTCATCGGGTGAATACAACGGACCGTTGTAAACATACTTTCCCGAAGCTGAGGGGACAAAGTAAGACGCTTTACCGGTCCGTCCTCTTTTCTCTTTCCTCGCCATATCAGATTTCCTCTTTCAAATCGTATGCATCAAGCCACTTGTCCGCTTTAGCGCAAACTGACTTTAAGCACTCTTCCTCAAAGGGATTCTGAAGACCTGCATTTTTAAGCAGTTCGGTGAACACGCGGCTGCCACCCTGACGGGTATATGCCATATAGTGCTCCCAAGCGTTCCCACGGTCCTCTTGAAGCATTGCCCAGAACTGTAAGGAAACCGTCTGTGCCAAGCAGTAATCAATATAATAGAAAGGACTGTCATAGATATGACCCTGTCTCTGCCAGCCTTCGCCCTCACTGTAGACGGGGATGTCACCGTCAAGCTTCATCCAAGGCATATATTCGCCTAAAAGCTTTTTCCATACTCCGTGGCGCTCTGCGGGAGTGTATTCGGGGTGAGCATAGACCTCATGCTGGAAGTGGTCTACCATTGTGCCGTAGGGAATAAATGTGAGAGCGCCCGAAAGATGGCTGTAACGGAACTTGCGAGCATCCTTGCCGAAAAAGCCTTCCGCCCACGGCCAAGCCATAAACTCCATCGACATTGAGTGGACCTCGCAGCCTTCCATGCTGGGCCAGATATAGTCGGTGGGTACACGGTCGCGGTTAGTCCAGCTTGCGAAGGCGTGACCTGCCTCGTGAGTGACTACCTCAACATCGTGCTGAGTGCCGTTGAAATTGGCAAAAATGAACGGTACGCCGTAGTCGGCTATTTCGGTGCAGTAGCCGCCGCTCTCTTTCCCCTCGGTGGAGAGCACGTCAAGCAGCTCATTATCCAGCATCATATTGAAAAATTCGCTGGTTTCAGGAGAAAGCTCGTCATAGAACTTTTTGCCCTGAGCAAGTATATCCTCAGGTGTGCCGCAGGGGGTGGGATTGCCCGAACGGAACTCCAGCGCGTTGTCAGCAAAGCTCATGGGGTATTCTTTGCCGAGGCGCTCTGCCTGCTTGCGGTAAATTTTATCTGCAACGGGGACAAGATACTTCTTAACTGCTGCACGGAAGTGCTCAATATCCTCTTTGGTGTAGCAGTTACGACCCATACGGTAATAGCCCAGTGTGGTGTAGCCCTCGTAACCGAGCTTTTTGCCCATAGAATCACGAAGATGAACAAGCTTGTCATAAATCCCGTCTAATTGCGGCTGTTTCTCTTTAAACCACTGTCCCTCAGCTTTCCACGCGGCAAGACGGCGCACGTCGTCGGGGTCACGCTTGAACGGAGTGAGCTGAGAAAGCGTGTACACTCCGCCCTCAAAGGGGATCTTGGCAGAAGCGATAAGCTTATCGTACTCCTGTGTCAGCTCGTTTTCCTGCTGAAGCTCGGGGATTATCTCCGGCGAAAAGGTTTTCAGCTCAATTTCCGCGTTGACGAACATAAGGTCGCCGTACTCGGCGGAAAAATCCCCACGGTAGGGGCTTTCAAGCATAGCGGCGGTGAACGCCTGCATATACTCCTGCAATTCAGGCCAAGCGGAGTTCCAGAATTTCATCTCCCCGTCATAGAACTCGTCACGAGTGTCAATGGAATGACGGATACTGCAAAGCGTAGACGCAGTTTGAATGTGCTTAAACTCATTCTCTTTTTCAAGAAAGACCGCTTTTGCCTCCTCATAGCTTTTCGCGGATTTTAAACGCACCGTAATGTCCGAAAGCTTTGCTTTTAGCTCTTCAAGATTCGGACGTTCATAAGGCATTTCTCTAAATTTCATAAAAATCTCCTCTTTTTAGATATTAGATGTTTATACTATACTATTTTTATATCACTTTGCCAAGAGCCTATTTATCTCTCGGCGTTTTTCTGTCAGCCATTCCTCGGAGTGAGGATATTCCGTCGCACTCAGCGGCTTTTCGAGGCCTTTATTTAACATCTCAAGAGTCTTTTCTCTGCCGATTTTCTGCTCAAGCAGCCTCAAAGCCTCAAAATCCTGTATGGCGTCATAAAAGACCTTTAACCGAAGCGACGCATATGCCGTGCCGTCGGGAGCAGGGTAAACGACGAAGGAATCCCCCGACGGAAATTCGCCGCCTGCATCGGTCTCGGTAAACGGGTCGACCTCTCGCCTTGAATACCGCGTGTAATAAAAATTATATCCCCAATGTAAAAATCCCTTTACGTCATAGGCATACATTATAAAACCGAGAATACGGTTTCTGAGTGACGGCATTGCGTTAAAGCGGTTCGGCAGATCATTTTTATACGGATTACAGCAGTAATACGTCCAAAGCTCAGGGATTTTTCCCGCAAAATCTTCAATGTGTTCAATGTTTGTGATGGGGTATTCTATAAGACCATTTTCATAAAAACTGAATTCCGAAAGAGCATCTATTCTTTTAAAATCGCCGAATAGCTCTTTCATAAGCCCTGCCGATTTTTTATAGCTTTTATAATGCCTTTTTTGCGGCTCGTCCGAGGTGTGGAACATACATCTTTCCCGAAGTCCGTTTTCGTCGATAAATTTTATTAGCTGGGGAGCCAGCTGACGTAGGAAATCGGAATAACAACCACCGTGAGCGTTTGTACCCCAACCGAAAATGCGTTTATAGCCTTTATTCGTCTCCGCCATAATTTTAGGAGCGTGTTTTGCACCCCATTGCGTGTAAAGATGAGACATTTCAAAATATTTGATGCCGCATTTTTCGGCGAGCTCTATCCACTTTTTTAATTTGTCAAAGCCAAAGGTGTATTTACGTCCGACCTTTTTTACGTCCACAAGCTGAACCGTAGGGCGTTCACCGCCCACAGCAGTGTCAAGAGGCGGAGTGAACAGCGGAGTCAAAATAAAATTGATTCCGTGCTGTACGGCGGTACGCATAAAGCTTTCAACTGTTTTCCAATACCCGTCCGAGAAAACCTTAACATTATAGTAAGAAGCAAGGCAGTCGGTATGGAACCAGTGTGTGCAGATAAGACTTTGCTCCGAGTAAGAAGCATCTGCGATTTCCGCCTTGATTTTTACCCTTTCGCCGCCTACGGTCACCGCGATTTCATATTCGCCGCCGTCAAGCTTTCCGTCGGGTATAAATTCACACCAAACGGACAGCCACTCATCTTTTTTTAAGATTATTTCGCCGTCAAAGGGAATAAGCACGTCGGGATATTCTCCTGATTCGGCATTTCTTATAAAATAGTCGTCCTTGTCACGACCTGCGGTGAGCTTTGCGGGAACATACCGTATTTTATAAATATCCAAATACTCACAGTCGGAAGAAATATTGACGGACACGTCGGAATCCGATTTTACGGCCAGCTGGAAAGACGTTCTCTCGTTTTTCAGACAGCTTACCGACTGGATTTCGTATTCGCCGCAAATTTCATCGGGAAAAATCTTTGCAAGACTGCTTAAAACTTTGATTTCCATAAATTGAGATTTCTCCCCCCGTATGTTTGAATTTATATTATAATTATAAATGTATACGGAAATAAAATCAAGAGCAGAAACCGCTCAAACAGCAAGTTCAACAAAAAATAATACTTGACGCTTAAAAAAATCTCACGAAACGCAAATGTCTTTTACCGTAATGTAGTGGTACAATATTAACAGTATAAACGGAGTGTGAAATATGAACGGACGGTCAATGACGGAGGGTACACCGTGGAAGCATATTCTGCGGTTTGCGCTCCCTGTGCTTGCAGGCTCACTGCTTCAACAGTTATATAACACGGCGGATACGATAATCGTCGGCAATTTTTCGGGTGAGGACGCGCTTTCCGCAGTTGGAACGACAACAAGCCTTACCTTTATGTTTTTAGCCTTTGCAATGGGATTTTCTGCCGGCAACGGCATCATTGTGGCACAGTATTACGGTGCTGAAAACGAAAAAATGGTCAAGAAAAGTGCATCTACAGGTATTCTTCTTTTGCTGATGATGGGCATTGTTGCCACCGTAGTCGCGATAGCTATTTCAGCACCTGCGTATACATACCTAATGAATGTACCGAAGGAAATACTTAATCAAACCCTTGTCTATTTCCGCGCTTACGCGGTCGGACTTGTGTTTCAGTTCGGGTACAATATTTTTTCCTCGATCCTGCGCGCAGTGGGGGACAGTGCGGCGACACTTTACTTTTTGCTGATATCGTCGGTATTAAATATTGTGCTTGATCTTTTGTTTGTCGCCGTATTCCATTGGGGCGTGCTGGGTGCGGCAGTTGCCACGGATATTGCCCAGGCAGTTTCTTTCATTGCGGCGTATATTTATATGATAAAAAAATATCCGATTTTCCATTTCGGAATACGGGACTTTATTTGGGATACCGCTTTGGCGAAAAAAACGGTTACCGTCGGACTCCCGATAGCTTTACAGATGGTTATCGTGTCACTGGGATTTACTTTTATACAAAGAGCCGTCAATGGCTTCGGCAAGGCAATGACCGCCTCGTTTACCGTGGGTCAGCGAATTGAAATGTACTTAAATCTTCCCTGCAACGCTTTTCAAACAACGCTCGCCACTTATGCGGGACAGAATATCGGTGCGGGGAAAATAAAAAATGTAAAGCGCGGTGTAAGGCAAACTCTCCTTATCTCTTTGATAATGTCACTGTTCATATCGGTTCTTGTGTGGCTGTTTGCAGATAATATTATAAGTCTATTCGGCCTCGGCAGTCAGGCAATAACATACTGCAGGGCGCATCTCAGGACGATCGCGTTCGTCAACATTGTACTGGGTATATATATTCCGCTGTTCGGTGTTTTTCAGGCATCAAATCACGGGAGCGCCTGCACGGTCGTTGCAACAAGCGCGTTGTCGGTACGCGTTCTTGTGACATATCTGTTACGGTACAGTGCTTTTCTCGGATACGCCATCATCTGGTGGAACGGACTGTTCGGCTTCGGCGTAGGATTTATCATCACGTGGAGCTATTACCTCAGCGGTAAATGGCAAAAAAATTCATCAATAGCCGAAGATTAAAATAAATCTAAGCACCTGTTGTCCCATACAAAATATAATGGGTATGGGAGGTGCAATATGAATGATTTAGTTATAACGGCGCTGATCGCAACGCTCGGAACATGGTTCGTAACGGCTCTCGGCGCTGCTACGGTCGCATTTTTTAAATCCCCCGATCCAAAGGCGCTCAATCTGATGCTTGGTTTTGCCTCAGGTGTTATGATCGCGGCAAGCTTTTGGTCCTTGCTGCAGCCTGCCATAGAGCGGGCAGAAGCCGGGTCAGGGCTGCCTGCGTATTTTGTTGTAACGGCAGGCTTTCTGTTTGGCGCATTGTTTATGTGGGGATCTGACAAAACCGTATCCTTCTGGAGAGGACGGGCAAACAATACGCAGGGGGAACCGAACGAGCGGCTGAACCGAATTATAATGCTGGTTCTCTCCATAACGCTTCATAACATACCGGAGGGACTTGCGGTGGGCGTAGCATTCGGCGCATTGCAAAAGGGCAGTTATACTGCGGAAAGCCTTATGGGTGCCGTCACCGTTGCAGTGGGCATAGGCTTACAGAATTTTCCGGAGGGTGCGGCGGTTTCCTTGCCGCTTCGAAGAGAAGGATATTCCCGAAAAAAGAGCTTTTTGTACGGTCAGGCGTCGGGTATGGTGGAACCGATTGCGGGTGTCATCGGCGCTATGCTGGTCGTTTATGTAGAAACGATTTTGCCATATGCCCTTTCCTTTGCGGCGGGAGCAATGATTTTGGTAGCGGTTCACGAGCTGATTCCCGAATGTCAAAGAAATCAAAAGGCGAACCCGTATTTTGCAACAATGGGCATTGTTCTCGGCTTTGCTGTTATGATGCTGTTAGACGTTATGCTGGGATAGTTAATTTTTTTCAATACATTAAATTGCCGTCTGTGCAAGTGCTCGGACGGTAATTTTATCAAATTTTCGGTATTTTCAAAATCGGTATATTGTATTACAATATAAACATTACAACAGCAGAGAAGGAATAAAAAAATATGCTCAAACGCTTTATCGGTTATTATGGACCGCACAAAAAAATGCTGGCTCTTGATATGTTGGCATCTCTTTTAATATCGGTCATTGGTATGGTATACCCCATCGTGACCAACAAGATGCTGAATCTGTATATACCGAAAAAAATGTATTCAGCCATATTCATTGCAGGCATCGTCGTACTCAGTTTGTACGTATTACGAATGCTGTTACAATATTTTGTGCAGTATTACGGACATTTTATCGGCGTATGTATGCAGTCAAAAATGCGGCAGGATCTTTTTGATCATCTTCAAAAACTGCCGTACAGCTTTTATGACAATAACGAGACGGGACGAATTATGACCCGTATGACAAGTGATCTGTTTGAGGTGTGCGAGCTTGCCCATCACGGTCCCGAAAACCTGCTGATAAGCACGGTTATGATCGTTTTGTCATTTTCGTATCTTGCTACCATAGACTGGATACTGACGCTTATTATTTTTACCTGTGTTCCCATTCTTGTAGTCGTCACGGTGCATTTCCGCAAGGCGATGAAAGCCGCTTTTGACGACCGCCGAAAGAGCAACGCAACAATAAACGCCTCTGTTGAAAGCAGCGTAACGGGTATCCGCGTAACAAAAGCATACACCAACTCTGCTCGAGAGGTGGAAAAGTTCAAAAAGGGCGATGAAGAATTTGTCGATGCCTCCAGACGGGCATATAACGCTATGGCGAAATTCCACTCGTCCACATCGTTTGTTGCGGACGTCTTTAACGTGTTTATATTGATAGCAGGCGGACTGTTTCTCTATTCAGGCAGAATTTCCTTCGGCGATTATTCAACCTTTATCGTTTCGGTCAACCTGTTCATAAACCCCGTGAACACTCTCATCGGTTTTATGGAGCAGTTCCAGAACGGAGTCAGCGGCTTTAAACGGTTTGCGGAGATTATGGACGAGGAGCCTGAAACGGATGCTCCGGGCGCAAGGGAGCTTAAAGATGTCAAGGGCGAAATCGAGTTTAAGAACGTCACCTACGCCTATGATCCTACAAAAGAAGTCCTTCACAATGTCGATTTGCGTGTGGAAAAAGGGCAAAAGCTTGCCCTCGTGGGACCGTCGGGCGGCGGTAAAACCACAATATGCCATCTTTTGCCTAATTTTTATAAGCTGGGTGAGGACAGCGGCTCAATTCTGATCGACGGGGTGGATATCCGCGAATTAACTCTTCAGTCCGTCCGCCGTAACATCGGTATAGTTCAGCAGGATGTTTTTCTGTTTGTGGGCACAATTAAAGATAATATTCTGTACGGTCGCCCCGATGCCACTGATGAAGAGGTGTGTGATGCGGCGAGACGTGCCAATATTCACGACTACATAATGACCCTTCCCAACGGTTATGATACGGAAATCGGTGAGAGAGGAGTAAAGCTGTCAGGCGGACAAAAGCAACGCCTCAGCATCGCACGGGTATTTTTAAAAGACCCTGCAATACTCATTTTGGACGAGGCAACCAGCGCACTTGATAACACTACCGAGGTACTCATTCAACAGGCTCTTGACGAGCTTTGTAAGGGTCGAACCACACTGGTAGTTGCCCACCGACTTTCTACCGTTCGCAATGCCGATGAGATCGCGGTAGTTATGAACGGTCGCATTACCGAGCGCGGAACACATGAGGAGCTTATGGCGGCAGGCGGAACATATAAGGATCTGTATTCGCTCCAGTTCCGCGATAACGATTTATTCGACTAAGCCGGACGGTGAGATTTATGAAAAAAGCAATACTTCCCGAAAAACTTAACGATATTCCTATGAGTGATGTGGATTTGCTTGATCCATATGAACAGAACGCCTTTTTTCTTGAGGCAAATTATTTAAAATTCCTCGATGCAGACAGACTTCTCAAAGGCTTCTGCGACATCGGGGGTGTGGAAAACAAGGCTGAGCGTTACGGCGGTTGGGAGACTTCCGCTATTCAGGGTCATACCTTGGGACATTATCTTTCTGCCGTTTCGCAGGGCTATGCCGCATCTGGCGACAGGGAATTAAAAGCTATCGCCGACCGTATTACAGCAGTTTTGGCAGAGTGTCAAAACGCTGAGACAGGCTACTTGGCGGCTATTCCCGAAAGCCATTATGAGAAGCTTGAGCAGGGTAATACGGCAGGTACTTGGGTGCCTTGGTACACTATGCACAAGGTTTTGTCAGGCTTAATTGCCGCTTACGAGTTGACAAACAACGGGCAGGCTTTGAAAATTGCATCTAAGCTGGGCGACTGGGTATACGGCAGAACATCAAAGTGGACAGAAGCTGTTCAGCTTACCGTCCTTAACGTGGAATACGGCGGTATGAACGATTGTCTGTATGAGCTTTATAAATTTACTAAGTCCGAAAAGCATCTCTCCGCCGCTCACAGCTTTGACGAAAGGTCTCTTTTTGACGATTTATATAACGGCGAGGATGTTCTCAACGGCAAGCACGCAAACACTACTATTCCGAAAATCATAGGGGCGTTAAACCGCTACACAGTGCTTGGCGAGGAATACTATCTTCAGGTAGCCGTAAACTTTTGGGAGATCGTAATAAATAACCATACATATATTACAGGCGGTAACAGCGAATGGGAGCATTTCGGCGAGCCTAAAATCCTTGATGCTGAACGCACCGACTGCAACAACGAAACCTGCAATACATACAATATGCTTAAGCTCTCCCGCGAGCTTTTCAAGATAACGGGCGAGCGGAAATATGCCGATTATTACGAAAATACCTTTATCAACGCGATCCTTTCCTCACAGAATCCAAAGACCGGTATGACCACATACTTTCAGCCGATGGCAACGGGCTTTTTCAAGGTATACAGCTCCCCGACAGAGCATTTTTGGTGCTGTACGGGCTCGGGAATGGAAAATTTCTCAAAGCTCAGTGACAGTATTTATTACTCCGATTCAAAGGGCATATACGTTATTCGCTATACCTCGTCAAAGTTGAAACTTGCCGATAAGGGCATTACAATCACTCAAAACGCCGACCTGCCGAACGTAACATTCACGGTCAGCGGTTCTGCCGAAACCGATATCGTATTGAGGATACCCGACTGGTGTACTGATACTCCCGCCGTAAAGATCAACGGCGTGGATTTTGAAACGGAAACCGACAAGGGCTTTATCCGACTTTCTCAAAGCTGGAACGACGGTGATATCATCGAGTTAACACTGCCTATGCAGGTTGTCGCTTTTAGTTTACCCGACAATGAAAATGCCGTAGCTTTCAAATACGGTCCGTGGGTGCTCAGTGCAGACCTAGGCAATAAGGATATGCAGACATCCACCACAGGCGTTAACGTGACCGTTCCGCTTCTTGACACCTCAATAAGCGATACACTTATAATTAAAGGGGGCACAATAAAGGATTGGCTCCTTAATATCAACGAAAATCTTGTGCGTCAGGACGATACATTGAAATTTGTCCTTAAAGGCACCGACCGAGAATTAACGTTTTCACCCCACTATTTACAGCATCAAAACCGCTACGGAATCTATTTTAGACTGGCGGATTCACAAACCGCGGTGCAGGAAAACGAGGCTGATAAATATATCGTTATTGACAGCTTCCCCGTGGCAAACGACCAGTATGAATTCTCCCGTAATTTAAAGGCGGATAAATCCTCGACAGGCAATTTTAACGGACTTATGTTTAGGGACGCGGCGATCTGCGGATTTTTCAGCTACGATATGACGGTCGATAATACGGCTGACAATTACCTTGCGGTAAAGTACTACAGCGGTGACGTCGGGCGGACATTCAGAATCCTCATTGACGGAACAGTTCTTGCTGAGGTTGAGTTGAAGGATGGAATTTCCGGCGGCTTTTACGACGTGTATTACAAAATACCGGATAAGCTAACGGCAGGCACGGATAAAATCACCGTCACCTTTGAGGCAAATTCCGAAAGCTATGCAGGCGGCATTTTTGATAAGCTGAGCATAGTTAAGGATAAATAGAAAGACAATGCAAAACCCGCAGACTTCAGTGCCTGCGGGTTTTCTGCGTACGGATTTTTAATTACCGTTTTTCATAAGCTTCGATTCCTGCCTGCAACCGCGTGAGTCCGTCCTCCAATGTGGAACGCGGACAGGCAACGTTCAGTCGCAGAAAGCTTTCTCCACCGCTGCCGTATTGACTGCCCTCTGAAAGATACAGTCCTGTTTTATTTCGGATATATTCTGCAACCTCATTAGCTGAATCGGTTAATTCAGAGCAATCCAGCCACAATAAATATGTCGCCTGTGACGGCACAACACGAAGCTTTGGAATTTTTTCTTTTACAAATTCGGCAGTTCTTATTTTATTCTCAAAAATATACTGCCGCAGCTCATTAAGCCAAGCATCCCCCTTTGTGAACGCGGCGACCGTGGCATCAACCGCGAAGGCGTTGGGCTCTGCCACTTCGTCGGTATTAAGCGCACGCCAAACCTTATGCCGCAGGGCTGCATTAGGGATCATCACTGCCGCCGTCTGCAAGCCTGCCAAATTAAACGCTTTTGTGGGTGCTATACAGGTGATGCTGTTCTCTCTGCAATTTTCAGATACGGACGCGAAGGGGATATATTCCGTTCCCGGGTCGGTCAAATCACAGTGTATTTCATCAGACAGTACGACTACATTATGTCTGTGGCAAAGCTCACCGATTCGTTCCAGCGTTTCCCTGTCCCATATCTTGCCGACGGGATTGTGTGGATTACACAGTATCATCAAAGAGACTTGAGGATCAGACAGCTTTCGTTCCAAATCCTCAAAGTCAATTTCATATCCACCGTTATTGTATTTCAAGCTGCTTTCCAACACCTGACGACCGTTGTTGAGAATAGAATTGAAAAAGATGTTGTAAACAGGTGTTTGAATCAGCACTTTTTCGGCAGGCGTTGTGAGTTTGCGAACGACACTGGAAACCGCGGGAACAACACCCGTGCAGAAAATAAGCCAATCCTTTTCTATGGTGAAATTGTGCCGTCTCTGCCACCAACCTATGTAGGCTTCGTACCACTCGTCCGGAATCACGGAGTATCCGAAAACGCCGTGTGCGGCGCGGGCTTCAATAGCCGTGCGTATCTCCGGCGCCGTCGGGAAATCCATATCAGCCACCCACATAGGAAGCTCATTTTCGGGGATGTCCCATTTAAGCGAATTTGTATTTCTTCGGTTTATAGGTGTGTCAAAATCGTATTTCATAATGCGCTTTCCTTTATTGCCTGCAAATAATTTTCGTTTTATCGGGATCGACCTTATCCTTTTCTATGGTCAGCTCGGCAATGGAATCCGCCCGAATTATACCGCCTGACGGATTTAATACGCTGTCGATCTTTCCCACAATATCGGCATCCACGGTGGAATACTCAAAGGCGAGAGTCGTATTCAGCAATTTGCAGTTTTTCATCACAAGATTGTCAATATAGCACATACCCTGCAGGCTTTCGACCGTACAGTTTATCAGGGTTAAATTCTTTGCGTTCCAGCCGAGGTACTCACCGGAGATAAACGAGTCGTAAACCGTTACATTTTCGCTGTTCCAAAAGGCGTCTTTTGATAATAATTTGGAATTGCGGATCTCTGCATTTTTTACCCCGTCAAAGGAATAATCGCCGTACAGCGTTAAATCCGAAATTGTCATATTTTCGCTGTTCATTGCAAAATATGTACCTTTAGCGGTGATATGCTCCATTGTAACGCCGTCACAGTGCCAAAGGGTTTCCGCCGCATTAGGAAAAGATACGTTTCTAAGTGTTATATCTTGGCATCGGCGAAAATTTTTCGGCGCTTCAATGGCACAGTCCTCTACCGAGATATGCTTTGTGTACCATACGCCGGCGCGTCCCATTTCAAACCATGTGCAATTACGGGCTTTGATATTTTCAGAGTACCAAAGCGGATATTTCCATTTAAACATACATCCGCGAAGCTCGATGTCGTGACATTCCTTCAGCGGGGATTCGCCGTCTGCGAAAATGGTATCTTCGATTAGAAGATTTTTTTCTCCGAAAAGCGCCCGTTCGCCGGTTAAGTAAGCATCACGGTATTCTTTTTTCTCGTTCATATGATGTTCTCCCATATCTTACGATATAAAACGCACACACCCGAATTGTAGGATATGCGCGTTTTATTCATTATGTTATTTTAATCTTCAGTCAGCGTTAAATCGTAAACTGAACAACACAAAATGCCGCATAAAGAATCAGCAACAAAATTCCCTGCGCACGGGACAGCTTTCCGCGAATAAGTGTCGGCAGAGTTAAGAGTCCCATAACAAACAGCATGAGCGGTATCTCCAGCACCAGCGAGGAATTAAGTCCTGCGAGCATAGAGTTTTGCGGAATGCTGAAAGGTGCCAGAGTTGACGAAACACCGATAACCAAAACCAAGTTGAACAGATTTGCGCCGATAACATTGCCAAGTGAGAGCGCACCGTGACCCTTTGCAAGAGCCGTAATTGCGGTAACCAGCTCGGGCAGTGAGGTTCCGAGGGCTATGAAAGTCAAAGCAATTACCGATTCGGGCACGCCCAGCGCCTCGGCGATCAGTGTGCCGTTATTCACAAGCAGATTGGCGCCTACGGCAATAAGTGCCGCACCTATGATCAAAAGAGCGATCTCCTTGACAACGGAGCTTTTTTTGTCGGTCTCGGTTATCTCCACTTCACAATCCGCAGAAGACGATTTCATGCTTTTTACCGTGCAGATCATATAAGCCACAAAGATGAGCAGCAAAGCAACGCCGATATAACGGCTGAAATAACCGAAAGCATAAGAAACTACCGTATACAGTGCTGCCGCACCGAAAAAGAAGCCTACAGGAAGTCCCAATGCCTTGCGATCGACCTTTCCGGGACGGATAGCCACCGTCAAAGCGGCAATTAAGGCTGTATTACAGATAATTGAACCGATTGCATTACCGTAGGCGATTTCGCCGTGCCCGGAAACTGCAGAGGTGGCGGATACCATAACCTCCGGCAGTGTAGTTCCGATAGACACGACCGTTGCGCCTATAAGCAGCTCAGAGAGGTGAAAACGATGGGCTATACCCGTAGCGCCGTCAACGAACCAGTCGCCGCCTTTTATCAAAAATACAAGTCCTAAACAAAACAATAATACTACTTTAACCATTTCAATTCCTTTCCGCCCGAAAGCTTATCAAACCAAACAGTTTATAATATATTTTGAAATTTTAGTAAGTATATCATAAAAAATACCTTTCTTCAAGATGTAGTTAAAAAGTTTGAAAAATAATATGTAATAAAAATCGAAGGCGGCGATCACTCTTGACGGGTTTGCCGTTGCGAAGTATAATAATCGGTAGCTACTGCTACTTAAATAAAGCATTTAGGAGATACAGATATGGGTTGGACGATCGGAATTATACTGTCGGCATCGGTGTTATTGGCTTCAATACTTATCGCCATTTTGCTCGGTGTGGGGAAATACAGGCCCGGGCGTATAAGTACGCCTTTTAATGTGTTTTTCGGTGGCGTATTTATTTCTGTTTTCATCTGCCTGTTGCCGATTTATCATAATATGCTTTTGGAAAGTGCATACAACACATTAAAAACCGTGATGTTCTCGCTGCACAACACTTTCCAAATATTTACGATAGATGCTGACCGCAGCGTGATCCTTGAAAACATAACTTGTCCTGACGAATGGGTGTCCGCTGTATATTCCGCATATCTGTCTGTTGCTTTTGTCTTAGCTCCTATATTGACTTTTGGATTTTTGATGACCTTTTTCAAAAATCTCTCTGCTTACATAAAGTACATTCTCCGTTTCTTTGACGATGTTTATATTTTTTCCGAATTGAACGATAAGTCGTTGGCATTGGCCGCCGATATCAAATGTAATCACAGACATTCTGCAATAGTTTTCACGGATGTTTTTGAGAACAATGATGAAGTGTCATATGAGTTGATCGAGCGTGCGAGAGAACTGAAGGCGATCTGCTTTAAAAAAGATGTCTTAGCGGTCAATTTTAAATTACACAGCAGTGGATCCCGCATTTTATTTTTCACCATAGGCGAAGACGAAACCGAAAATATTAAACAGTCCCTGAAAATAATTGACGGATTTAAGCATCGAAGCAATACCGAATTGTATGTTTTCTCTACCGGAATTGAAAGCGATCTTCTTCTTGCCAGGGCAGACAAGGGCGGGGTGAAGGTTCGCAGAGTGAACGAGGTAAGATCGCTTATTAACCGTCTTTTATACGACGACGGGCAAAAAATATTTGAACGGGCAGTTCCGATCTCTGAAGATACTAAACAGATTTCCGCCGTTCTTATCGGAATGGGTCAGCACGGAACCGAGATGCTGAAAGCGCTGACCTGGTTCTGCCAAATGGACGGATATAAGGTTCAAATAGATGCTTTCGATTTGGATAAGCTTGCGGGCGAGCGCTTCGAAGCATTGGCACCTGAGCTGATGTCAGATGAGTATAACGGTGTAAGTATTCCCGGCGAAGCCGAGTATACCATTCGTATTCACTCCGGCTACGATGTGTCCGCTAAATCTTTTGCTGATGAAATAATGAAATTGAAGAATACAACATATGTTCTTGTGTCCTTGGGAACCGATGAAATGAATATCCGTACTGCGGTCAATCTGCGTATACTGTTTGAACGGATCGGTATTAAACCTGTGATACAAACGATCGTATATAACACTGACGAAAAAGAGGCGCTTACGGGAATCGCAAATTATAAAAACCGACCCTATGATATTGATTTTATAGGCGATATTAAATCTTCTTATTCCACAGCCGTGATCATGAACTCTGAATTGGAAAAGGATGCGTTACAAAGGCATCTGAAATGGGGTGAAGAAGACACCTTTTGGCAATACGAATATAACTACAGCTCCTCCGTTGCTTCGGCGATCCATATGAAGGCACGGATAGGCTGCGGTATTCCCGGAGCGACTAAAAGTGAAGACGAATTAACGTCCGAGGAACGAGATATAATCGAGGTCTTGGAGCATCGCAGGTGGAATGCTTATATGCGTTCGGAAGGGTATGTATACGGTGAATCAACCGACAAGGATAAAAATACCCTTAGGAAAATGCATCATGATTTAGTCAAGTTTTCATTACTTACCGAGGAAGAAAAGCGCAAAGACAGCCGAGTCGGTACAAAGTAATACTTGTTGAGAAAAAAGCAATAGATATAAACGGTAAAGAAAAAGCCTTGAAGCCACGCTGCTCCAAGGCTTTATCTATATATCATTTCATATTTTTTCTGTAAAAACCGAGCGCACCGTCAATGGCTTTGCTTCCGAATTCGTCAAACGGCTCAAGCACGCTGAAAACGTGCGGGAGCGCCTTATCATCCCTTAAATCCGAGTAATCTTTGAGTTCTGCGTCCACGCCCTTGGCTTTCAGAAGCTCATACGTTGCGACGGTCGACGAATGTGCGGAATCTCCGCTGCTGGTAATCAAATATGTAGGTGGAAGTTCGGCATAATCAATAATTTCATCCAAATTCATATACTTATATGTCGCCTTGCTTTGATAATCCTTGCCCCAGTAAAACTTTTTCATCATAATGTCGCCGTCCACATTCATATTGGGAACGGGAGAGGTCAACAGCAGCGCCGTAAGCTCCAAATCTGCATCGGTAACCTCAAATACATTTCTCAGCTCTTCGCTTTGCAGTAAAACGGCACAGTATGCCGCAAACATTCCGCCTGCGGAATCTCCCGTGAGCATTATATTATCACTGTCGCAAGGGTAATTATTCATATTGTCGCTTATCCATTTAAGGGCTTCCATACAGTCCCAAAGCTGTTCGTTTACCGTAACGTCGGGCACAAGACGGTAGCTTATACTGAAAACCACAAAGCCTCTGTCCGCCAACGCCAAATTATAGTATTCGTTTAAGCTCTTATCCCCATACATCCAGCCGCCGCCGTGAATGTCGATTATTACGGGCATTTTTTCAGTAGCGTTTTCAGGATAATAAACGTCAAGCATATGATATCTGTTTCCGTCGTCTATGTAAGGAATATCATATTCCTTTGTAAGATTATCCGGCGGCGTTTGCTTGGCGTGAACCGCCGCGTCACTTTTTGCACAGAATTTCCACACGATCTGCATTATTTTGATCATAGGATTTTTTTCGAGATCCTTAGCAGAGTCTGCCTGATAATCAAAGTTTTCCGATTTAAGCAATCCGCCCACTGCAACCGCTTTTTCAGAGCTGTCGTCAATGGGAGCTGTCAGTATACCTACTGCGACTAATGCCGAACATATTATGACAGCTATTACTCCGATGATTATTGCCGTGATTTTTAAGCCTTTTCGACTTTTCTTTGCATCAGTTTTCATACCGTTTCTCCGTTTTATAAAACTATATCTTCCAGCTTTCGCTTGGGGACATAGTGTATATCCTGCTCATCACGGTAATACTGTATGCTTTCTCCGTCGTCAATTTCCGTAAGAACGATCTGTTCATCGGGTTTTCCCAAAGCAACTATCAGCATAGGGACAATATTCTCCGGTAATTCCAATGCTTTTGATAACCTTTCAGGACTGAAATTGCCTATCATTATGCCGCCCAAGCCCTGTTCCACTGATGCCAGCAGCATTGTCTGAGCCACGATGCCCACATCACGGATATAACGGTTAAGATCCGCATCCCACTTTGTGTCTTGGCATATAACGATAAAAGCCGTGGGGCATTTGCCCGGGTGGGGGAGCTTCATATGCGGCAACGCCCTTGCCCAGCCTGTCAAAGGCTGTATTTTATCGAGATCTTCCGGAGTATTAGCAAGCAGATATTTGAAGGGCTGGCGGTTAACGCTGGAGGGGGCAAAGCGGGCACAGTCCACAAGCTCCAACAGTTCCTCACGGGTGATTTTTCTGCTCTCATCGTAGCCCCGATAGCTGCGGTTTTTCTTGACGGTTTCTTTAAACTTGCTGTTGTTTTCCATATCTTTATTCTCCGTATAATGATTTAAATATATTTTATACAATTTCATTTATATTTTCAATAAACTGTTGCAAAAAAGTCATAGATAATATATGATAAATTCAAGGATTTTTGTATATTGATTGGGGAGGATTTTCAGCTATGAAAACCGAAAATAGGGGCACAAACGGCAAAAAGCTTCGCAGAGCCGACAGAGAACTGGGGGATTTTTCGAGAAGAGAATCCGCAAGCTATCTTGTGGGTATGATGGGGCAGACTATGATCTACAACATTATCGGTGCGGCGCTCTCGCTCTATTATACCGACGTGGCAATGGTCGATATTGCCGTAGTAGGTCTCATATTCACCGTTGCCCGTGTATGGGACGCTATAAACGACCCGATCGCGGGCGTTATAGTGGAAAAAACAAAGTCGAAATACGGCAAAAGCCGTCCGTGGTTAAGATTCATACCTTATCCCATCGCAATCGTTACGACGCTGTTGTTTATCCCGCTGTCAAGCTGGCCTATGGGAGCCCGAATAGCATATCTCGTTGTAATGTATTTCCTGTGGTCGCCCTTTTACACGCTGGGTGATATACCCCTTTGGAGCCTGCCGTCACGAATGGTTCCCGATGAAGCCCGCAGAACAAAGCTTATCTCATCAGCCCGTTTCATAGGTGGCTTCGGCGCTATCGTCACCGCCATATACGCTCCCATCAAAAATGCTTTGGGAAAAATTGATTTGGGAATATTTCCCAATGTGGGTCTTATCAATTATGACGGCTATTTTTCGCAGGAGCAAGGCTATCTCCTTACGACTCTGCTTATCTGCATCGTCGGAGCTTTGCTTTTCAGCAGAATTTTCCCCAACGTCAGAGAGCGCGTTAACACATACGATTCCGATCCCGTCACCTTTAAGGGCAGCTTCAAGCTCATACTTAAAAATAAACCGTATCTGCGCGTGATGATTTCGGGAATTCTCGGCTGTACAAAGACACTTTTGCTCACTGCCGGTATGTATTTCTGCAAATGGGTGCTCGGCGACGGTTACGAAGGAATATGGGTCATCATCCTCGGTGCACCGTATCTTATCGGTACATTTGTGTCCTATTCACTCACTCCACGTCTCGGAGTAAAATTTACAAAGAAGAAGCTTTATATATTTACAAGCTTACTTTCTGCCGTTCCTGTTGCGTTGATGTTCCTCTTGTGCTACAAAAATCTTGATAATCTCCATTCGGCTCCTATGATGGCTGTCATGCTCATAATGCTTGGTTGCTTCGGCATTTTATCGGGCTTTACCACAGCTCTCCAGCCCGTTATGTCAGCCGACAGCATAGATTATCTCGAGTACCGTTACGGTGAGCGCAAGGACGGTCTTTTCGCCTCGGGTATCACATTTTTAGCAAAGCTCTCGTCGGGCATTGCGATTCTCATTTCCAACGTATTCTTAGGAACCGTTAACTATACCGAAACGATAAATCACTTAAGCGCAGAAATTGCGACAGCTACCAACGCAGGCAGCACTTATGCACTCAATTTTGCGGCAACTTATCCGAAGATCACTGTTATGATGTTTGTGCTTATAACCATAGTTCCCGCTGTGGGCTGTGTTTTACAGGCTATTCCGATGTTCGGATACGAGATCGGCGATAACGAGCTTAAGGAAATGCGTGCGGCGAACGAGGAAAAACGCAAAGAGATCGATGCATCTAAGGCACAGTGAGGCGGCGATAAAATGACTGAGAAAAAACCTGCCATCCACACCGTGGCAACAGCGCATCTTGACACAGTGTGGAACTGGGACTTTGAAACGACGGTAGACAAGTACATAAAGGCTACGCTTGAAAAAAATTTCCGCCTGTTCGAAAAATACCCCGATTATATTTTCAGCTTTGAGGGCAGCCGCCGTTATGAGCTGATGGAAGAATATTATCCGTCACACTTTGAAAAGCTGAAAAAGTATATTGCTGAGGGCAAGTGGTTTGTCACAGGCAGTGCCTATGAAAACGGCGACGTCAATGTTCCGTCACCTGAGGCACTGTTCCGCAATATTCTTTACGGAACGGACTATTTCAATAAAAAATTCGGCAAAAAAAGCGTTGATATTTATTTGCCTGACTGCTTTGGATTCGGATATGCTCTGCCGTCCGTAATGAAGCATTCAGGGCTTATCGGCTTTACTACGCAAAAGCTGACTTGGAGCTCGGCTTACGGCATTCCCTTTGACTTAGGAATATGGAAGGGTGTTGACGGTTCGGAGGTTTTCGCTTCCCTCAATTCGCTTAAATACAATAATACTCTGTCAAGGGTTCGAAAGAATAAAAAGGTCAACCGTAAGCTTAATAATAATATAGAAAAATACGGCCTTCCGATGACCTTGGTCCTGCATGGCACGGGGGATATCGGCGGTTCTCCCACGGATAGATCGGTTGAAACGGTTGTCCGTGAAAAACGCCGCAACAATGCGGAATCGGTCGATGTGGAAATAAGCTCTGCCGATCATGTTTTCAGAGAAATGAATAAGCTCTCCGATGAGGCGAAAGCAAAGCTGCCCCTATGGAATAACGAGCTTGTGCTCACAAATCACGGTGCAGGCTGTTATACCTCGAGAACCGTCGGCAAACGCTGGAATAAAAGAAACGAGCAGCTTGCCGATGCCGCAGAGCGTACCTGTTCAGCCGCCGCGTGGCTCGGCGCGGGCAGATATCCTGCCGAGGTACTTGATACATCGTGGAAAAGGGTGATTGCCCATCAGTTCCACGATGATATTACGGGAACCTCCGTGCAAAGAGCGTATAAAAGAAGCTGGAACGATTATATGCTGTCCTTAAATCAGTTTGCGGGGGAGTATGAAAACGCCGTTTCATCCGTTGCATCTATGATGACTGTCCCCGAGGCACAAGGCATTGCGGTAGTCGTCAGCAACACGGTAGATATGCCTGTTTTAGACTTTGCAGAGTGCAATGTTGACCTTCCAAAAGGCACAAAATGTGTTAAGGTTCAAGATGAAAACGGAAATGAAGTGCCGTCCCAATATTCTAACGGAAAAGTGATTTTTACTGCCAACGTGCAGGGCAATTCACTCTCTGTATATACCGTCACTCCCGCCTCAGAGCCCTATAGAGAAGAAACGGGACTTTTCGTCAGCGAAAAAACGCTGGAAAACCGAAAATATAAAATTAAACTTAACGGTAACGGCGATATCGCCTCGATTTTTGATAAAAACTTAAACAAAGAGCTTTTGAGTGCACCCATAAGTATGGATGTTCATAAATATAACGGTCACTTTATCTTCCCCGCGTGGGAGCTGGACTATAAAGAGGTGTCAGCGCCTCCTGTGGGCAAAGCATCCGCCCCCAAAATCTATATTGAGGAAAGCGGTTCGGCAAGAGCAGTTATCAAGACAGTCCGCCGATACAAAGAATCTGTATTTACGCAGAGAATCATTCTGGGCGAAAGCAGTGAAACGGTCAGAATTGAAAATGAAATCGAATGGAATTGTAAGCGTAGTCTGTTGAAAACTCCCTTTTCCTTTACGGTTTCCAATGAACAAGCGTCTTATGACCTTGGAGTCGGCGTTATAAAAAGAGGAGTCAACACGCCTAATCTCTATGAAGTTCCCGCGCAAAATTGGGCGGATATAAGCTCGGAGGAATTCGGCGTATCCGTATTCAGCGAATGTAAATACGGTTGGGATCATCCTACTGCCGATACTCTCAGACTTACAGGTATTCACACTCCCGAATTTTGGTACAGACCCGACAGCAAGCAGCATCTTTTGGATCTGGGCAAAAACCGCTATGCCTTCGGAATTTTCTCTCATTCGGGGGAGCAGCTTACCGAAACTCAGCATCACGGAGCATTGTTTTCCCGTCCTCTTTGCGTTTTCGAAGCCCTGCAGGGCAATAAAGGACCGCTCCCGTCAAGCTTCACGTTTGCAAGTCTCAACGAAAACGGCGTAATGATAAAGGCTATCAAAAAGGAGCAAAACGGCGACAGAACGGTAGTCCGCTTTGCCGAACTTCAGGGAAAAGAACACAAAAATGTCCGTCTTAAAATCGGTGACGGAGTTCTTTCTGCTCAGGAGATACTTGCCACAGAGGAATATGTCAAAGATGCTAAAGTGGAAAACGGGGAACTGGTTTTTGACATTATGCCCTATGCGCCAAAAAGCTTTGCGTTGACGTTAAAGCCATTTGACGGGAAGAAAATCCCCGCATCAGCGACACCCGTAAAGATACCCTTTAATGAAAACGTGACATCATCCTTTGAACACAAAAAGAGCGGTATTCTCGCAGGTCACACTATTCCCGGCGAGCTTTTCCCGAAAAAAGTCTATTGTAAAGATACTGCATTCGAACTGTCAAGCGAGAAATCGAACGCACTTTCTTGCAGGGGACAGACGATCCCGTTGCCCGAAGGCACAAAATCCGTCTCGTTGCTTATTACAAGCAGGGGCGGCGACAAAAACTGTGTGTTTGAGGGTAACGGAAAAACCGCCGTATTTGTCCCCGATTGCTTTGAAGCTATCGGAGCGTGGGATCTGTACGGTATGAAAGAAAAGGGCTATGTAAAGGAGTGCACGCTGGCTTACGAAATTACTCACACCCATATTGAAGGGGCAAATGACGTTGCCAGGCAGTTATGGATGTTCAGAGTCGATGTTCCCGCCTCAAGAACCCTGAAACTGCCCAACGATCCCGATATTATCATTTTTGCCGCAAATGCCTCACAAACTCTCCCACAGCGCGGAGCATTGAATAAATTATACGATTTTCTCGAAAAAGAGGAATGATAAATAAGCATATAGAAAAAAGCCTTGAAACCGTGCTGTTTCAGGGCTTTTTAGACATTCTCTTGATTTTATCTCTCGCCTAAAATATTTCGGCAAAATTGTTCAATTTCAGAAATATCTTCGGTTACGGTTTCCCATACAACCATTGTATCTGTTGCTCCGTATTCGTGTGCTACAACATTGCGCATTCCGCGTATCTGTTTCCACGGTATATTGCTATGCTCTTCTTTGAATGTGTCAGACAAGTGCGTTGAAAGTTCTCCAATTTGCATAATGCAAAGACACACGGCGTTTTTATAAACGGAAATATTCTAAAAGTTTTCATAAAATTTATGAAAGCTATCGTGGGCTTCTTATATTTCTGAACAGTAGTTATATATTTTTTCAATTAGCGAGTTGCAAAAAAATTTGCTAATTTGACTTAAAAAGCATTGATTTTCTTGATGAGTAATGATATAATACAATAGACTATTTATATTGGATAGGAGTAGAATGTTTTACATAAAAGCCGTTCGGGTACAAGACAGTTAACTGTCTGTATTTCGAAAATCAGTTTGTATATGTATCGAGAAAGAGGTCGTGCTATGAAAAATAAGGTTATAAGCATAATACTTGCGCTGCTCATATGCGTGTCAATGATAACTATCGGAGCCGTGGCGATAATATCGTCAAATAATGCGAATCCTGCGGCTGAAGGTGCGTCCGGTCAAACTGCCGGAGCAGTAGGTCATATCTCGGATACCGATTCGTCTGACACTTACAGCAGTCTTATAGATCTGCGTGACGATTCCCGAAGGGCAGGCCGTGTGTGGGCGGACAAATCCGTGTTCACCGACGGCATCACGCTGGATATGGATACGGACGGTATTGATTATCCTACCATATACAGCGAAAGCGATTTCTTACATATGTTCTCAGCTCTCGGCTCCAGCCAGCAAAAGAAAAACATTCAGGCGCTGGATGTTGTGTTCATTTTGGATACCTCTGCCTCTATGTCCAGCCAGGGCGAACAACAGTTTATCCAAGCAAAAGCTGATAATCAGAGAACTCATTATAAAGCTGACGGAAGAACCGTATATGATACAAACTATAATCCCAGACTTGAAGACGCCGTTGACTCCCTTAACAATGCCATAGGGCAGCTGATGGACGGTGACTTTAACCGCGTTGCATTGGTGACCTTTAATCTCGGCGCTGCTACTGTTCTGCCGTTGGACCGCTACGACCCCACGACAGTAGACAGAAATCCCAATCAAAGCGCCGGTCTTCATAACGATGAAGAACGCTATCTTACCATTGCACAAGCCAGCAATTTGAAAAAAGTCAGAACCGGTGCTCAGCAAAGTAAAGAAAGCAGCGGAACTATAATACCGAACAACCCTATATGGGATACAGATAATAATGCCGATTATCTGCTCGCCGATGTAAAGCATAATGACGATAGATTTCCGCAAATAATTAACGATAAACAGGAGTCCAATACAGTAAAACAGCGCTTTATTGACAGTCAGGGAACTGTTGATGACTGGAAAATCATTGAGATAAACGCCGTTTCCCAAACGAAAAGTGCAGGTAGAAAAAGCTACATAGGAAAAAACAGCATTACCGGTAATGCGGATTATCATGTTTATTGGACAAAAGATAACGACGGTAAGGATTTGCCCTACATTCATACATCCGCCGGTACGGATACATACTGGGGTATCCTGGAAGGCATGCAGATATTGCAGGAATCAGATACTGAGCTTGAGTTGTATATAGACTCAGCCGGCAATATGACGGATAAAAAGCCCAGTGACTATGATACAAATCAAGATAAATATACTACGAGAAAAATCCGACGTCAGCCCATCATCGTTATGCTTACAGACGGCGCACCCAATCCCAACAGCACCGGCTCGCTAGGTTACGGATATAACTGGTGGAACGGCACGGGTACCAAGACAACAAAATCAGAAATAACCAGATATGACGCTGCAAACGGTCTTTTAGTGTCAGCAACCGCAGCTTACCAGAAACAGCTCGTTGAGGCACACTATTTTAATAACGACACTGTTCCCTCCGGCGGTTTCAGTGACTATCAGACTCTGATTTATAACATCGGTCTCTGTATGGATGATCCGGACGCGGCTAACAACAGCAGCCCTACCACTGCCCAAATCAATGCCGCTCACGACGGTCAGGTGGCTCTTGCTGCTTTGAACCCTTCCAGTTTCATACAAGAACCGGGTAAATATCCTTATTTCACTACTATTAACGGTTGGTGGAACACATATTTAACACAGGTCAAAAGCGGGAACAGAAACGGAACCGTAACTCTTCAAGCCGCAGGCACCTACACAATGAAACACCCGTCGTCAAACGACATAACCTCGCTCGAATACCCGACGGAGGTTTTCCAGGCTGAGGAGCCTAAAGATCTGGACCCGATCTTTAATGAACTGATGGACAAATTCAAGACTGAAGTCTTTACGCCTGTTGACGGACCGAACGATGCGGGACTTGACGGCAATACTTTGACATACGTTGACCCCATCGGTAAGTATATGGAGGTCAAAAACGTCAGGTATGTCCTGCTTTTCGGAACGCTTTATAGTGTTAAGCCCGGTGATTTGAAATATTATGTAACAGAAAAACAAACCATCGAAGAAAACGGGGTAACCAAAGAGGTCGAGGTCGAAAAAGAGGTATTCGGTACCGGCGGTAATCCGCCCGAAGAGTACTACTACTCCCGTCAGTACTATACTATTGTTCCCGGCAGTATGCCGAATGAGCAGATAAACCCCAGCTACGGAGCGACCAGCACCGACGGTAGGTTTAGGCTGTCCGAGATAAATATTTATGTAGAAACCACCGGTAACTACCGCAGAGAAGATAGCACACAATCGGATGCAGCCGGAAGTGATCAGAGCTTTGTTGTCGATATTCCGTCGGCTGCTCTGCCGATTCAGGTTGCCACCATCACTTTTGATCCCGACGGCAAATTCCTCGGCTACTCTACAAACATCGGTCTTACGAATCGAGATGTAGACAGTGACGGTAATCTTACCCCTGAATACTATACCAAGAGAAAGCAGTCTACACCGATAAGGGTCATCTATGAGGTCGGCGTCGCCGATGAGATACTGACCGAGAACCGTAATGTGGATTTGACCAAGGTTGATGCTACTTATTTGGATGTTAACAGAGATAAACAAACAGGTCAGGTCTATTTCTACTCAAACTGGTTCAACAGCGATAAAAAAGGTTTTCAGGACTATGTCGCCACTGACGAATTCACCTTCGGCGATCCTTATTTGTCCTTTACGGCAAATAATGCGAACCGCTATTATGTATTTGAAAAATCCCGTCTGCTGTTTTACAGAGATGATGTGAACGACAATGACGGCTCTAAAATGGAGTATAGAGCTGAATATAACAGCTACTGGCTGTATAAAGATATACTCGATCAAGACGGAAAAGTGATCGGTAAAGAATATACAAAGCAGCTCAAATTGGTCGAAGACAGTTACTACAATACAAGTGACGGAAGCGGTTTCCGCAGTGACGGTTACTATTATGTAATGATCGAATATTACGACAGAAACGGTCTTGTTCAGTATGCGCTGCCGCGTCTCGGCTCTGAGTTCGGTGTCGGCGTAAGCGGTACGAGAAACGAGTATCTGTGTTGGTATAATCCCACAACAGAGGATTATCAGTCGTATATGCTAACCGAAGACGATGCGGGATACGTAGAAGGCGTCGAAAAAGTGCGTAAGCGTCCCGTCAGCAGCGAAGGCAAATATTATGTTGCTGCGATAGAGGGCGGACTTCGAGTAGGCGACCTTTCCGCCGGCTTAGGTATCAAGAAGACCGTAGAAGGAGATTCTGAAAAAGAGAGCTTGACAGGTACCGCTCAGACCTATTACATGCCCACCATCAGTAGGACCGCCACAACAGGATCGGTTACTATGAACCTGTACTTGGGCAACAACGGCAGACTTGCTGTCAATAATACCCTGCTTTTGGTCACAAAAACAACGTTGAACATAAAGGACGAAAGAAACGCTGCCGATGAAGCGGAGTTCGAATATACCATTAAGATCCCCAGTATGGCGGGCAGAACGGGCTACAGTGCAATTAAAGCTGTATGGGAAGAGGGTTACGGTGTCTGGCGTACTCTGATCGCGACTCTTGAACTGACCACCAATAATAAAGGCTTTTTAATGGGTACCGACGGTCAGGTTTCCGTCCATAAGGAAAATGGCAAAGAGTATTTCATCTATGTGGGCGGTGACGGTACATCATCGGATGATAATAGCGACTTGCACACCTTTACTTATTTCGATTATCAGAATGTAGATCACGACTTTGCAGATATGCTCGGCGGCGGAACTACAATATATGCTCAGGCTTATCTCGTACCCAGATATAATGAAGACGGCTCAGAAAATACCGGATGGAGCTATGCCGAAAGCGGAATCACAAGCGAAGATTTTGCGCCCTTCGCCATAGGTGAAGTAGAGCCCAACAATATCGGTCATGCCATCACTATGTACTATAGCAGTACGATTGCATATCAGACGGAGTCCATTCCATTTAATGATAAAGGCGAGGCAACGTTTTCTCTGCGTGACGGTGAAGGTTATCTGTTCAACGGTATTAACTCCGGTTCGAACTATACCGTGACAGAAACACTGACGGATGACCAGATTGCCGACGGCGTCACGTTCCGTAGAGTCGAGCATAAGAGAAATCGCAATCTCGAAAGTGAAGTAAACACTTATCTTGCAGACCTCACGAAGGATGAAGGCTGGGACAGTCCAAACAAAGTTGAAACGGATATTGATAAGTTTGAGTACAATAATATCAAATATACCTACTCCGTATCAGGTAACACAACGCCGTACTTTGCGGAGGAGGTCAACTATTTCAACTATGTGCCTAAGACAGAAAAAACCGAGCTTGAGCACAGCGACGACGGCTACGCCAAAATCGGCGACACACTCACATATGAGATCTATTGGGAAAACTATGAGATGGAAAATCGGGTGTTTGTGCCGGCAACTGTCACAGTCGTAGACTGGCTCGATGACGGTGTGGACTTTATTTCGGCAGATGTGTTCAGGCTGGTTAAGGGCGATGACGGGGAGACCTACGAGCGTGTAGAATATCCGCAGAACGGATGGACATATAATTACGAGGATCATACCGTAACATGGACGATCAACGCAGAAGCTCAGGACTCCGGCTATGTGCAGCTCAAGGTCAAAATCAACGAAAATGCCGACAAGTATTGGAATGATTACGAAACACCTGAAGGCACGCCACCGGAATATGATTTTGAGGTTTTGAACAAAGCCGGTGTGCAGGTAAATGACCACCGTATGATCTACACCGAAATCGTCGAAACCGGAACGGGAGCCCCCCATAAAACCGAAATCCTCGTGGGCGACACAGAGGTAAGCGAAGGAAACGGAAATCTGAAAGAGGATGCAACAAGCGGCAACCTTGTCGGACCGAAAGTTGAAATTGAAGACGAGATCACATATACGATCTCCTATGTAAATTACAAGAATGCGGAAGCTACCGTCACCGTGACCGATCGGCTTGACCCGGGTGTGGATTTTGTCAGCGCAAGCTGTGAGGGCGTCGAACTGACCGCGGTCGGAAGCGTTGATAAAAATGATATTACGATCACGTACGACGAGGATTTACACACTGTTACATGGAAAATTAAGAATGCCGCTCCGTTTTCTAACGGCATGGTAACTCTGGTGGTCAAGGTCAATGAAAACGCTTCTGACGCTTGGAGTTATAAAGACGGCGGAATTGAAGGAGAACCCGTCATCGGCGAATCCGATTACGAGATCTTCAACCGTGCAAGTGTTGCAGTGGACGATGATCCGGCGAAAATTACCGAAACAGTAGAAAATCCGATGTCACTGATAGAGTTCCCCAATGTGGGCGGTGTCGGCAGAACACCGTTCTATCTGACAGGCATCTTGTTGGTATTGGCAGGAGGAGCATGGCTGTTCAGCCGCAGACGCCGATATGGATTAAGGTAATTACACAAACTAAGATAAACAGGCAGGACTCACTCTGAGCCCTGCCTGTTTTCGATAAACTAAGCATCTATTAATGGGTGTATTTAAAATAATATAACAAAAAAATAAAGGAGACTGAATATTGCTTTATCATTTCTCCTTTTTGATAAGCATAAAATAAAAAGCCTTGAAACCGTACAATACTGTTTCAAGGCTTTCAGTCTGTCGATAAAACAATTTTACAATAGCAAAATAACTAATTTTCGCCCGCCTTTTTTAAAAGGCGGCGGGGTCAAGGGGCAGCGCCCCTTGTCGCAGTCCGCAGACTGCGAAATCCTTTTCCTTAAAAAAGCGCAGGAGGGGCGAAAAACAGTTCAGAGGACTGTTTTTCGGTGGGGAACCCTCGCCGGAGGTTCCCCATAAATTTACTCTTTTATGCATTTTGCCAAGCGCGATGTATTTTTTCTACACGCTGAAGCCTTGAAACTGTACAATACTGTTTCAAAGCTTTTTGTATGTACAACAGACACAAAAAGTATCTTTGCGGTTTTGGTGTATAGATTTTAACTCTCGAATTATAAATACGGATAAAAGACACCTTTAAAGAAAAACGGAACTATCTCAATCGTCAAGCGCTTTTATGAGATAGTTCCATTTAGATATTAGGGTCAGACTGCAAAGGTAATGATTAAATCATTACAGTATTTGATGTGTTGTTTATTTTTTGAGTAGACAACAAGCTCTTTTTCGCATAGTGAACGCAGGTTACTCTGTACTGGTAGCCGCTGGGAACGGTTATGCTCTTTGATAGAGTATAGCCGGAGGCATCAATATATAAATCAGTGTACTTTAAGTATGTGCTCCAAGAATCATTGATGCTTTTTCTTTGTTGAATAACTACCTCTTTGAATCCACTTTTTTTGACCTCGTAAGTTCCATATGTCTTACCTACAATGATCAAAGTGCTTCCGCTTTTAGAAATGGCAATATTGTACATAGCTATTAAATCTGAAGCATAAGTTGAAATATCATTATTAGGATTTAAAGATAATATGTCATCAATTTCCTGTTCTGACAGAGTTATATCCTGCCATTCAGCGGGTTGACTGTCATCTGCGGCAAAAGCAACTGTTGGAAACAGTAGACTTACCAGCAGAGTGAATACAATTGCTGACATAAAAAATTTTTTCATATTTATATACCTCATTTTATTGTCTCTGCAATTTCAATTGCCAAATCAAAATCACAGTTTATAGTTATGTAATATTCTATATTGCTATCAATATAATAAATCATAGAATTATTATTACTATTAAAAATAAGCACATCAATTCCGTTAACAAATATCTGTTTCACCTGATCATATGTATCGGACATCGAGCCCTGTCCAATTGTAAAGAGATCATTACTGTTTGAGTACTTTGTAATTGAAAAATCACCCTGAACATTTGTTGAATAGCTTTTAAATTCTATGAAAGCTTTCTCAATATTCTCCAAGCTAAATGTATTTATTTTCATAGAATAATCATCATTTATCAGCGCAGAAGGCAAAACTACATTTTCAAAGCCATAGTCATTCAAATAGTTTATCAATTCCAAGCCGTTATCGAAATAATTATCAGCATCTGTATTTTTATCCCCAAAATTGACATTAAAGTGATTATTCATAAACCGAACAACTTTTTCAGACGCATCTATATTGAGAAATTTTGCGCCGGCAGAAATAGATAAAACCAGTGCTAAAATCAAGATTGCGGCAATTAAAAGAACCCTGCGGGCTTTAAACTTTTTAATTTTCTGCTTTTTAGGCTTGGATGCAGCGTTTTCTTTGGAATATTCTCTGTCAAGTATGTCAACACAGATATCAATAATCTCTGTATCCATTTCATCGGGAGCTTTGCTTAACTCCTCGTCCAAGATTTCTTCAATTTCACGGAGAGTGAATGAAAACGGTTTTGTTTTCAATATTTCGAGTAAGATTTTTTGATCCATAACTACCTCTCAATATGTTAGTCGCAATTTTAGAGAAAAAGTAACACAAAATTTTTTTATTTTTAAATTTTATTGGCTAACCACCGCAGCTTGTTACATAATCTGTAGTGCCTTTGCTTAATTGCTGCCTCAGTTGAGTTTTCTAAAACGGCGATCTCCGCCATTTTTAGTTTGTCATAATATATGTATTGAATCAGACGGTATTCATTTTCATTTAATTCACTTTTGAGAAATTCTCGCAGTTCATCGTTGTATATTTTATCAAATATATCCTTATTTAGGTCGGTCGTGTAAGGCAGGGTAATTTCTTTGTCGTATAAACTGACGTGTTTTGCTCTTGCTTTATATATTTCACGGTACTTTGAATTTAAAATATGGCTGAATGTGCCGTATAACCACGCTTTTGGTTTTTCGGGAACGCCTCTTTTTTCTATTTGTTCACATAAAGCTAAAAAGACCTCAGAAATAACATCGTCTACTTCGTCAGGATGACCGCTTAACTTTATCATACATAATTTTTGCAAACGTGGTTTGTGTTCTTCCCATATTTCGTTACATATTTTGGTTTCATCAACAGTCATTGTTTTGGAACCTCTTTCATACACATCTATTTTGAAATTTACTGATTTTAAATACAATATACGACTAATTATAACATTTTTCTTATTTTTGTAAAGTTCAATATAAGTCGGAAATCGATAAAATCAGTGGAATTTTTTATTTTTAACATTAAAATACTTGTTTTTTAAGGATATGTGTTATAATAATCTCGTTTCATAAATAACCTGATGAAATACAGCCAAAATCAAAGATTTTGTGTGTTTCACAGATGAAATTAAAAAATCATTTAAATTAAATTTAGGCTTCAAAGAACGGAGGTGAACACAATGTCATCGTATAGCGAGTTAATTAAAAACTTTGAAAAGATCCGCAGTTATATGCGCGAGTTCTATGTGTACGGATTTAAAAGCCGTGAAGAATACGATAAGAAAAGCGCCCGTTCTTACGATGACGAGCGCCGAAGGATGGAGAGCTGGCTTGGGGATCATATGAGCTTTGTGCGCACACCGGAGGGCAAAAACGTGTTCATTTCCATTGACAGCCGAGTGTCAGGGCACAATCCTTTCTACAAGGCTATCAAAGCCAAGAGCTTTACGGACGGTGATATTACACTACATTTTATATTGTTTGATATTCTTCACTCCTCAGATATTGTTCTTTCTCTTCCGGAAATATTAAAAGAAATCGACGAATATCTCTCCGGTTTTAAAAGCCCGATGATGTTTGATGAATCTACCGTCAGAAAGAAACTGAAAGAATACATAGAGCAGGGTGTCATCGTCGGTGAAAAAATCGGCAGAAAAATGATGTATTGCAGAGCAGATGATATCGGATTACCCGACATCACGGATATACTGAACTTTTACTCCGAAGTTGCCCCTTGCGGCGTAATCGGTTCTTTTTTGCTTGATAAAGAGGAGGATAAAACAGATTATTTCAGTTTTAAGCATCACTACATAACCTCAGCTATGGATAGCGGTGTATTGGCAATGCTTTTTAAGGCAATGCGAGAAAAGAGTACTGTTACTGTGTCTAACACAAGCCGCCGAGCCGATGAACCCCGAAAAATCCGCATAATACCGCTTCGCATATTTATAAGCGTACAAAACGGCAGGCAGTATCTGTTGGCGTATCAGCCCGAGTTTAACGTAATTAAATCTTTTCGTATTGACTATTTGTCAAATGTAAAAATTGAGGAGCCGACACCGCGTTTTGATGAGCTTAGAGCAGAGCTTGATAAAATGCAGTCAAAAATGTGGGGCGTTACCGCAAAGAAGAATCGCTACGGCGAAGAACGAATAGAACACATTGATTTCACTGTAAAAATAGATAACAGCGAAGAGCATATCGTTCGCCGCTTAGAGCGTGAAAAACGTGTCGGTCAGGTCGAGAAGATTGACGACCGTACCTACCGTTTTACGGCAGATGTGTATGACACAAGCGAAATGATTCCGTGGATCAGGACATTTATCTGTCGTATTACTGAACTCCATTTCTCTAACCGTACTGTTGAAAATCAGTTTAAACGTGACATTGAAGAAATGTACCGTATGTACGGCATTACGGAGGTGGAAATATGATATTTAACGAAATTTATTCCGTTTACTATAATGCTGTGGCAAAAATAATTGCTCAAATTATCAGCGGTGAAAGGGACGAAAAAGAGCTTAACCAAATTGTTTACGATAATGCTTTCGGAGAAAGTATGCTGACTGTTCTGCCGTCACTTAAAAGCGAAAAGTGGCAGCTTGTAAGGGCAGATATGACAACACCTATAAAACATAAGCCCACAATGCCGCCCACGCTTATACAAAAACAATGGCTGAAAGCGATATCTCTCGATCCGCGTATAAAGCTGTTTGATATTGAATTCAACGGTCTTGACGATGTCGAACCGCTGTTCACTCCTGCCGACTATATAATTTATGACAAATACGGTGACGGTGATCCCTTTGAGGATGAGGGATATATTGAAAGATTCAGAACGATCTTGTCCGCCTTAAAGGAAAAACAGCCGCTTAAAATTAAAACGGTCAATCGGAAGGGTAATATTATTTCAATGTCATTGATGCCACAGCGGTTGGAATACTCCGAAAAGGATGATAAATTCAGACTTATCAATATTGGATGCCGTTACGGCGGCACAGTAAATCTCGCTCGGATAGTGTCCTGTGAAAAATGTGCCGTTGGCGGTTTTATACAACAAAATTCCCCCGTGTCGGAAAAAAGAACAGTTACACTTCGCATCCGTGATGACAGAAATGCCCTTGAAAGATGTTTGCTCCATTTCGCTCATTTTGAAAAGCGGGCGGAACGTGTTGATAAAAAGCATTATACCGTACATATTAAATACGACAAGGACGATGAAACCGAAATGGTAATTCGCATTTTGAGTTTCGGACCTATGGTTGAGGTTATTGGGCCGAATGATTTCAGAAATCTGATTATAGAACGCTTGCAAAGACAAAAAAGCTGTGAACTTAAATGAGTTCGCAGCTTTTTTTCCGTGTTTAACGAATTTTTAATTGGTAAAATATGCTTGCAAGGTTACTTCAAGCGTGTGTTTGAAATACTTTCACTGCGGTGCACAAGGCTATGCCGACGTGTATGCCCGAAGGAAACTCTTGCTCTTTGGCAATCTGATGAGTCTCAAAAGCTCTGACAGATGGGGTTCAACTCCCCTAAAGTCCGTCTATCGCGGGTTCGAATCCCGCCGTATGCAATAAGAGCATATCGCCAGTGGTTTGGTAAATGCCGGAAACGGCAAAAAGACGGTGTGCGAAAGCACGCGAGAACGTCATTTTTAAAGCTGCAATTACTCGGCTGAAAGCAAAAAGTTATTTTTGAAGGATGCAGTGCGGCATCTGCCTTGCCCGAGAACGGATACCGTGAATCAAGCATATAAGCCAAAAGTTATCTTTCCGCTTATACGCGCGACCGCTCAAATTTTCGGCCGCAAGTGTTTGCATGAGTAATTGTGACTGTATTTTTACCTTTAGGAGGGTTTACATATTATGAAAAAGATTATTATCAACGAAAATCAAAGAGGCTTTCTTTTTAAGAACGGTAAGTATGTAAAAATGCTTACTGCAGGAAAATACTATATTTACGGCGGTAAAGAAATCGAAACAGCAGACTTGAATCAGCCTATTGCTTCTAATATATGTGCATTGGATACCATTCTTAATGATAAAGCTGTCACAAATTCCGTTTCGGTTATTGAGGTCGCTGACGAGAAATTAGCGCTTCATTTCGTGAACGGAAAGTTTAGTTCGGTGCTTCGCCGCGGCAAGTATGCCTTTTGGTCTGTTATAGATAAGCACGAGTATAAAATCGTGGATATTTCTACGCCTGAGGTATCTGCAGAAGTGCCCGAGTACATTTTCTCTAAGATTCCTTCAATTTATTACACTAAGATTGAGGTCTTGGAATATCAAAAAGCAAGGCTCTACTTCAATCAAAAATTCGTCAAGATTTTGGATGCAGGTACATATTACTTTTGGAAAAACGGCGTTAAAATTGACGTAGATTTTGTTGACACAAGACTTACTCAGATGGATATTACGGGTCAGGAGATCTTGACGCAGGATAAGGTTTCTCTTCGCATCAATTTTGTTTGCAATTACCGAGTAACCGATTATGTGAAGATTTCCACTGAGATCGATGACTTTGCCGAGCAAATGCACGTTGCTGCGCAGCTTGCTCTTCGCGAGTATGTGGGCAAATACAAACTTGATGAGATTCTTGAAAACAAGGACCGAATGTCTGAGTTTGTATTTGAAAAACTGAAAGCAAAAGAAAAAGAGTTGTTTGTTGAAATCACGGATGCAGGGGTAAAAGATATCATTCTTCCCGGTGAGATCCGTGAGATTATGAATACTGTTTTAGTTGCCGAAAAACGTGCTCAGGCGAATGTTATTACTCGCCGCGAGGAGGTTGCTTCTACCAGGTCCTTGCTTAACACCGCAAAACTGATGGATGAGAACCAAACTCTTTACAAGCTCAAAGAGCTGGAGTTCGTTGAGCGTATCTGCGAGAATGTCGGCAACATCAATTTGAACGGCAACGGTGATGTTCTTTCACAGCTTACAGGTATTCTTAGAGGTAACACATGAAAGGAGAATTGCTATGATAGAGATAGTCGGCAAGTTTAATACTGCCATATGTTATACAAACGAGCTTGAGCCTACTGCATACGGGCAGATTGAATCAGTATGCAATGAAGAGGCTTTCAAGAATTCTAAAATTCGTATTATGCCCGATGTCCACGCAGGAAAAGGATGCACTATCGGTACTACAATGACCATTGCGGATAAAGTCGTTCCCAATATGGTGGGTGTAGACATCGGCTGCGGTATGTACACCGTAAGCCTTGGCAATATTGATATTGATTTTGAAAAATTTGATGAGGCGGCGCATACCATTCCCTGTGGGATGAATGTATGGGAGGGGAGACAGGAAAGATTTGATTTGACACAGCTTCGTTGCTACCGTAATCTTAAAGATACCAAAAGACTTGAAAGAAGTCTCGGTACTTTGGGCGGTGGAAATCACTTTATTGAAATCGATGCTGATGCTGACGGCAATAAATATCTTATTATCCATTCCGGCAGCCGAAATCTCGGCACACAGGTGGCTACATTTTATCAGAAAATCGCTGTCGATTTGAACGCAGGTAAGGAAGAGTATTTCAAAAAGAGAGATGAGATCATACGCACCTATAAAGAAACGGGGAGAAGAAGTGAAATTCAGGCAACTCTCGTGGCTTTAGCAAAAGAGTGGGAGGAGAAAGCGCCAACGATGCCTTACGAGCTTTGCTACCTCTACGGCACTTTTATGGAGGATTATTTACACGATATCAGTATCTGTCAGCAATTCGCAAAGCGTAACCGTGAGAAGATGGCAGAAATTTTACTGCAAAAGACGGGTCTTATCGGTTATGATTCTTTCCAGACCATCCATAATTATATCGACGTTGATGAAATGATACTCCGTAAAGGTTCGGTATCTGCAAAGGTCGGTGAAAAGCTCCTGATACCCATCAATATGCGTGACGGAAGCCTTATTTGCATAGGCAAGGGCAATGAGGATTGGAACAATTCTGCGCCTCACGGTGCAGGGCGACTGATGTCCCGCTCCGCCGCTTTCGAAAAACTCACTATGGAAGAGTATGAGAAGCAAATGGCGGGTATTTATACCACCTGTGTAAATACCTCAACCCTTGATGAGTCTCCTATGGCATACAAAAATATGGACGAGATTATTGAGAATATTAAGCCTACAGCAGAAATTATCGCACGCATTAAACCTATATATAATTTTAAGGCGGCAGAGTGATCTGCCGTTTTTTATTGATATTCACCGTTAAGAATATCACGTATGCAGAAACAGCGTTTTTATTTTGATTCTGTTAAAGATCTGTTAAGAATCTGTTAAGGATGACTTGTTCGCATTGACGGTCAACGGGTTTTGAGGTAAAATTAACCATCATCATGGAAAATTGTAATATAAGGAGATGACATCGTTTGAAAGGACTGTGGAAACGCATAGCGGCGCTGTTGACCGTGTGTCTGCTGGTGATACCGCTTGTTGGCATCGGAAGTGCTGCCTCTGCGCCGGATCTGAATAGCCTTTGCAGTCTCACGGTGACAGCTCACCTCAGTGACGATCCGGACGTTACCGCGGAGTTGGTGAATAATTTTGCGATCGATATCTACCGTGTTGCCTATCTTCAAGATGGGCTAACCTTTGATGTTCAGCCCGCTTTTACGGCGCTGGCTGATGATCTGGGCACTGAAGGCGGTAAAGTTGACACGAAAGCTCTCGCTCAGAAGGCGTTGCTGATAGCTACGGATGACGGATATATGGGAGATTTCCAATCAGGTCTTCCACTGAATACGCCGATCGAGGATCTTGAGGCAGGTCTGTATCTGGTAGTCGCTCGCGGAGTAGATCAGGACAGAGCATATGTCAAAGAAATTAAAGATGAGGATACCGGCGAATCGTTTTATGCCTCTGCCGTGACATATGTAAATTACGAATATGTTTTCTCGCCGGTTTTGGTAACCCTGCCTACCAACGAGGGCGGCGATGATACCGTAACGGCAAACGACGGCAATTGGATTTACCATAAGACAATCAGCTTGAAGGTGGACAGAAATGCCCACTCGCAAAAGAAGATCATCCTTCACAAGGAGGGCGAGACAGGATTAAGACTGCCCGATGCTGAGTTCAAACTCTATGCCACCCGTTTTGTGGACGGCTACCCCTCGGATGATACAATTACTGCCTATGTTGAAGGGGAAGGCTTCGTCACCCTGTACTGCGTGGGCACTTATACCACCGACAAAAACGGCGACATTGTGCTCGATGCGCCGCTCCTTGACGACAATACACTCTATGCTTGGGTAGAGACGAAGGCGCCTGCAGGCTATGTGCTTGATTCGAATCCGCACTTTTTCTATGCCTATGGCATGGAGGTTCCTAACGACTATGTAAGCTGGATGAACCAACCCGGAGTTCTTGAAACGCATTTGCGCTATGATAATGAGCATCCCAACGGTACCGGCGGTGTGACCTTTGATAGGCAGACGAGCGGGGATTTGAATGAGGTGACTCTTTCAAATGCAACAGAAGCTCAGCCTGTCTGTGTCAGAGTCAAGGCATATGACAGCTACGAAGGTTACATAAACGGAGAAAGTCTCGGAGACTTTGAGGCAATATATAACGGCGACAGCTGGACTTATGATTCGGACGATGGCTATTACTACTATAATGAGATCCTCAACCCGGGTGAGACGGCGGATTCTCTGCTTGTTATGGCCACGGGTACGGAACTCACCGACATCGACGGGTATTCTCTTCCTCGCGCGGGACGTTTAGCGATCGTCTATAATTTCATACCGGCGCAGTACGATGGTGAAGGTAATCCCATCGACCCCCGCAATGCGGATTGGAATTGGGATCCGCAGAGCAATGGGGTCAGCGAGATGAGCTTGAATTCGAATGAAGGGATGATCCGGCCGATGGCGGAAGCGAAAGGCGGATATCAGATAGAATTGGGTGGATCGGACGGTGACCTGAGAGCTACAGGAACTGCACGCATTGTGGAGCAATGCAACTACAGTTGGGACTATAAAGACAGCGACTCTGAAAACGGAATAACCATTAAAAACAAGCCCGACGAGCCAACTCCTCCCGACAATCCCGGCGTACTTCTGCCGGAGACAGGCGGTATCGGCACAACGCTGTTCACCGTTATCGGCGGCGGAATGATAGCAATCGCACTGCTCCTGTTACCGGGAATCAAAAGGCGTCGCCGACAAGCCTAATTATGACAAATAATAAAGACCACACTGTTGTGTGGTCTTTTTTTGTGGTAATGTGGGGGAGTTCCGCCCATGGAACGGAAGTGAAGAATTTCCTCGTCAGGCTTTATTTCGTTTAGTCCGATCACTCGATCACAGAGATTTCTTCAAAGGGCCAGATACGTATAAAGATCTTACCGACGACCATATCGTTGCTTATGCAGCCTACGGCTGTGTTACGGCTGTCAATACTGGTGGAGCGGTGATCGCCCATGATAAAACAGCGACCGTCGGGTACCTGGTAAGGCATCTCAATATTACACTGTCCCAAGGATTTATCGGTGATGTAAGGCTCATCCAAAGGCTTGTCATTTACAAAAACATTGCCTTCGTCGTCAATATTGACCCAGTCACCGGCCGTGGCAATGACTCGCTTGACCAATATCTCGTTGTTGTAGTAAAACGCGATGACATCTCCCGTTTTATAGGACGAGCCGCTGAACGCCACAACAATATCGCCGTCTTGCAGAGTGTTTGTCATGGACGAGCCTGTGATTTGCAGGATCGGTAGCAACAGCACTGCAACCAAAACCGCCACAGCCGCTACCGTTAGGAGGGAAAACAGCGTGCTTCTCAGCACTCGTCTGTAGTTCGTTCTATACTGTTCTCGCTCAAGCTCCTCGGCAAGCTGATCAAGGCTTGGCAACTCTAAAGTATTTTCTTTTTTGCTCATACAGGTTTATCCTCCCTGTGCAACAAGTTTATCGTGTGCCGCGCCCGAACAATCTGTCAAACAACCCGATTCTTTGTGTCGGATATGCTTCAGGCTTGGGTGCCTGCGGTATAGGATAGGTTTCAGGCTTGGGCGCCTGTGGTATAGGATACGCTTCAGGTTTGGACACCTGCGGCATGGGATAGGTTTCAGGCTTAGGCGCCTGCGGTATGGGATACGCTTCAGGCTTAGGTGCCTGCGGTATGGGATACGCTTCAGGCTTGGGTGCCTGCGGCATGGGATACGCTTCCTGTTGAAGTGCCTGCGGCATCGAATATGCTTCCGGTTGGAGAGGCTGCGGTGCCGGATGCGCCGTCTGTATGGCTTTTTTCAAATTTTCCTGCTTTGCTTTTTCCGCCTGGCGTTTGGCCATCAGTTCATCGTGTATGACGCGAATATTGTATAGATACTGATCTGCCGCTTCCTGCGCCGCTTCAAAGACACCGTTGAGACTCAGTGATGCCATGGCAATAGAGCCGAATTCCTCCAGCTCGATCCTTCGGCTGGTCTTCATCTCCTCGATTTCTCGGCGAAGCGCACTGATTGTGGCATCCTTGTCGTCCAAACGTTCTTTGAGCTTTTCGATCTGTTCGTCTTTCTCGTTCAGTTTGGCTTTCAGGTGTTCGTTAGCAGCCTGCAGTTGTCCAATCTCCTCCGTCGTCTCATCAAGACGGGTTTGCACTGCAGACATATCTTTTCCTTGGGTGAGGAGCAACTGGAGATAATCGCTCCGCTTTAGTTTACGCAATTCTTTTTCGGTCATATATTGTAACCTCATTTCCCATGCGTATCGGTGGACAGGTGTCCGTCCCCATACGCAGTTTTTCAAGACAAGTGGGTTGCAGCGAAATGCATATTTTGCCACAACCCTTTACAGTTTTATTCCTGTTCTTTGCAACGTGCGCGTATACGGCTTGCCAGAATGTTCAACATGGCTCCGCAGGCAGCAAAGAGAATGATGTAGATTTTACCAATCTTGGTAGAATAGACCACCAACAGCTCACCCAAGTAAGGGTAGTGGCGGACAACTTTGCCGATAAGCTCATCGTAATCTACACGGTTTGCGTCTTCGACTTCATTTGCGTCGCCTTTGGTGGTGAATTCTCCCTCGACCAGATGATTGGTCACGACCCTATGGGTGATGACGCTGTCACCGGACCTAAAAGCGATGATATCATCGGTCTGAATGTCCTCCGGCGCGGTGGACTGTACATAGACAATGCTGCCGATCGGAATCTCCGGTGTCATACTGCCGCTGACAACGTGATAGACATGATAGTCCTTGAACTGCGGCACGACGATCAGTAAACAACTGGCAATTATTGCCAACAGTATGAGAGTTCCTAATAGGTTGCATAGGGCGGAAAGAAGCTTTCCGCCCTTATGACGTTTATTCATCTATGTTGTCCTCGGTTGTTTTTTTCTTACGGCGACCGGCTTTTGAGGCCGCACAGGCAAATGTCACGAACAAAATGCCGCTGATCACTGCAGCAATGATATACGGAATCAGCTTTGAGTTGTCATCGGTATTCGGGATTCTGTCGAAAATGCTACTATTGCTCGAAGTGTCTGTTTTAGAAGTAGACATCTCGGGGGTATCCGTTCCGGAGGTAACCGTCTCAGAAGTATCTGTTACGGAAGTAACTGTCTCAGAAGTATTCGGCTCGGAAGAATCCGTTACGGAAGTAACCGTCTCGGAAGTATTCGGCTCAGACAAATCTGTCTCAGGCTCAGAGGAAGGCTCACTCTCCTCGGGGGGTGACATCCTTGCACGTTTTATGACTATATCGACCGAACCGGGGTGGCTGGTATCAGGTGTACCGTCCTCATACTCCCAAACCTTCACCACAACGATGTCGCCGTCGTCGGCGAGAGTCTTTACGTTGACTACGGTGGCAAAGCCTGCATTTCCGGAAAGACTTGTCGAGCTTGTATGCCTGTTACCTTGGTCGTCGTAGGTGCTGTAAGCGTAGCTGACTAAATAGCCATCTATCTTTTTCTCTACAACGCGGTATTCGCCGTCTTCCAAACCTGTCCAGCTTGCCGTCCATTCGCCTTTATCATTCGGCAATGTTATTCTGCCGTTTTCGACCGTGTCCCATTCATCATCCGCAGAAGACCTCTTCTGCAGCTCAATCTCAACGGAGTCGGGGTGAATAGCCAGCGGATATCCCTCATCATCGACCCATATCTTTTCTACGGTGATTTTGCCGGGCTCCATACTCTTTCGGTTGGTTACGGTGAAGGTGCCTTCGCCGTCGTTTTCGACATTAGTATAGTAACCGTCGGGCACTTCTTCTTGTTCAACCGTATATACATATCGGGTGTCATTGCCGTCATCCAACGGCAGCTGTTCCCATGTATGGCTCCAATCGTCGTCATCACCGTTCAGCGTAATCGTGCCGCCGTACTTGGTGAAATCACCGGTGGGGATAAAGCCGGTAGGAGCTTTGCCGATTACACTCAGGAATATACTGTTAATGTTTGTATCAACGGGGATGGTCAACTCATAGGCTGATACATTCTTCACGTTGAATGTGTAGTTCCACGTTGAAGCTCGGTCATCTGCGCTGAGCTGAACCTGTGAATTCCTCGGGATCCAAACGGTAGCTGTTTTTTCACCTAAGATCTCTTCGTCCAGTGTCTTGATCCACACGTCGTGTTGATTATCTTCTGAACCTTGTTCTATACGCAAGGTGAGTTCGCACCAATTCTTCGTATCTTCCGGTTTTTCGGTGAGGTAGATGCCGCCCTTGAAGGCGTACTGCTTCAAGACCATTTCCACATTGTCGGGTAGGTTATCGGTCTGCGGGTCGCCCTCAACGTTCAGCCAAACATTTTGTACGCTGATATCGCCGGTTTCAGTCTCGTTGGAGATGTGGTCAGTGTATCGGAAACAGAAATTTCCCGTGCCAGTGAATTCCGGCAGCGTAAAGTCGTTATCAATATTATAATTGGTATTGTTTACAAAGTCTTCTGTATCAACGAGCGAGGTATAGTCGATGTTGATCGACTGTCCGTGCAGGTTTTTACCTGCCTCGCGCTTGAAATGAATCTCAAAGTAGATAACTTCCGCACTGTCGTCGGTGACCTCGTTTCCATCCTGATCCTTGTATATAAATGTATAGGTGAGATCATTTTCCAAATCGGACTGTGCAAGCCAAAAGCTCAAGGAGTCATTCAGTTCTTTGTCAAGTCGGCTGAGTGTCCGATAGTGGTGAATGAGATGGTCCTCTTCCCAAGTCTTTTCGCCGTTTTCCTGTAAGACCCAACCGGTCATCGTCTGACGGAAGCTGTCAGTGTATATGAAATCCGTCCAAGTATCATCGTTCGGGAAGTTTATGGTCGCGGACCATGTGAGCTGCTCCACGACGGTCTTAGTGCCGTCGTCGTTGCCGATGTCCTTGCGGCCCATGCCTTCCAATGTACCGTTCCAATTACTGTCAGTATCTGTCTGTGTTTCGTCATCGCCCATGGAGTCTGTATAAGCCTCTGCCTCTTCGGGTGTGAACTTGACGGTATCCAGGCAGCCTGCACCGTGGATATGCTCCTCGATTTGGAGATGACCGCAAGCGGGAACCATATCACGTGTCCATGTATCAGGGACTGTCACATCCTCAGGAAGCTGTGAAGTGAGTGAGATCATTGTACCGTTCTCGTCGAACACTGCTTCTTTGAAGCACTCGGCGGTGTGGGTATGCAGGAGGATATCCTCTTTGTCGCAGCTCAGCGTCTCGCGCGTTTCATAGCACTCATCCGTATGGATGTGATCCTCGCCGTCCGATTCCTTCGACTGAGTTTGACCGCAGATCAAATACTCCTCTTGGGAATAGCAATCCTCGGTGTGCTCATGGGCCTCGATCACAGGAAGCTCGCAGGTCAGCACGTCATCGAAATAGCAGTCAAGGCTGTGTGTATGTACCACAAAGTCCGCGTAACCGCAGCTAAGGTTTTCTCCGATGTCATAGCAGCCGTCCACGTGCTCGTGGATCTCCGCAGGGCAGTTGAGCACCGTCAGCGTTCTGGTCTGAGCAATACCGGTCAGTTTCAATGCCCCCGCCGTCGTCAGAGCGACGACCAAAGCCATACACAGGAATATGATCAGCCATGTGTGCTTGATTTTCTTCTCCTGTATGAAATTTTCGATCATCTTGAATACAGAAACTTCCACTTCAATGCCCTCTTTATCTCAAAATAATACCTATTTAACAATATTTAAAATTGTATTTACCGAATAGTACTGCAAATGTATTAAAAAGTCAACCGAATACATAAAATGTTCAAAAAAATGTTACAAAATCGCTGATTCAGAAATAGAATTTTGCAAAAAAAATGTATATTTATTAAGATTTTTCGCTAATTTATACAATTATTTGAGAAAAAAGCGGTTATAAAATTGAAAATATGACGCTTTAACACGCTAAATTTGAATAATTTGTTAAATGATTTTAAACAATGGGGAAATGGTATTGCAAACACATTTTGACGGTGATATAATCCAAGAAAATTTGGGGAAGAGTTGATGCTCCTTATAGCGGCATCGCCGATAAGCAGGATGGATTTTCAACTTGTGTCCTATATTTATTGTATACAACGGGCGGTAGAAACCGGAAACGGTGACAATCTTCCATTGCATAAACAAGTATATTATTCATTGAAAGGATGAAAAACATGAACACAATGAAAAAAGTGCTCGCAATTGTGGTAGCGGCAGTTATGTTGCTTAGCATGGCAGTATTGGCATTTGCTGATGACAGCTACAGCATCACGATCACGAGCGACTCAACCGGTCACACCTTTAAGGCTTATCAGATTCTTAAAGGTACCGTTACCGGAACAGGATCAAAGAGCTTAGGTGATCCCGCTTACGGTAAAGACGTTGACGGTTCCGGACTTGCTGCTGCTCTTAAAATTGCAGATGCCGCAGCCCTTGCTGCTTATATCGGCAACTGCGATACTGCTGCATTGATCGACTTTGCTGCAACTGCTGCAAAGTTTGTAAGCGGCGGTACAGCACTTACCGAGAGCCCGAACGGAACTTACAAGGCAGATTTACCGGCAGGTTACTATCTTGTTGTTGACGAAACCGAGCTTTCCGGCGCTCACGACGCAAACAGCCGTTACATTCTTGCTGTTGTAACAGACGTTGAGGTTACTGCCAAGATCGATTACCCCGATGTTGAGAAGGACGTTCTCGATTACAACGATTCAGTTGACAGCGCAAACGGCACTTGGGGCAAATCCGCTGACTACGATATCGGCGACGATGTAGAGTTCAGACTTACAGGTACTATCCCCGATACTACCGGCTACAAGACCTACTACTATGCATTCCATGATACGATGGATGACACCTTTGGCACAGCTAAAGATTTCAAAGTAACCGTTGGCGGTATTGAGATCACAACAGGCTATGAAATCGTTACCGATACTGATGACGGTTGCTCCTTCGAAGTTGTTATCAAGGATCTTATCTCTGTTATCAACTCCGTTAAGGACAAAGCAGGTTATGATGCTACTAAGGGCGTTGTTGTTACATACACAGCAGAGCTTCTTGATACTGCAATAATCTACAACCCCGGTCAGGACAACGAAGTATACCTTGAGTTCTCCAACAACCCCAACTACACATCTGACGGCAGCGGCGAGCCCGGTGATGAGCCCGACGAGCCGCCCACAGGCACAACCGAGAAGAAGAAGGTTGTTGTTTTCACCTATGATGTAACCGTAAACAAGGTTGATGCTAACAGCAAAGCTCCGATTACCGGTGCTGAATTCACATTAGAGAAGTTTGTTGAGGGTGCAGGCTCTGAAGAGTACGAAGGCAAGACCGGTGCTTGGGTTGCCGTTGATCAGGTAGAGGGTACAGCAGGCGATAAGTTCCAGTTCACAGGTCTTGACGACGGTTATTACAGACTGACTGAGACTAAGGCTCCCGAGGGCTACAACAAGCTCGCACAGCCTATCTATTTCGAGGTTTCTGCTGAGCATACTGCAGACGGAACGACTCTTGCTGAAACTGAAGACTTCAAGATTGTCGGAAAATCACTTTCTACTGATGTAGAAAACAACACAGGCGCTACTCTTCCCGAGACCGGCGGCATCGGCACCACACTCTTCTATATTGTCGGTGGTTTGATGGTTCTCGTCGCAGGTGTTCTGCTGATCACCAAGCGTCGCATAAAGAATGTAGACTGATCCTAATAAATACATAGGATTTTTCCTGCAAAATTAAATTTCCTCCGGGGACGGGCATTTCTTCCGTCTCCGGAGTTGCCGCACAAGTCAGCACCTTCCCGTGGTGTGCGGCGAGCAACAGACAAAAGCTTTTGTCTGGCAAACGCTGGCAAAAAGAATCAACGATTTCTCACATGGAGCAACCTATGAATGAGGAAAAATATTCAGAAGCAGAGGAAACACGTTCGCAGATAGAAGAACCCGTAAAAAAGCCAAAAAAGAAAAAGCACGGAGGGCTTTTTTCAACCTTGCTGCTGTTTGCTTTGGTTTTGGTAGGCACGGGCATCCTGCTGTATCCCACCTTCAGTAATTGGTGGAACAGTATGCACGCCACACAGGCGATCGCAAGCTACACAGAAGCTGTGGAGGATTTGACGGTCAAGGAGCGTGCGCTGATGTTGGAGGCTGCAAGAGCCTACAATGAGCGCCTTGCTAAAGTAGGAACCAGCCATACCCTGTCCGATGCGGAGATGGCAGAGTACAGAAGTATTTTGGACATCACCGGCACCGGTATAATGGGCTACATACAGATCCCCGCTATCAGCGTGAATTTGCCGATCTACCACACGACTGCGGAGTCCGTTCTTCAGTCGGCGGTCGGTCATTTGGAGGGGAGCTCACTGCCGATCGGCGGCGAGAGTACCCACGCTGCTCTTTCCGGTCACCGTGGTCTGCCGTCCGCCCGTCTGTTTACAGATTTGGACCGTATGCGCGAGGGTGATGTTTTTACCATCACGGTTTTTGACCAGACCGTCACCTATATGGTCGATCAGATCCGCATCGTTTTCCCCTATGAGGTGGACGATCTGGAGATCGAGGAGGGGGCAGACTACTGTACTCTTATCACCTGCACTCCCTACGGAGTTAACACTCACCGTATGCTGGTGCGCGGCGTGAGAATTGAAAATTTGTCCGACGGTGACATCAAAGTGGTGGCCGAGGCCAATAAGCTGCCAACTTTTTACGCTATGTTCGGCGTCGGCATCCCGCTGCTGTTTATCCTGCTGGTTATCCTGCTGATTGCCAGCCGCAAGCGTAAACCCAAAATGTCTTATGACGAAATTTTGGACGATTTAAAGAAATCTTAGGCCCTTTACATGAATGGAGGATGTGCCTATGAAACATATATATAAGCGCCTGACCGCGTTGCTGACGGTATTTGCACTGATGGTCGCAGCGGTATCTGTCACTGCCAATGCAGTCGATGTAGGTCGTTCGTGCACCTTAACTGTCAATCTCAGCGGTAAGTCAGAGTATGCTGATATAGAGGAAGCAGATTTGGTGGCAGATTTCTATAAAGTTGCCGATGCAGTAGCTGACAGTTCCTATGACAGTTATGCTTACAGTGATCCCTACCCTGCTTACAGCGGTCTTGTTTTGAACGGCATTCAAGACAACAGCGGATGGACTGATTTGGCTCAAAAGGCAGCTGACCGTGCTTTGGCTAACGACAGTCCCGCCATTAGCGGTGTCTCAATCGAAACTCCTGTTAAAAATTTGAGTACAGGCTTGTATTTGGTTCTTGTTCACGGAGCAGGTGTAGAGAACTATGTTTCCGAAGGTAAAGATAAGGACGGGAATAAGATCATAAGCACAATCGCTTCAACTTCTTCCCATACCTACCGTTTCGCTCCGATCCTGCTGTCCCTTCCCGGAAGAGAAGGTATTAGCGGTGATTGGATTTACGATACCGCCATAACTCTCAAAGCTGAACAGCAAACAAGGCTCGGTTCATTGCAGATTGTCAAGAATCTGATTGGATTTGTTAGTGGATCCCCGGCAACCTTTGTTTTCGATATAGAAGCCGTATTCGACGGTAAAATCGTATACAGCGATGTTGTTTCCATCACATTCAACCAAGCAGGTACAAACAAAGTGACGGTGGATAACATTCCTGTAGGTGCACAGGTCACAGTCACTGAGGTCTATGAGGGTGTCTGCTACAGATTGATAAGCGAAAAGAATCAAACGACTATGATTACGGCAGATGAAATTGTTTCCGTCGAATTCACCAACGCACCCAACGATAAAATCAACAGTGGCGGCGGAATTACCAACCATTTTGAGTATACGTCAGACGGTTGGACGTGGACACCGAATCCGCATAATTCGTAAAGGAGGGAGCGAAGATGAAAAAGAAAAGTATTTTTCTGTTTGTTTTGTCGATCGCACTGATCTTTGCAACCTCCATAAACAGTGCACTTGCCTACTTCACCACCTATGCCGAAGCATCAGGCGGATATACTCTCCATCTGGGTGGCGGCTATGTTATCACAGGCGGCGGTCAGGACATTAAGGAGGAGTTCTCTGATTGGACTAAGCGTGTGACAATCACCAACGATCCCGACGGTCAGCCGGTCTTTGTCCGTGCCAGAGCTTTCTCGGGCAGCGAATATTCTCTGAGTTATGCCGGCGATGACTGGACCGCGGGTGAAGACGGATATTGGTACTACGACAGGATCCTCAATGGCGGCGAGAATACGACTGAGCTGCGGGTCAGAATTGAAGACATTCCCGCTGATGTGGATATAGGCGATCACTTCAATGTGGTAGTTATCTACGAAACCACCCCGGTAGCATATGACGAGAACGGTAACCCTTATGCCGATTGGAATTCGACGCTGGAAGGAGAATAAAAAGATGAAAAAACTGAAAAATATTCTTCTTTCTCCGAGAACAAACCTTGCAGCATTCATTATGGTGGTAGTGCTGATACTGTGTGCCACTATCGGTGCGGCCAGTGCGGCGATGTATATCTTCGAGACATATAACTCCCGGGTACAAATGTTTGATATCGGCGTCTCCCTGCTGGAAAACGGCGAAAGAGTTTCCTGGCGTGACTACGGCTCCGTCGACGACGGCAAATGGGATGCAAATATTCCCGGAGTTCTTCTCAGCAATATGATTCCTAAAGGCGAGCAGCTTGCCTTAGGAAAAACCTATCAAGAGGAATTAAATGTCCGCAACAGCGGATCAATCAACCAGTATGTCCGAGTCTCCGTTTATAAATACTGGGTCGATCCGGATAAATTCGCAAAAGATCCGGATAATGCGAAGCTATTAGATCTGGATTCGTCGTATATTGATTTGCACCTTACCAATCTTGACAGTGCTTGGATAATAGATACAAATGCCAGTACATCGGAACGTACTGTTTTGTATTACAACCGTCTCTTAAACTCCGGAGATGAGACACCATTGTTTGCCGATAAAGTGACTATCAGCAGTGCCTGCCGCAAAGAAAAGGCAGCCTACAACGGTGCACAATTTCGCATAGAAGTTCACGTAGATGCCGTTCAGGAGAACAATGCCGAGGCTGCTATCCTTAGTGCCTGGGGCAGAAACGTTGTAGTAGATGAAGAAACCGGCACGTTGAACTTACGATAAGGAGGAAGCAGTATGAAAAAATTACTTGGTCTACTGCTTACAGTGACTCTGTTGCTTTCCTTAGCTGTCACCGCGAGCGCCGAAACCTACACCGATGATGAAAATTTGGACACGACCGTCGCCGCTACCGAGGAGGTAGAGGATACTGATTCTGACGACACCTCGGAGCCCGAATCCGGCTCCTCCTCGCAGATAAAAATCGTACCGAGTGCATCCGACCTGCCTGAGGGATATGAGATCGATCCGGACTTTTCCGTGACGATAACATTGAACGATGAAAACGGTTGGTCATATAACTTGAAGGATTTGCTTGCTGAGGCAGGCGCCGATGAATACATCTACTTTGTTGTTGAGAAAGATGTTGCCGAAGGTTATGCTGACTTTTACGCTGTAAACGACATAAACCGTGCCAGAAATTCTTCTGATTCTGAGGGCTCAGGCGGTAAGGTCATCGTCGTAAGGAACGTTTTAAAGGGGGAACCGCCCGTCTATGAGCTTCCCGAAAGCGGCGGAATCGGCGTAACATCTTATTTAGCTGCCGGTACCGCGATTCTCACGATAGCTGCAGTGTATTGCATGATCCTGTACTGTAAGCGCAGAAGAAGTGAATAATGATTTGTATATGAAAAAGCCTTGAAGCCACGTTGCTTCAGGGCTTTTTGTATGTCGGACGAAAAAACTTATTTAAGATTTTTTTAAACTTTATAAAAAATAAAAAAATACTGTTGACAAACAATAAAAAAGTAGTATTATATATTTTGCAAACTGTAATGTCATAGATAGCACAGTTGATCTCGGTAGGAGTTCGGACGAACTTGATCATTGATCGTCACGGTTTATGCAGTTTGTTTGTAAAAAATGCAAGGGGGCTGTATCTTGAAAACGTCGGTATTAAATTGGTTGGATATCACAGCTCGGCAGTATCCCGAGAAGATTATTTTTACTGATTCAGAGCAGAGTATCAGCTTTGCTGAATTCAACAATATAACAAAAGCAATCGGTTCTTACCTCGCAGCATTTCTTGCTTCGAACAGTCCTGTAATAGTTATGTCGGGACGTCATATATATACTCCCGCCTGTTTTCTCGGAATTGTCAGAGCAGGCTGCTTTTATGCGCCGATGGATGCTTCAATGCCTCAGGCAAGGCTCAATCAGATTTTAGATGTAATAAAAGCGGATTGTATGATCGTTGATAAAGAGCATCTTGAAATTGCAAAAGAGCTTGATTTCAGCGGAAAAATAATTGTAATGGAAGATATTATCAATACTCCGTGTAATGAAGAGCTTCTTTGTAAAGCCACAGCTGCTCTTAACGAGCTTTCACCGCTTTATGTGATTTTCACATCAGGTTCAACAGGAGTTCCCAAGGGTGTTATAACCTCACACCATTCGTTAATGTGCTATATTGATGCTGTGTGCAGTGTTCTTAAGGTAACGGAAAGCGATGTTTTCGGAAGTCAGTCACCCCTTGACTATATTGCAGCAGTGCGTGACATTTATCTTCCCATAAAAACAGGTGCGACAACGGTTATAATTCCTAAAAACGAATTTTCGATGCCTGTAAAGCTTTTTGAAACACTTAACAAAAACAGGGTTACGGCATTATGTTGGAGCGTTGCGGGAATTGAACTGCCTGCAAAGCTGGGTGCATTTGATGTCATAAAGCCGGAGTATCTTAAAAAAGTATGCTTTTCAGGTTCAGTGATGCCCTGTAAATATCTGAAGGTATGGCAACAGAATTTACCTGATGTTATGTATGTAAACCAGTACGGTCCCACTGAAGCTACCGCATCTTGTACTTATTACGTGGTAGACAAAGAAGTTTCAGATGATACCGTGCTGCCCATCGGTGTGCCGTATGATAACTATACGGTCACACTTCTGAATGAGGACGGCACAACCGTAAAAAACGGTGAGATCGGTGAAATTTGTGTAAGCGGTCCGATTTTGGCTCTCGGATATTACGGTAATCCCGAAAAAACTGCCGAGACATTCATACAAAATCCGCTTAATAAAAACTACCGTGAGCTTATCTATAAAACAGGCGATTTGGGAAGCTATAACAAGGACGGACTGCTGGAATTTCACGGCAGAAAAGACCGTCAGATAAAGCATATGGGTCACCGAATCGAGCTTGATGAAATTGAAGAAACCGCAAAGCAGGTCGAAGGTGTTTTTGACTGCTGCGCTTTATATAATAAGGAAAAGGAGCATTTGTATCTGTTTTACACAGGCAGCGCTTCATCAAAAGAAATCGTTTTGCATTTCAGAGAAGTGCTTCCGGGCTTTATGTCGCCGAGAAAACTGGTGCAGCTCGAACAACTTCCCACTTTGCCAAACGGTAAAAAGGATATGCAGGCATTAAAAGCATATTTTAAATAGTTGTTTAGCATTTTTTATGATGCTTTCGTAAAAAATGTAAAAAAAATAAAACATTAAAGTAAAAGGAGAATTTAATATGGACGAATTAATGGAAATTTTAAACGAATTAAGACCTGATGTGGATTTTGAAAATGAAACCGCACTTATTACAGACGGAGTGCTTGATTCATTTGACATTGTTGCGCTTGTTGGTGAGCTTAACGATGCCTTTGATATAGAAATTAAACCGAACAATCTTGTACCTGAAAACTTTAATTCCGTAAATGCTATGCTGGATCTTATTGAACAGCTTCAGGACGAATAATCGAGGCTTTTATATGAACACAGAACTTTTGAGAAAGCTTCTCTCAGAGGTAAAAACTCCGTCGTATATTTTTGATACGGATGAGTTTACAAAACGTGCAGAGCTTGTAAAAGAAAGTTTTGGAAGCAAAGTGGGAATTTGTTTTTCTATAAAAGCAAATTCCTTTTTATTAAAAAGGCTTCCGGATATTTTTGATAAAATTGAGGTCTGCAGTCCCGGAGAGCTTACAATTTGTGAAAAAACAGGTGTTGATACATCAAAAATCATTTTTTCAGGCGTAAATAAGACTGCTGAAGATGTTGAGCGCGCTATGGATGATAATGTAGGAACGTTCACTGCCGAAAGCTATCTTCATGCAGAGCTTATAAATAACAGCGCATTGAAAAGAGGAATAACCGTTCCCGTACTTGTCAGAGTAACAGGCGGCAGTCAGTTCGGTATGGATGAGAAGGATGTAATTGACCTCATAAACCGTAGAAAAGAGTATAAAGGCATTGAATTTGTAGGTCTGCATTATTTTACGGGCACACAAAAGCGCAAACCCGCCGTTATCGAAAAAGAGCTCGATTATATTTCCGATTTTGCGGACAGGCTTAAAAATGAGACGGGCTTTGAGGCAAGGCGCATTGAATACGGCACGGGACTTGCTGTCGACTATTTTGCGGATAATGCCGATGAGCTTGAACGGGAACGTCTTTTGGCGGTTTCCGAAAAAATCAGGGAGGTTGCAGAAAAATTTGAACTGACTGTTGAAATGGGCAGGTTCTTTGCGGCACCCTGCGGCTATTATCTTACAAGGGTGATGGACGTTAAAACCAACTGCGAGATCAACTATGCCATCCTCGACGGAGGGCTTAACCAGCTTAAATATGACGGGCAAATTCAGGGTATGCAGATACCCAAGATCATTCATATAAAAGATAATAAAAATACGGGGATCGGTACAGAAAAGTGGACATTATGCGGAAGCCTGTGCACAACTGCGGACATTCTTGCGAAAAATGCCGAATTTGATTCGCTTAAAATCGGAGATACTCTTGTATTCTGCCGCACGGGGGCGTATTCCGCAATGGAAGGCATGGCAGTGTTTTTAAGCCGTGAATTACCTGCTATTTCACTTTATTCAAAAGCAGAAGGTTTAGAAATCCTTCGCGATCTCATTTATACTGACCGATTTAATACGCCTTAGTTTTAACTGGGGAGGGGATTTTGTGAGTTATACATCATTAAACTTTTTGATTTTTGTCACTGCGACAATGCTTGTATACTTTCTGTTCCCAATTAAAAGACAAAAGTGGACAGTGTTGCTTGCGGCAAGTTATATATTTTATCTTTTTGCGGGATATAAATATGTAGTTTTTATACTGTTTACAACGCTAAGTACATATCTTATTGCTTTATGGGTAGAAAAAATTTCTGTACGTTCAAAGGAGAATATTAAGCTGCATAAAGCAGAATGGAGCAGGGAACAAAAGAAAGAATACAAAGAGAAAATTAAAACAAGAAAAAGGCTTGTTATGTCATCGGCACTTGTGCTCAATTTCGGACTTCTTGCCTTTTTGAAATATTATAACTTTTTTGCAGGCAGTCTTAATGACATTTTCGGAGCCTTTGGCATTGGCTTTTCAGCACCGACTTTGCATTTATTACTGCCTCTCGGCATCTCATTCTATACCTTCCAGTCAATGGGATACATTGTAGATGTTTACAGGGGAAAAACGCCTGCACAGCGGAATCCTTTTAAGCTTGCGCTGTTTGTATCGTTTTTCCCGCAAATTGTACAGGGTCCTATAGGCATTTACGATTCTCTTGCACATCAGCTGTACGAGCCTCACAGCTTTGATTTTACACGCTTTAAGCACGGTGCGGAGCTTATTTTATGGGGACTTATAAAGAAAATGTTTATTGCCGACCGTGCGGTAATTGCGATCAATACCGTCACAGCGGATTATAACAGCTACGGCGGAACGGCACTTACATTTACAATTTTGCTTTATGCCCTTCAGCTTTATGCTGATTTCTCAGGAGGCATTGATATTGCAAGAGGCGTCGCACAGATATTCGGCATAGATATGATGGAAAACTTCAAACGCCCGTATTTTTCAAAGGATATCAATGAATACTGGCGCAGATGGCATATTTCCCTCGGCAACTGGTTCAAGAACTATTTGTTCTATCCGCTTGCAATGTCCTCACTGTTTATCAATACAAGTAAAAAAATCAAAAACTCAAAATTCGGTTCAACGGCAGCAGGCACACATATCGCAAAGGTTCTGCCTACAGGCGTTGCATCGTTTATCGTGTTCTTCATTGTGGGTATATGGCACGGTGCAAACTGGAAATATGTAGGCTTTGGCGTTTGGAACGGCGGCATTATAATGCTGTCTGTCCTTTTGAAGCCCGTATTTGAATGGTGTCATAACAAATTGCGCATTGACCCAAAGACTGTACCTTATACTGTTTTTCAGATCATAAGAACATTTTTAGTCGTCCTTGTGGGCTATGTGTTTGACGTTGCTCCGTCCTTTAAGCAGGCAATGCATACCTTTGTGCTGTTTTTTACAAACCAAAGCCTTTCCGCAGGCTGGGCACAGATAAGTGAGCTGGGGCTCGGCAAAAAGGACTATTTGCTTGTTCTTGCAGGAGCAGTGTTAATATTCATAATCAGCGTTATTCAGGAACGTCATGACAAAACAACGGTCCGAGAGATGCTTGATGAAAAGCCTTTCATTTTAAGATGGCTTGTAATATTTGTCGGCATAATGATACTTGTGGTATTCGGCATTTACGGCTCAGGATATAATGCGTCCGATTTCGTGTATATGCAGTTTTGAGGAGTATTCATATGAAAATGAAAATTTATATTATACGGGCAATCAAAATAATGTCGCTTTTGCTTGCCGTTGTATTATGTGTGGGAGTACTTCAAGAATATGTACTTTGTCACGCTGACCATAACAGAGAACGTATAAAAGGATTTTATCTGGAGGATAAGGATTCTGTTGATGTGGTTTTGATAGGTGCCAGCGAGATTTATGCAGACTTTTCTTCCTGCTATGCGTATGAAAAATTCGGCTTTACAAGCTATCCTATTTCTACACAGTCGAATATAGTTCAGAATTTTAAAACACAAATAAAATCTGCAATAAAAGAACAGCATCCGAAGCTCATAGTGGTTGAGGTAAACGGAGCGCTTTACATCAAAGATGAGGATCTTGAAAAAGAGGCAAATTTCAGAAATTATGTTGATAATATTCCTCTTGATTCCGATAAGGTTGAGTTTATCTCAGAATGTGTAACCGAAAATCAGCTTGAATATTATCTGCCGATTATAAAGTACCATTCTGTATGGAACGATTTCCCGAAAGGCCTTAAATGGAATTTATCAATTATACAGAGTACCGTGAGGGGATATAATTATCTGAAAGGTGCAAAATGCAAGGCGGTTATATATAAGGAAAAGGGAAAAGTTTATAACAGCAGCTTGAAAGACAATGATAAAAGAAATGATTTAAACGAAAAAGCGGAGCAATACCTCAGAGAGTGTCTTGAATACTGTAAATCCGAAAACATAGATAATATTGTTTTTGTAAGATTTCCTCATATAGTTACTCAAAAATCACTTACAAGATTTTACAGAGGCAATACGATCGGCGATATTATTGCTGAATACGGGTATGACTACATCAACTTTGAAAGAAATTTTGATGACACAGGTCTTGACGTTAACACGGATTTTTACAATTTTGATCATTTAAATATTTACGGTCAGAGGAAGTTTACCGAATATTTCGGCAGATATATACAGGAGAATTACGGAATTTCAGAAAGCACTCTTACTCCTTCACAAAAAGAGGAATGGGACACCTGTGTAAAATATTATGAAGCTTTCAGCGAATATAGTTTCTCGCTGATTGAAAACAAAAAAAACATAGAGGTGCGCGAAGATTATAAATGTATGAAAGAAATTGAAAAATATTTATAAGCCAAAATAAAGGTTGTGCAGATAATGCACAACCTTTTAAAATAAAAATGTAAAACAGTTTCAATGTATGCGACAGCTTTGTGACGTTAACAAAATCAAAAAAATTTCTGTATGATTTATAAATTTTGCAAAATTGTATTTCCATTAGGCATTGTTTTGTGGTAAAATAAATGCAAGCATTTTGTGTCCCTTTGCCTTTCGGCATACCGGCAAAGACGGACGAATTTTACCGTAACGCTTTGTACCCTATATAAAGGAGGACTTTATAATGGCAAAAAATAAAAACGGCTTAAAAAAGACCGGAACTACTCACTTCGGTATTCAAAGAAAAATCGTAGCCAATATGACGGCTGAAAGCTGGGAAACTATCCCACACGTGACATACAACTACGAGCCCGACGTTACCGAATTTATGATTGAATATAAGCGTCTTAACGAAAACTGTGCTCCCGAGGATAAAGTCACCCTCAACACCCTTATGCTAAAAATCATTGTTGAGGGTCTGAAGGCTGACCCTGCAATGAACGCATATATCAATTTCGACCGAAAGCTTGTAAGAGGCGAAATTCACACATTTGAGGATATTAACATATCTATGCCTATGGTTTTGCCAAACGGTGAGATGATGACCATTAACCTCCATAATTTTGAAAGCAAAACCCTTGATCAAATGGTAGACTATATTGCCGATGTAAACCGAAGAGTTAAAAATACGGACTTAAACGAGGTAATGTTCGACGTTTCCCTTGACAACACCCTTACAGCGTTAAAGCAAGGCAAGATCAAGCAGACTATCTACCGTCTGATAGGCTCAAAAACGGGCAAGCACAAGGTGAAAACTCTTTCGGGCAAGGCAAAGAAGGCTTATGAGGCTATACCCGAGACAGACAGGCTCACAAAGCACGATATTGAGCAGGGAACCATAACCGTTTCAAATATAGGCTCTACCTACCGTCAGCAAAGGGGAGCAACCTGCCTGCTTGAGATAGTTCCGCCTCAGGTTTGCGCTATTGCTCTGGGCGCAGTTCAGGATAAGCCCGTTGTTATCGTAAACGAGGCAGGCGAAAAGGAGATCGCTATCCGCCAGGTAATGCCGCTTTGCATAGCCTTTGACCACAGAGCCCTTGACTTCGGAGAAATTGTTCCGTTTATCAAGAAACTTGACGAGATATTTGAAGAGCCCGAAATCATACACACCTGGCGTGACGGCGGTACAGATGATCTTGATATGGAAGAAATCAAGATAGAACGTCAGGAACGTGAAGCTAAATTTGCTGAATCTAAGGAAAGAGAGAAGCTTCGCAAGGAGGCCGAGGAAAAGGCGAAAAAGGCTGAGCGTGAAGCCCAGAAAAAGCTTCAAAAAGCCGAAAAAGCCAAAAGGGAAGCTGAAAGATTAAAGAAAGAGGCTGAAAAGGCCGAAAAAGAGGCCGAAGAAAAGGCTAAAAGAGAAGCTGAGAGGGCCGAAAAAGAAGCTGAAGAAAAGGCTAAAAAGGAAGCCGAAAGATTAAAGAAAGAGGCTGAAAAAGCCGAAAAAGAAGCCGAAGAAAAAGCTAAAAGAGAAGCTGAAAAATTAAGGAAAGAAGCTGAAAAGGCTAAGAAAGAAGCCGAGGAAAAAGCTAAAAAGGAAGCCGAGAGGGCTAAAAAAGAGGCAGAAAAGGCTGAAAAGGAAGCCGAAAAAGAAGAAAAAATCAGACGTGACATTGAAAAGGCTGAGGAAGAAGCGAGAAAAGCTGAAGCAGAAGCCCAAGAGGCCGCAAGACTTGCCGAGGAAGCAAAAAAGAACGCCGAAGAAATTTAATGCATTCTTATATATTAAGAGATAAATAACAAAACACCTATTGTTGTCCAAACCACGGAAGTTCGGATTTCAATAGGTGTTTCAATTTTTTTGAATTTATCCCAATGCCACCATGCTGAAAACAAGTGCGAACAATGCAACGGTTTCGCAAAGTCCGACAACGGTGATGTACTGAGAGAAGCCCTTTCCGGTTTCAGCTAATGCATCCGCACCGGCAGCGCCTGCCTTACCTTGGAAAACAGCCGATAATGCCATAGCCACACCGGAGGCGATTCCGAGACCAAGCAAAAATGCGGGATCAGCAGCCGATGCCTTCATCTGTTGCATCAAAAGAAAACCGTAAATTGTCTGTGTAAGGGGAGCACCGGCAAAAACGGTAAGGATGAAAGGAGCCGCTTTATTATTCATATAGCACTTCTTCCACGAGCCAATTGATGCCTGGCCTGCAATGCCGATACCGATTGCTGAACCGATTGCGGCAATTCCCATAACTAACGCTGTTCCTAATGATCCTAAGTTCATAATAATTCTCCTTTATAATCAATTTCTTCATTGAAAGGCTTGAATTTATGTCCGCTCCAGGACATATTTAAATGTGATGAAAATTCCAATGTGTTCAGCCTGATTCCGTGAACGATAACAGACAGAATATTTAATATCATATTAAGTCCGTGACCAAACACTAAAATAACGATGGCGACTATCATAAACAGAAAGTTTCCGAACAACGGTCCCGCAAGCTCGTTTACGGTTGAGGATATTGCGGCGCCCGCAAGACCCACAGCCCAAAGGCGTATATACGAAACTATGTCTGAAAACACATTGACTACGCCAAGCAAAACCGAAACGATGTTGGTAAGACTTGAAAGTATAGACTTCACAATACTTCCTTCGTAGTTTGAAAACACAAAGCTCAAACAGAAGCCTATTCCTATTAAAGCGATAGCGACCGTACCGATGGGAATACCGCCTATTGTAAGCCCGAAACTGAACACCTCAGAGTTTACTACAAGGCTAAGTACTAAATAATAAATTCCCAAAAGCTGTAATATTGAGCCTATATCACCGAGCATTTTAACCGAGCTTTTATTTCTCACGGAACACTTTATATGCGCTACTGTCAACTGTATAAGAGCCAACGAAAAACAAAATATCTGTAAATTTTGCGCGGTCGTAAGCCCTATTTCGCCCTCTGTCCAGAACGGATGCCAGATCCTGTCGGCATAAACATTTGAAATTACAGGTATCGATAAACTCTTGAGCCAATGCGGCAGCTGCTCGGGAGAAAGCCCAAACCATGTGCAGGTAAGAGTTCCGAACAGTACCGTCGACAATCCGAAAAGCCCTATAAGCAAAACGGCGGGTGAGATCGTCTTTTTTGAAACAACCGATTTTATAATCAGTACAGCCGCAACAGTACATGTCAGCAGTCCGTAGCCGCCGTCCCCGAAGATAATTCCAAAAAATATGAGTATAAATACTAAAAACCAACCGGAAATGTCATACTCAAAATATCCGGGGACAGTACCCAAAAAGTCGGTCAACGGATAGATAAGACTGACAAACTTATTATTTTTCAGCTTGGTAGGAACATTATCTTCCTCACACGGATCCTCCACAAGAAGTCCCCAGGAATTTTTCTTGGCTGTCTGTTGCAGTTTGTCAAGATTCTCTGCCTCAATATATCCTTTGAAATATGCCACAGAAACTGCTTTGTTCTCATCGGTTGATAGGTTTTCATTCCCCATACCCGTAGCGTAAACTTCAAATTCGACTTCCTTTTTAAGTGACTTTATTGCCTTTTTCATGCTCTCGGCATAGCCTGCATAGGAAGTAATTTGTTCGTCTATTGTTTTAATACGGGAGTTGAGCTCGTCAATTTTTTTTGCCGTTTCAGCGGTAGAAAGCTGCGGCAACTCCAATCGGTAATTGCGCAAGGCTTGGGCAGTCTCATCTTCGCTATCAAGATCAGATTTGAGCAACAAGAATTTAACGGAGGATTTATTTGAATCCAACCTCACAGTTCTTACACCGTCACTCAAACCTTCGTATTCGGCTTTCGGCATCTCATAAAATGAAATATCAATGCCCTTTGAAGCTAAGTCAGTGATGCTGTGCGGGTCAAGCTCACCCCAGCTTTTCAGCCGATCAAGCTCTGCATTAAGGGCAATTCGTTCTGAGTGACACGCCTTTTTTTCCTCGGCAAGAGAAATAATTTCTCTTGCAACAGACAGCGCTTGGGAAGCATTTATATCCTTTTCTTCCGCTTTTTTATTTTTCCCTACGGTGAAAACCGCGTTTTCAAGTAGGGATATCTCTTCTTTCAGTTCGCCGAGTCTTTCACCTGAGCCTTCGGTTATTTCAATATGAACAATTCCCAATTTGCGGAGTTCTTTAAGTGTTTCTGCTTTTTTGTCTCCCATGATTATGAGAGATACTTTTTTCATAGGCACGATCATGGCGAATAAACCTGCCTTTCGGAAACCTCAGCATTACGAAGGGCTATCTTGCGTTTTGATATTTTAGAACGCACTACGGCACTGACCTGTTGGTCTGCCAAATATATCGATATTTTTCTGATATTTTCCTCTGCCTCAGGGATTTTAACCTTTTCAAACAGGTTGACTCTTTGAGATGTTGCAAGAAGCTCTGCCTCTAAAAGTCTGACCTGCTCATCCAACACTTCCGCCTCCAGATCAAGCAGCATTGCCCTCTCCATATGATTTGCAGCGATATCCACCCAAAGGGGAGTTTCATACAGATCATAATCGCCTCTGGAGAAATCCGCTCCGTCAAAGGTCGGAATTGTAACGCCTGCAATATTACCGATTCCTTTGCGAATATTGCTTACGGTAATTATCCCTTCGGGAAAAGCATCTTTTTCGCTGAAAACAGCGATCCAATCTCTAAAGCCTTTTTCAAGATCTTCTTTTTCTTTTCTTACTGATCTCGCTTTGGCTTCGATAGTACGAATTTCCGCTTGGAGCTGTTGCTTTTTAAGAGTCAGTGTAGGCAAATATCTCCGGTACATTTTAAGTGCGTCCTTTTGTACCTTTAACTCATTTTTGGTTAGCTTGATTTTTGCCAAAATTACAGTCCTCCTTACCTCACGGGCCAAAATTCATCAGTAAGGTCTGACTTGATTCCGGTTTCATCTTTACTAAAGCAATCGGCTAAAATCTCCCAGCCTAAATCAAGAGCCTCTTCAAGCGGCAGATTAACCGACAGGTCCATAAGCTTGTTCTCGAAAAGCACACCGTACTTCAGCAGCTTTTCATCCCACCCACTCATAGAAAAGCCCATGCTTTTCTTTTCAAGAGTTTCCTTATATGAGGAGTACAAACGGATCATAGCATCCATAAGCGCTCTATGGTCTCTTCGTGTTTTACCGTTTACATTTTGTTTCAGTCGGGAAAGTGAGCCAAAGGGTTCAATTCGACCGCCTTTAAGATAATACTGCCCTTCTGTGATATATCCGGTATTATCCGGGACAGGATGCGTTACGTCATCGCCCGGCATGGTGGTAACAGCTAAAACGGTAACCGAGCCTGAATCTGCAAAGTCAACAGCTTTTTCGTAACGGGCTGCAAGCTGAGAATAAAGGTCACCCGGATATCCGCGGTTGGAAGGTACCTGTTCCTGCGTAATCGCTATCTCCTTCATGGCATCGGCGAAGTTGGTCATATCAGTGAGAAGAACCAATACATCCTTATTCTGCAAAGCGAACTGCTCTGCAACAGCCAATACCATATCGGGGATCATCATGCACTCAACCGTAGGATCGGAAGCGGTGTGAATAAACATAACCGTCTTACTGAGCGCCCCGCCCTTTGAAAGCTCATCCTTAAAATAGAGAAAATCATCATATTTAAGTCCCATACCGCCGAGCACGATCACATCGGCGCCCGCCTGCATGGCAATACGGGCGAGAAGCTGATTATACGGTTCTCCCGAAATCGAGAAGATCGGCAGCTTCTGCGAAACGACCAACGTATTAAACATATCGATCATAGGGATGTTTGTTCTCATCATTCGGTTGGCGAGAATACGTTTGGTAGGATTAACTGAAGGTCCGCCGATGGATTTCATATTCTCTGTAAGTGCCGGACCTTTATCTCTCGGTTCACCTGAGCCGTTAAATATGCGACCCAATAGGTCTTCACTAAAGGACACCCGCATTTCGTGACCCAAAAAGCGGACTTCATCTCCCGTGGAAACGCCCTGACCGCCCGCGAACACCTGCAGGGAAACAATATCACCTTCGATTTTATTAACCTGTGCAAGTGATTTACCGAAGCGTGTATTTATTTGAGCCAATTCTTTGTATTGAACGCCCCGGGCCCGTACGGTAATAACATTGCCGGTGATAGATTCAATTCGGTTATAAACTTTATTCATACTCACTCACCGTCCTTTAATAAGCGCTCTGCGACGCTTCCGAGCTTACCGTTGCCTTCTTTGTAGAGTGTATCGATTTCGGACTCAGCCCTTTTGAAATCATCGCTTTCGAATTCTGTGTAATTCCAATCGATAAACTTCTGACGCATACGGTTAAAGAAACCGCGGGCATCATCTTTCTTATCTATTGTATAATCACTGCCCAAAATACGGATAAGCTTATCCGTAACATACCGTTGCCGCAAAGTACCGCAGTTTGCATCAACTAAATCAAAAGAGTTTTGCTGCAGATATACCGCATCCAGCATTTCTGCTTTCAAATAGATTATATAATCGGAAAGAGTAGTGCCGTCTTCACCGACAACCTTCATCATCGAACCGATTTCATCTCCGTGACGGAGAATGTTTTTGCAAAATTCTGATTTTTTACCGTCAATAACACTTTTATATTTGGACCAGGAAATAAGCGGGTCGATCGCAGGATACTTTCTTGCGTCCGAGCGTTCACGTGACAAGCCATGGAAGGCGCCGACGACCTTTAAGGTAGCTTGCGTTACCGGTTCTTCAAAGTTTCCGCCGGCAGGGGAGACCGTACCGCCGATGGTAACAGATCCCGTGCTTCCGTCAGGCAAACGAACGTAGCCTGCTCTTTCATAAAATGCCGCAATATAGGATTCCAGGTAGGCGGGGAAGGCCTCTTCGCCGGGGATCTCTTCAAGTCTGCCGGACATTTCTCTGAGAGCCTGCGCCCAACGGGATGTTGAGTCTGCCAAAAGCAGAACATTCAGTCCCATCTGACGGTAATATTCGGCAAGTGTTACCGAAGTGTAAACCGATGCCTCACGGGACGCAACCGGCATAGACGAGGTATTACAGATAATAATGGTGCGTTCCATAAGAGAACGGCCTGTTTTGGGATCTGTAAGCTCCGGAAACTCGGTTAATGTTTCCACAACCTCTCCCGCACGCTCTCCGCAGGCGGCAATTATTACGATATCCACATCGGCATATTTTGAAGTGGTATGCTGTAATACGGTTTTACCTGCGCCGAAGGGTCCGGGAGTGCAATAGGTGCCGCCTTTCGCCACGGGAAAGAAAGAGTCAATAAGGCGCACCTTCGTTTCCATTGTTTCTATCGGGGCCAATCTTTCGCTGTAACATTTTACAGCACGCTTAACAGGCCACTTAAATGACATGGATACAGAGATGTCCCGACCGCGTTCATCAGTTATGACCGCAACGGTTTCTTTTACCGTATATTTGCCTTTTTCTGCAATTGATTTTAATGTATAGCTTCCAAGCAGATAAAAGGGAATAAAGATTTTGTGCGTAAACGGACCTTCGGGAACCGTTCCGATATATTCGCCTGCGCGCAGGGTGTCACCGACCTTACTAGTCGGGGTGAATTCCCACTTTTTCCCGACATCCAGTCCGTCTGCATAAATTCCGCGTTCCAAAAACCAACCCGCCTGCTGAGCCAATACCGGCAACGGGTTCTGAAGTCCGTCGTATATCTGACCGAGAAGACCCGGACCGAGCTCCGCAGACAGCATATCTCCCGTAAATTCGACCTCATCTCCGCACTTTATGCCATCGGTCATTTCGTAAACCTGTATTTGCGCAATGTTGCCCCGTATACGGATAACCTCGCTTTTTAGCGCAGTATCAGCTACTTTAACAAAGCATATTTCATTCATAGAAACACTGCCGTCAAATTCAACCGACACCAGGTTTCCGTTAATGCTTACAACCTTTCCTGTATTTTCGGTCATCACATAGCCTCCAACCTATCTCCGTTTAAAATGGAGTTGTAAATATTTTTGTATGCGGCTTTTCCTGCATCCGCATCGAACTGCCTTATGCGCAGTATCAGCTTCAGCTTAAGCCCATAATAAAAGACAAAATCCTCCGAAAAGTTATCCGTCGGTCTGAGCGTTTCCAAAAGCTCCAAACGGTAACGGTTAAGAAATTTCTCCGCTTCCATCGGATTATCCATTTCTATTGCCGTGCTTGCCACCTTAGTATACTCTATAGGCAGAACCCGATTTTCTGCATCAAATGGCTTTTTCATCTTCTCGGCTCGGACCTTACCGAGAGCAAGCCGCAGATTTCTTTCGCTTTCGTTCCAAGCTTTAAGCAATGCCGAACCTGAATATTCACAACTTTTCGGCGGCAAGAGAGTCAGGTTTTTCATTTCGTTCCGTGCTTTTTTTCCTAAAAAGCGGTTGCACAGCTCTAAAAACCGATCTTCTGTAATGGGGAGCGGCATATTCTCACCGATTCCGTCTAAAGACGGCAACTGTGAAATTAAATAATATTCAGCCATAATTATTCTGCCTCTTTTTCTGCCTCTTTCAAAAGCTCGGCGACCTTGGGACTGAGATAATTTGACAGCATATCTACAACAGCCTCGGCAGAGTAATCGTAATAGGCTCCGCTGTCACCCGCGGTAATGCGGAAGCCCCCGTCAAAATTATCGTTTGCTTTCAGTGTAAGTCCCTTTAACATTCTATCTTTAAGAGCTGTAAGCAAGGTGTTTTCAAGAACCTTTAAATCATCGCTGTTCAAAATGACTGTTATTTCTTCTGCATCCGGTCTGTTCGCCCAGGATTCAACAACATTTATGATCAACTGTGCTAAAGACTCAGAGGAATATACCGACTTTACATTTTCACCTACGATAGATTTAAGCTCTCTTGCTACACTTTCCCTAAAGGATATAAGCAGATTACGTCCTGCCTGACGGATCGCATCCTCGCTCGATTTCACCATTCGTTCATTTTCGACCTTAGCATCAGCCAAAATCTTATCTGCCTGTGCCTGCGCATCGGCAACGAGTTTGTCCGCTTCGGACTTTGCGGCATCGACAATGGACCTTGCTTCGGTCTCTGCAGCTGCCACACCGTCGTTTTTGATCTGATTAATGAGTTCTTGTAATTGTATTTCCATAAGGCTTTCTCCTTTTCAGAATTCAATTTATATGTAAACACTTTATCATATTGTACGTAAAAAAGATGTGCAAAATATGTCGACCGCTGAAACGGTCCAATAATCTCAAAGGCGAGATGCCTATTTGTAATTATTCTAACATAAATTAACATTTCCTTCAATGATTTTTACTGCAAATTTCGTTTTTTCAACTTTAGTATAAATGCCTTGATCTTGTTTGCGTACGGACAGAAAAAGCCCCGTGCCTGATTTTCAGACACAGGGAGTTTTAATGTCTGTATTCATAATAAAAAGTCGGTACTATGATAATAGAAAATAAACGAGGAGGTTAGGATTATGAAAATGCGTTCTGTAGCACCCATACGAATTGCAAAAATCGGATACATCATGATGTCGGTATTTCTTTGTATCATCGGCGTTTTGTTCATTGCACTGCCGGATATTTCCATATCAATGATCGGTGTATCCATGGGAATCGCAATGATCGTATTCGGTATTGTAAAACTCGTCGGATATTTTTCAAGAGATTTGTTCCGATCGGCCTTTCAGTTTGACCTGGAATTCGGCATAATGCTGCTTGTTTTGGGGTCGATCGTCCTGATCAGACCGGATGACCTTATGACATTCATTTGTATTGCTATTGGGATTTCTATTCTGACAGACGGGCTGTTTAAGGTTTAAATTGCTTTAGATTCCAAAAGGTTCGGCATCAAAAGCTGGTGGCTGATTTTGACCTTTTTCCGTGGCATCCCCGGTGATTTTCGGCGCTTTCGGCTCGTGTTACACGACTCTTTGGCGTTCTTATCTTCACTGTTTCTACGCGCTCCGAAAGCGTCTGTGGCGCGGAGTCGGTCGGGGATTTTCATGTCATCCTGCTTCCGTCGTACCGAGAACCACTTGGCGATAAGCTCGTTCGATTCCTCGGGCGAGAGCAGGAGCAGCTCCGGCGTTAATGGGTCGTAAAGCAGCAGCCATTCCTTCGCGGGGACCTGTACTGCATATTTGAACAGACGGTAGGTAACGCCCTCCCGTCTTTTTTGTTTCCCGAGTATCTGCACGGATTTTTACGACGCAGGAATAATTATTTTCATTACTTGCGTTATCCCTTTCCGAAATCGATCTGCTTGTCACATATTTTCAGCACGGCAGGTCTGTGCGTGACAATGACCACGGTTTTATCGGTCATCGTTCTCAGATTATCAAGCAATCTGCGCTCTGTTGCTTCGTCAAGGGAGCCGGTGGCTTCGTCAAGTAATAAGATGGGATGATCGGAGAATACCGCCCTTGCAATGGCGATGCGCTGCATCTGCCCTTCCGAAAGACCTGCGCCCCGCTCGCCGAGCTGTGTATCCAGTCCGTCCTCAAGCTTTGACACGAATTCCTCGGCACAGGCGATATCAAGCGCGCGGTGCAGCTTTTCTTCCTGCAGCATCCGCTCTTTATCCCCAAACGCAATGATTTCCCGAATGCTTCCCGAAAGAAGCTGATTTCCCTGCGGAACATAGGCAAACAGCCCGCGCCATGCGGAGGTCAAAGGTACACTTCCGTCAGCGGTCTCTAAACAGCGCTCGCCCGCATCAAGAGGATACAGACACAGCATAAGCTTTAACACAGTGCTTTTTCCGCACCCGGACCGACCTGTAAACGCCACGTATTCGCCTTTTTTTATTTCCAGATCAAAGCTTGACAGCACCGTCGGCATGGGGGTCGTGTCGCCGTCTGTCTGCACCGGCGGTCGATATGTAAAGTCTGCGTTTTTAAATTTCAAGCCTTGAAAGCGTTCCGTATAGAATGTTTTCAGGTCTTTTTCAGGAATTTTATCCTCATTCTCCTCGCCAAATCCTTCCGCTTCCATCAGGCGTTCCGAGCTGGCGAGCATAGCATAATAAGCGGGTAAAAATCCGGTGATGCCGGTTAAAGGAGACAGGAGCTGTGAAGCGAGCTGTAAAACAGCCGTCATATCACCGTAGCTGATACTTTTGGTCAGTATGCCGTAACCGCAATATACCGTCCCCAGCACAAAAAAGCCGTTCATGGCTATTCCAAATCCGATACTGCATATGTTTGAAAAATTGCTGTGTTTCATTATGGCGGCTTTATGCTCCGCCATCAGGTCTGCGGCTTTGTCCGCGGTCTGCTGCTCCTGCGCAAAGGTCCGCACGATCATCAGGCTCCCCAGCTGTTCCGCTAAAAATACCCGCAGTCGCCCATATGCTTCAAGAATCCTCTTGTGCATATTTTTCAAGACCTTGCGGAATACGGTCGCAAAAAACGCCAGGATCAGACCGCCCGGAATGAGAAGATACAAAAGTCTTGGCTCCAGCCAGAGAACGGCGATCACCGCACCGATTATTCTCACTACCGTGGATATAATACCGGGAAGAAGCGACGTCGCGTTGCTTGCAACGATCGATGTATCCGAGGTCAGGCGGTTCATCCATTCGCCGGAATGAACCTGCGTTACCGAGGCGTAATCCCTTGTCATCAGCGCTGAAAACAACCGTTTTTTAAATTGATTGTTCACGGTGCTTTGCGTATATGCACCCAAAAACCGTCCGATTGCCGATAGGATCATCTGAAATACGACCAGTCCCGTAAAATAGAAAACAGCCGTAAAAAAAGCGTCTTTTTGTCCGTCCACAGCCGCATTAACGATCCCTCGCAAAAGGAACGCATAGAATACGCCGCAGAGACTGCCAACCGATCGGATGATCAGCAGGATACCGATATTCAGTTTTGATTTTCCCACCACGCGGCTGATCCAAAAAATGGCAGGGAGGTTCTTTTTTATCTTCTTCATCGTTTCATCTTTAAATGTGCTGTTTCCGTTACAGAAATTAATGCTTCCAAAGCTTCATTGCTTGTATACGCTTTGTACATTTTCTGAACATAAGCATACTTGTTGTCAATATTGAAAATATGATCTGCCAATCTTATCGAAAACATAGTTTATCCTTTTGATGACCAAAGAGACGCACAGCAAAATTACTATATGTCCCAAGGATAAATTCCTTAATCTCACAGAGATATCAAACGGTCAAACTCGGCAGCTTCTACCTCAGTGGATAATATTTTCATATAATTATAGCAAAAATACTCCAAGTTATCAAGTGATTTCCTCTTGGTAGTGAAGTGATCCGATATTGAAACACTTATTGAGATAATCCGATTTCTTCCTCAAAGGTGCGCACTTATAATCTGAGGATTCAGGCCCTTCTGACCCCGCCAAATAAGAACCCTAATTTTGATACAATGCGTATCGAAGTTAGGATTCTTACTTTTTTGCCTGAAAAGGCTTGAAAACAAGGCTTTTTGCAGTATTGGGTGTTGTGCGCTTATGCCCGACTTACCGAAGTTAGTACAAAACGCATCTGTTTTCAGCCTCATTTCCGGCAGTTTACAAGCGGGTAATCGTTGAAAGAACAGTAACCGTTGAATTTATGGGGGCGATCGTTGAACTTATGGGTAATCGTTGATTTTATATGATAATCGTTAAATGACAGGCTATGCGAACAAGGAATAGTGTGCATATATATTGAAATTTTACATTTTACATGTTATAATAAAAAACAAATTTTCAGTAAAAACTGAAATTGTACAAATACATAGAGGAATTTTGAAATGATTTCTTATGAACAACTACTCGAACAAGTAAACTTAAACTGCCACATTAACAATGCATCTGCATTTGAGATGGTAGTATTATCGCCAATTTCATGGACAAAGAAATATACTGCAAAAAAAATCTTTTTTTCGTATCGTTGGACGTGTGTTGATTCATACGTCGATTCAAGTGAAAAATGCACAGAAGCTGAACGGTTGTTGTCAAAACTACCTAAAGGGATTTCTTATGTCAAAAATACAACGATTACAACTCCGTTGCCCGAAAAAGTCGAACCATATCATACGGTCTATGAATGGTATTCCACTACATACACCGTGATTGTGTCAGAAGAATACTCAAAAAGTATTGTGCAAAAAAACAGGGATAATCAAGTTGTTATTGCAACTGTATTTGATAAAAGAACGCTTCAAGAGGCTGATAACTTCAAAAATATTGTTTTAAATTCGCATACAGAGATTCTCGATCCGCTCTTCACTCGTGGATTACAGCCTTATGGTTGCTTAACCAACACTGGCTTTACGGACTATGATCATGGGTATAGTTTTCAAACAATTGGAATGAAACCATTATTTGGTGAAGCACAGCGTTTGGGATTAGCGATAGCGTTGTCTAATTATGGTACTCCGCACTTAAAAAGCGGACAGTTTTATTACATTTCTCGATTCAATGCCGATGCCATTGACATAAGGATAAGAGACCGCGCCTCGAAAAAGGATGTCCTCAAAGATTGGTAATTTGGTGAACTTGGAACTCTGTTTCTGTTTTGAACCCCATGCGAGGGAAAAGTGAACCCCCTTGACCGTTTTGAACCCCCTTACGGAAAAGGCGGTTCATTTGTATCAAAATTATGGTTCTTTGCCAAAGATAAAATCCTGTCGGTATTTGTCGGCAGGATTTTTAGTTTATATATTTCACTGTTAAAATTTAAATGTTTATTATTTATTTACTGCTTTTCTTATGTATAATTCTATGTTATATCATGAAAGTAAGGGGAATTATTTATGCCTAATGCAAAACAAAAGATAGGTAATACTATCACAACTGTAAAAAGGTACCGAAATAGCCCTGCTAAAGGCAACTATGTTCCGTACAAAGAAGTTGTTTCTCTCGGACTTGCCGGATTCGGTGTGCACTGGACCACAACACTTGCCGGTAATATAGGGCTTGATGCGGCAAACTTTCTTGTAGGTGAAAGTATCGGACTGAAACCGCTGGACCTGTGGATAATGCTTATAGTTGCAAATATTATAGGCATACCGCTTGGAATTTTCAGAGGTTGGTATTACGATAATCATAAAATGAAGGGCGGAAAATTTCTTCCGTTTTTGAAAATATGCCCATTTGCTATTGTACTTATTTCAACTGTGTTTGTATGGTTGCCCTTTGAAAACTGGAACTATATAACAAAGGCTATCGTTGTTGAAATATTTTTTATGGTAGTATCCTTTGTATTATCAATATATAATGACAGCTTTGCCTATTTTCAGCAAATTATATCACCGAATGCTCAGGAAAGAGCAACGGTATAGTAACAAAAAAATCCGGAGAGAAGGACTAAACCCTCTCCGGATTTTTATTTGTTTTGTATGCCTTTTATTTATAGAGCGGACCGTAATTCTGACAGGCACGGAAGTCTGCGGACTGCGTATCCTCTGTGCCGAATGAAGCCCATGCGTGCGGACGGAAAATCATTTCTTTAGGAACATTATGCATATTAACAGGAATACGCAGCATTGATGCAAGGGTTATCAAATCAGCACCCACGTGACCGTATACGGTAACACCGTGATTTGCACCCCAGTTAGCCATAACGCTGTAGACATCGCTGAATGCACCCTCGCCTGTCAGACGGGGAACAAACCACGTTGTCGGCCAAGATGGGTCGGTTCTCTTGTCGATCGTAGTGTGAATTTCATCGGGAAGATGGACGGTGTAACCCTCTGCAATCTGCATAACAGGACCGATGCCGTCAACAACATTTACTCTGAGCATTGTAACAGGCATTTGAGCACGGCAACGGAAATGGCTTGAATATCCGCCGCCGCGGAAGTATTCATAGTTTGCCCTGCACCAGTCCGTAGCATCAAGACAGGCTTTGATATCTTCGTCGGTCATTTCCCAGAACGGTTTCATACAGCCCTCGCCGTTCTCATTTTTAGCAGCGCCACTGCCGTCAAGAGCCGTAGCGCCTGAATTAATAAGGTGAATAAAGCCGTACTTAGCAAGACCGTCGGGACGAACACCCGTTACACGCTCACAGGCATCGGGACTCCAATAGGTGCGTACATCGTGAAAACAGGGTGCCGAATGTGAAACGAGTGTTCCGAGCATCATTGAAACGCCGTTGAGAGTGTCGTTCTCCGTTGCAAAGGGTGTAGGCATTTTTGCGCCGTTCCAGTCAAAGGTTGATGCCATAATAGCTTCGGTAAAATCTGCGTTAGGCAGCCAGTCAGTCCAGTTGCGCTGTCCTTGGAAGCCGCCTGCAACAGCATTTTTACCGAGTGCCTCTTCGTGCCATCCCATTTCATCAAGTTTTTTGTTGCCGTAGATAATGTCACGCATAACCATAGTCATTTTTGTGACAAATTCCCAGTCCTTATCGGCAGGGACAACCTTTGATTTTCTTATGATTTCAGGCAGTTCCTTGCCTTCGTTTAAGTCAAAGCCTTCTTTGCAGTTTTCTTTAACCCACTTGAGCGCCTTGTCATATTCATCGTGGTCATATATTTCAAGAGTGATTCTGCGGACGATTTCAGTCATATCGACCCACTCGGCACGGATGCCGAAATATTTTTGGAACATATCCGCATTGCAGTATGAGCCTGCAATACCCATTGCTACACCGCCGAGGTTAACGTATGCCTTATTTTTCATCCAGCCTACTGCAACGGATGCTTTCGCAAAGCGCAATATCTTTTCAGCCACATCCTTTGGAACTGTTGTGTCTGTCATATCCTGAACGTCGTGTCCGTAGATAGAAAAAGCAGGAATACCCTTTTGAGCGTGCGCCGCCATAACTGCCGCAAGATAAACAGCGCCGGGACGCTCCGTGCCGTTAAAGCCCCATACTGCCTTGATCGTCTGTGAGTCCATATCAAAGGTTTCAGAACCGTAGCACCAACAGGGTGTAACGGTAAGAGTTGCAACCACATTTTCAGTTGCAAACTGTTCGGCACACTTTGCAGCCTCAGCACCGCCGCCTATTGTGGTATTGCTGACAATACACTGAACGGGTGTTCCGTCAGGATAACGAAGTGTTGACTCAATAAGCTCTTTAGCCGCCTGAGCCATACCCATAGTTTGTGTCTCCAGACTTTCTCTTACTCCGCCCCAACGTCCGTCGATAGCCGGTCGAATACCAATCTTTGGATAGTTCATAATTTTTACCTCTCCTTTAATACAGTGATATATTTTTTATATGCTTTTTCCCAACTGCTAATATCGGCAGGGGAGTATTCCATAACACTTTCCTGCTTTCTGATAAGTGCTCTGCCCTCATCAATATCTTTAATATCACCCAGCGCAATAAGCTGTAATAAAATATTACCCAGAGCCGTTGCCTCAGTCGGTCCTGCAATAACGGGAATACCGAGGCTGTTTGCCGTCATTTGACACAAAAATCCGTCCTTTGTGCCGCCGCCTAAAAGGTGAAGAACATCAAACACCTTTCCCGTATTCTCAGAAATCTGATTTATGGCAAATTTATATTTCATTGCAAGACTTTCATAAATACAGCGCACCAAAGCGCCGTCACTTGTCGGAATCGGCTGATTCGTTTTTTTGCAAAACTCACGAATTTTTTCGGGCATAGAGCCTACCGCGGCAAATTCAGGTGCATCGGGGTCAATAAAGGAAATAAACGGTTCTTCCGCTCTTGCAAGCTGTTCCATATCGTTAAATGAATAGTCCTTACCAATTGCCCTGAAATTCCTGCGAATTTCTTGAATCAGCCAAAGACCGCTGATGTTTTTAAGATAATTTACTTTGCCGTTTGCTCCAAGCTCATTTGAAAGCTCGTCAGTCATACTTTTTTCGGTAAGAACAGCATTGTCACATTCGCAGCCGATAAGGGACCACGTACCGCATGAAAGGAATGCCGAACTGCTCTTACTGTCGGCAGGCATAGCGGCAACCGCACACTGTGTATCGTGACCTGCTACTTTAATAACCTTGATACCCTTGTATTCACCTACAACTACTCCACTGTTTACAAGCCTTTGAAGAATACTTGAGTCCATACCCGAAAGCTCGGCTATACGGGTATTCCAATCACCATTTTCAAAATCATACATTTGCGAGGTAGATGCGATCGTCTTTTCAGCGGATTTGTCACCGCAAAGCGACCAAACGAAGAGGTCAGGCATAAAAAGAAGTGCTTTTGCATTTTTCTTTTCCTCGGTGGCAAGCTGAAAAAGTGTGTTGATAGGCATAATCTGATTGCCGGATGATTTATACAAATCAAATGGCGAAATTTTTTCAAATATCCTGTGAGGAATACCGTCTGTACGGGTGTCACGGTAGTGTGTCGGCAGACCGATAAGCCCGTCATTTTCATCGAGGAGTCCGTAGTCAACACCCCATGTATCAAAAGCAAGAGAATCAACGTCACCGCACATATCGATCGCCTTTTTTACCTCACCCAAAAGATAGGGGAAATCCCAGCAGAGACGGTTGCCCTCATATGTCGGTACATTTTCAAATCTGTGTATTTCATTGTATTTTAGGGCTTTTCCGTCATATTCAGCCTTGATTGCTCTGCCTGTTGAGGCGCCGAAATCGAATGCAAGAACTGTACTCACGGTGTCACAACTCCTTTTTTCAGCAGAACATTTGCATAAATTGCAGTTTCACCCGTTGCGATAATGAGATAAGCATTTTTGGCTCTCTCATAAAAAGCAAAACGCTCCGTCATTTCTATACCGTGATGCTCGGGTTCATATTTCTCCAGCAGCTTTTCATAAGTTTTCCAGATTTCAGGGGTAGGACAGCTGTCACCCTTAACCACTTCCATAAGAGCCACAGGCTTTTCGGTATATGTATCAAGCGGAATCAGTTTTAATACGGCATCTAATATTTCGGCAGTGCCGTGACCGTCGGCACGAACAACAATGGCATTTTTACCTACACTTTCCGAGGGAAAATTGCCGTCTGCAATAACCAGCTCATCACCGTGCCCCATTTCGCAAAGAGCCTTTAATAATTCAGGTGAAATGAGAGGGGAGATTCCTTTTAACATTTTGCCGCCTCCTTAATCTTTTTTGTGAAGAAGATTATCGTCTGGGTTAAATGTCTTATATCCCGGGTGTTTGCCCGTAACCCGATAATAGCCCCTGAGGTCTATAAGCTTTTGGATGTTTTCTCTGCTTATATCGTAGCTTCCGCCGAGGATAACTGCGTTGATGGTGATTTTTGCCCAAAGCTCAAGGCTCTCCATTCTGTAAAATGCAGTCACAACGTCACTGCCAACAGCGAGCGCACCGTGATTTTCAAGAAGCATAACGTCGTGCTCTTCAAGATACGGCTCAATAGCATCGGGTACTTCTGTTGTTGAAGGCGTTCCGTAAGGCGTGAGCGGAACCGCTCCCATAACGGCAACATCCTCGATCATATTGTACATATCCATCGCCTTGTGAGCCACGGCAAAGCCTGTTGCTCCCGGCGGATGTGCATGAATAACGCTCATTACGTCGTCACGCTTATCGTAGCAGCGCAGATGCATTTTTATTTCACTTGACGGACGCAATCCCTCTGCCGCCTCAAGTACATTGCCCTCACGGTCAATACGGATAAGCTTTTCGGGGGTGATAAAAGACTTGCTCATACCCGTAGGTGTTGCAAGAATCGTACCGTCGCTGAGTTTTACGCTCACGTTACCGTCATTTGCCGCAACCCAGCCAAGCTGCCACATTTTATGGCAAATATCACATATCAGTTCTTTTTGTTCTTCTATATTGCTCATTTTACTTTGCCCTTTCCGTCATCATATAGATTGATTATATTCTATCACATTTTCTCGCTATATTCTACCGAATTTTTATGAACGAAGGCGAAAATATTGAAAAATGACAACGACAAATTGATGCTTTTTTGATAAACAGCAAGTTTAACCGAAAACGGAATTTTATTCGGCGAGGTATTTGCTATTTACCGTCTTGCTGTGGTAGAATATAATTATAAATGAGCAAAGGGTGCTTTTATGAAAAAATTTCTTATTTTTCTTGTAATGATATGCTTACTGATGAACTTGTTCGGATGCGGAAACAGCCCGACCAATAACCGCGACATCACAGAAGAACCGTCCTCGCAGCCCAATACAAGCGAACAACAGGAAACACCTATTAGTGAGGAGGAATCGAATATGTTAAAAATCGAAATCGTAATTGAGAATAAAACCTTTTCCGCAACTTTGTATGATAACGCTGCGGCAAGCGCTTTGGCGGATATGCTGCCTTTGACGCTGAATATGAGCGAGCTGAATGGCAATGAAAAGTATTATTATCTTGATACCGACCTGCCGACAAACGCAAGCATACCGTCCGAAATTAAGGCAGGGGATATTATGCTGTACGGCAACAATTGCCTTGTACTGTTTTATGAGAGCTTTTCCACCTCATACAGCTACACATCTCTCGGTCACATTGACGATGCGAACGGTCTTGCAGCGGCACTTGGAAATGGCAGTGTTCAGGTAACTTTTCAAAAGACTAAAACATAATTTAAAAAATAAGAATTGCAAATGATTATTCAGGAGGAAAATAAAATGGATAAAAAAATCGTTCAAACGGCAGGAAGAGACAGTCTCGGCAAATTTGCGCCGGAATTTGCGCATTTCAATGACGATATCCTGTTCGGGGAGAACTGGAACAATCCCGACATCGATTTGAAAACCCGCAGTATCATCGTGATTTCGGTATTTATGGGTCGGGGTTTGGCAGACAGCTCGCTGAAATATCACCTGCAGACCGCAAAGAAACACGGCGTCACCAAAAAGGAGATCGCCGCGATAATCACCCATGCAGGTTTCTATGCCGGATGGCCCATGGCATGGTCGGTATTCAATATGGCTAAAGAGGTATGGACAGAGGACGAACCTGCCCCAACCGACAAAGAGAGATTCCAGCAGGAGATATTCCTCCCCATTGGCGAGGCTAATCCTTTCGGTCAGTTTTTCACGGGGCAAAGCTATCTTGCACAGGTGTCCGAGACTCAGGCTCCCTGCTTCAATGTGACCTTTGAGCCGGGATGCCGCAACAACTGGCATA
>JAFLUM010000006.1 GCA_022508805.1 Oscillospiraceae bacterium | reverse complement strand
CCCGACCTGCTGATTACAAATCAGCTGCTCTACCAACTGAGCTACACCAGCGTTTGGCGCTTGATTATAATATCACATCATTGGATTTAAGTCAAGTGCTTTTTTTAAACTTTTTTCACTAATCGACAAATTTTCAGATTGTATTGACGGCAAAGCATCATCTGCGGAGCAGGGGGGATATCGGTAAGGCTTTATCATAAATAAAAAGGGCATGGTTTGTTGTCCGCCCCTTTTGCATATGATTTTATTTAATTGCTTCGCTCATATCTTCAATATTTTTATAGACTTTTAACCTACTATTTGTTACAATATTAACAGAGTATAGGGGTGAGAATAATGGAAAAAACATCTCTCGGCAGAAACTTGTCGTTTATGACCGAACTTTACGAGCTGACGATAGCGAACGGTCTTTTCAAAAGCGGAAAGGCGGACGAGGTAGCTTATTTTGACCTGTTTTTCAGAAAAGTGCCCGACAAAGGCGGTTTTGCCGTTTTTGCAGGACTGTCGCAGATAATTGAATACATTAAAAATATGCGTTTTGATACACAGGATCTTGAATACCTTTCGCAAAAGGGTTTTTCAAAGGAATTTATTGACTATCTTCGTGATTTCAGATTTTCCTGCGATATATGGTCGGTGCCTGAGGGCACTCCCATATTCCCAAATGAGCCTGTCGTAAAAGTGCGCGGCCCAATCATTCAGGCACAGCTTCTTGAAACAGTTCTGCTTATCTGTATGAACCAACAAAGCCTTATTGCCACAAAAGCGAACAGACTTGTCCGTGCGGCAAAGGGTACTGCCGTTGCGGAATTCGGCACTCGCCGTGCATTAAGCTTTGACGGCGCATTTTTCGGCTCCCGTGCAGCATATATCGGCGGATGTGTAGGAACCTCAGGCGTTTCACAAGGTAAACAGTTCGGTGTTCCCGTAATAAATACAATGATCCATAGTTGGGTTCAGATGTTCGATTCCGAATATGAGGCATTTTGCGAGTACGCAAGACAGTATCCGGATGACTGTACGCTTGTAATCGACACATACGATACTCTCCGTTCCGGCGTGCCGAATGCCATAAAAGCCTTTAACGATGTTTTACTGCCTATGGGCAAGCGCCCTGTCAGCGTGCGTATTGACTCCGGCGATATAACGTATCTATCCAAAAGAGTGAGAAAAATGCTTGATGAGGCAGGCTATCCCGATTGCGGAATAACCGCGTCAAATTCTTTGGATGAATATATTATCAACGATATGCTCTCACAGGGGGCAAAGGTTGACTGCTTCGTGGTGGGTGAAAGGCTCATTAACTCTGCATCATCCCCGCTGTTCAGCGGAGTATATAAGCTATGCGCCGTTGAAAAGGACGGAGAGGTCATCCCCAAAATAAATCTTTCCGAAAATGTCAGTAAAATAACTACGCCTCATTCCAAAATGCTTTATCGCCTTTTCGACAGAGAAACAGGCAAAGCGATAGCTGATGTGCTCACTCTCGAGGACGAAACTATCGACGAATCAAAGCCGTACACCTTATTTGACCCCGATTTTACGTGGAAGCGAAAAGACGTCGAGGACTTTGTTGCGCGCAGACTTCTCGTGCCCGTGTTCAAAAACGGCGAATGTGTTTACAGTGAGCCTTCGCTTTCGGATATTCGCGAATATTGCTCTGAGCAGATCGATAATCTGTGGGAGGAGGTAAAGCGATTTGAAAATCCGCATACTTATTATGTGGATATGTCACAAAAGCTTTGGAAAATCAGAAACGACCTTATCAAAGAGCACAAGGGAGTAAAATAAACAGACAAATTTCAATAAAATCAAGACCTGCGAGTCAGTCTAAAAGGGCTGACCGTCAGGTCTTATTTTTTATCCGCAAAATTATTTATTAAATTTCCGAAAAACTATTGCAATCGGGGAAAAAAGTATATATAATAATTGCGTAGTGGAGCAAAATGGGTTAAAAAACCATAAAAATTCATTAAAGTGGTGGATTTTTAGCTCATAATTCCATAATTTTTCCGTTTTGGTGTGAAAGGAGTGAAAAACGGTGACATATAACAATACTTATTATCATACGCTTGACGCGAAGAACCGTCTTTTCATTCCTGCAAAATACCGTGAGCTTTTGGGCGAGGAGTTTATCATTTTCAAAGGTCCCGAAAAATGTCTTTATGTTTATGATAAAGAGACCTTTGAAAAAATCAGCCAGCAGTTCATAAATACACCTAACCGAATGATCCAACGCTCCTTTTTCAGCCAAGCAGTGGACGTCTCTCCGGACAAGCAGGGCAGGGTGACTCTCTCTGCCGACCAAGTTGAGCACGCCGGGCTTACAAAGGATGCCGTAATAGCGGGAACAGGTCAAAGAATCGAAATTTGGGCAGCCGAAAGCTTCCAAGAGTCCACTATCACCATTGAGCAGATCGCCGATATGGGAACGTACATTTTCTAACGGTGAAGTTTATGGAATTTTCACATATATCCGTACTGTTTAATGAAACCATAGATTCGTTAGCTATAAAACCCGACGGTCTTTACGTGGACTGTACCTGCGGCGGAGCGGGACATTCAAGGGCAATACTTGAAAGGCTGAATGTCGGCAGACTTATAGCGATTGACCGCGATCCCGACGCTATTGAGGTAATAACCGAGCGTGTAGGTAAAAACTCAAACGTAAAAATCGTCAACGATAATTTTAGCAATATAAAAAAGATATTGGGCGAAGAAAAAGCGGACGGTATTTTGGCAGATCTCGGCGTCAGCTCTTTTCAGCTGGACAACCCCGAAAGGGGATTTTCTTTCCACAAGGATGCTCCGCTTGATATGCGAATGAGCAAATCGGGGAAAAGTGCCTTTGATGTGGTGAACGGATATTCCGAAAAAGAGCTTTTCACTGTCATCAGTCGTTACGGAGAAGAGCGATTTGCAGGAAATATAGCGAAAAATATCGTTAGATCAAGAGAAAAAAAGGCGGTAGAGACCACTCTTGAGCTTGCCGAGATAGTAAAAAACTCCGTACCGGCAAAATACAGACGGGACTCTCACCCAGCAAGAAAAACCTTTCAGGCAATACGCATTGAGGTCAACGACGAGCTTTCAACACTCAGTGAAGCCGTGTCCGATATGTTTGACTGCCTTAGACCCGGCGGAAGACTTTCGATAATAACGTTTCATTCCCTGGAGGACAGAACGGTCAAAGAAAAATTCCGCGAATTTGCATCGGGATGTACCTGCCCGAAGGATTTTCCCGTTTGTGTTTGCGGAAAAACTCCGCGCGGCAGACTGATAAACAGGGGAATATCCGCCGCACAGTCAGAGCTTGACAGCAATAACCGAAGCCGCAGTGCAAGACTGCGCACGATCGAAAAAATAAAGTGAGTTTAAAAGGAAGGGAAGATAATGGCACAGTATAACGCATATAATTTTGAGCGCTTTGAGCCGAAAACAGCATCTAAAACGAGCACAGCGCCGAAATACGAGCCTCAGTCACAAAACAGGCCTCAAATAAGGCTCGTGGAAAAACCTAAAAAATCCGCATCACAGCTTCGCGCACAGTCACGTGCCGATGCTGTAAAGCTGTTCAAAATAACCGTTATAGCACTGGCACTGTTTGCTGTTTTTGCTTTTGCGATTTACAGCCGCGTTCAGCTTGACGAGATAAACCGTGATATCAGCGCCGTTGAAAACGAGATAAAGCTTTTAAACGATGATGCTATAAAGCTTACGAACGAGTTGAATTCGGTAGTGTCTATTGACAAGGTAGAGGATTACGCCGCGAATGTACTCGGCATGGTGAAGATACAGGATTATCAGGTGGTCTATGTCGACCGTTCCGACGGTGATTCCGTTGTTGTTGCGGACGGTAAGAAAACAGATGCATCTGCTGTAATAAATGACAGCGGCGAGTAATATATTGTTAAATGAAAGCAAGGAGAGTTGAGATTTCTTGACTCTCGTTGTTTTATCTCGTATTTTACAGAGAGAAGGAGAAAAATGAACAAAAGACCGACAAAAAGAATGTCACTGCGTTCGCATATTGCGTTCGCAGGTTTTTGCGTTTTTCTGCTCCTGCTCATCGGCAATCTTTTTTGGATCCAAATAATACACGGTGAGGAATACAGACTTAAAGCGGAGCGTAATCAGTTAAGCGACACCGTGATAAATGCTCACAGAGGAACGATTTACGATTCCAATATGAAGGTCATTGCCCAAAGCGCATCCGCGTGGCTCGTTTATATAAACCCTTCCAAGATCACAACCGATGAGCAAAAAACACTGCTTATAGACTGTTTTACCGAAATGTTTGGGCTTGACCGTGAAACGGTTGAGAAAAAGGTGGACAGAAAAGAAAGCGGATATGAAAAAATAATCGGGCAAATCGACAACGCCCAAAAAGAAAAGCTGTCGGAGTTTATTTCAGGGCATAAGGATCAAAAGCTCAGCACGATAGTCGGAATAGATCCCGACACCAAGCGCTATTATCCGCTGGGCAGCTTTGCCTCCACGGTCGTGGGCTTTACAGGCTCTGAGGATACAGGCCGTGCCGGATTGGAGCTTAAATATAATACAGAGCTTACAGGTCAAGCGGGAAGAATAATCACCGCTAAGAATGCTCTTGCAGGCGCAATGCCGAATGATTATGAGACTACATTTGATGCCCGGCAGGGTTACAGCCTTGTGCTGACCGTCAACGAGGTAATTCAGTATTATCTTGAGCAGCAGCTTGCTCAGGCTATCGAGGAAACCGATGCAAAATATGCTTACGGAATAGTAATGGACGTTAAAACCGGCGCGATCCTCGGAATGTCCACAAAGCCCGATTACGATTTAAACAGTCCGTACACCATTTCCTCCAACAAAGTTTTGGAGGAGCTTGAAAAAATAGAGGACGAAACTGAAAAAAGCAGTGTCAAGCAGGAAGCTCAGTTTGCCCAGTGGCGAAACAGAACGGTAAGCGACTCGTATGAGCCGGGCTCCGTTTTCAAGGTTTTTGTCGCCGCTGCTGCACTTGAGGAGGGCGTAATGACGCCTCAAACCCAGTATACATGCACAGGTCAGATTCAGGTCGCAAACTACTTCCAGCACTGCTTCCACAATACCGCCCACGGCACGCAAACCGTAGCGCAGGCACTTCCTAATTCCTGCAACACGTTCTTTATAACCATGGGTCAGCGTATGGGCAAGGAAACGTTCTTCAAATATTTTGAAGCCTTCGGATTTACTGAGAAAACAGGCATAGATCTTCCGTCTGAGGCGGCGCCCGTTGCAGGCAGAACGTATTATGATGTGGATCATTTAGGTATCGCGGAGCTTTCCTCCGCATCATTCGGTCAGACCTTCCAGGCAACGCCCATACAGATGATCACTGCTGTGGCATCCATCGGCAACGGCGGAAAGCTGATGACCCCGTACATAGTCGCAAAGGTGCTTGACGAAAACGGCAATATCGTTTCCGAAACAAAACCCATAGTCAGAAGACAGGTAATTTCCGAAAAAACCGCCTCCCTTGTAGCCGGTTATATGGAAGAGGTCGTTATTTCGGGTACGGCTAAAAATGCTTATGTTGCCGGATATCATATCTCAGGCAAAACAGGGACGAGTGAAAAGCTTACGGTCAAGGGTCAAGATATAGCATCCTTTGCAGGTTTTGCGCCGTCAAACGATCCGCGTATAGCAGTCCTTATAGCCGTCGACGAGCCGCAAGGCGTTACAACGGGCGGTGCCGTGGCAGCTCCCATAGCGGGAAGAATTTTTGAGAATATATTGGCATATTTAAATGTTGACCCGCAGTACAGCGATGAAGAGATGGCAAGCACCACAGTGACTGCGCCGAACCTTATTGGAGAAGACTCAAGCACTGTCAAATCAAAGGCAAGCGGCTTTACCGTCAAGGTTGTAGGCGGCGGCGAAACTGTCATCTCGCAAATGCCGTCGGCAAATCAGCCAATGCCCAAGGGCGGAATAATAGTTGTGTATACTGAGGAGAATGCCGCAAGGCAGACCGCAACCGTTCCCAAGCTTATAGGGCTGACAATGTCTGAGGCAAACCGTGCAGCGGTGAACGCAGGCTTTAATATAAAAATATCGGGTACCACGCAAAGCGGCGGAGAGGTGCATTCATACAATCAAAGCATTCAAGAGGGAACTCCCGCCGAACAGGGTACTATTATAACGGTGTATTTTAAATCGGATGTCAACGTATCCGATTAGTGAGGTAAAATTTAATGAAACTTTCTGCACTTCTACGAGAGGTCGAAACGCTCTGTGCGTTTGAAGATGTGGAAATTGAAAGAGTAACGGATAAATTTGAGGATAATTTAAATAACGCATTGTTTATATGTATTGACGGAGACCGCTTTGACGGACACGGTATGGCGGCAAAAGCACTGGAGAAGGGTGCCGCCGCAGTGGTAACCGAGCGAGACTTAAAGCTCTCCCGTCAAATTGTGGTGGAGAATACGCGAAAGGCTTATTCGCTGATAGCCGCTAATTTTTACGGCAGACCTGCCGAAAAACTTCAGCTTATCGGCATAACGGGAACGAACGGCAAAACCTCAACAGCTTACTTTATAAAAAGTGCACTTCTGAGTATGTCTGTTAAATGCGGACTGATCGGCACTGTGGAAAACGATACGGGTGAAGGCGGAAAAACGTCCGTGCTTACAACTCCCGAGCCGATGGAGCTTCAGCGGCTGTTTCGCGAAATGGTTGACAGCGGATGCAAATACTGTGTGATGGAGGTTTCCTCACAGGCACTCAGTCAAGAGAGAGTCTACGGTCTGCATTTTGCGGCGGCAGTGCTTACGAATATAACCCCCGATCACCTTGATTATCACGGCAGTATGGAGGAATACATAAACGCCAAGCTGTCACTTTTTGATATTTCCGATACGGCGATAGTCAATATGGACGATGAAAATAGCGCTTCTGTGCTGGATAGAATAAAATGTCCGCTCATAACCTGTTCCGCAAAGCTTGACAGCGCGGATTACACGGCGAAAAACGCCGAATGCGGCACATGGGGAGTTAAATATGAATTCGTCGGTATAGACTGCATAAGCCGTATGTCCCTTAAACTTCTCGGACGTTTCACCGTTTACAATTCACTTTGTGCGGCGGCGGTGTGCTTAAAGCTGGGCTTTGAGCTTGACGATATATCGAACGCATTTAAAAATATTAAACCCGTAAAGGGCAGGGCAGAGATTGTAGAGGTACCCCGCGATTTCACGGTGGTTATCGATTATGCCCACACGCCCGACGGATTACAAAATATACTTAACTGTGTGCGTGAACTGACAACGGGACGAATTATAACCGTGTTCGGCTGCGGAGGGGACCGCGACAGAACAAAGCGCAGCACAATGGGCGAGATAGCGGGTAAATTTTCCGATATTGCGATAATCACCAGCGATAATCCGCGTACGGAAAACCCTATACTCATAATCAACGACATTCTTTCGGGAATAAATAAATCAAAGGCCAAATTGGCGGTCATTGAAAACCGCCGCGAGGCAATAGGCTTTGCATTAAAAAAAGCGCGGGCAGGCGATCTTGTACTGCTTGCGGGCAAAGGACACGAAACGTATCAGATAATCGGGCACGAAAAACGCCCCTTTGACGAGCGTGAAATTATAAAGGAATTTGTTAAGTAGGCGGTCTTTATGGAGCTTTCGCTTAAAAAAATTGCATACGCGTTAAATACGACCACGTGCTGCGATAAAATCATTACCCGCATTTCTATTGATAGCCGCGATGTGGACGAAAACACACTGTTTTTTGCCATAAAAGGCGAGCGGTTTGACGGTCACGATTTTGCGCACGATGTGGCAAAAAAAGGTGTCGGAGCGCTTGTGTGCCATAAAAAGGTCGATTGTGATGCCCCCGTACTCTACGTAGACGATACAAAACAAGCGTTTTTAGATTTGGCGTCTTATTACAGAAGTACATTCCCAAATTTAAAGGTCATCGGACTTACGGGCAGTGTGGGCAAAACCACCACCAAGGAAATGACCGCCTGCGTTATGGGCAGAAGATATAAAACGCTCAAAACGGAGGGCAATCTTAATAATGAAATAGGAATGCCTAAAACGATTTTCCGACTTGACGGTACCTTCGAATGTGCGGTAATAGAAATGGGTATGAGCGCCGCGGGGGAAATATCCGCTCTATCGCTCTCAGCAAAACCCGATTGTGCAATAATCACCAACGTAGGCGTTTCGCATATTGAAAATCTCGGCTCCCGTGACGGAATATTAAAAGCCAAGCTGGAAATAACCAACGGACTTAAAAAGGGAGCACCGCTATTCCTAAATGGCGATAACGATAAGCTCTCAACAGTAAAAAATGAAGATTTTAAAATTGTATTTTTCGGAATTGATAATAAGAACTGTGATGTTTTTGCAGAGAATATTACCGAAAATGGCTTAACTACCGAGTTTACTGCCGTTCGCGGCAATATACGGCAAAAAATCGTTATCCCCACTGTGGGAATTCATAACGTATACGATGCACTTGCGGCTTTTGCAGTCGGCACTGAATACGGCGTTTCACCCGAGGAAGCCGCTGCAGGACTGGCAGGATACACTCCGTCGGGAATGCGCCAAAGAATAAAAGAGGTCAATAATATAACCTTTATTGAGGATTGCTACAACGCAAGCCCCGATTCACAGCGTGCAGGACTTAACTCCCTTTGCAAAGTGGCAAAGGGCAGAAAAATCGCCGTCCTCGGCGATATGCTGGAGCTGGGCAGCTACAGCGAGACGGCTCACAGAGCGGTGGGCGAGTATGCGGCACAGTGCCGAATCGATATGCTTTATACTTTCGGTGAAAATTCAAAATATATGGCGGACAGCGCGAAAAAATCGGGTCTTGAACGCGTTTTTGAATTCACCGACAGTGAAAAATTAGCATACGCTCTAATACAGGAATTAAAAAGCGGCGATACCGTGCTCTTTAAAGCGAGCCGCGGTATGCAGCTTGAAAATGTTTTCGGCAAAATTTATGCCGAATGGGACGTATAGGGGTAGGCTTTCTCAACCCTAAGTCCTTAGAGGAGGAAAAACAATGAATGTATATGCAGCACTGGGAGCGGCAGCGGTTTTAAGCTTTGTGATAGCCTTTTTATTGGGATTTGCGCTTATTCCGTGGCTTAGAAAGCTCAAATTCGGGCAAACTATATTGGACATCGGTCCTATATGGCATAAATCAAAGCAGGGCACACCCATAATGGGCGGTCTTATGTTTATCATAAGCACAGTTGTATCAGTCGTATGTGTGCTTCTGACCGATCATCTTTTGGGCGGTGAGCTTTTCTCGAGTGAGCATATCATTCCGAATCAGCTTAAAGTGAAACTCGTGGGCGGCGTAATTATGGCTCTCGGCTTTGGACTTGTCGGATTTGCGGATGATTATATCAAGGTAGTAAAAAAACGCAACTTGGGTCTTACGGTAATGCAAAAAACCGTAGCTCAGCTTTTGATAATGATAGGTTACCTTGCCGCTCTCTATTTTAACGGCTGCACCTTTATGAAAATACCCTTTGTGGGCGCCGTCGACCTTAAATGGTTCTTCTGGATATTCGGCATTTGTGTAATATACGGCACGGTCAACGCTGTAAACTTTACTGACGGCATCGACGGACTTTGCGCAAGCGTTACCTCTGTCACCGCCATTGCATTCGTGATAGCGGCGCTTATGAACAGATTTTTCGGTATAAGCATTTTGGCGGCGGCTCTTGCAGGCGGATGCCTCGGCTATCTCATTTGGAATTATTACCCCTCAAAGGTAATAATGGGCGACACCGGGTCAATGTTTTTGGGCGGTATGGTGGCAGCTCTTGCCTACGCCATTGATTGCCCGCTTATCCTTGTGCTTTTCGGTATAATTTATGTTATAGAGGCGATGTCCGACGTGCTTCAGATCGGATATTTCAAAGCTACACACGGAAAAAGAATATTTAAAATGGCTCCCATTCACCATCATTTTGAGATGTGCGGATGGAAAGAGAGAAAAATAGTTACCGTGTTTTCTCTTATCAACATTCTCGGATGTGCGATAGGTCTTGCGGTGCTTTGGTACGGAACTTACAGATAATTCCAATTTAGTTTTTTAAGGCGGGTGAGAAAATGGCGACTGCAAAAAAGAAAAAAGGTCTGGGTAGCATGCTTCTGGCGAGGGGAAGTATGGATGTACCGTTTTTCCTTCTGCTCGTTACTATTGTGACAATAGGGCTTATAATGCTGTTTTCCGCCAGTTATACTTACAGTTATTATCACAGAGGCGGTGACAGCACGAACATTTTCCGCAAACAGCTTATGTTCGTGTTATTGGGACTTGCGGGAATGTACGTCATATCACGAATTCGGTATGAATATTTCAGACTTTTTGCGATAATCGGCGTGGTAGTTTCTCTCGGACTTTTAGGCTTAGTTTTGGTGCTCCCCGAATATAAACAGGGATTTCACCGTTGGATAGATCTTGGCTTTACAACCTTCCAGCCGTCAGAGATCGCCAAAATCGGACTTATTTTGATTTTAGCGTATCTGCTTGAGAAGGATTATAAAAAGGTGACGGGTAAAATCCCAAGCGATTTGGGAGTATTTAAAAAGATAAGTGAAATAACCAACGGCAAAATAGTCATCTATAAATCCTTTTTGACTGTTATCGGCTACGGAATTCTCATTATTGTTTTTTCGGGACTTGTGTATCTTGAAAATCATGTTTCGGGAACAATTTTGATGTTGGGCTTAGGAATAATGATGCTGTTTTTGGGCGAGGTCAAAAATAAATGGTTTATTTTGGCGGGCGGCATGATCGTTATTGTGGCATTACTGCTTGTAACCAATCCGTCTATCCTTGAAAAATATGCAGGTGAAAGAATCGTTGCGTGGCTTGACAAGGATTATAAACCAACCGAGGCAGGCGGACGCTGGCAGATAAACAACTCACTTTACGCCATAGGCTCAGGCGGACTTCTCGGCACGGGGCTCGGTCAGTCAAAGCAAAAGCATCTGTATGTTTCCGAGCCGCAGAACGACTTTATCTTCTCCATAGTCTGTGAAGAGCTGGGATTTGTGGGCGCGGCTGTTATAATAATAATCTTTGCATTGCTCGTTTACAGAGGAATAAACATCGGAATGCGTGCAAAGGACCGTTTCGGAGCGCTTCTCGCTATGGGAATATCCTTCCAAATCGGTATTCAGGTGGCACTCAATATAGCGGTTGTCAGTGATTTTATCCCGAATACGGGTATTTCGCTGCCGTTTTTCTCGGCAGGAGGTACTTCTGTCTTTATTTTGCTGTGCGAAATGGGAATGTTGCTTTCCGTTTCACGCTCAGCTCGCAAAAAGGAGTAACGGACGATGAAAATAATGTTGGTAGCAGGCGGCACGGGCGGTCATATAAATCCGGCTGTCGCTGTCGCTCAAGAGCTTAAAAGTCTTGACCCCGACTGTGAAATACTTTTCGTTGGCACAAAGGGCAGAATGGAAACGCGCATAGTTCCGCAGGCGGGCTTTGAGATAAAAACCGTTGAAATGAACGGCTTTTCCCGCAGCCTTTCTCCAAGGGGCATTGTCGAGAACTTTAAAACTGTGTATCTCACGCTTAAAGCGTCATCGGATGCGAAAAAAATCATTTTGGAATTTTCACCCGATGCAGTCGTGGGCTTCGGCGGATACGTCACGGGTCCCGTGCTCAGAGCCGCCGTTAAAATGGGTATAAAAACCGCCATACACGAGCAAAACGCCTTCCCGGGAGTTGCCAATAAAACTCTCGCAAAATCCGTGGACAAGGTTATGCTCACAGTCGGTGCGGCGGAAAAATATATGAAATGCAAAAATCCCCCTGTTGTAACAGGACTTCCCGTGCGCCGTGATATTGTTAAAGCAGACCGCGATTTTGCCCGCGCACAGCTCCGTGTAGGCAGTGACAAAATGCTTGTCCTTTCAATGGGCGGTTCCTTAGGCGCGGAGGCTATCAATAATGCGATGACAGAGGTTATAACCTCTCTTCATACGGATAAATCAATTCACTTTATCCACGCAACGGGTCAGTACGGCAAATGGGTCGGCGATAAACTCAAAGAAAACGGTGTCGCGTTCGGCGAAGGTACGAATGTGGATATCCGTGAATACATAAACGATATGGACGTGTGCCTTCCCGCCTGCGACCTTGTCATAAGCCGCGCGGGGGCAAGCTCGATTTCCGAAATTCAGGCGCTCTCAAAGCCGTCAATACTCATTCCCTCACCCAATGTGGCGGAAAATCATCAGTTCCACAACGCAATGGCACTTGCTCAAAATGACGGAGCATTGCTGATTGAAGAAAAAGACCTCAGCGGAGAAAAACTCACAGAAACGGTTCTGGAACTTAAAAACGACAGAGCAAAGCTTCTTTCCATCGGCAAAAACGCAGGCAGCGAAGCAAAGCTCAATGCGCTTAGTGAAATCTGCCGAATAATAACTTCATTAACGGATTTTAAATAACACTTTCCATACGCCGTGCATAGTATGGCACTGAGCATATTCTGTCATACTGTTAAAGGGCGTGTGAAAATTGGATAAGATAATCATTAACGGCTCAAAAAGGCTGAACGGCGAAATCACCGTGCAGGGTGCCAAAAACAGCGTATTGCCGATACTCGTTGCGGCGCTGCTTGTGGACGGAGTTTCAATAATACATAATTGCCCAATGCTTTCGGACGTTGATGCAACGGTGACCATACTTGAGTATTTAGGCTGCAAGGTGGAGCGTGAGGGACACACTATCAGTGTCGATTCCACTGATATTAAAAGGTACGATGTACCCGATAATCTTATGCGTGAAATGCGTTCGTCAATAGTGTTCCTCGGCGGCATTTTGGGCAGAATGGGCAAGGCAGTCCTCTCCACTCCCGGTGGTTGTGAAATCGGACTTCGCCCCATCGACCTGCATTTGTCATCTATCGAACAGCTTGGAGTGAATTTCAAGACAGACGGCGGATTTATTGACTGCTCTGTCGGCGAAAAGGGTCTTACGGGAACAAAAATCACCCTGTCTTTCCCAAGCGTTGGGGCAACGGAAAATATTATTCTCGCCGCAGTCCTTGCTCACGGCACAACAGTGATAAACAACGCGGCACGGGAACCGGAGATAAGCGATTTAGCGGATTTTCTTAACAGATGCGGCGCAAAAATCCACGGCGCAGGGGATAGCACGGTCACCGTTGAAGGAGTAAAAAGGCTCACTTCAACAGAGCACACGGTGATCCCCGACCGTATCGCGGCATCAACCTATATGATAGCGGGAGCAATTACCAACGGCAAAATTTGCTTAAAGGATATTATCCCGTCTCACATCGGACCGACTATCCAACCGCTCAGGGAAGCGGGCTGTGACATTGCAGTCAGCGGCAGGTGGGTGTGTTTAAGCTCACCGCCGAGACTTAAGCGAATAAGAATGATACGTACAATGCCGTACCCGGGTTTTCCCACGGACGTTCAAGCGCAGATGATGGCGCTCACGACCGTTGCCGACGGTACGAGCGTTATCGTTGAAAATATATTTGAGAGCCGTTTTAAGCACATCGGGGAACTGCTTCGCTTCGGCGCAAAAATAAGCGCGGAGGGCAGAATGGCGGTTGTTGAGGGAGTCAAGCACTTAAACGGCGCAAACGTTAAAGCAACCGACCTGCGCGGAGGTTCCGCTATGATACTTGCGGGACTTTGTGCTCACGGAGCTACTCAAATAACCGAAATACATCATATCGACAGAGGCTACGAGGAACCGGAAAAAATTTTGGAAAGCTTAGGCGCGGATATTAAAAGGGTGAAGGAAGATGCAAAAACCGAACAGTCAGAGCGCGGCACGCAGTGATCAGCTTTCGGGTAACGAGCGGATAATAAACAGAGCTCGTATGCGAAAGAGGAAAAATCGCAGAAAAAAGATAATAATATATTCGGTTCTTGCCGCAGTCTTTCTCGCAGTAGGCATCACCGTGGCACTGACTATGTTTTTTAATATCAGCGAGATCACCGTTACAGGCGACGCGGTATATTCCTCAGACGTCGTGATAAACGCAAGCGGAACGGGGCTCGGCGATAATCTGATATTCTTATCAAAGACAAAAACCAATGAGCTTATTACCGAAAAGCTGCCTTACGTTGGGAGCGTGAAGGTCAAGCGGCATCTGCCTACACGGCTGGAGCTTATAATTACTAAAACCGATGCAGTGTACGCAATGGTTGAGAACGGATACTACACTCTTCTTGACAAGGACGGAAAGGTTCTTGAAAACGAACTTGAGTACATAGGCGAAAATATAATCATTTTAAATATAGGTGAGGTCACCGCTGCAGAGCCGGGACACACCGTTGAGCTTGCCAACGGACAGACTCTTGAAAAGCTAAAAAGCATACGGGAGGTGTCCAACTCCTGCGGACTCACGGGTATAACCTTTATTGACCTTAGTGATATTTATAACATAAAGCTCATTTATCAGGGCAGAATAACACTTGAGTTGGGCGAAACTGATAATAATAATCTTATCAAAAAACTCGATCTCGGCAGAGCGGCTATCGACACTCAGAATGAGGAAAATGAGCTTTACCGCGGAACAATAAATCTCACGGTGGAGGGAAAAGGCTATTGGTCAGAGGAAACCGTAACGACTGAGCAGACGGAACCGACTGAGGAAACTACGGACGAGGAGCCGAATGAAGCTCCCGAGGAGGGCACGACCCAGCCTACAGACGATTAGCTATAATGCAAATTATAAAAAACTTATAAAAAACTGCAAAAAATATAAAAAAACTATACATTATATATTGAAATATTTTTTTATTAATGTTAAAATTACCTATATATTAAAATAAATAGGTGTGAAATTATCTATACATAGGAGGATGTTAAAATGGCATTCGAAATTGACAACAGGTATGAGGATATTACAAACATTAAGGTAATCGGCGTCGGCGGCGGCGGCGGAAACGCCATTGACCGTATGTCAAAGTCGGGAATCACAGGCGTTGAGCTTATCGCTATCAATACTGATAAACAGGCTCTTGCCCGCTCCCTTGCAGACCAGAAGATACAGATAGGCGAAAAGGTTACGGCAGGTCGCGGCGCAGGCGCAAAGCCTGAGGTCGGTCAAAAGTCTGCTGAAGAGAGCCGTGACGCTATTATCGAAGCTCTCAGCGGTACTCAAATGGTATTCGTTACCGCAGGTATGGGCGGCGGAACAGGTACTGGCGCTGCTCCCATTATTGCTGAGATCGCAAAGGAAAAGGGCATCCTCACCGTAGGTATAGTTACAAAGCCTTTCGCATTTGAGGGCAACCGCCGTATGAAGCAGGCAGAGGCCGGCATCGCAGAGCTTGCACAGCACGTTGACAGCCTTATAGTTATCCCCAATGAAAGACTTAAATTCGTTTCCGAGCAGAGAATTACTTTCGCTAACGCATTCGGTATTGCCGACGATGTTCTTCGTCAGGGCGTAAACAGCGTTACCGACCTTATCACCATGCCGCAGTTCATCAACCTTGACTTTGCCGACGTTACGGCAGTTATGAAGGATGCGGGTCACGCTCATATGGGTATCGGCCGTGCCAGCGGTAAGGATAAGGCTGAGGCGGCTGCTAATGCGGCTATCTCCAGCCCGCTGCTTGAGACCACCATTACCGGAGCAAAGGGCGTTGTTATAAGCATTACTGCGTCTCCCGACATCACTCTTGAGGACGTTGACACTGCTGCAGGCATAGTACGTGCTGAGGCTGACGAAGACGCAAACATCATCTTCGGTGTTGCTTTTGATGAAAAGCTTGACGACGAGATGATCGTTACAGTTATTGCAACAGGCTTCGGCATTGATGCAAACGGTGTGGCTAAAAGACCTTCTGCATCTTTCCCGCTGGGTGGAGACATCGACATCAGCTCAAACAGCAATTTCGGCGCTGACGACGATATGGGCGACATCCTCGACCTTTTCAAGAGCAGAAAATAATTCTTTAAAACATCATAATACAAATAAACCCCTCAAGCCTTTAATGAGCCTGAGGGGTTATGTTTTATGATCGTAAATTATTTTAACGCAAAATCCTTAGCGTTAAATTTTTCGAGCACTTTTGGGCGCTTTGGCTGCCTTTTAAGTGGGTCATAAGAAAACTTTCGGCAGGAATGCTCCATTTCCACCACACCGTGCTTTTTGCAAAGCACATTTTCACCGTCAGGGGCAACTTTACCGTGAACGCAGTAAGAGCAGGAGGGAGTTATTTTTTTATCATTCAACAGCTTTTTCAAACTTATCACCTCGGTAACTACTGATAATTTTACCACAGTTTTCGCTTTGTATCAATATCAAAAATCATGATTATGCACATTGCAGTAAGTGCGAAAAAAGCGGGTATAGAAACCGAAAATGCGGCGGGAGTTACGGACTGCACATTCGCCGCTGTACTGAGCTCCACAGGGAATATCATCAACAGCAGATGGCATATAAGAGCCGAAAGTGCGGCATTTACAGCTCTGCCTGCAAAAAATCTTGAATATTTAAGCCCGCTTACGGATACATACGAAAAAATTTGACAGTGAACGCATATCCCGCCAAAGCCTATTACGGCGGTAACGGCGGCGATGGGCAGCTTACCCGCTATCAAAGCACAGCCGTCCGTCACCTCTAAGATGCAGGACAGAGCGGTGAACAGGTCTTTATTGGTGATGTATATCTCAATGCAGGCAGTAAATGCGCCGAAGATGACTATCCACGCACATATCCCTAAAATCGACTGCACGGCATCGCTTACTGCTGAGGATAGGGCCGCAAGGGGACTTTGTGACAAGTCTTTTACTTTTGCATCGGAAACGTTTTTATCGTCAAAAAAAGAGGAGATCACACCGATTATTAAGGATGAAATACAAAGAGAAGCATACATTATTACGCCGGCACGCACGCTTGAGAGCATAAATGCTCCAACGGCTGTTATAACGAACGCAGGACCCCCGTTCACACAAAACATATTGAGCCTTTGCGCCTGATTTTTAGTAATTTGACCGCTCTCCGACAGTGAGGCGGTCATTTTTGCGCCTACCGGGAATCCGCCGATAAGCGACATAATTATTACGGGTGCGGCGCAGGGCGGCTGGCGGAATAACAACCTTGTCAGCGGTAATATGATTTTATAAACAGGCGCTAAAACATCTGATTTTACTACATATGACGACAAAACCATAAACGGAAAAAGCGACGGTATCACCGTATAAAAGCATATTTTTAAGCCGTCAGTGACTCCTGCTGACACCGCGTACGGAGCGGTAAACAAAAAATATATGCTTACAGCGATCCCTACGACCGCAAAAAGGCTCTTTTTGAGTTTAACGGTTATCATTACTATCACATCCCGTAAAAATATATTAAATTATAAGAGTAATAATGAATTATTTTCCGCCGAGTTCATATAATTTGATGAAGATATGCTTTGTCGGGGTGAAAGTATTGTCACGGAAAAGAAAACGAGAATCAAACGAAAAACACCGTATTCCCATACTCGAACCGTTAAGCTCTGTGCCGAAAATCGAGATGCTCGGCAACAAGGAGATCATAGTGGACGGCTGTAAGGGGATAGTGGAGTACGGCGAAAACCTTATAAAGCTTAACACGGGAGAATTGGTAATAGGCTTTGTGGGCGATGAAATGCTGATAAAATCCTTTGACAGCGATATGGCGGTCATCACGGGAAGAATTGCGGAAATAACTTTTGTAAGCTGAAAGGCACGGCATAAATATGATAATCATAAGAATTTTAAGATATATTTTGGGATACATAAATTTCAGAGCGTACGGCGGATTTGCCGACCGCTTTATAAATCTTTGTACAGGCGCAGGAATACCGCTTTGGAATATAAAAAATACCGACGGCAGAATCAGTGCCAGCACTACCGTGGACGGTTATCTTGCCATACGGGGTCCTGCAAAAAAATCGGGAATGAGAGTAAAAGCACTTGAGAAAAAGGGACTGAAATTTTTCCTGCGGCGCAACAAAAAAAGAGCAGGTATACTTGCCGGTGCGGTGGTTTCAGCCGCTGTAATTTTTATTCTTTCGCAGTTTGTCTGGAGCGTATCCGTTGTGGGCAATACTACGCTGGAGGACGATTACATACTTTCTTCTTTTGAGGAGTACGGCGTAAAGGTTGGGGCAAGAATGTCCTCGCTCGACTTAAAATCGGCGGCACAAAGCGCAGTCAAGAATATCGGCAAGCTTTCATGGGCTACGGTAAACCGAAAGGGAACGGTTCTCGTTATTGAGGTCAGAGAGAGAACCGAAGCACCTGAGATGTATGACAGTAACACTCCCACAAATCTTGTATCAACAGAGGACGGAGTGATTTTGAGCGTGGATATTCTTTACGGCAGTGCGGAGGTAAAGCCCGGTTCAGCAGTGGTCAAGGGAGATCTGCTTATAAGCGGAATTATGAAGCACGGCGACGGACGTGAAACTACCATCCACGCGGACGGTCACGTCAAGGCGCTTACAAAAAAGACGAATTCATTTTCATCGTCAGATTTTTCACTTTTTGAACAAATCAGCGAAAAAACGAGAAAATCAATATTCTTTTTCGGAGCCAAAATCCCATTTGGAGCAAAACCGCCCGAAACGTTTTTCACCGAGCACAAATCTTTTATCGAAAACGGAGAAATGCTGCTTCCGTTGGGAATAATAACGCAGTACGGTGCTGAATTTTCTTCCGAGCCTTTAACGCCCAATGAAAGTATGCAAAATAAGCTGGCTCTTTTCAGCGAGGCAGTATACGTTAAGGAGCTTTTGGAGTATACTGAGATAAGAACCTCGTCCGTGACCGAAAAAGAGGTTGAATTTGGTAAAGAATACGAATTTTATGCGGAATGTGAGCAGGAAATTGGCACTTTGCAGGAAATTTATGTTGAAAAAACTGATGACATTGCATAAAAAATGTGATACAATATGTTAAAAATTACTAAAATTTTTAATAAATACTAAAAGTAGGGTGAAAAAGTTGTTTGAACAGGTCGTGAATGTGGATAGAATGGAGCAGGCTGTCAGCTTGTTCGGCAGCTTTGACGAAAATATAAAGCTTGTGGAGTCGCAGTATAACGTAAAAATAGTCAGCCGCGGCTCCGAACTCAAGGTCAGCGGCGACGAGGAGGGCGTGTCCAAAGCGGTCAGAGCCGTAAATGGACTTTTGATGCTTATAAATCGCGGCGAGTCACTGTCCGAGCAGAACGTGCGTTATGTTCTGTCTCTTGTCAATGAAGATAACGAGGACAAGCTTGAGCAAATGACAGGCGACTGCGTGTGCATAACGGCAAAGGGCAAGCCTGTCAAGCCTAAAACTCTTGGGCAGAAAAAATATATTGAAGCCATAAGAAATAATACTATCGTGCTCGGTGCAGGTCCTGCGGGAACGGGCAAAACTTACCTTGCCGTTGCCGCCGCTGTCACGGCATTCCGCGCTAAGGAGATAAACAGAATTATTCTCACTCGTCCTGCCGTTGAGGCGGGCGAAAAGCTTGGATTTTTACCGGGTGATCTACAGCAAAAGGTCGATCCATATCTTCGACCCCTTTACGATGCACTTTTCGATATGCTGGGTGCGGAGAGCTTTCAGCGTTATCAGGAACGCGGCAGTATTGAGGTAGCTCCCTTGGCGTATATGCGCGGACGCACTCTCGACGACAGCTTTATAATTCTTGACGAGGCTCAGAACACCACCCGCGAGCAGATGAAAATGTTTTTGACCCGTCTCGGCTTTAATTCCAAAATTGTCGTTACGGGCGACATTACGCAGATAGATTTGCCGGACGGTAAAAAATCGGGACTTGTTGAGGCCATGCGAATACTCAAGAACATAGACGATATTGCAATAAACGTTTTTACCGAAAAGGACGTTGTACGGCACCGTCTTGTGCAGGATATTATCAAGGCTTATGAAAAGCAGGAGGTAAGGGCGAAAAAATGAACGGAAAACTGAGAGTAATAACGACAGACAGCCAGAACGTAATGAAAATTCCCACAGGCGTGCGTATGCTTATCCGCCGCTGCTGCAACGCAGTACTTACCTATGAAAATTTTGACGGATCGGCGGAGATAAGCGTTACCATAGTTGATGACGAAACTATCAGAGACCTAAATCTTAAGCATCGCAATATTGACAAGAGCACCGATGTTCTTTCCTTCCCAATGGGTGAGGACGGTGTGTACGACATAAATCACGATACCGGCGCAAAAATACTGGGTGATATAATCATATCCATAGAACACGCGTACGATCAAGCGGAAAAATACGGACATACCCTACAGCGGGAAATCGGTTTTTTGACAGTACATTCACTGCTCCATCTTCTCGGCTACGACCACGAGAACGGCGGACTTGAGGCTGTGCGTATGCGCGAAAAGGAAGAGGCTGTACTTACACAGATGGGACTTAAACGCAACGGCAGCTATTACAGCGACGGTGAGTAAATATGAAAAGCCTTTTTAAAAGTTTTTTCTATGCTTTTCGCGGGGTGTTCACGGCACTTGTTTCCGAACGCAATATGAGAATACATACTGTTTGTATGATATATATGTACTTTTTCCTGTTTGCGTTTGATTTTTTTGAAATTACCCGCACACAGCTTGCAATTATCTTCATAGCCAACGGACTTGTGATAGGCGGGGAGCTTATCAACACCGCCATAGAAAGCGCTGTCGATCTGTACGGCGAAAGACACACCGAATACGGCAAAATTGCCAAGGACTGTGCGGCAGGGGCGGTGCTGGTGTTTGCGATTTTTTCCGTTCTGTGCGGAATCGCAATTATGTGGCAGCCTGAAGCTTTTGCAAGGCTTTTCGGTTTTTTTGCGGACAACCTGTGGGCGCTCGCGATCTTTGTACTTTCAGTAGTTATTTTTACCGTGTTTATATTTTTCGGTTTCGGAAAAAAGGAGAATAAATGAACGATCCAAAAACCGCTTTTATAGCAATAGTAGGCAAGGCCAATGTGGGCAAATCCTCAATACTCAACAGACTTTTGGGACAGAAAATAGCAATAGTATCTCCAAAGCCGCAGACGACACGCACAAGAATAATGGGCGTGCTGACGACTGAGGATAATATTCAGCTGGTGTTTACCGATACCCCAGGCTTTCATAAGCCGAAAACCAAACTGGGCGAAAAAATGATAAAGGCAGTAAGCGACGGTATGGACGGCGTGGATGCCTGTCTTTTGGTTGTCGAGCCTGATGGCAAGCTCAATGCGGCGGAGACAGAGCTTATTGAAAAGATCAAAAAAGGCAAATATCCCGCAATACTTGCTATCAATAAGACTGACACCGTCCGAGAAAAGGAAAAGCTGATGCTTCGCATTGCCGAGATCTCAGCGCTTTATGATTTTGACGCAGTAGTTCCCGTGTCTGCACAGACAGGTGACGGAATAGACGCTCTTCTTGATGAGCTTAAAAAACTTTCCGTGGACTCTGAGCATTTCTTCCCCGATGACACACTTACCGACCAGCCCGAAAGAGTGCTTGCAGGTGAGCTTATCCGTGAGAAGATGCTCAGGTTGCTCGATAAGGAGATACCTCACGGCATTGCGATAGGCATTGAAAAAATGAGCGAGCGCGATAACGGAATTATGGACATCGAGGCGGTTATCTACTGCGAGCGAGAGAGCCATAAGGGCATAATCATCGGCAAGGGCGGCAAAATGCTCAAGGAGATATCCACCCGCGCGCGCCGTGATATGGAAAACTTTTTCGGTTGCAAAATTAATCTTAAATGCTGGGTAAAGGTCAAAGAAGGCTGGCGCAACCGTGAGGGACTGATACACAATTTCGGATTGGATTAAATCGGTGCTTTGCGGATCTTTTCCGCCGTAAATGCGTTGAAAAATCTCGAAATACACAAAGTATTTCTTCGATTTCACGCCTTTTTACGACAAAAAATCTCTCGCAAATCACCCTTGTCAATTCAATAACTCTTTACTTCTTTTACTTATAATTTCCACTTATAAACTAAAACTGTCTACGCAAATTACTATTAGAAAAGGTGGTAATTTGTATGGACAGTATGGCAATTTGGAGCAGATTTACAAAAAGCGGCAAGGTTGAGGACTATCTGGTCTACAGAAGATCCCTTGAAAGCCGAATTCCGACAGACGACGGAGACTTGTACGATGAGGACGAATACGGATGGGCTGATAATCAAGGAACAGAATATCGGTGAGAAGGACAAGCTCGTAACGGTGCTTACACGCCGAGGTGGGCTTGTGCGTGCGTTTGTCCGCGGAGCAAAAAGCTTTAAAAACCGTAAAAACAGTGCCACGGGAATGTTCTGTTATTCAAAGCTGTCTGTTTTTAGGTCAAAGGACAGCTACATAATCGACGAGGCACAGCCTCTCGAAACCTTTTTCGGACTCCGCAGTGACCTGGAAAAAATAACCCTTGCTCAGTATTTTTCAGAGATTATAATATCGCTCGTTCAAGAGGGTGAGCAGAGTGAAGAATATCTGCGTCTTATTTTGAATTCCTTTCACTTTTTGTCAAAGGGAACAATGCCGCACGATCAAATAAAGGCTATTACCGAGCTTCGCCTTATGTGCATAGCGGGATATATGCCCAATCTTATCGCCTGTGAGCGTTGCGGCGAATATGAAACGAACACTATGTATCTTGATATTGAGCGCGGACTTTTATACTGCGAAAACTGTATATCCTCAGATGCGCTTTTTCCACTGGATATTGGGCTTGTAAGGGCACTGAGACATATTGCTTTTTCGGATTTTGAGAAAATATATTCCTTCACAATGGAAGAGTCAGCGTTGTCTGAGCTTGCGTTTATAACCGAAAAATATTTGCTCTCACGATTACAAAGAAACTTTAAAACACTTGATTTTTATAAGGAAATAACAAAATGAACAGGCACATAATATCGCTTGAACTTGATAAGATACTCAAAATGCTTTCGGAAACCGCTTCAAGTGCCGATGCAAAATCAGCGGCACTCCGCATATTGCCTACAGCCGATTATTTTGAGGCATCCGAGCTGCTCGATAAAACCGAGGCGGCTTACATATTTATTGCCAAATTCGGAGCTCCTTCCTTCGGCGGACTGCAAAACGTGAACAACGCGCTCAGCCGTGCAGCGGCAGGGGGAACGCTTTCCGCAGGTGAGCTGTTAAAAATTGCCGTAACGCTTAAAATTATACGCGGTATCACCGTTTGGCATGAAAAATGCTCAGGAATGCAGACTGTGCTTGATGACTTGTTTTCTTCACTTTATCCCAATAAATATCTTGAGGAAAAAATCACCAACGCAATCATTTCCGAAACGGAAATAAGCGATAATGCATCGCCCGAGCTTCGTGAAATACGCCGCAAAAAGCGTCATTACGAAAATAAAATCCGAGAACAGCTTGACAGTATGATACATTCCGGCAGCTATTCTAAATTTTTACGTGACAGTATCATTACACAGCGCAACGGTCGCTTTGTTGTACCCGTCCGTGCCGAGCATCGAGGTGAGGTTGCGGGTATGGTTCACGACACCTCCGGCAGCGGAGCGACTGTATTTATAGAGCCTGCCGCCGTGGTTGAGGCGAATAACGAGATAAAGGTCCTTGAAAGCCGCGAAAAAGATGAAATTGAGCGGATTTTAACGGAACTTTCCGCCATGGCAGGGGAGTTTGAGGATACCATAAAAATCAGCTTTGAAAGCGCCGTGATGCTCGATTTGATTTTTGCCAAGGCTCATTTGGCGTACAAAATGAAGGCAAGCCGCCCAATACTCAATAACGACGGCGAAATACTGCTCAAAAAAGCACGCCATCCGCTTATTGACCCGAAAACGGTAGTCCCTGTGGATATTTCGCTGGGTATTGACTTTGATACACTCGTGATAACAGGTGCAAATACAGGCGGCAAGACGGTATCCATAAAAACTATCGGACTTTTAACTCTTATGGCGGAATGCGGACTTATGCTGCCTGTATCGGATAACAGCCGAGTCAGCGTGTTTGACAACGTGCTGGCCGATATAGGCGACGAGCAAAGCATTGAGCAGTCACTTTCAACCTTTTCGTCTCATATGACAAACATAGTCGACATTTTGAACACAGCTGATGATAAAAGCCTTGTGCTCATCGACGAGCTGGGAGCCGGAACAGACCCCGTTGAAGGTGCGGCACTTGCCGTTGCAATACTTGAAAAGCTCCGTTCCAATGGCGCTAAAATTGCATCCACCACGCATTATTCCGAGCTCAAGGAGTATGCGCTGAAAACCGAACGGGTGCAGAACGGCTGCTGTGAATTTGATGTATCCACCTTAAAGCCAACTTACCGACTTCTTATCGGTATGCCGGGACGCTCCAACGCTTTGGCGATCGCAGGCAGACTGGGTGTGGGTGAGGATATAATAGATTTTGCGCATACGCTTATTTCGGAAGACGATACACGCTTTGAGGACGCCGTTGAATCCCTTGACGCCGCCCGCAAGTCTTTGGAAGACGACCGCGCAAAATTAGAGAGCGAAAAAGAACGGATCGAGCGTGAAAATATTAGGATTCGCAGGCTTTTGGAAGAGTCAAAGAAAAAAGGCGAAAAGGAAATCGAGCGCGCCAAAAACGAGGCAAACCGTATCGTGGAAAATGCCCGCAGAGCAGGAAATTCACTGCTTTTAGAGATTGAACAGCTCAAAAAAGAACAGGCTAAGGAGAAAAATCTCGCCGAGATCGCCCGAAAAGCACGTGCAGCGATGGGAAAACAGCTTGATATTATGGACGAAATTACCGACGGGCTTTCAGAAGACGACGGCGATTATGTTCTGCCGCGACCCTTAAAGCAGGGTGACCGAGTATTTGTCAAATCCCTCGGCAGTGAAGGTGTGGTTTTATCGGTCGACGATAAGAAAAACACGGCTATGATACAGTCCGGCGTGATAAAGCTCAAAGCCCTTATTTCCGATTTACGTCTTATGGGCGAAAAAAAGCGCCCGTCTTCATCAAAAGGCGGCGTCCGAAACGTTCGTCAGTCCTCGCAGACTACTGCATCAGCCACGTCAAGCATTGACATTCGCGGCAAAACAGTAGAGGAGGCTATGCTCGACTTGGATAAATTCATCGACAGCATTCTTCGGACAGGATTAAACGAGATAACCGTAATTCACGGTAAAGGCACTGGCGCGCTTAGAAAAGGCGTGCACCTATATCTGCGCAAGCACCCGAATATCCGCAGCTTTCGTCTGGGTACATTCGGCGAGGGCGAGGACGGCGTTACAATAGCAGAACTGAAATAATGTATTTTATACTTGCAAATCGTTTTACGGTATGCTAATATAGTGATGTAATAAAAAATAGGAAGTGGTACCAATGAATAAAAAAATTATTGCCGTCGCAGTATTGCTTTTGGCGTTCGTTGTGATTTTTGCAGCCTGCAAAAAAGATAAGCCCGACGACAGTAAGGCAGATGATCCTTCAAACGGCGAGCTCCAGGTTTCGGTCGATGACAACGGCGATTTATACGTTACAAATGTGGACGGTGACAAAATTCCCGTTACCACCGATGAAGACGGCTTTTATGATGATATCAGTACGCTCGTAACGGCTACAACGAATCCTAATGCCGGGAAGAATGACGAAAAAACTCCGCCATCTAATAACGAGAATTCGTCAAGTCAGCCGACGGGCAACGTACAGCCCACAGGTAACGGACAGCAGACAGGAAATGAACAACCGACGGACAACGGACAGGATAAACCTAACGGCGACGATCCTACAGAGAACACCGAACCCACAGGCGGAGGAGTAGAGATCGGTTCCGGCTCAGGCGGCGGTTCGATCAGTTGGGATGAGATTCCCGCAAAAGACGACTGATATAAAAAACAAAAAAACTCTTGACAAAAAAATGATAATTTAGTATAATACCGTTCTGTAAAGTATAGTCCCTTTACAGAACGGTAATTTTTATGTACGGGAGGTGCAGATCGTGGCGAATAATATTGAAATATCAATGCTCTTGGACTTATACGGCGAGACACTTACTGCCAAGCAGCGCGATTATCTCAATTATTATTATAACGATGATCTTTCACTTTCCGAAATTGCCGAAAATGAGGGAATCACACGGCAGGGGGTCCGCGACGCCGTCAAACGGGCAGAAACGCTCCTTTACGATATGGAGTCAAAGCTGGGCTTTTCAAAAAGACAGGCGGATCTGCAAAAAGGACTTAACGATATTATCCGCTGTGCGGAGGACATCAACGAATACAACCTGTCTCACGGACTTTCCAGAGAAATCAACGACGTAACCGTAAAGATAAAGTCAATAGCGCTGTCATTGACGGAATAGGAGAAATCATGGCTTTTGAGGGCTTGTCTGACAGACTGGAATCTGCTTTTCAAAGATTGAGAAGTAAAGGCAGTCTTAATGAAAACGACGTTAAAGAGGCAATGCGTGAGGTCCGTCTTGCGCTTTTGGAAGCGGACGTAAACTATAAGGTTGCAAAGGATTTCACGGCAAAGGTCACCGAGCGTGCCATCGGCGCACAGGTTATGGAGAGCCTTACTCCCGCGCAGATGGTGATCAAAATAGTCAATGAAGAGCTTACCGAGCTTATGGGCGGAACTCAAACCCGCTTAGCTTACGCCTCTCATCCGCCAACAATAGTAATGATGTGCGGACTTCAGGGCTCAGGTAAAACGACACACTGTGCAAAAATTGCATTAAAGCTTAAAAATGAAAATCACAGACCGTTGCTTGTTGCGTGCGATATATACCGTCCGGCGGCTATCAAGCAGCTGCAGGTGGTCGGTGAGCAGGTGGGAGTGCCCGTTTTTGAAATGGGTCAGACAAATCCCGTCATCATCGCCAAAGAGGCCGTGAAACTCGCTAAAGATAAGGGCTACGACTATGTGTTTATCGACACGGCAGGCCGTCTGCATATTGACAGCGAGCTTATGGAGGAACTTAAAAATATTAAGTCCGAGGTTCACCCGCACGAGATACTTCTTGTGGTCGATGCCATGACAGGTCAGGACGCCGTAACGGTAGCAGGGACATTTAATGACGAATTGGGCATTGACGGACTTGTGCTTACTAAAATGGACGGCGACACGCGTGGCGGTGCGGCGCTTTCCGCAAGAGCCGTCACGGGCAAACCGATAAAATTCGTAGGTATGGGCGAAAAGCTTGACGAGCTTGACTCTTTCCATCCCGACCGAATGGCTTCACGGATATTGGGTATGGGCGACGTGCTGTCGCTTATCGAAAAAGCGGAGACCGCTCTTGATGCAAAAAAGGCGGCAAAGCTTGAAGAAAAACTTCGCAAAAATAAATTCGACCTTGAAGATCTGCTTGATCAAATGGAGCAGGTTAAAAAGATGGGCAGTATGAAGGATATCCTTTCAATGCTCCCCGGCGTTAATAAAAAGGTCAAGGACGTTGATGTGGATGACCGTCAGCTTGACCGCGTACGTGCCATAATACAGTCGATGACGATCAAGGAACGTCAAAATCCCGATATCATAAATCCTTCGCGAAAGCGCAGAATAGCAGCCGGCTGCGGTATGCAGGTTGAGGACGTTAACCGACTTCTAAATCAGTACCGTCAAATGCAGAAAATGTTCAAGCAACTCAATTCCAAGAGCGCCCGACGTCAAATGCGCAGAATGGGCGGCTTCGGCGGTATGAACGGTATGGGCGGCTTCCCAATGTGATTTTACACGAAAGTGTTTAATAAATAATTTTATATATTTTGGAGGAAAACAAAATGGCAGTTAAGATCAGACTTCGCAGAATGGGCGCAAAGAGAGCTCCTTTCTACAGAGTGGTAGTTGCAGATTCACGCTATCCCAGAGACGGCAGATTCATCGAGGAGTTAGGATATTATGATCCTATGAAAAATCCCCCCGAGATAAAGCTCGACAATGAGAAAGCGGCTCAGTGGCTCAAGAACGGCGCACAGCCCACCGATACGGTTAAGGATCTCCTTAAAAAGAGCGGCGTAATAAAGTAAGAGAGGTCACAAAATGCAGGAGCTTCTTATTACTATCGTAAAGGGACTTGTTGAAGATCCCGACGCTGTTTCTGTCACCGTTGACGATGCGGACGAGCGCGGTATAACCGTTTATCACCTTCACGTTGCCGAGAACGACATGGGTCGTGTTATCGGCAAACAGGGCAGGATCGCCAAGGCTATCAGAACGGTAGTCAAGGCAGGCGCTACCCGTACAGGCGAAAAAGTACAGGTAGACATTGACTGATTATTTTAGTCGTTAAGGCAGGCAGTTTTGTCTGCCTTTTTGTAACGTAAAGCCGTGTGGCGCTCTGCTCCTCTCGGCTTATAGGTAAGGATTATGATAAAAGAATATCTTGAATTGGGGCAGATCGTCTCTACCCACGGAATAAAGGGCGAGGTACGCTTTAATCCGTGGTGCGATACTCCCGAATTCGTAAAAAAATTCAAAACCTTATATTTTGATGCGAGCGGCAGTAAGTCTGTCAAGGTGTTGTCAGCGCGACCGCATGGGAATATCGTTATCCTTATGCTTGACGGCGTAGATAACGTGGATAAGGCACGTGAGCTTAAAAATACCGTCTTGTATATCAAACGCAGCGATGCCCGCTTGCCAAGTGGCAGCTGGTTTATTCAAGAACTTTTCGGATGCCGGGTTTTTGACTGTAATTCAGGCGAAAGCTTAGGAACCGTCTGCGATGTGAGCGAAACGGGCGCAAATGACGTGTGGCATATAAAAACCCCCGACGGCAAAGAGGTGCTCATTCCCGCAGTTAAGGAAATAGTTATAGATACCGACGTGGAAAACGGTATAATAAAAATAAATCCGATCAAGGGACTTTTTGACGATGAAAATTAACATAATGACACTGTTTCCCGAAATGTGCGAGGCGGTTTTATCCGAAAGCATAATAGGCAGAGCGCGCGCAAACGGCTTTATTGAAATCCGATGTGTAAATATCCGTGATTACACCGCCGACAAGCACAACCGCGTTGACGATGCGCCCTACGGCGGCGGTATGGGTATGCTTATGCAGACCCAGCCTATTTACGACTGCTATAAGGCAATATGTGAAAAAAGCGGTAAAAAAAGCCGACTTATATATATGTCACCCTGCGGACAGGTGCTCACGCAGGAAAAGGTAAAGGAGCTTGCATCCCTTGACGAAATAACCGTACTTTGCGGTCATTATGAGGGCGTGGACCAGCGGATAATCGACAGTATAGTTGACGAACAGATTTCAGTGGGCGACTATGTTTTAACGGGCGGAGAGCTTCCTGCTTTGGTACTTACCGACGCAGTGGCACGAATGCTGCCGGGAGTCCTGCCTAATGACGAGGCAAAGGAGCTTGAGAGTCATTACAGCGGTCTGCTTGAATACCCGCAGTACACCCGTCCTTATGAGTGGAACGGTGAAAAAGTCCCTGATGTGCTTATTTCGGGACACCACGAAAATATTGAGCGCTGGCGGCACGAGCAGTCACTATTAATGACTGCAAAGCACCGACCTGATATGCTTAAAAAAGCTCAGCTTTCCGAAAAAGATATTGAATTTTTAAAAAATGAAAATATTACAAATGTGTAATAATTTTTTGATTGATTATCGAAAATTATCGTTGTAGAATATAATCATAAAGGTTCCGAAAGAGGCGAAACATAAGAATGCAAGGAATTACAAAAAAGAGATTGACTGCGGCGGCAATCATCATTTTATCCGTACTTTTTTTAGCATCGGCAGTCACCGCAATATACTTTGTGGTAAAATATCGCCAAAGTGAACAGAATATAACACAGCTTAATGACAGAATCAGCAAAATAAGCGAAGAAGGGGAGGAGTACAGCTCCAAGCTCGATTCAGAGATTTCTGAAAAAGAGTCCCTTATTGAGGAAAACAGCCGTGAACAGCAGTCCTATGAGGATAGGCTGAATGCCGAAAGCAGTGAGCACCAGAGCGTAGTTGATGAGCTGAATAAGAAAATAGATAACTTGAATAAACAGTTAGCCGCCAAAAAGAAAGAAGAGCAGGAAAAGCAGCAGGCAACTGTGCTGCCGACGGTATCACCGAATGTGCAGCCAAACGGTAAAACGGTTTACCTGACCTTTGACGACGGTCCGTCGCCCAATACGCCCGCAATTCTGGATATTCTTGACAGATACGGCGTTAAGGCGACTTTTTTTGTGATCAACGGCAAATACAATGAATATATGAAAGATATTGTGGATCGCGGACATCAGATCGCCTTACATTCTTATACTCACAATTATGCGAAGATATATTCCTCAGATAAAGCGTATTTTGAGGATTTGGAAAAGATACATAAGGTAGTTCTTGATCAAACGGGTTGCGATACGAAAATTATTCGCTTCCCCGGCGGTACCAGCAACACCGTAAGCAAAAAATACTCAAAGGGTATTATGACCCGACTCTCAAAATCGGTTACCGAGCAGGGGTATGTGTATTTTGACTGGAACTGCTCAAACGGCGATGCTACAGGCAAAAAAACCACCGTTAAGTCACAGGTGGAAACCTGTTCCCAGTACCCGAAATCATCATCTACCATAATAGTGCTTATGCACGATACGGCAGATAAAAAAACTACCGTTGAGGCATTGCCGAAAATTATCGAATATTACCAAAACGAGGGTATGAATATTGAGGCTATTACACCCTCTACCCCCCCTGTACACCATAAGGCACAGAACTAAAAATATGAAACATACACAAAAAAGCTATATACATATTGTCAATTTCAACAAACTTGATTGACCTAAATTTGCCGTTTTTGTTTTTCTGACTGAATTATTTGAAAAGCCACAAATTTCGTTGACGGGGTCAGTATTTGTGCTATAATATAGTAGTAACAAATGTAATTCTATCTGTTATTATTTATTTTTTCATTTGGGAGAATGTATTATGTATACTAAAGATGTTGAAGTAAAAAATCAGGTTGGTTTGCATGCCCGTCCGGCAACTTTTTTCATTCAAAAAGCAAATGAGTTCAAGTCATCTATCTGGGTCGAAAAAGAGGATAGACGTGTCAATGCTAAAAGCCTTCTCGGCGTTCTCTCTCTCGGCATAATGGGCGGAACTACTATCCGTATTCTTGCGGGCGGTTCCGATGAGGAGCAGGCGGTTGACGAGCTTGTTAAGCTGGTTGAATCAGGTTTTGCTGAGTAATTTTTTTAATCTTTCGGCACATCGCCCCTGCGGTGTGCCTTTCTTTTTATAGTCGAAGAGAGTTGAACAAAAGCTCGGGTCCAACTATCTTCAGCTATACGGTGACGCTTATGAACGAAAAACTCGGTGCCTTACGTAAAAAGGCGATGAAGCTCCCCAAAACGCCCGGCGTGTACATTATGAAGAATAAGCAGGGCAAAATAATTTATATCGGCAAGGCGAAAGCGCTGAAGAACCGTGTCAGTCAGTATTTCGGCTCGCAGAATACCCATGCCCTTAAGGTTCGCAAAATGGTCGAAAATGTTGACGATTTTGACTATATTTTAACTGATTCCGAGTTTGAGGCATTGGTGCTGGAGGCAAGTCTCATAAAGCAAAATCAGCCCAAGTACAACATCCTTTTAAAGGACGATAAGGGCTACAGCTACATCAAGGTCACCCGTGAGCCTTACCGAAAAATTTCTGCAGTTTTACAGAAAGACGACGATAACGCCGACTACATCGGTCCGTTCACAAGCTCATATTCTGTAAAGCAGTCCGTGGACGAGGCGAATAAGATATTTAAGCTCCCGCAATGCACTAAATGCTTTCCCCGTGATTTCGGCAAGGGCAGACCGTGCTTAAACTACCATATTGCCCGTTGTATGGGCGTTTGCTCAGGTAAGATATCACAGGCCGAGTATGACGAAGCTGTCCGCGACGCGCTGGATTTTCTTAACGGGGATATTACTAAAACAGTTGCCCGTTTGCAGGAAAAAATGGACGAATGTGCCGCACGCCTTGATTTTGAAAATGCAGTAAAATACCGCGACAGGATACGTGCCATCGAAAATATGCAGTCGCGCCAAAAGGTGGTCACCGATTCGGGTGAATCCAAGGATGTTTTTGCCGTTGCCTCCAACGATAACGATCTGTGTGTAATGGTTTTGCGCTTCGATAACGGCAGACTTTGTGACAGTGAGCAGTTCTTTCTTGACGGCGATAAAAGCGACGAGGACTTGCGCGGAAGCTTTCTTATACAGTATTACGGTATGCGTTCCGTTCCGCAAAGGGTTATTCTAGACGAGTCGTGTGAGGACAACGAGCTTATTGAGTGTCATCTGACAAGCCTCAGAGGTAAAAAATGTACGGTATCGGTTCCGCAGCGCGGCGAGGGGCTCAGACTCGTCAATATGTGCCGCGAAAACGCCTATGAAAAGCTTGCTCAGCGAAAGGGCAGAAAAGGCGGAGAAATACGCGTTCTTGAGGAGTTGAAAGAGCTTCTCGGACTTAAAAATACGCCCGAATATATAGAGTCTTATGACATCTCCCACACGGGCGGCGCAGACAATGTGGCGGGTATGATCGTCTTTAAAAACGGCAGACCCTTAAAGCGCGCTTACAGAACGTTTATCATAAAATCCTTTTCCGGTCAGGACGACTACGGCTCTATGCGCGAGGTGGTCACGAGAAGATTTAACGAATACCTAAAACACAAAGACGAAAATCCTGATGAAGGCTTCGGCAAGCTGCCCGATTTAATACTTCTTGACGGCGGAAAAGGGCAGGTCAGCGCGGTAAAACAGGTGCTTGATGAAATGAATATAGATGTGCCGCTCTTCGGAATGGTCAAGGACTCCAAGCATAAAACCCGAGCTATTACAGGCGACGGCGGAGAAACCGCGATAAATTCCAACCGCTCCGTTTTCACCCTTATCTCCGAAATTCAGGAAGAGGTCCACCGTTTTTCCGTGGAGTACCATCATAAAAAGCACTCAAAGCGCGGACTGGAGCTTTCGCTCACAAAAATTGACGGTATCGGCGAGCAAAAGGCAAAGGAACTTTTGAAAGCCTTTAAAACGGTGAAGGCGATAAGATCTGCATCCGTTGACGAGTTGTCAAAGGTAAAGGGCATCAGCCGCGGCTTAGCCGAGAAAATATATGATTTTTACAACGGTGAAGAATAATGAAAAACACGGTAATATTCGATCTTGACGGCACACTGCTTGATACGCTGGACGACCTTACAGACAGCGTAAATTATGCATTGGATAAAAGCGGTATGCCGCTGCGAACAAAGGACGAGATCCGCCGCTTCGTGGGCAACGGGGTAAGGGTGCTTATAAAACGGGCCGTTCCCGAGGGTACAGACGACAGCGCTTATGAAGTGTGCTTTAAAGATTTCCGTGAGTATTATGTAGCTCATATGGAGGATAAAACCGCTCCGTACGACGGCGTATGTGAGCTTTTGCGGGATTTAAAAAATGAAGGCTTTAAGACCGCGATAGTCACAAATAAGGCGGATTTTGCCGCGCAGGACTTATGCCGAAGAATGTTCGGGAAAAATATTGACGCGATCGTCGGCAGTGTTGACGGCAGACCGAATAAGCCTGCTCCCGACGGAGTGTTTTATGCCCTTGAACTTTTGGACGAGAGTGCCGAAAACGCCTTGTTCGTCGGCGATTCCGACGTGGACATACAGACTGCACAAAATGCCAGCATTGAACCGATAGGCGTACTGTGGGGATTCCGTGATAAAGAAATCATTGAAAAAGCAGGCGCAAAGCATTTTGCATCCACTGCAAAAGAGCTTAAAACTTTACTTCTTTCACTAAAAAACGTCTAAAATTGACGCCATTAAAAAAATAATTTGACAAACAGTCGTAAAAATGTGATAATAAGCGTGTATGTATACCATTTTGGAGTCATAGCGCGAAAAATCACGCTACAAAAATTTTATGTCCCTCAAAATTTGAACAGATACAAATTTTGAGATGGAGAAAATTACCATCACGCCTTGTTCGGCTACACCGAGGATTAAATGTGATGCCTTGCAACTATTTGTAGCCGGAAAGGCTATGGTAATTGTGAGGGTAATTACCGGTGAGGCAAGGGGCAGACGCCTTGTTACATTAGAGGGCGAGGACGTTCGTCCTACCACCGACAGAGTAAAAGAGGGAATGTTCAATATCATTCAGTTTGAGCTTGAAGGAAGTCAGGTGTTGGACCTGTTCGCAGGCTCGGGACAGCTTGGGATAGAGGCCCTCAGCCGCGGAGCAAAGCGTTGTGTGTTTGTGGATTCGTCCTCACGCTCCTTGGATACGGTAAAAATGAATCTTAAAACAGTCGGCTTTGAAAACAGAGCGAGCGTACTGAACGGAGAGGCGAAAATGTATCTTTCCCTGTGCCGCGACAAATTTGATATTGCGCTTCTTGACCCGCCTTATCATAAAAAAATAACCGATGAGGTTTTGCCGCTCTTAGCCCCTAAAATGAATGATAACGGCGTGATAATCTGTGAGACCGCCGCCGATGAAGAGCTTTTGCAGTCTGCGGGTGAATTCTCTGTATGCCGCGAATATAAATACGGCAAAATAAAACTTACCGTATACAGAAAGAACGGGTGAAACTTATGAAAACCGTTATTTGCCCGGGCAGCTTTGATCCTGTCACCAACGGACATCTTGATATTATCGAGCGCAGCGCCGTCCTTTTTGATAAAGTAATAGTAGTGGTTATGAAAAACCCCTCAAAGAGTAATTTCTGTTTTACTCCCGAGGAGCGCGCCGAGCTTATAAAGCGGTGTATTAAGGGCATTAAAAACGTAGAGGTCGATATTTACGGCGGTCTGCTTGCCGAATACGCAAGGCAAAAGGGAGCTGCGGCGGTCGTTAAGGGACTTCGCGCGCTGTCAGATTTTGAATATGAATTTCAGCAGGCGCAGATAAATAAAAAGCTGAACAGCGAGCTTGAGACAATATTTATAAACACACGTATGGAAAATATGTATCTGAGTTCAAGCACGGTAAAGCAAGTTTGCGAATTAGGCGGAGATATAAGCGATTTTGTCCCCGAAGAAATTCGTGACGATATAGTCAAAAGAATAAAAAGAGGTGCAGACAAATGACAATAGAAAGCTTAATAGAAGAAATCGAAACCATAATTGACGAAGGTAAATCGATGCCATTTACGTCAAATGTGATGGTCGATGCCGCGGCAATAAGAACAGCTATTGAGGATATAAGACTCAATATGCCCGATGAGCTTATGCAGGCGAGAAAAATCGCGTCAGAGCGTAAAGAGATCCTCGCAGGAGCGCAGGAAAGTGCCGATAAGATCATTGAAAAGGCACATCTCAGAGCTAAGGAGATAATTTCCGAGGACGAGATCACAAGAGGCGCCGAAGCTCAGGCTGCGGAAATTATGCAGCAGGCAAGAGCCAACGCTAACGAGATTATCGAGCAGGCGAGAGAATCCGCCGCACAGCTTACCGAGCAGGCGAGGAATTGGTCAAGAGAGATGCGCAAAAGCGCCAGTGAATATGTTGAAAGTATCGTAGCCGTTGCGGACGAAACGCTTACCGCCTCCGTTAATGAGATCCGCCGTGCCCGTCAGCATCTGAAAGCGGCTTCTCAGGCTAAGAGAATCGACGAATAAAAAATGTTAATTTAACTTGTAATCATTATTGAGCGCCTCACAGCATATTTATTTATATAAATTGTGCTCGAGGTGCTTAATTATGTTTGTCTATTCAATAAAATCAAAGCAGATAAAGCTCATGCTGCTTATACTTTTTGTCGTTGTCTCGGTGGTATGTCTTTTTGTACTTGCGCGTGACAGCGAGGAAACCGTGGATAAAAACGGCACTCTCACCGTAAAAGCCGCCACTCATGAGGAAAGAATGGGCTTTCTGTCGCAATTCGGCTGGGAGATCGACGAAGAACCTATTGAGGTCACCGAAGTAATTATCCCCGCCGAGTTTGACGACGTTTACACAAATTATAATGCCATACAAACGGCTCAAGGCTTTGATTTGACAGTGTATGCAGGTATGCGCGTAAAACGCTGGACATATGCCGTCAAAAATTACGTAGGGTACGAGAATAAAAACTGCGTGCGTGCCAATGTGCTGGTCTATAACGGCAATGTCATAGGCGGAGACGTATGCTCGGTTGAGCTGGACGGGTTTATGCACGGTTTTGAGATGCCTAATACTGATACAAAAGGTACATAAGGTGAAATATGGAACGTATCGATAAAATACTTGCGGCTCAGGGACGTTATTCACGCCGTGAGATAAAAAAACTCGTAAGAGACGGACAAATTGCAGTAAACGGAGTTGTTATAACCGACAGCTCCGTAAAAATTGACGAATTCAAAGATACGGTCACGCTCAGCGGCGAGCCGATAGCTCTTAAAAAGCATATTTATATTATGCTCAACAAGCCGCAGGGAATAGTTTCCGCCAGCGAATCCGGAAGTGAAAGGACCGTTATTGATCTTGTTCCCGAGCCCCTTTACCGCAAGGGGCTTTTTCCTGCGGGCAGACTGGACAAGGATACCACAGGCTTTGTGCTCATAACTGACGACGGCGATTTTGCCCACAGGATACTTTCACCAAAAAATCACATATATAAAACTTATTTAGCCCGTCTCGAGCATCGGATAGGCGAGGCAGAGATAAAAATGCTTGAAAACGGCATAACTCTCGCCGACGGAACGGTGCTTAAAGAGGCAAAAACAGAAATAGCCGAGGACACCGATACTCCGCTTGTGCGCATTATGATCTGCGAGGGCAAGTATCATCAGGTCAAAAGAATGTTTGCGGCGGCAGGTAATCGGGTCATATCACTTCACCGCCAGGCTATGGGCGGACTGATGCTTGATGCTTCACTGATGCTCGGCGAATGTCGCGAAATAACAGCGGATGAGCTTAGACAGCTTGAAAACGAAAAATAATTTAGTGATTTTGAACAATAAAAAATTTGCCGAAAAACACCTTTCTAATGCGCTGATTGACAAAAAATTACGTCATTTTTTGTGTAAAATGTTTGAAAAATTTAAAAAATATAAATTTTTCACTTGCCAAACGTCAATTTATTGTGTAAAATACATAGTGTTGTAATTGTCAATTTGTATAAAACTTTTTTGGAGGTATGACTATGTCCAACAGATTATTTCAGGGAATAGTTCATCAGATGATTGACGTTATAGATAGGACCTTCGGTGTAATCGACGAGACAGGAACGGTTATCTCCTGCAGTGAATTGGGCAAAATCGGAGAGATCCAGTCGCACGCGGTGTCCGAGGTGTTTTCCGCCCCCGATATGACCGTGACGGACGGATATACTTACAAGGCCTTCGGCGCTCATATGCATCCTGAATACGCCGTGTTTGTTGAAGGCGACGACGATATAGCTTCGAGATATGTGGCGGTGCTTTCTGTCTCACTTTCAACCATAAAGCAGTATTACGACGAAAAATACGACCGCAGCAACTTTATAAAGAACATAATTCTTGACAATATCCTTCCCGGCGACATCTATATAAAGGCACGCGAGCTTCATTTCAACAACGATGTCACGCGTGTAGTCCTCCTTATCAGAATTACCGAAAATAACGATGTTTCCGTATTTGATGTTATTCAGGATCTTTTCCCTGACAAAACAAAGGATTTTGTTATTAATATAAATGAGACGGACATAGCTCTTGTAAAAGAGGTCAAGCAGAATATTGAAACAAAGGATCTTGAAAAGCTGGCACGTTCCATCGCCGACTCGTTGGGCACGGAGTATTATACTCACGTCCTTGTGGGCATAGGAACCACCATTGACAGCATCAAGGATCTTGCACGCTCCTTCCGTGAGGCACAGGTGGCTCTGGAGGTCGGCAAGGTGTTCGATACAGAAAAAACTATCGTCAGCTACGACAATTTAGGGATTGCGAGACTTATTTATCAGCTTCCTACCACGCTTTGCGAAATGTTTTTGCGTGAGATTTTCAGGCGCGGTTCTATTGAAAGCCTTGACCACGAAACGCTTTTCACTATTCAAAAGTTCTTTGAGAATAATCTGAATGTTTCCGAAACCTCGAGAAAGCTGTTTGTACACAGAAACACACTGGTTTACAGATTGGAAAAAATCAAAAAGCTCACAGGGCTTGACCTTCGTGAGTTTGACGATGCCATAGTGTTTAAAGTGGCGCTTATGGTCAAAAAATATCTTGATGCAAATCCCATAAAATATTAAAAACATAAAAAAATTCAGGAAACGCAGCGGCGATTTTAATCGCTTGGCATATCCTGAATTTTTTTGTTTGTTGACTTTGTCAATAATTCGCACAGTATTTTGTAGAAAGTGACGATAAATATTAACAATCATTAAAAAGCGTTACAAAAACAATATTTTATGATATACTACATATTGTGTTTGTATGCCCAAAGAGGATACATAACAGAAAAACGTATCGAAATGAGGCACTTATAGTGATCGAATTTAAAAACGTTTCAAAAACATACGACAACGGTACAAACGCTCTTCGCAACGTTTCCATAACGATAAACGACGGGGAATTTGTTTTTATTGTCGGCGCGTCCGGCGCAGGTAAAAGTACGTTTTTGAAAATAATTATGCGCGAACAGGTTCCCAACAGCGGAACGGTAGTTATTAATAATTTTAATCTTAATACCATAAAGAAAAAGGACATACCAAAATTCCGCCGAACTATGGGAATCGTATTCCAGGATTTCCGCCTTATCGCCAATATGACGGTATATGATAATGTGGCGTTTGCAATGCGTGTTATCGGTGCGAAAGAAAAGGACATAAGAAAAAGAGTTCCTTATGTGCTCAGCCTTGTGGGACTTACCTCAAAGGCAAGACAACTGCCCACACAGCTTTCAGGCGGTGAGCAGCAGCGTGTTGCGCTGGCAAGAGCGCTTGTCAATAACGCAGGCATTATCATAGCGGACGAGCCTACGGGTAATATCGACCCCGAAATGTCCTATGAAATAGTCGATCTCTTAAATCACATCAACGCCAACGGCACCACCGTCGTAATGGTAACGCATGAGCACGAGCTGGTCCGCCGATTTAATCATCGCGTCATTACCATTAATAAGGGCGAGGTGGTAGCTGATACCGCAGAAAAACTTAAGGAAGAAGAGGTCGAGGCTCCCGAGACCCCGAAACCGGAGACTAAGGAAGAAATGCTTGAGGCTGCCGAGCAGGAGATCCAAGAGAATGTGGACAAGCTGCGTGACGACGTAAAAATTCCCGACGAAATTGACGACAAACCGAATACCGCATTTTATTTTCAGCCCAACAGCGATATGGAGCTGGAGGAGTTTATGAAAACATACGGCGTCGATACGACCGATATCGACTATTCGGCATATCTTGACGATTTATCAGACGTGAGCGGAGGTGATGAGCAGTGAAGGGTTCAAGTCTGCAGTACCTGACTAAAGAGGGCTTTCGCAACGTTTGGGTCAATAGGCTTATGTCATTGGCGTCCGTAACGGTGCTTATGGCGTGCCTTGTTATCATCGGACTCGGTTCGATGCTCTATTTCAATATCAACGCTCTTCTCAGTACGGTAGAGCGTCAAAATGTTATTATGGTATACGTTGACTCCTCCGCAACCGAGGAACAGACAGCACAGCTCGGTGACACAATAAAGGCGCTTGATAATATTGCCGAGTGCACCTTTGTGCCCAAAGAGGACGCATTCCAAGAACAACTTGAAAAATGGGGAGAGGATACTGCCGCCATTGCCGAGGGACTTGACGAAAATCCGCTGCCCGATGCTTACAGGGTGGTGGTAGAGGACCTGAGCGAATTCAGTACCACTGTTGATAAGCTGAACAGTCTTAACTATGTTGATACGGTGCGTGAAAACAGTGATATTGCCGATAAGCTTATTGATATCCGTTACGCGGTGACAATTGCCGCCGCGGGTATAGTGGGACTTCTTTTCCTTGTCTCGCTGTTTATCATTTCAAATACCATACGCATCACCATGTTCTCAAGAAGGCTGGAGATCAGCATTATGAAAGCCGTCGGAGCGACAAACTGGTTCATTCGCTGGCCCTTTATGATTGAAGGTGTCGTTTTGGGTGTGATATCAAGCCTTGTGTCATTTGCAGTGCTTGCCGGTCTTTACCGGGGCATGGTATACGTCTTCGGCGATCTTTTGGCAATATTTACACCGGTATCATTCCTTGGATATGCAGGGTATATTATGCTTATATTCTTAGGCATCGGCGTGTTTACAGGATCTTTCGGAAGCCTTATTTCAATTGGCAAATATCTTAAAGAGCAGGGAAGTGTTGTAAATGAAGATTAATCTTAAAATACTGTCATTTCTTTTAGTCTTTATCTTATTGATGACCGCTATGCCGCTTTCCGGCTTTGCCGCAAGGACTGTCGAGCAGATCGACGCCGATATCGCAAAGCGTGAACAGCAGCTTAAAGAACTTGAAAATCAGAAGGATAAGCAAGAGGATTACATAGCAGAACTCCGCGAGCAGATAAAAGATTATGACGAACAGCTCACAATCATCAACGGACAGCTTGACGAACTGAATGCAAAAATTGACGAACTTGACGGGGAAATTGCTGCTTGTGAGTCAAAAATAGCCTCTCTTGAGAACGAGATCGCTGATGCAAACTCTCAAATTGAGGAACAGAATAAGAAAATCGATGAAACTTATGAGCTGCTTAAAAAGCGTATGAGAGCCGCTTATATGGCAGGCGAGATCTCAGAGCTGGAGCTTTTCCTTAATGCCGACAACTTTCAGGATTTTCTTACCCGCAGTGAGCTTGTCCGTCAGGTGTCAAAACACGATTCGCAGATCGTAAGCGATCTTGAGGAAGAGATAAAGACAATTAACGAACTGATCAAAAAACTTGACGCTGACCGCGCCGAGCTTGAAGAGAGTAAGCAGATACTTGGCAAGCAGCGTGCCGAGATCGACGTATCAAGGCAGGAGCAGCAGTCAGTCAAAAATTCCTTCGATGCAAAAGTAGCTCAAGTTGAGGCAAAAATCAGAAAAGCAAACGACCTTATCGCTTCGTATGATGCGAACAGCGCATTCCTCAAAAAACAAAATGAAAAGGACGAACAGGAAAAAGCCGCACTCGCCCGTGAAAACGATAAATTCGTTTCCAATAACGGCTCCTCAGGCAGCGGCACCATCAGCGGCAGCAGTGGCAATCACAGCTACAGAGTCTCCTCAAGAGGTATGATCTGCCCTCTTCAGGACGGCAATGTAATATATTCAGCCAACTTTGCAAGCCATTCGTCACGCGGAACGGCGTCGGTTGACCTTACTTGCGTTAAAAACCGTGTAATAAACGGCAAAACCTACAGCACAAGTAAGACGGCAGACATTCACGCAGCCGCATCAGGCACGGTCATTAAAACAGCGTATTCTGCTTCGGGCTACGGTAACTATCTTATTGTCGACCACGGTAACGGCGTAAGTACCCTTTATGCGCACTGCGATTCGCTACTTGTCAGCGTAGGCGCAAAGGTCACACAGGGACAGGTTATCGCCAAAGTCGGCAACACCGGCAACTGTATTCCCAGACCTACTGCTGCAAACCCAGTCGCAGGCTCACATCTCCATTTTGAAGTGAGAATAAACGGTTCTCGAGTCAATCCGGAGAATTATTTGCCGTGGCCGCTCGTCTGAATATAGGGTTCAACTCTCTCAACACTAAGTAAAAAGGGTGAATTCCTTTGAATAAAAAGATTTCACTGGGATTGGCACTGTCGCTGGTGTTTATTGCGGCGGCTTTGTCGGTTACCATAACCATGTCCGTGTCAATGAAAATTTACAACGGCATAATAAAGGACGTTTCCGCACGTTCAAACCTTTATTCATCTATAGCTGAGATAGATGACATTGTCCGTGAGAATTATTTCGGCGACATTAACGAAAATCTGCTGGGTACAATGATGTCTGACGGCTACGCCGCGGGCATCGGCGACCGTTACAGCTATTATATGACCGCCGAAGAGTATTCCGACTACCTTGACGAGGTCAAGGGAAATAAGGGCGGAATAGGCGTTATTGCCGTGTACGACAGCGTGAATAACAATATTTATGTGTCCGAGGTTTCCGAGGGTTCTCCTGCTCAGCTTCAGGGAATATCTAAAGGCGACGTTATAACGGCGGTGGATTCCGTGGCGGTCACGGCAGGGAATTACAACGAGCTTATCGCAAAGCTTGACGGCGAAAGACTTACCGAGGTTCAGGTCACCTTTGAGCACGGCGGAGAAAGCAAAACCGTTTCCGTTGCGCGCGGGTATGACGCTCAGTCTGTCTATTACAGCGCAAACGGTTCGGTAGGGTATATAAAGCTTACATCTTTTTACAGTACCACTGCCGAACAACTCAAAAACGCTCTTAAATATATGAACTCAAATTCAGTCACCTCGATTATTTTTGACGTACGCAATAACGCCGACGGAATAGTCCGCTATGCCGCTGAATGTCTTGATATTCTTGTTCCTGTAGGAACAGAGGGCACGGGAGCCATCGCAACTGCCGTGGACAGAGACGGACAAGCGACCCAGACCTTCACCTCCGATTCCGACAGCGTGAACTATGCTATGACGGTGCTTGTGAATACAGGTACTTCCGGTGCGGCGGAGCTTTTCGCCTGTGACCTTCGGGATTTCGGTATGGCACAGCTTGTGGGCGTCCAGACCGCCGGCAACGGCACAATGCAGAATGTGTTTGAATTAAGCGACGGAAGCGCCTTGGTGCTGACGGTGGCAAGAATATTGCCATACAGAAGCGAAAGCTTCAACGGCACGGGACTTAAACCCGACTACACCGTAGAGCTTACGGCAGAGCAGAACGGACGGCTTCCGATGCTCACTTTTGACGATGACCCTCAATATCAAAAAGCTTTTGAATTACTCAGTAACCGCTGATTAAATGTGGCTGCGGCGCTCTTGCCAATATAATCATCACTTACTTATAAATAACATTTCCTCCGCATAAATTTGTGCGGAGGGATTTTTTATGTTTTGCATACTGAATATAAATAAAAGAGATAATACACTTTTTGAACGGCTTTTCGGCAGATGGATAGGGGATACATATTCGCTTGAAACCGTTCCCGTATTTAAGGGAGCACCTTATTACATTCTTAATGTGACCGTCGGCAAAAGGGGAGTTGATTGGGACCGCATTGTCGGGACAGCGGGCAAATGTGCCAAAAGACTTTTGATAACAAATTCGGTAGAATTCCCCGAACGCAGTGATGTGGGAATGTTCAAAAGCCGTGTTCTGTACGGCAAAATGATGAAAAATACTTTTTTGCGTATTTTAGATAATAATATATCGCATAAAAACCTAAAATCAATTTGCCTTATAGATAAAAAAGGAGCGTACGCAGATTTTGCGTTAAGCCTTGCTGAATATGCGCTGAAACTGACGGTTATAACCGACGAAAAAGAAATATATAAGAACACGTGCACCGAAATTATGGAGCGATACGGCTTGTGCCCGTCAGTTCAGTCATCACCTTGCTATGCAGAAATAAAAATCGACGCCGACCGTGATATTATGACAGTAAAAACGGAAAAGAGGTTTATAAATATAAGCAACGGAGAGGATTTTTCCGTCCCCGATATTTATGCTGAGCTTTTGCCCGAGGAGCTTAACAAATATGATTTTTACTCGGCTCTTTATGAGCTTTGCGGGGTTTTCAGAATCAGTGAGACCTCATTTGACACAGTAGATGCAAACGGCGAAAAAAAGCGTGCAGATACTGTTCAATTTGCTTGACAAAAAAAGGTAATTCTAATATAATGTAGTCTGTATATGATTATAAAGGAGTCTGAAATAAATGGCACAGGAAACGTTGCTTACAGTAGAGGGACTTAAAGAACTTGAATTAGAGCTTGAACAGCTAAAAACCGTAGGTCGAAAAGAGGCTGCCGAAAAAATTAAGGTAGCTCGCAGCTTCGGCGACCTTTCTGAAAACGCCGAATATGACGAGGCAATGAGTGATCAGGCAAAGCTTGAGGCACGCATCAGTGAGATCGAGCATATCATCAAAACGGCAAAAATCCTTGATGTTGAGGCACTTGGAACCGAAAATGTCCATATCGGCTCAACGGTAAAAATTGTTGATAAAAAAAGAAAATCATACACTTATACTATTGTTGGCTTTGCTCAGGCAGATCCTTCTGTCGGCAAGATCTCTGATGAGTGTCCCGTCGGTAAGGCTCTTATCGGACACAAGGTAGGGGATAAAATCACGGTCGAAGCACCTGTCGGAACGCTTCAGTTTAAAATAACGGAAATTTTGAAGTGATTATCGGGGCAGAGCATTCTGCCCTATATTTTTAAAAAGCATTGAGGTAAAAATATGGCAGATCAAAATGTACAAAATCAACAGGATATAGGCGAACTTTTAAAGATTCGCCGTGAAAAGCTTGCCAACTTGCAAGCTGAGGGGAATGATCCCTTTGTAATAACAAAATTCGACCAAACACATCACAGCGCAGAGATCAAAGAGAATTTTGAAGAGTTGGAGGGACAAACCGTCAGCGTAGCAGGCAGAATGATGTCCAAGCGCATAATGGGCAAGGCATCTTTTTGCAATATTCAGGATTTAAAGGGCAATATACAGTCCTATGTAGCCCGTGACAACATCGGTGAAGAGCCCTACAAGGCATTTAAAAAGCTCGATATCGGCGATATTATCGGTATCAAGGGTGAGGTGTTTAAGACCAAGACAGGCGAGATTTCAATTCACGCATCCGAGCTTACGCTCCTCTCAAAGAGCCTGCAGATTCTTCCCGAAAAATTCCACGGCATAACAAATACGGATATGCGTTACCGTCAGCGCTATGTGGATCTCATAATGAATCAGGACGTCAAGAGAACGTTTATAAACCGCTCAAAAATCATAAGCGCCATCAGAAAATATCTTGACGGACAGGGATTTATGGAGGTCGAAACCCCCATGCTCGTCTCCAACGCAGGCGGAGCCGCCGCAAGACCCTTTGAAACCCATTTTAATGCCCTTGATCTTGATATAAAGCTCCGTATTTCCCTTGAGCTTTACCTCAAGCGCCTTATAGTCGGCGGAATGGAAAGAGTTTATGAGATCGGCAGAGTTTTCAGAAATGAGGGACTTGACACTCGCCATAACCCCGAATTCACCCTTATGGAGCTTTATCAAGCGTATACCGATTATCACGGAATGATGGATCTGACCGAAAATCTTTACCGCTATGTGGCAGAGGAGGTTCTCGGCACAACAAAAATCACCTATAACGGCATTGAGATGGATCTCGGCAAGCCCTTTGAACGCATAACTATGGTAGACGCTGTTAAAAAGTATTCAGGCGTCGATTTTAACGGGATAAAAACCCTTGAAGAGGCGAGAGCAGTCGCAAAAGAGCATCACATCGAGTATGAGGATCGCCATAAAAAGGGTGACATTCTCAATCTCTTCTTTGAAGAATACGTTGAAGAGCATCTTGTTCAGCCCACATTCGTTATGGATCACCCAATAGAGATTTCACCGCTTACAAAGAAAAAGCCGGGCAATCCCGACTATGTTGAGCGCTTTGAGTTCTTTATGAACGGTTGGGAAATGGCAAACGCTTATTCAGAGCTTAACGACCCCATCGACCAGCGTGAACGCTTTGCCGCACAGGAGGAACTTTTGGCTCAGGGTGACGAAGAGGCAAATAAGACAGACGAGGATTTCCTCTATGCCCTCGAACTCGGTATGCCCCCCACGGGAGGCATCGGCTTCGGTATTGACCGTATGGTAATGCTACTCACCGATTCCCCTGCCATCCGCGACGTCCTCTTCTTCCCCACAATGAAGCCGATTGAATAGGTAATCACGTCCCACAAAATTATCTTATGATTTCGTGGGACGTGGCTTCTAAAATTGTGTGTGATAACACAGTAGTTACTCGAAAGTGAGAGGAAGAATTTATGAGCTTTGCAGATTCATTGAGAAATTATAGCCCAGAAGAAGAAAAACAGAAAAAAATAGAAGATGGAATAAAGCGGTCTGCATATTATGCGGCAGATTTTGCAGAAAAGGCAATTAAGTATTCAGCTGCTACAGCTTCTAGGAAAGGTCTCCATGCGATATCAGGATATTTAGTTAAAGGGTGTAGTTATGATGCGGATCCTGTTTATTATTTGACCACTAAATGGGGTGAGCACAATGATTCTAAATTCCAAAGTGTGAATATTTTGCAAATTGATCGTTTAGAAGATTATAATTATACCATTACAACACGGTATGCGCATAAGATAGTTACAAGCGAGACATTAGAGAGGCATAGAGCACGGATAAAGCTTAATGCTGAAGAAGTGAGCGCTATTTGTGTTGCTGTTGAGTCGGCGATACGGAAAATGGGATTTTCGGACTATCGCGTTGAAGCTGTGCCAATGCATTTTTACTGTAGGATTGAGGAAAGCAGAAACGGACTTTTTGGGAAAAAGTATATCAACAAAAAAATCGATGATGGAATTGGACAGGTTCTAAGGATAGAAGTTCGGTGGTAAAAGAAGTTCGTATAATTTCGTATAAATGCCGTTTTCGAAAATGCGAAAAACATTGATATATAAGGGGAAATCGGCATTACTTTGTTCCCCGACGATGAAGCCGATTGAATAACCAAAACGCCCGCCATGTGGCGGGCGTTGCTTTTTATGCACGGGCGTGGTAGAATAGAGCAACGGTAAACTGGGATTTATGAGGTGCAATATGAAAGTATTTTGTTGGGATTTTGATGGAACCATTGCTTCTTCAAAATCTTTATGGACGGGAAGTGTTTTTGATGCGCTTAAAACGGTTATGCCTCAAATTGAGGATAGTTTTTTTCATGAGATAAAGGCTTATATGCAGTTCGGATTCCCTTGGCATACTCCTGATGCTGATTACACTTTTTGCAAAGGGGATAAGTGGTGGGAGTTTATGGAAAAGCATTTTTATGAAAGCTACATAAAATGTGGGATTGCTCCTGAAGTTGCTCAAACAGCTACAAAAATGGTTCGTCCAATTATTAAACAGAAATCACGTTATACTCTTTATAATGATGCTGCAGACACCTTACGGATTATAAAAGGGCAAGGGGCGATTAATGTTCTTATGTCAAATAATTATCCCGACTTGGGAGACATTCTTAAGCAGTTTGGTTTGTCACCATACTTTGACGAGGTGATCCTATCAGCAGTTGTCGGGTATAATAAGCCACATAGAGAATTTTTTGATTTAGTAAAAGCAAAGTATCCAAACGCAGAATTCTACATGATTGGTGATAGTATAAATGCAGATATTCTCGGTGGAAAGCGAAATGGCATGAAAACAGTTCTCGTACACAAAGGTTTTTCTGAATATGCAGATTATTGCTTTGATGAATTGAGATGTGTTTTGTCATTGCTATAAATTCTAGAGTATCAACGCAACAAAAAGAAGGCTTGTTTCAAGTCCTCTTATCGGTTAAACTTAGGGAAAGATATATTTGAAAATTCGTATAATTTCGTATAAACGCTTTTGATAGAGTCTTAAAAATGGCGTAAATAAAGGAAATTTTACTCTGTTTACGTTCCCGACGATGAAACCTATTGATTGATAAGTTAAGATAACCCTGTATATCCCCCGATATGCAGGATTGTTTCGCAAACTTGATCCGTGCAAAATGACATCAACAAAGGAATGGGGAAAATATGTTAAAACTCAGAAAAGGATGCAAGGCACCGTTTCCGGAAAAACTTTCGGAAGGTTATGAATACATAGAATCCGGAATTGTTGCAAATGTTGATGCTGATAAAATCAGATCGGTTTTAGAGCATTTCATAGTGATTCATAACGAGCGTATTTTCTTTATTTTAGAGTTGCCGTCTAATCTGGATAACGAAGTCGAGATCCGTCCCGGTGTTCTTGAATCGTTGCACAAAGATGTGTATTACATTGATGGCTGTACCACAGAAGTAGCGCTGACCGTTTTGATCAGAGCGGCAGATTTAATGATCAATGACGGGCTATGTACATTTGGTTTTGGATGCCATCAATCGCAAGATGAAATCATGATCGGAAAATATAATGTTGTTTCAATCTATACCTCAAACAAAGAGATGTACGATGGCTTTTTTGAGGATCATGAAATTCGTCAAGCTGAGAACTTGCTGACAGCTTGGGACACTTTTACACAAGAAACGCCGGGGGAATCTGTGCGGATTGATACAGACGGCAAGAGTGTTTATGATATACCTGAAATGTTTAAGGATTGGGGTATTTACCTTGCGGAACAGCGCGAGGAATAGTTAAGTCAATTTAAGCCGCAGTTTACGTCGAAAATATTTCCGCTATCTGAACTTAACGAACTTATCAGACTTTGGGACGAGAGATCCCGACAATGAAACCGATTGACTGGAAAAGTCTGTAAAATAAGGCTTCTTAAGGGGCTTAAGACAGAATTTACGACCAACTTACGGCCAAAAACGGGGAACACGTCTAATAACTAAAATGATACAAAAACGGTTAGGTAATAATATCTAACCGTTTTTCTATTAATAATGAATATAGATTAAAGGATAATTACAAGTATTGCATAGAAAATGATCGCTATCGTAAGCTTCAAATTCCTTGATTTGGAAAAATCCTTTTTAATGAATTTTTACGGTATCCTATTGACAATAGTCCGAAATAGGACTATAATAAGACGATCAAAAGTCCGATTTTGGACTAATCGGGGAGCGACGGAGATGGATAAGAAAGTACCGAATCAAATTCTTCAGTTTAACCAAATGTATAAAGAATATAATGATATATACCAAAATGCGGCTCGAAATTTCGATATGCCAACGGTGTCGTTTTGGCTCATATATGTTCTGCGGCAAAAAACTGTATGCACACAAAAAGATTTTATGGATCAGCTGTATTATCCAAAACAGACCATTAACTCCGCACTGAAGCTGCTGGAAAAAAGGGAATATGTGACGCTTAAGCGTTCAGAAGAGGACCGCAGAAGCAAATTGATCTATTTGACTGAAAAAGGGCAGGCATTTGCCAAAGACACGGCAGATAAAATCATATGCGCGGAAAACGCCGCATTTTCAAGTTTTACCGATTCAGAACGCGAGACATTTTTTAGTCTGTTTGAGCGGCTGTCAACTGCACTTCAAAAGGAAATGCAAGAAGTCGAATAAACTTTAGAAAAAACTGTAATCAACCGATGATAAACTTTTCTTATGGAGAAAATGATATGAGAAAAAGAGCGACAAAACATAGAGTGCTCGCAGTGTTTTTGAGCATTTGTATTATATTGTCAATGCTTGGCGGAATGCTGACGGTCTCATTTGCTGAGGACGAGGCAAAAGGCTTCGGTCCGATAGAAGATGCGGATACGGACGGAAATACGATTTCTTATACGATTTATATTTCCGTTGATACAGACGGTGACGGAATACCGGACACCAACTACGCTCCTGGGGACCCGGCATTGAATATCAAAGACGGCACCGCCGTTGAGGTCAGTATCAACTGGATATTAAACAACAGTACAAATGCTTTTGATTTGGATCTCGGTAATTTGGGCTCACTTGCCAACGGCGACGGAGCTGCGTTTGAATTTAATACGCCGTATTCCTATACGGACGGCGGCGGTCATGGGATCGAGCTGATTTTTGAAGAGGTCGACGGACATGTGATCGTGCATATCCGCTATACGCAGGAATGTGATTGTTCCTCCCGCAGCGTGGGAGTAAAGCTGGAAGGCAATCTGGATTTGGATCCCCGTGAAGAGGAAGGAAAAGATGATAACGGCTTCAAAATCGGAGATCAGGAGATCCCGTATATCCCGGATTACAGCGAGTCCGATTTTGTTGTGGAAAAAACACACGATAATTTCCGTCTGGACTTTACCGAATCGCCCGACGGAAAATTCTATCTGACCTATACCGTTACGAACACGGTCAACGGACGGGTCACGGGTCCTGTATTTTACGACGATCTTCCGAAGGGGATGACCCTTGTGGATGGACCGTATGTATCGTTTGACCCGCTTGTCGATGATTTTGATTATCCCGGAGCTTTTCCGAATGATCTAAACAGTTGGAGTCTGGAAGAGCCTTACGGTGAACACAGCTTCGGCATCGTCTTACCCGAAAACACTGTACTTTACGACGGGGATGTTATCACCTACACCTATACGGTAGAAATCGACAAAGAGCTTGTGGGGGATTTGATCAACTATACGAAGTTGCTGGATAATGTCGCCTACGCTGACAGTAAAGAGGGAAATCCCGAGAAGGCGGAGGATCATTTCCCCGGCACAAGATACCGAAAGCCTTCACTTGAAAAAAGCGGCGTACTTGAGGACGGGTATATTGAGTGGACCGTTTCCTGTGATGCCATGGGCATTAGGGATATGTTGGCGGATGCCTTAGGGCTTACAAGAGATGAAAACACCGGCGAGTACGGAGAAAACGGTATTTTAGGCGAATTTGTCAAAATAATGGGCGGCAAAGAGGCGGCGGAGGATTTTCTGCGTTCACTCGGAATCGAGCCTATTGTTACAGATACGATAATCGGCACAAATCATGAATTTAATGACGGAAGCAATACATTCTCATTCTCAATTTTTGACATGGAATACGCCGGTGACGGAAAATACATATACACGGTCAGAACGAAAATCACTGATGAATCTGTTCCGAAATGGGAAAATAACGTACAGACCGACAACAGAACCGGAGACACCGGTGTGGTGGAACCGGGATACGGTATTAAAAAAAGTAACGGTACGCTGACAGAGGACGGAACAATCGCCTGGACCGTATGGGCAGATCTTCCCGGCAGAAACAATAAAGCCTTTGAATATTTGGACATCATTGATATTCCCGTGAACAGCGGAGACTATCCCAGCGGCGAACTGAATGAGTGGGATCCTGAGTTCGGGTGGAAGCAACGTGTTCTTATTGACACGATCAATATTGACGGTGTCCCCCTGCAGGAGCTGATCGACAGCGGTGAGGTCATGCTGATCGACAGAGAGGATGGCGGATTTTTTATTCGCATTCTTCCGAATTACCGTAATCGCAGGGCGAATGACTTTTGGAAAATGACTATCACCTTTGAGACCGAAGTGTATGACAGCGAAACCGGTCAGCGCGATCCGGTTGGACTGAATCCTTTTTATCATTATGAAAACCGAGTCGCAGGCAAATGGAAATACGGTGACTATACCAAAGAAGACAGTTCATTCGGTACAATAGAGGAAAAAGCTGACTATGATTATGTAAAGAATTATGTCAGTCAAAGCAGCAGCCGTCCCGGACAGGATGATCCTATTGTCGATAAATTCACACAGACATGGGAAATTCAAGTATCGAAACCGCTGTTTTTTAAAACCGGCAATATATCCGGATTGTTTTATGAAGACATACTGGATATGCAATTCATCGACACACTGCCTGCAGGAACCGAGTATGTGGAGGGCAGTGCAAAAATTGTTCTTGTCAACGCAAAAAGTAATTACAGAGATCCCAACTGGGTTACGCAGAGCGATCGTTTAGAAGATTTCTTTGCGCTCCTCACAAACGGACTTGAAGTCACCGAAAACGGGGACGGTACGATCTCCATCTCCTACATAAAATCCGAGGAGGAGATGGATCAGCTCAGGAATGATATCGAAGAATTCTACTTCGGCAGAAGAAACGGTGTTGAGTATTACGGAATGGATTTTCTGACAAATGTTAACGCCGAAGAAGGCTGGTATTTCACCATCCGATATGAAACAAAGGTTACCGATGCCGATACGTTTTTTGAGCTGCTGGAGAAAAACACAGAGGGTGACGGCTGGAATATTACGTTCGTTAACACAGTAAAGGGATCTATCAACGGTGTAGACGGACTGGAGCGTTCCGCTCAGACATCCACAAACTTCTCAAAGTCGCTTCAAAAGAAATATATCTATGACGGAGATGTGACGATAGACGACAAATACCAATACAGTAAGCAGCCTGTTCAGCAGTTTTTGAACAACGGCGGCGGAAATCAGAATATTTATTTTGAGATCGAAGTCAATAAGGATATGATGCAGTTCCTGGAAACGGACGGCGGTATGCTGACGCTTATCGACAATATGGGATCCAATCTCGATATCATACCGTATTCTATACAGCTCACGCAGATGAAGATCGATGATGCGGGAACAGCCTATGAAGTGGATCACATATTAACGGAGGACGAGTATGAATTCTCCATAGATTCTGTCAACAACAGAATCACTTTTAAAGTTCCGGACGGCGAATACCTGATTTTGACCTACTGGGCAAGCGTGCCGGACGACGGTAATGATAACGACGTGTTTAACGCCTCAAATACCATCGAGATATACGGATACGAGGAAGAAACATATGAAAAGTCAGAATCTCCCGAAAGTCCTAAAAAGCCAAGTGTCACCACCGACTCCGAGATCACCGGCTTCTCTGTGTATAAGTACTATATCAATAAGAACGGGGACGAGGTGCCGCTGCCCGGTGCACAGTTCCGTCTTGAGCAGTACAGCTATAAGGCAGATTTGGAAACAGGTGAGTATCCCGAAGGATTGGTCAGGGATGAAAATAACGGTTTGAGCCAGTCGGCATGGGACGGCGTGCTCAAATCGTATGTGGACGGATCGGGAAATAAAGTAGAGATTCCCTATGTCTTTGACTTTACCAATTTGCCGAAGGGCGCGATTTTCTGCCTGACTGAAACAGCGCCGAACGGATATATAACAGCCGATCCGATCTATTTCATTTTTACAAATTACGATGACAATACAATAGCCACCGGAAACGCACCGTCGGATGTGATAATGGGGCTTGACGGCTATGATATTCAAGTGTTCTCATACTATGAGACGATACGTGTAGAGAATAAACCGATCACTGATACCGTCACCTTTAAGGGTACTAAGGAGCTCATCGGCAGAGAATGGAACGGAAGGCTGGACGAGGGCAAATATAGCTTTAAGCTGACGGCGTTGGACGGTGCTCCTATGCCGGCAGAAGCGGAAGGCAAAAGTGAGTATACCGTAACAAATACAATGCACAGTATCGCTTTCCCGTCTATTACATACTCGAATAATTACTCGGGGCCCGCACCTTGGGAATATAAATATACTATCTCTGAGGTGTCGTCCTCGGCACTGGGCGTCGCCTGTGATAATACGGTCTATACTGTTACTGTGACAGTGGACTACATAGATCCGAACAATCCTGACGGCGGTGTATATGTAAAGGATGTTGTCTACACCAAGGAAGGCGATGACGAGGGAACTAATTCTTTCGAATTTGTTAATACCTACGAGACACGGGACTTGACCCTGAGTAAGAACGTCACCGGCAGTATGGGTGATAAGACCAAGCTGTTTGAATTCATCATCACCCTGACCGACGGAGACGGCAACCCGGTGAGCGGTACGTATACACTTGTTAAAGACGGTGTTGAAAGTAAGATAACTTTTAAAAACGGCAAAGCGACTGTATGGCTAAGCCACGAGGAAAGCATTACTGTAAAGGATCTGCCATACGGTGTACATTATGAAATCGTAGAAAATGATGAGACTTATGAAACAAAGTCCAAAATAAACAATAAGATGAAAAACGGTAAAACAGCGGAAGGGGATTTGATCGACGATACGGCTGTTGCGTTTACCAACAACCTTGATGTCGATGTCCGAACGGATGCCACCACAGACCTTGGCTGGTTGTTACCTCTTTTTTCGTTAACCGTTGTGGGTGCGATTTTCTTTGCTGTCAAACGGCATAGGAAGGCACACAGAAGGAGGGACACTTCTTAAACGAACTGCCACGAATTTTAATCCCATTACAACAGGCCAACGACCTGTAAAAACATAAACACTGTAAACACGACTTAAAAAGTCAAAATAAGAAAGGAGTTCATACATATGAACAAGAAATTTTCCAAATTTTTTGCATTGGCTCTTGCACTGATTCTCTGCATGGCTATGGCAGCCCCTGCGTTGGCGTTTGAGTACGATCATCTTGAGGTAAGTGCAGATACTCCCAAGAATAGCACTACATTTGATAAGTATTTGGTGCTGGAGGATGGCGCACGCGTTCCCGATGTGACGTTTGCATTTAAGATTGAGCCGGGTGTTGCTGTAGAAGCCAAAAACGGTAATTATGAAATCAAGGCCGGTCCTATGAACGCGGACAGGACGAAGCCCTCTGTCGAAAATGCTGTGTTTACAAACGGTCAGGGAACCACTACTGACGGTGGCAAGACATATGCTACATCTACTGTTAAAGTTGATTTTACAGGTGTTACTTTCGAAGCACCCGGCGTGTATCGCTACAAGATCACGGAGACCACCGAAAACGGAAACGGTATTACTGTTGACGGTGCACCCCGTTATCTAGACGTCGTTGTTGTGGATGATACAAAGCAAGCTGCTGAAAAAGGCGAATTGAAAATTGAAAGTTATTTTCTGCTCAACACCGCAGCTAATATCATCGATGGCGAGAACGGTGAGAAAAAGTATGACGGCGAAAAAAGCTCCGGCTTTACGAATTCAATGGAAACATTTGACCTGACCGTCAGTAAGACCGTTGCCGGCAATCAGGGCAACAAAGAGGACACCTTCGAATTTACACTGAAGATCGAGGGCGGTAACGAAGGCGATACATACAACGCAAATTTGAACGGAAGCCCGATAACGATCACTTTAGATGAGAACGGTGAATATAAGTTCACGCTTGGACATAATGATTCATTGACGGTCACCGGTCTGAACTACGGCACCAAGTGGACAGTTACAGAAGATGCAAAGGATTACACACCTTCTGTTACGGTTACCGATGATGACGAGGATGCCACCGGAACGGGAAATAGTGCATCGGATAAAGTGACCGGAATCACTGCCGATACAACTGCTGCTTTCACTAATACGAAAGACGGCGTTATATCCACAGGTATTCTGCTCACCGTTGCTCCCTTTGCAGCTCTTATGCTTGTTGGTATCGTAGGTGCAGCACTCATCATTAAGAAAAAGAGCAAAGCTGTATAATTAGAAATGTACGACAGTGTTTGGAGTATTAAAAGATGAACAGTAAAAAGTTAATAACTGCGATTTTACTGTTGTTTCTTCTGGCAATACCGATACAGGTGTTCGCTGCGGAAGCCACGACAGTGGAGATCCCCTTTACAGTCAAAAATGCTCCGGGCACGGTGGTTATTGAAGCGGTTGACAACGCACCTTTACCGGAACAGACTGTATTTGAAGGAGTATCATCGGGTAAATTCGAGATATCTTTTGCCGGAGTCGGTAATTACAATTACAAAATTTATCAAAAATCCGGAACAGAACAGAATGTCACCTATGACAGTACCGTTTATACAGCGCACATATCTGTCTTTGTAAATGAATACAGCGAGTTGTATTCAGTGGTGTCGGTCTATATAGATGATAGTTCTCAAAAAACAGATGACCTTGCGTTTGAAAACACTTCTATAGAGCTGAGCGAGCCAAGTGAGCCCGGCGAACCGCACACACCTGATTCTCCCAATACACCGAATACCGGAGACAACAGTCATCTTGGTTTATGGATAATACTAATGCTTATATCGCTGTTGGGATCTACTGAATTCCTATTCCTGTGGAAAAAAGCAAAATGATAAAAGCACCGATAGTCAACGACTTTTTCAAAGGGAAAGACTGTTGTTTTCGGACAACGAAACTGATTGATTTAGGCTAACACAAATTCGCCCGCCGTTTTCGGCGGGTGTTGTTATTTATGACTGAATGTGATAATATAAAGCAGAAACAAATCGCGTTTTGCAGGGGAGAATATGGCTGTAAAAAAGCGGAATTGACAGAAGCCGTTACACAGCAACTGATTTTTCTTGGAGGATCCATTATGTTGATAGAGACTGAGCGAATGATCGTCAGGGATTTTAACTCTGACGATGCAAATGATTTGTATGAGATTCTCGGTGACACCGAAACAATGAAATACTGCGAGCCTGCATATGATTTTGAAAAAACGCAGAAATTTTTAGATGAGTTTTGCATTGCCCAAAAAGGCGCGTTTGCCGCAGTTCTCAAAGACAGTCAAAAAGTGATAGGGTACATTCTTTTCAAGCCGTGGGAAGAATCCGTCTATGAAATCGGCTGGATATTTAATAAAAAGTTTTGGCGGCAGGGATATGCGTACGAAGCCTGCTCTGAACTGATTGAATACGGCTTTCTTGAACTGAATATCCACAGGGTGGTCGCTGAAACGATAGACAGTCAAAAGTCAGTCGGCTTAATGGAAAAACTCGGTATGAAACGTGAGAGTATCCAAAGAGGTCAAACAAAAGATGTTTTTGGTAACTTGGCAGACCTGTATCTCTATGAGATTTTGCAGAACGGTGTATAATAGCCGATAAAAAACAATAACAAATTTCTATTTTGAGGAGAGACTTTATGCTTGATATAAAAATCAGACCGTATATGCCGTCGGATTACAATGTTATTGCTGAAATTCACGATGCCGCACGCAAAATAGAACTTTCTTTGGCTTCTCTTGACGAGGCATTTCTGCCATTTTCTATTGCTGCCGAGCGAGAGGATTTTTTTGATTATCCGCATATTGACGTGGCGGTCGTGAATGATGACATAGTGGGCTTCAGTGCCTACACTGATGATGAATTTGCGTGGCTTTATGTATCGCCTGAATTGATGCGTAAAGGAATCGGACGAAGGCTTGTTGAAAAAGCCTTGGAAACAGAACCGAACATAAAAAATATTGAGGCTTTGTGCGGCAACGAACCTGCAAGAAATTTATATGAGTCATTCGGTTTTAGTGTTAAAGAGATAGTCAAAGGTGTCATGCCCGGTAATGAATCGTTTAACGTCGAAGTATATAGTATGTGCCGAGATATATAATTATTTTGGAGGAATTTTAAGATGTATTTTCATGCCTCTGCAACAAAGGGAATTGAGATACTGGAGCCGCACACGTCCAATCATGATATACCGTTGATTTATTTTTCTAAAAAGCGGGAAAATGTGTTGGTGTATCTTAGCAATGCCATTGAAAAATACTGTAAAGAAACAGGATTTGAACACTCCGGCAAGTGGACTAAATGGGGACCGTACGGATTTAATAAAGACGGCACACAGCGAATAGAAGAGTATTACCCCAATGCATTGATAGATACATATAAGGGTGTATCCGGATATATCTATGCGGTTGAGGAAATTACGGATTCGGGCTTTCAGTTACAAATACCCGATGCCGCCACGTCAAGTGACCCTGTTTCCGTAAAGTACTGCGAGTACATTCCCGATGCTTATGAAGCGATCCTTGAAGCGGAAAAAGCAGGACTTATCACTGTTTTGCGTTATGAGGACAGCAGTAAAGCACAGTTGGAATGGAATGAGAAAACTATAAAAGAGGAATATGAAAAAGCAGTGGATCAGCCCGATTACCGCCATTTTATAGAGGGCAAGTTTCATATCAGCGGTTGAAGTTATATTTATGAATTTGGAAAAATACTTTTCTTTGACCTACGATTGTGATACAATAAACTCGTCAAACACAAAGAAAATAATACTGATACACTTTTATTTATAAGAAAAGAGGAAAAGAGAATGAAGAAAATCAGCAGAGTACTTTGGGGTATCGTGCTTATTGCGGCAGGTGGAATATTTGCGCTTAATGCATTAAATATCACAAACATCGACGTGTTCTTTGACGGTTGGTGGACACTGTTTATCATCATACCGTGTTTCGTAGGCTTGTTTACAGAGCATGATAAGATCGGTAATCTTATCGGTATCGCCATTGGCGTTTTTCTCCTGTTGTGCTGTCAGGATATATTGAGCTTTTCTGTGCTGTGGAAACTCCTTGTGCCTGCCATTATTATAATCATTGGACTTAAAATGGTTTTTTCGGGAATTTTCGGCAACAAAGCGAATGAAATAATATCCAAAATAAAGCAAAACGGCGGTGAGCCTAAAGTCGGCTGCGCAACTTTCTCAAGCTGTAATTTGAATTATTACAATGAAATATTTGAGGGTGCTGAGTTGACGGCTGTTTTCGGCGGCGCAAAGTGCGATTTGAGAAATGCGATCATTGATAAGGACTGTGCGATTCAAGCAACTGCTGTTTTCGGCGGTATTGATATATTGGTTCCAAGCAATATAAATGTAAAGGTTAGTTCAAATTGCATTTTCGGCGGAATTTCAAATAAAACCGCAGCACAAAAAGATTGCCCCACAATTTACATAAGCGGAACCTGTATGTTCGGAGGCATTGAGATCAAATGACTACCTTTCAAAAAGTAATAAAGTATGCAGCCTTTGCTTTTGCCATATTTCTCACGGTGAGCATCATTAGCGGGATTTTAGGCGCAGTCGGCGTGGTTGGCGGCTTATTTAAAAATGATGCCGTTTTGGATGATATGCAGACTTATACGGTGTCAGAGCAAATTACAAGTCTCAAAGTAAATATTAACGCTGCTGATTTTACTGTTAAACAGGCAGACTCCTTTTCCGTAGAAAGCAATCTAAAGAACCTTTCTGTTGAAGATGACAACGGCGTCCTCACGATTCGTGAGACTAAAAAGCTCAGTGGATCTTATTCTAATGCCGCCCTGATTCTCTATATTCCCAAAGAGCTTGTCTTTGAAAGGGCAGATATCATCACAGGCGCAGGCAGATTGACAGTGGATGCCCTATCGGCCGATATACTTAATCTTGAACTCGGCGCAGGAGAAGTACGGATAGATTCGTTAATTGCTGTACGGAAGGCGGACATTGACGGCGGTGCCGGAAAAATAACAATAGCCGGCGGCTCTCTTAATAACCTTGAGTTGGATATGGGTGTCGGTCAGTTAAATCTGACCTCTGCCGTGCATGGAAACAGCGAATTTGATTTGGGTATCGGTGAAAGCAACATTGTTCTGATAGGCAGTAAGGACGATTATGAAATTGAGGCGGAAAAAGGCATCGGTAATATAACCGTAGACGGAAAAACTGTTTCTGATGGGGGGATCATCGGAAACGGCGCCAATAAAATAGAGATCGGCGGTGCCATCGGTGAGATCAATCTGTCGTTTAAGGAGCAGTAGTCATTATATAGAACGGTATATGAAAATCTGCAAGCTTTATCAACGGAAATATTTCGTTGACAGTATCTTCTAAATCTTCTATAATTATTTTGCCGATAAAAATACAATATGCGGCAAAATTCCGAAGAATAGAATACATTTTCATATACAAAGGTCAGGCATTTATTCAGGAAAGCCGGGTGAAAATCCCGCACGGTCCCGCCACTGTGATGTGCTTCGTATGATGCGCTAAGCCAGAATGCTGAGTCTGTCCTGCACAAATTCACGATGAATGGATTTGTGTCTGTTTTTTTGACGGCAAAAACACCCTTTCGTATATGAAGGGGTGTTTTGTTTTGTCGGGAGAACGGAGGAAAATGTATGAAAAAACAAACAAAACTAAACAGACTGATAAGCGCACTTTTGGCATTGACAATGGTGTTAAGCCTTGCAGCCTGCAAAGCGGATGAGCCGTCATCATCCGACGCAGGCACGCCCACAGGTCAGGTACAGACCCTGCCCGATACCGACCCCAGCGGAGCAAAGATCACCGTACCCGAAAAAATTAATTCTATCGCTGTGTTGGCTCCGTCTATTGCAGAGGTGGTTATCGCTCTTGGGTACGGCGAAAATATCGTAGCCTATGACAATTCCAGTGTCGGACTTGAAGGGCTTCCCGAAAATAAATTGGTGCTTGATTTATCGCAGCCCGATATTGAACAGCTTGCGGCGTTAAAGCCTGACGTGCTTATGGTGAGCAACCTGTCACTGTATGACCAAGAAGCACCTTATCAGCAGCTTATTGATATGGGCGTATGTGTGATATGTGTTCCCACAAGCGACAGTATTAAGGATATTCAAAGCGACATCGCCTTTATTGCATCAGTATTCGGAGAGTCAGCAAAGGGTGAAGCGATAATTGCCGAAATGCAGGCGGAAATCGACCGCATAGCCGCTATCGGCAAGACTATCACAGAGAAAAAGTCGGTGTATTTTGAAATTTCGGCGGCTCCCTATATGTATAGCTGCGGCAGCGGAGTTTTCTTAAACGAACTTATTGAACTGATCGGTGCAAAAAACATTCTCGCCGACCAAGAAGGCTGGCTCAGCGTTGGGGAAGAAAGCGTTATAGCTGCAAATCCCGACGTAATATTAACAAATGTGAATTATATTGAAAATCCCACACAGGAGATTATGGGACGCAGCGGATGGGATAATCTTACCGCTGTTAAAAACGGAGACGTTTATTATATCGACAATATGGCGTCCTCGCTGCCGAATCAAAACGTAGTAAAGGCGCTCTCGCAAATGGCAAGGGCCGTATATCCCGAGTACTATGGTAAATAAGACGGGATCAAAAACTTTATTCTTGATATGTGCTGCATTCATATCGGTGATTTTAGGAATCGGTATCGGCAGCGTATTTATCCCGCCCAAGGATATACTTGCTGTTTTAGCGAGCAGTCTTACGGGGGCAGGCGATAGCGCTGTCGACCCGATAGTCAAATCGCTGGTGACAGACATACGCTTGCCGAGAGTATTATTAGCTTTTTTGACAGGGGCGGCGCTGTCCGTGGGCGGCACTGTTATGCAGTCAGTGCTTAAAAATCCTTTAGCATCCCCGTTCAGCCTGGGAGTTTCGGCAGGCGCAGGATTGGGTGCTGCCATAGTTATAGTCTCAGGAGCGACAGTCGGTCTTTTAGGAACGTTTTTACTGCCCGCAGTCAGCTTCAGCTTTGGTTTAATAACCGTGATTTTGGTGATTGGTGCAGTGTCCAAAATCGACCGCAGAATGTCCAACGTGACCATTGTGCTGACGGGTATGGTGGTATCGCTGTTCTTTTCGGCTATTATGGACTTGCTTGCCACGGTCTCCCCAACATATGCGCAAAGAATAAATCTTTGGCAAATGGGCAGCTTCTCCGCGAAAGAATGGAGCAGCGTATGGATATTACTCCCGATACTGCTCATATGCATATTTGTGTTTATGCGTTATGCCAAGGAAATGGATATAATGACCTTCGGCGAAGAGCAGGCGCAGGCGATGGGAGTTAATTTAAAGCGCAGTAAATGGATTTTAATATGCTTTGTAGCGGTTCTTACAGGCACGGCTGTTGCCTTTGCTGGAATAATCGGATTTGTAGATTTGATCGCTCCGCACATTGTAAGACGTTTTTTCGGCTCATCACACCGCAAGGTGTTGCCTGCGAGCGCTTTGTTCGGCGGTACTTTTATGGTCCTGTGCGACCTTGCGGCAAGAACGCTGACCTCGCCGAAGGAGATACCCATCGGCGCTATAACCGCTCTTATCGGTGCACCGTTCTTTATCTATATATTCTTTGCAAAACGAAAGAGGTGAGTGCTTTGCTGCGTATAGAAAATTTAAGCTGCGGATACGACGGCTCTATGGTGGTAAAGGATGTATCCTTTAACGTGAAAGACGGACAGAGACTTTGTATACTCGGTCCCAACGGCTGCGGCAAAACCACACTCCTTCGCGGAATTATGGGCATTCTGCCGATAAATGGCAGTGTATATATAGACGAACAGAACATGAAATCCCTGTCATCCCGTCAAAAGGGGCAAAAAATCGCAATGCTCAGCCAGATGTCCGACACATATTTTGCCTATACGGTTTATGAAACGGTGATGCTCGGCAGATATGCCCATCAAAAAAGAGGGGCGTTTACCTCTGCCGACTCTGAAGACCGCCGCATTGTACAGGAAAGCCTTGAACGCGTGGGAATGCTGGAACTAAAGGACAGACCGATCACAGAGCTTTCAGGCGGACAGCTTCAAAGAGTATTTTTAGCAAGAACCTTTGCCCAAACTCCCGAGATAATACTTTTAGACGAGCCCACAAATCATCTTGACTTAAAATATCAGGTGGAACTTATAGATGCCTTAAAAGAATGGGCATCGGCAGGCGGTCGCTGTGTCGTTGGTGTGCTGCACGACATCAATTTAGCCCTTTCCTTTGCGGATACAGTGCTTTTAATGGATAGAGGCGAAATCAAGGCTTATGATACGGTCGAAAATTTAGATCTGGATCTCGTCAGCCGAGTATACGGGATAGATGTTGGCAAGTATATGCGAACCACACTTGAACGCTGGAAATAGAAAATTCACATCATGCCGCCGGATTTTTATTCGGCGGTATTTTTGTAATATATATTGACTGATAAATATTGGTAATGATATAATTTTCTTAAATAAAAGGGGTGTGGCTTATGAAAAATGAATTGATAGGGTTAAAGAAAAATATTTACCGCTCAACCGCTATAATGTTTATAGTGCAGCTTTTCGGAGCTCTCGGAGCGGGTTTTTTCTTTGTGGTGCAGAATGTTCTCGGCATAGAGCACATTCTTGATGCTGCCGAAAAGGGCAACGAGCAGATTTTGTGGTTTATCCTTTTCTGGGCGACGGACTTTTTCTTTATAGCATTTACCACGGTGCTTTCTTATTTGATAGCGGGACTTCCCGGTATTGCTCCCGCACTGTCCTTAAGCATTTATTTCTGCCACTTTGCAGGCAATCCCGTACCGGGCAATCAGATGTATATAGCGTATTTTGCAACGCCCATGAACAACGGCGGCGGTGCAAACATCGGATACATCGGCTATCTGATAATGGCTGTGTTTATGGCACTGCTCATTAAATATCTTTATATCGGTTGGGATAAATTAAAAAATTCCCTCGGCAAAAAGCTTGACGGGTTTATGGAAAAGCTCCGCGCAAAAATCAAGGCGATTCCTGCGGATTTCGGAGGCGTTCAGTTGTTAGAGCAGGTTGACCTTATCGTGCTCATTCTCATTCTGCCTGTCGTATCAACCGCGCTTACATTCTTGCTTATCCGTTACGGCATTCAACTTCCGTTCAACGCATTAGGCGAGGCGCTTGTCGAACCGCTTACGACTCTTGCAAACAGTAGCGTTATCCTTTGCGGAATAGTGATCGGTCTTATGGTCGGTTTTGACCTTATCGGACCTGTTTCAATGGCGGCATTTTCCGTTTCTATTGCAATGCTTCTTTCGGGTGATGCCCGTTTTATGACCATATACGGCGCCTGCTTTATAACCCTCGGTTGGATACCGCTCTTCGCAATGATAATCCGCGGATTTATAAAGAAAAAGAGCTTTAAGCTTGATACCGACGACACAAACCTTGCAGTCAGCGGACCCATCAACGCATTTTTTGAAAATGTTAAGCTGACTGTATCCTTTTCGATGATTTACGCCTACAGAGCCCCGTTCACAATAATCCCGGGATATATGATCGGCTCTGCCGCAACGGGACTTTTGGTATCTCTCTTTAAAATCGTCAATACAGCGTATCTTACCGAACTGCCCAAATACGGCAACGGCTATACCTTTAGGGAGCTTTTCGAGAGAGGTGAGTATTACATCTCGTTTACACTTCCTCTGCGTTCGGGTGACTGGCTTACCTGCCGAATACCGCTGTTCTTTATAATCCTTGCGGGCGCGGCTGTGGGCGGCGCGGCAATCGTTCTCTTTAGACATCTTGCCTATAAAGGACAGGCAAAGCGCGGAACTAACATTGAGACCGACGGTGATATCGTCCTTGAAATGAGACATTACGCGCAAAAACTCGCGGCGGATAAAAAAGCTGCAAAATAAATAGGTTTTTAAAGGTACGGACGTTTTTGCCCGTACCTTTTTTCTTTATACTATTGAATTCCTACTAAATTTGTATTATATTATTATAGAAATTATTTTAAGGTTCTGATTAAATGAAAATCTCCACAAAAGGACGGTATGCGCTGCGGCTTATGCTGGATCTGGCTATCCATTCCGACGGCGAATATGTCTCAATAAAATCCATTGCCACACGGCAGAATATAAGCGAAAAATATCTTGAGCAGATAATAAAAATGCTCTCAAAAGAAAAATTTGTCGAAAGCTCCCGTGGCGCTCAGGGCGGTTATCGACTTACACGCGAGCCGAAGGATTATACCGTGGGCGAAATTCTTCGCGTTGCCGAGGGCAGTCTTGCCCCCGTCGCGTGCCTTGATTCGGACGAGAATACCTGCGAAAACTGTATGGACTGCGTTACCCTTGAAATTTGGCAGTGTATTCTTGACGCCGTTAACAAGGTAGTCGATTCGATAACACTGCAATATCTTGTGGATAAGCAAAATGAAAAGGGGAATTGCGGTTGCTGCTGAAATTTAACGAAAAAGAGGTGCTGCGCTATCTCGGTTACCGCGGAGTTCCCGCCGACGAACGGACGGTTTCCGTAATCGACGAGGTATATCAAGAGCTATTAAAGGTAGTTCAGCCGAAATATATATACAGGGAATACGATTTTGACCGTTCCGACGGCGGAATTACAGTAGAAAATATTGAATTTAAAAGCGAAAAGCTGTTATCACATCTCAAAAACTCATCGTCGGTGGTGCTTTTCGGTGCAACTCTCGGCACGGAGACAGATACGCTTATCCGTCGGTATTCAGTAAGTGATACGGCGCATGCGGCAGTAGCACAGGCGGTAGCGGCATCACTTACCGAAAATCTGTGCGATAGGGCGTGCGAGGAGATAAAGCAAATATTAGGCGGAACACACCGTCCGCGATTCAGCCCCGGTTACGGGGATTTGGAGCTGTCAACTCAAAGAGATTTTTTCAAGCTCCTCGATATGTCACGGCGGCTGGGAGTAACCCTCTCAGATGAGTGCATAATGACTCCGACTAAGTCTGTCACAGCGTTTATAGGAATAATTAAATAATATAGGTGGAATTTATGAGTTTTAAAGAACGCTTCGGCAAAGAAATACTTTTCTTTGACGGCGCAATGGGCACGATGCTCCAGCAAAACGGCTTAAAGGCGGGAGAATTGCCCGAATATATGAATCTTACCGCCCCCGAGGTGCTTTTAAAAATACACAAAGCGTATCTTGATGCAGGTTGTGACATAATTACAGCTAACACCTTCGGCGCAAACAGCCTTAAATTCGATAATACTAAAGATATAATAGCCGCCGCAGTAAAACTTGCTCAAGACGCTGTTAAAAATTCGGGACGTGAATGTTTTGTCGCCCTTGATGTGGGTCCCCTCGGCAAGCTGTTAAAGCCCTACGGAGATCTTGATTTTGACGATGCATACTCACTTTTTGCCGAACAGATGACAGCAGGAGAAAAAGCGGGCGCTGACCTTATAATTATCGAGACTATGGGCGATTTGTACGAGATCAAAGCGGCAGTGCTTGCCGCAAAGGAAAACACAGACTTGCCTGTTCTCGTATCAATGATTTTCGATGAAAAGGGCATACTTTTAACGGGCGCCGACATAAAAACCGCCGTATTTACACTTGAAGGACTCGGAGTCGACGGAATCGGTCTTAACTGCGGTTTGGGACCCGATCAGATGCTCACTCTCCTTGACGGTATGATGAAATATTCCTCAACTCCCGTGTTCGTTCAGCCAAACGCAGGATTGCCCGTGTGTGTTGACGGCGTGACATCTTATAATGTTACGCCGAAAGATTTTGCCGAAAAACAACTGAAAATTGCAGAAAAAGGCGCGTGCGCGTTGGGCGGATGCTGCGGAACAACTCCCGAGCACATTGCGGCTATGGCAGACTTATGTAAAAATGTCAAAGTTAAGCCTATTTCAGAAAAAAACTTCACCGCCGTGACATCTTATTCAAAAACTGTAATTTTCGGCGAAAAGCCTGTAATTATCGGCGAGCGCATAAATCCCACAGGAAAAAAGCTGATGAAAGAGGCGCTCAGGAGTAACGATATTGACTATATTTTTCGTGAGGGAATAGCCCAGACCGACAGCGGCGCGCATATTCTTGACATGAACGTGGGACTTCCCGAAATCGACGAGACAGAAATGATGAAAACCGCCGTTACGGGACTGCAAAGTATTCTCAACACGCCGTTGCAGATAGATACCTCGGATATCTCCGCAATGGAGACGGCGCTGCGCCTTTACAACGGCAAGGCAATGGTGAATTCCGTCAACGGCAAACGGGAATCTATGGATTCGGTATTTCCGCTTGTCAAAAAATACGGCGGAGTAACGGTTTGCTTAACGCTTGATGAAAACGGTATACCCGATACTGCTGACGGCAGAGTAAAAATTGCCGAAAAAATCATAAAAAGAGCGGCAGAATACGGAATATCCAAAAAAGAGCTTGTTATCGATACGCTCTGTATGACCGTCAGCACAGGAGCGGATAATGCAAAAATAACCCTGGAGGCTCTTAACAGGATAAAAAATGAGCTTGGTGTTAATACTGTGCTCGGCGTGTCTAACGTCTCGTTCGGACTGCCCGCAAGGGAAAATCTCAATTCCGCTTTTTTCACATTGGCTATGGAAAACGGACTGAGCGCGGGCATAATAAATCCGAAAAACGGGATGATGATGAACGCCTATTATTCGTATTGTGCCCTTAAAGGATATGACGAAAATTTTGAAAGCTATATCGCCAATTCCTCGGCTGTCACTCCGCAAAAGACAGCGGACAGCACGGTTGATTTGAAAACCGCGGTCATAAAAGGTCTAAAGGAGCAGGCGAGGGAGCAGACCGAAAAAGAATTAGCCGTGAAAGCACCCCTTGAAATAATCAACGGTATTTTGGTTCCCGCGCTAGACGAGGTCGGCAAAGGCTTTGAAGAAAACAGAGTTTTTCTGCCAGGACTTTTAATGAGCGCCGAAACAGCGAGTGTCAGTTTTGAAGTCATAAAAAAAGCAATGAAAAAAAGCGATGCAGAAAATAAAAATAAGGGTAAAATAATCCTTGCCACCGTCAAGGGCGATATCCACGACATCGGCAAAAATATCGTCCGTGTTCTGCTTGAAAATTACGGCTTTGAGGTAATAGACTTAGGTAAAGATGTTTCGCCGCAGACGATAGTCGATACGGCAATAAAAGAAAACGTACGCCTTGTGGGCTTAAGCGCCTTGATGACCACCACCGTCCCTGCTATGGAGGAGACAATAAGACTTCTCAAAGAGCAAAAAAGCGATACGCAGGTTATTGTGGGCGGCGCGGTGCTTACTCAGGAGTACGCCGATATGATAGGCGCTCATTTTTACAGCAAGGATGCGATGTCCACCGTCAGATATGCCGAAAAATTCTTTAAAGAAACTGTTTGAATTTAATTGACATTTTCATACCTCGGTAGTATGATATATACGAATTCATAGTAATTTACTGTGAAATATGATTTTTCAAATGAAAAGAGATGTATTTATGAAGGTTTACGCAGATAATGCCGCAACCACAAAAATATCGAAAACAGCTCTCGACGCAATGATGCCATGCTATACTGAGATTTACGGAAATCCGTCCAGTCTCCACGCAGTGGGGCAGGAGGCGTTCCACACTGTCCGTGATGCGAGAACCGTTATAGCAGACATTCTCAACTGTTCACCCGACGAAATATATTTTACCTCGGGAGGTAGTGAGAGTGACAACTGGGCAATCAAAAGTACGGCGGCTCTTATGGCGAAAAAGGGTAAAAAGCATATAATCAGCTCAAAATTCGAGCATCACGCTGTGCTCCACACTCTCAAAGCATTAGAGCGTCAGGGCTTTGAAATAACACTTCTTGACGTTTACGAAAACGGACTTGTAAAACCTGAGGATGTGAAAAACGCCATCCGTGAGGATACGGCGCTTGTAACAATAATGTACGCCAATAACGAGATCGGCACCGTTCAGCCCATAAGTGAGATCGGTGCTGTTTGCCGCGAAAAAGGTGTACTTTTCCACACGGATGCCGTTCAGGCGGTCGGTCATATTCCCGTTGACGTTCAAAAGGATAACGTCGATATGCTGTCTCTTTCGGGACACAAATTCCACGGACCGAAGGGTGTCGGCGCACTCTACTGCAAAAAAAGCGTAAGACTCCCCAACCTTATTGAAGGCGGAGCGCAGGAGAGAAACCGCCGGGCAGGAACAGAAAATGTACCCGGAATAGTCGGTATGGCGGCGGCTCTTAGAGAAGCAGTCGACAATATGGAAAAAAATACCGAAAAGCTTATTGCTATGCGTGAACGGCTTATTGAGGGAATTCTTAAAATCGACCTCAGCCGTATCAACGGTGACCGTGAACACAGACTTCCGGGCAATGTCAGCGCGTGCTTTGAGGGCGTTGAGGGCGAATCGCTATTGCTCTATCTTGATTTGCAGGGTATCAGCGCATCTTCAGGCTCTGCCTGCACCTCAGGCTCACTTGACCCGAGCCACGTATTGCTTGCGATCGGACTCAAGCACGAGGTAGCTCACGGCTCCTTAAGACTGTCTTTAAGCGAGGAGAACACGCCTGAACAGATAGAGTATATTATTGAGGCGCTTCCGCCCATAATCAACCGACTTCGTGATATGTCACCCCTTTGGGAAAAAATACAGAAAGAGAGAGGTAATCTTTAATGGAATATTCAGAAAAAGTAATGGAGCATTTTGTGCATCCTCATAATGTGGGAAAAATTGATGATGCTGACGGCGTTGGCGAGGTAGGCAACGCCAAATGCGGAGATATTATGAAAATGTATCTCAAAATAAACGACGGCATAATTACCGACGTTAAATTCAACACCTACGGCTGTGCGTCAGCTATCGCTACCAGCTCAATTGCCACCGATATGATAATGGGACAGCCTGTTTCCGAAGCTCTCAAGCTTACAAATCAGGCGGTTGTCGAGGCTCTGGACGGTCTTCCCGCAGTCAAAATTCATTGCTCTGTGCTCGCCGAACAGGCTATCAAGGCGGCAGTCCGCGATTATTATGATAAAAACGGCATCGAGTATGACGAGGCAGAGTTCCATTTTAATGAGGAACATCATCATTAATTATGAAAGGATCGGGCATAAAACTATGACGATCAGAGAAATGCAGGATGAAATTCTGCGACTAAAAAAAGAAAAGGATATTTGTATTCTTGCCCATAGCTATGTAGCACGTGAAATTATTGAGATTGCCGATTTTACAGGTGACAGCTTTCAGCTAAGTGTCTTAGCACAAAATGTGTCTGCAAAAACCGTTATTATGTGCGGCGTACGCTTTATGGCAGAGACGGTTAAAATACTCTCACCCGAAAAAACGGTGATTTTGGCAAATCCTATTGCAGGCTGCCCTATGGCTGAGCAGATGGATAAGGACGTTATTTCACTTGTAAAACAGCAGTATCCCGATTACACCGTCGTGGCTTATATCAACACCACAGCAGCGCTCAAAACCATATGCGACGTGTGTGTTACATCCTCGTCGGCTGTCAAGATAGTTAAAAAGATCGAGAACGATAAAATCTTGTTCATTCCCGACTGTAATTTGGGCGATTACGTCTCGAAGCAAGTACCAGAAAAGACCTTTAAGCTGCTGCAGGGCGGATGCCCCATTCACGCAAGGGTCGGTATGCGCGAGGTAAATAACGCCCGCGAGCTGCACCCGAACGCGCTTATGCTTGTCCACCCCGAATGTGTTCCCGAGGTAGTGGAAAAGGCAGATTTTGTGGGCTCAACGTCTGCCATAATGAATTATGCCAAGAGCTCCGATGCTAAGGAATTTATCATCGGTACGGAGATAAGCATTGCAGAGCATCTTCAGTACGAGTGTCCCGATAAACGCTTTTATTCGCTCTCAAAGGATCTTATTTGCCCCAATATGAAATCGACCACGCTTGTCGATCTTTATAACGCTGTGAACGGTACAGGCGGAGTTGAAATCGACCTTGACACTGAGACAAGACTCCAAGCCAAAAAATGTATCGATGCAATGATAAAGCTCGGTGAATAATATGTGTAAAAAAGCAATTATCGCCATGAGCGGCGGTGTTGACAGCTCCGTTTCTGCCTTAATTATGAAAGAACGCGGCTACGACTGCATCGGCGCCAATATGAAGCTTTATACCAACGAGGATGCGGGGATAAGCCGTGAAAAGGGCTGTTGCTCCCTTTCTGATGTGGAGGATGCAAAAAGCGTTGCCCACCGTTTGGATATGCCTTTTTATGTGTTCAATTTTACCGATAAATTTCACGAATGTGTCATTGATCGCTTTATAAATGCGTATGAGCAGGGTAAAACGCCCAATCCCTGCATCGACTGCAATAGGTATCTCAAATTTGATAAGCTGTTTATCAGAATGAAAGAGATAGATTTTGATTACATAGTAACAGGTCACTATGCCCGCATTGAATACGACGAAAACAGCAAACGGTGGCTTTTGAAAAAGGCTGTGGACGACTCTAAAGATCAAAGCTATGTTCTGTATATGCTCACTCAGGAGCAGCTACGGCACGTGCAGTTCCCCTTAGGTAATATGAAAAAAACCGAGGTTCGTGAAATCGCCGAGCGTCACGGCTTTGTCAATGCCCGCAAGCACGACAGTCAGGATATCTGCTTTGTTCCCGACGGCGATTACGCGGGATTTATCGAACGCACCACGGGCAAAAGCTTTAAAAAAGGCAATTTTACCGATAAAAACGGCAATGTCCTCGGCGAGCATAAGGGAATAATTCATTATACCGTCGGTCAGCGTAAGGGCTTAGGTGTAGCTTTCGGCAAACCTATGTTCGTTTGCGGAATCGACCCGACAGAAAACCGCGTTATTTTGGGCGAAAATGATGAACTGTTTTCGGACTCCCTTACGGCAGACAACGTGAATCTTATCTCTTGCGATAATTTGCGTGAACCTATGCGTGTGTGTGCAAAGGTACGTTACCGTCAAAAAGAACAGCCTGCTTTGGCTTGGCAGACTGATGACGGACTGTTACACGTTAAGTTTGACGGGCCTCAACGCGCCATAACAAAAGGTCAGGCGGTAGTTCTCTATGACGGCGATACCGTTGTAGGCGGCGGAGAAATCATTTGAGTTTATGGAAATCAAAAATAAATATTCGCTTATTTTAATCGCCATTGCTCTTTTACTTATCACGGTAAAAATAATATTATAACAGATTACGGATATTCGCTTTGAATATCCGTTTTTTTGTTAAACTGTATGGAAAAATTCTCCATAATCTGTTATACTGCAATAAAAGGGGGAGTTGCTATGCAAAAATATCTTCTCAACGGCGAATGGATAATGATAAGGGAACAAACGGGGGAGCAGTATACCGTCAGTGTCCCGTCCGATAATTACACTCAGCTTTTGACGGCAGGAGTTATCAAAGACCCGTATTACGGCACTAACGAAAAGGACGTCCAATGGATTGGCAAAGAAAAGTGGTCCTATGAAAGAAAATTCACTTTGACCGCCGAAAATATGGAAAATAAAAATATTTTGCTTTCCTGCGATTCACTTGATACGCTCTGTGAAGTGTTTGTAAACGGCAAATCCGTGGGCAAAGGCGAAAATGCGTTTATAAAATATGAATTCGACATAAAATCCTTTGTTGTTGAGGGCGAAAATACCGTAAAAATCACTTTTGACCCTCCTGTCGAGTATGCGGAGAGACTGCAAAAGGAAAAACCTTTGCCGAAAAACTTTAACGGTACGGACGGCATTGCCTATATCCGCAAGCCTGCCTGTCATTTCGGCTGGGACTGGGGTCCCTCAATACCTCTTTCGGGTATAATCGGGGATATTTCCGTTCTTTGCTTTAATGAGAGACTCACGGATATCGAAATACGCCAAATCCACGAAAACGGTGTCGTAACTCTTGAAATAACCCCTGTAGTTGACGGGGAAATCTCTGTATCGGGCACAGTCATTTGCCCCGATAAAACAGAGATTCCATTTGAAAATAAAAGCAGTATAACAATTGAAAATCCTGAGCTTTGGTGGACAAGAGAGCTGTCGGGTAAAGAGACTCAGCCTCTTTATACCGTTACCGCTTCAGCAGGCGGTAGCACGGTTACGAAAAAAATCGGTCTGCGTACGATCACACTTGACCGAAATGCCGATAAATTCGGCGGCAATTTCTGCTTTTATCTCAACGGCACACCCATATTCGCTAAAGGAGCAAGCTGGATAATTCCCGATTCGCTAATCGGCCGTTGCACAAATGATACAATTGATTATTACCTTGACAGTGCCATTCAAGCCAATTTCAATATGCTTCGCATTTGGGGCGGAGCTTATTACGGCAGTGATTATTTTTACGAGCGTTGTGACGAATTAGGTCTGCTTATTTGGCAGGATTTTATGTATGCCTGCCTTATGTATCCGTTCTATGAGGACGATTTCCGTGAAAACGCTCTTCGTGAGGCGGAATATAACGTCAAACGCATAAAGCATCACCCGTCTTTGGCACTGTGGTGCGGCAACAACGAGATAGAAACTATGTTTTCATATATGCCTGAGACCTTAAAAATCGTTCAGTGGTATAAAAAATTCTACTACGAAATTTTAGCGGAGCTTGCCGCAAAGCTCGACCCAGATACGCCATATATCCCCACATCACCCATAGGCAGTGAATTCAGAAAGTGTGTTACGGGAGACGCTTATGGCGATACCCATATGTGGAATGTGTGGCACGGTCAAAAGCCGCTTAAGTATTACCGCAAGCGAATGACTCGCTTTTGCAGTGAATTCGGTCTTGAATCCCTGCCGTCAACGGATGCAGTGCGAACCTTTGCCGAAGAAAAGGATATGGGACTTCATACCGAGGTGTTCAACGCTCATCAAAAATGCCGCGGAGGCAACAGAAAAATGCTTTTCTATCTGTTTGAAAAGTTCTATGAGCCGCAGCGTTTTGAGGATATGATCTACTGCACGGGACTTATCCAAAAGGAATGTATATCCGATGCCACCGAGCATTGGCGCAGAAACCGCGGCAGATGCAACGGCTCACTTTTCTGGCAGTATAACGACTGCTGGCAGGCACCGTCCTGGTCGAGCGTTGATTACACAGGCAAATGGAAGCCTTTGCAGTATCATGCCCGCAAATTTTTTGAACCGATTTGTATATCAGTCGAGGACGGCAAAAGAGATTTCAAAATTTTCGGCATAAATGACACACGCGGGGATAAAAATGCCGTGATAGTATACCGGCTTTCGACCCTTGACGGCAAAACCGTATATGAAAAAGAAATCACAAAAACGCTTAAAGCTCTTTCAAGTGTAGAGCTTGCAAGTGATTCCATAGGCAATGCGAACAGGAAAAATGTATTCCTTTCCGTAAAAATGTATATTGACGGCGAGCTTGTTTCTGAGCGTGTCAAAATTTTTGTTCCGGACCGTGATTTAAATTTGCAGGGCGGAACAATTAAAAAGACGGTTACATACGAAAATAATACTCTCACCGTAAAATTGCTGTCACCCGTATTCTGCCGCAGCGTGATGGTGGATATTAAGGACTTTAGAACGCCGCTTTCCGATAACTATTTTGACCTTTTGCCGAACGAGGAAAAAATCATAACAGTAAAAACTGACAAAGAGTATAAAACGGACGAGGTGACCATAAAATCCCTTGCGGATATTCCCGTTAAAAAATCTAAGCTTCAAGCAAAGCTATATCGCCTAAAATTCGCCCTCGAACCGCAAAACATTGCCAACTGGTTTTGGTACTCAGTGAACTAATACGAAAAAAGCCACCGTTCAGCGGTGGCTTTCATTTATGTGTCCTATGCAAAACTCCTTGTCAAAATCGGTGATTTTTACATCTACAATCATTCTGATATCTACGTTGCCGTCAATTTGAACAGGCGTATAATTGGGCGTATAGCCGAACGCTTTTCCGTTTTTCTGCTTGCCCTCTATAAGCACAGATACGGTTTTGCCGATCTGATTTTTAAAGAAATCCTGCCTAATTCTCTCGGCTGCATCCGCTAATTCCGCCGCTCTTCGTGCTTTGACCGACTTTTCGATTTGACCGTCCATTTTGTCGGCGGGAGTGCCGCTGCGCCGTGAATAGGGGAATATATGTATCTTTTCAAACCCGATTTTTTCGGCGAAATTCACTGTGTCGAGAAAATCATCCTCAGTCTCCTGCGGAAAACCGACCATAATATCCGTTGTCAGTGAGCAGTCATCGAAATTTTTACGGAGCTTTTCGGCAAGCTCGGCGTATTCTGCCGCCGTATAATGCCTGTTCATCTTTTTAAGCACTCTGTCGCAACCGCTTTGCAGAGAAATATGGAACTGCGGACAGAGCTTTTCACACCTTGACAGTTTTTCGAGTAACCCGTCTGTCAAATGGTCGGGCTCAAGCGATCCTAAACGAACTCTCTCGATTTTTTCATTTTCCGCCGTAGCAAAAACAGCATCTGCAAGGTCAAGGTCACTTCCCTTGCCGTATGCCGAAAGATTTATGCCCACAAGCACTATTTCTCGGTATCCGTTTTCGGCGAGCAAATTGACCTCGTTCTTTATATCCTCAATATCCTTTGAGCGTACACGTCCCCGCGCTTTCGGAATAATACAGTATGAGCAAAAACGGTCGCAGCCGTCCTCAATTTTTACTATCGCCCTTGTGCGCTCCTCAAAATCGCTTATCCCGCTTGAAATAAGCGGCTCACCGCTCTCATGCTGAGCCAGACCAAGCACTCTGTGACCCGAAATAAAATATTCGTTAAGAGCAGCTGTGAGCCTGCCGTTACTGCGGTTGCCGAGGACTATATCCGCTTCATTCAACTCTTTTGCCGCATCGGGAAAGGACTGCGGAAGACACCCGGTAAGCACAGTTATACTTTCAGGATGATTTTTTTTGTAATGACGCACACATTGACGTGTCTTGCGGTCACTTTCGCTCGTGACGGTGCAGGAGTTTATAACAAACACATCCGCCTGCGACTCGTCCTCGGTAATTTCATAACCGTTCTTTTTAAGCTGTTCGCGCATTTCCTGCGACTCGTACTGGTTGACTTTGCAACCCAGCGTGTGAAAAAATACTTTCATAACCTCACCTATGAATATTCTATCATACTTTTCAATTTTTTCATATAATTATTTATCTTTTTCATATATCTTTATGGGAGGGATGAAAATGAAAAAAATCATATCCGTTTTGCTTTGCATTTTAATTATGATACCCCTGTCGGTATCCGCATTCGCCGAGGAAGGCGATACCGTTACCGAGGGCCTTTCTGCCACATCGGCAATACTTATGGAAATGTCCACAGGTAAGGTGCTGCTTTCAAAAAATCCCGATGAAAAGCTGCCGCCCGCATCCATAACAAAAGTTATGACTCTTTTGCTCGTTATGGAGGCGCTTGACAGCGGCAAGATAGCTTTAGAGGATACCGTTACCGCCAGCAAAAACGCCTCGTCAAAGGGCGGTTCGCAGATATGGCTCAAGGAGGGTGAGCAGATGACTGTCCATGAGCTTATAAAAGCAACTGCCGTCGCCAGTGCCAACGATGCCTGCACCGCCCTCGGAGAGTATATAGCAGGTAACGAGGCTTCCTTTGTTGTTATGATGAATGAACGCGCTAAAGAGCTTGGAATGGTAAACACAAATTTTGAAAACTGTTCGGGACTCGACGATACGACGGAAAATCATTACTCCAGCGCCCGTGATATTGCCATAATGAGCTGTGAACTTATGAAACACGGGCAAATAGTCGAATACACCACCATATGGATGGATTCACTGCGTGACGGCGCAACGGAGCTTGTAAATACCAACCGACTTGTTCGTTTTTATGAGGGCACAACAGGACTTAAAACGGGAACGACCTCAAAAGCAGGTTACTGCGTGAGTGCTACGGCTCAAAGAGACGGTATGGAGCTCGTGGCGGTGGTTCTCGGCAGTACCGACAGCACGGAACGCTTTGAGGATGCCAAAAAGCTCTTGAACTGGGGATTTGCAAACTATGCGGTCTACACACCGCAGGTGGATGCCTCGCTTATAACTAACGTGGGAGTTCTTTACGGCGTGCAAAATTCAATAATGCCCATAGTCAAACCCACCGATAATGTGCTTATTAAAAAGGGGGCCGAGGAAAATATCACCCAGCGTGTGGATATCTGTATCGACGTTGAAGCGCCTGTTGAAAAAGGACAAAAGCTTGGCACCGTCTATTTTGAGGCGGACGGCGAGGAGATAGCGTCGTGTCCCATCATCAGTGAAAACGCAGTAGAACGCCGCGGACTCTTCTTCGTGTTCTCCGCTCTGTGGTCAACCTTTGCAAAAAAATAATAAAAATGGCAAATATGTATTGAAAAAGAACAGGAATTAGGGTAAAATATATTCAAATAAGGTGTCAAAGTGAGGATAAATAAAATATGGCTTTAAGGCTTAACGATAAATACGTAAAAGAATTTATTAGTGACGAAGAATTAAAGGCGATCGTGCCTGCCGTCGAGAATGCACATATGCAAATTGCCGAAAAAAGCGGCAAGGGCAACGATTTCTTGGGTTGGGTAGATCTTCCCGTTAATTACGACAAAGAGGAATTTGAGAGAATCAAAAAAGCGGCAGAGAAAATAAAAAGCGACTCGGCAGCACTTATCGTTATCGGCATCGGCGGCTCGTACTTAGGTGCGAGAGCGGCTATCGAATTTGTAAAATCCCAAAATTATAATCTTGTTAAAAAGAATACGCCCAATATTTATTTCAGCGGCAACAGCATCAGCGGCAATGCGCTCAGCGAGCTTGTTGAACTTGTAAAAGACGTTGATTTTTCGGTAAACGTCATTTCAAAATCCGGAACCACTACCGAGCCTGCAATAGCTTTCCGTATTTTCCGCGAGCTGCTTATTGAAAAATACGGTGAGGCAGAGGCGGCAAAACGCATCTATGTCACTACCGACAAATCCCGCGGCACTCTAAAAGAGCTTGCAGATAAAGAGGGCTATGAGACATTCGTCGTTCCCGACGACGTGGGCGGACGTTACTCCGTACTCACAGCCGTGGGACTGCTTCCTATCGCTGCAGCAGGCATTGACATTGACAAAATGATGCAAGGCGCCGCCGATGCGAGAGAAAAATACAGCGTTTGCGATATGGAGAATAACGATTGCTACAAATACGCCGCCCTTCGCAATATCCTTTATAAAAAGGGCAAAGCCGTTGAGCTGATGGTAGCATATGAGCCTGATTTCACAATGATGAACGAGTGGTTCAAACAGCTTTACGGTGAAAGCGAGGGTAAAGACGGCAAGGGTATTTTCCCCGCAAGCGTTGTATGCTCCACCGACCTTCACTCAATGGGTCAATACATTCAGGACGGTGTAAGACATCTTTTTGAGACCTCTGTGGTATTTACAAATCCCAAAAGACAGGTCGTAATTCGTGAGGACAGCGTCAATGCCGACGGGCTCAATTTCCTTGCAGGCAAGACGATGGATTTTGTTAACCGCAAGGCTTATGAAGGCACACTTTTAGCCCATGTTGACGGCGGAGTCCCCAATATCTGCATTGAAATGTCACAGATGGACGAATACAATTTCGGTTATCTTGTATATTTCTTTGAAAAGGCATGCGCTGTATCGGGTTACATTCTCGGTGTAAATCCCTTTGACCAGCCGGGTGTTGAAAGCTATAAGAAAAATATGTTTGCGCTTCTCGGCAAGCCGGGCTACGAGGAGCAGCAGGCAGCGCTTCTTGCAAGACTTAAATAAACAGGAAATTACCGCAGTCATGCGGATATAAAATAAACAGGAGGAGATAATAATGGTATCTCTTATTATCGGACACAAAGGAACAGGAAAAACTAAGGTGCTTGTTGAGAAGGTGAACAGCGCTGTTCACAGCTCAAACGGAAACGTAGTATGCGTTGAAAAAGAGACAAAGCTTACATACGATGTAAACTATCGTGCAAGACTCGTCGCAACAGACACCTTTTCAATATCCGGTTATGATGCGTTTTACGGATTCTTAAGCGGAATTTGCGCGGGCGACCACGACATTACCGATATTTTTGTGGATGCAACCTTCAGAATTGCAGGCGACAGAACTCCCGCAGCTCTTGAAGCTTTCCTTAAGAAGATCGACGAACTTTCAAAAATTTCCGACACACACTTTACCTTTACGGTTTCAACCGATCTCGAGGAGCTTCCCGAATCAATGTTTGCGTTCTGCGAAAAGCTGAACTAAACCTCTTGTTATTATGGATTATCGGCTGCCGTCTTTGTGGCGGCGGCCGTTTTCGCCGCAAAGTCAAAATAATTTACAATTTTTGTTGACAAAAATAAAATATGCATATATAATATGTGAGGTCGTCTAATGCAAATAAGGCTTGAACAGATATTTAATAACGACGGCGCTTCAAAGGATATTGATTTTTCTTTTGAGCCGGATTATTCGCTTGCCGACGATTTTCGGCTTACGACTCCCGTATCCTTTAAGGGGATCATAAAAAACTCTGCGGGAGTTGTGTCGCTTTCAGGCAAGGCACAGTTTACTGCGTCGTTCATCTGCGGCCGTTGTGCCGAAGATTTTAAGCGGAATTTCAGTGTCACGGTAAGCCATTTACTTACCGACAGACTTAATAATGAGGATAACGGCGACTATATTGTGGTCGAAAATTCCGAATTGGATTTATCTGCACTTATTTGCGAGGACATTATTTTTTCGCTTCCTACGAGGCTTCTGTGCCGTGAGGACTGCAAGGGACTTTGCCCGCAGTGCGGAAAAAATCTTAACGAGGGCGCGTGCGACTGTACAAAACCCGTTGACCCACGCTGGGCAGCACTTTCCGGTCTGTCCTTTGATTAGCTTAAATTATTTTTATAATAAAAATCCGATAAGGAGGTGCTGAAAATGGCAGTACCGAAGAGAAGAGTATCAAAAGCAAGAAGAGATAAAAGACGCTCAAACGTGTGGAAGATGACAGCTCCCGAGCTTGTTAAATGTCCTAGCTGCGGCGCATATAAAAGACCTCACAGAGTTTGCGGTGAGTGCGGACAGTACAAGGGCAGACAGGTCATTACCGTTAAAGAGGCTTAATTTTTCTTTTAGTGAAAAAAGGCGGAGAGGTTTGTTCTTCCCCGCCTTTTAGTCTTGCTTGAAATTGGGGTGGGGTAAACCGTGTCTGTAAAGATTAGCAACGTTAAACGTTTTTCAAAATGCCGTTTTTTCGGAATAAAACCGGGCGATTTGTTAGAAAAAATCGACGGTTACGAAGTAATGGATGTGCTTGATTATGACTTTTATATGGCAGACGGCGACGTTACCCTCGAATTTTTATGCGCTGACGGAAAACGCAAGAGCATAAAAGCCAACGGCAAAAACTGCGGTCTGGAATTCGAAACTTACCTTATGGACAAGCAGCAGCACTGCAAGAACAAGTGCATATTCTGCTTTATTGACCAGCTTCCAAAGGGACTTCGTGAAAGCCTGTATTTTAAAGATGACGATTCACGGCTTTCATTCCTTTTCGGTAATTACATCACGCTCACCAATATCACCGAGCACGAAATCGAGCGTATCATCTCAATGCGCATAAGCCCCATAAATATCTCCGTTCACACAATGAACCCCGAGCTGCGCGTGCAGATGATGAAAAATAAGAATGCGGGCAAATCACTTGAGATAATTAAACGCCTTGCAGATGCTGGTATCGGGATGAACACACAGCTTGTACTTTGTCCCGGTATCAACGATGGCTATGAGCTTAGACGAAGCATTGAAGAGCTTTCCGCCCTTTATCCGTCGGTTCAAAGTATTGCGGCTGTTCCCGTGGGACTTACAAAATTCCGTGAGGGACTTTCCGAAATCGAGCCGTACAACAGTAAAACGGCAGGCGAGGTCATAGACATTATTGAGGAGTATTCCTCACGCTTTCGTGAAAAGTACGGCGTAGGTCTCGTTTACCCTGCCGACGAATTTTTCATAAAAGCAGGCAGAGAGCTGCCCGATGCCGATTATTATGACGGATATCCTCAAATCGCCAACGGAGTGGGACTGGTGCGCTCCTTCTGTGACGAATTCGAGTGTGAATTAGAGCAGAATAACAGTACGCCCGTAAACAAATTCGTAACGCTCGCTACAGGCACGGACGTTTATCCTTATATATCTGCGCTTTGCAAAAAAGCGGAGCAAAAATACGGAGTAAAAGTTCAAGTCAAAAGAATAATCAACAACTTTTTCGGTGAGACTGTCACCGTATCGGGACTTATCACGGGCGGCGACATTTATGAGCAACTAAAGAATACCGAACTGGGTGACTGCCTGTTATTGCCGTATTCAATGATAAGCGATTACACAACTCATACCGAGCACAAAAATAAATTTCTTGACGATATGACCGTCGAGGAGCTTGAAACCGCTTTGAACACAAAAATCGTATTGAATTCAGGCGGTGCAGAGCTGCTTCAAAAAATTTTGGGGGTGGAATAATGGCAAAACCCGTTGTAGCCATAGTCGGCAGACCCAACGTGGGCAAAAGTACACTTTTCAATAAGCTTGTCGGCAAAAGACTTTCAATAGTGGACGACACTCCGGGCGTTACCCGTGACCGCATTTACGGTGACTGTGAGTGGCTCGGGCATAATATGTTGCTTATCGACACAGGCGGTATAGAACCGTATTCCGACGATATAATCCTTTCGCAGATGCGCCGTCAGGCACAGCTGGCCATTGACAGCGCCGACGTGATAATTTTTGTTACGGATATTCGCACAGGTGTTGTCGCAACGGACGAAGAGGTTGCCGCAATGCTCATAAAGAGCGGAAAACCCATTGTCCTTTGTGTAAATAAGGCAGATTCTATCGGTGAGCCGTCTGCGGAGTTCTATGAGTTTTATAATCTGGGCCTGGGCGACCCCGTTCAGATTTCCGCTGCCCACGGTCACGGCACAGGCGATCTGCTTGACCGCGTGCTGGAGTATATCCCCGAGAATTACGATAACGAGGAAGAAAACGATACGGTAAAGGTAGCCGTTATCGGCAAACCCAACGCGGGCAAATCCTCTCTCGTCAACAAAATAGCAGGTGAGGAACGTGTTATAGTTTCAAGCATTGCAGGCACCACCCGTGATGCAACCGACACATACGTGGAGAACGAACACGGCTCCTTTATGCTTATTGACACCGCAGGACTTCGCCGCAAGAGCAAGGTTGACGACGCCATTGAAAAATATTCGGTAATACGTGCCCGAATGGCAGTAGAAAGAGCCGATGTATGCGTTATTATGATTGACGCATCCGAGGGCTTTACCGAGCAGGATTCCAAGGTGGCAGGCATTGCTCACGAGCAGGGTAAGGCTTGTATAATCGCCGTCAATAAGTGGGATTTAGTCGAAAAAGACGGCAAAACTATGGATTCTTACCGCAAAAAGCTGATGAACGATTTTTCTTTTATGAGCTATGCACCGATAATTTTCATATCGGCAAAAACGGGACAGCGAATAGACCGACTTTTTGAACTTATAAAATTTGTGGATACACAAAATGCAATGCGCATTTCCACAGGCAAGCTCAACGACGTTCTCGCCGCCGCGACGGCACGCGTTCAGCCGCCTACGGATAAGGGCAAACGGCTCAAAATTTATTATATAACTCAGGCGTCCACGCGCCCGCCCACATTTGTATGCTTTGTCAATAATAAAGATTTGTTCCATTACAGCTATCAGCGGTATATTGACAATCAGATACGCGAGGTATTCGGCCTTGAAGGAACACCAACCCGTTTCGTTATCCGCGAACGCGACAATAAGAAATAATTCAAAAACAGGCTCTAAAGCCTGTTTTTTTCTTGCCATTTTATGTATGTTATGATACAATTAACTAAATATATAATGAGGTATTATGCGATGATTATATTGGGTATCGATCCCGGGTACGCCATTGTCGGTTGGGGTGTGATCGATTACACTGCAAACCGCTTTAAGGTGATCGACTACGGTGCTGTCACCACCGAGGCGGGAACGGATTTCGGCGAACGGCTTGAAACGGTCTACGACGGCATTGACAGACTTATAAAAATGTACCGACCCGATGCAATGGCAATAGAAAAACTGTTTTACAACACCAATGCTAAAACGGTTATCGACGTGGCTCAGGCGAGGGGAGTCATCAACCTTGCGGCTGTTAAGGGCGGTGTTGAGATATTTGAATATACGCCCCTGCAGGTCAAGCAGAGTGTCGTGGGCTACGGCAGAGCTGAAAAAAAGCAGGTGCAGGAGATGACCCGCGTTATCTTAAAATTAGAAAAGATCCCTAAGCCCGACGACACTGCCGATGCCCTTGCAATGGCAATATGCCACGCTCACGCAAGCGGATCGATTATGGGCAGACTAAAGAATATTAAATGAAGAGGAAGTAAAAATGATATATTCAGTAACGGGTACGGTAGTCGATTTTGACCGCTCAATGGTGGCTGTGGAAACAGGCGGAATAGCCTTCCACTGTCTAACGAGCCTTGCAACCGCACAAAAATGCGCCGCTGTCGGCAGTAAGGTAACTTTGTTTACTTATCTGAACGTGCGTGAAGATGCTATGGAGCTTTTCGGCTTTCACGATAAGTCGGAGCTGCAATGCTTTAAAATGCTTATAACCGTCAACGGCGTAGGACCAAAAATGGCTTTAGCAATTCTCTCCGAGCTTTCTGCTGACAAGGTTGCACTCAGCATTGCGGCGGGTGATTATAAAGCGCTTACAAAAGCATCGGGCGTTGGCGCCAAAATCGCCCAAAGAATTGTAATGGAATTAAAGGGTAAAGTCGGTTCTGTGTTTGGAACGGCAGAAACGGGCGAAATGCTTTCGGCGGTTTCATCGGTTGCCGAAAAATCAAACACGGCAGAGGCTGTCGCGGCATTGGAAATGCTCGGCTATTCCCAGTCCGAGGCAAGTGTTGCAGTCAGCCGTCTTGATTCCTCTCTGTCGGTCGAGGAAATGATAAAACAGGCGTTAAAGCAGCTTTCAAATAAGGTGTAAATTATGGATTTTGACAACGAAAACAGAATTATAACTCCCGATTATACCGAAACGGACAGGGATATTGAGATTTCTCTCCGTCCCAAAACCTTGAGTGAATACATCGGGCAGGATAAGGTCAAGGAAAATCTTAAAATATATATTGAGGCGGCAAAAAACAGGGGCGAGACTCTCGACCACGTACTGCTTTACGGACCTCCGGGACTGGGCAAGACCACTCTCGCCGGCATAATCGCCAACGAGATGGGCGTTCAGATAAGAATAACCTCAGGTCCTGCCATTGAAAAGCCCGGCGACCTTGCGGCACTGCTTACGAATCTCAATGACGGCGACGTTCTCTTCATTGACGAAATTCACCGTCTTTCGCGTGCGGTCGAAGAGGTGCTTTACCCCGCAATGGAGGATAACGCGCTGGATATAATCATCGGCAAAGGTCCTTCGGCACGTTCGATTCGTCTTGATTTACCCCGCTTTACGCTTGTTGGAGCTACCACAAGGGCAGGTCAGCTTACCGCTCCCTTGCGTGACCGTTTCGGTGTGATTTTAAGACTTGAGCTTTACACTCCCGAGGAGCTCTCTATGATAGTTACCCGCAGCGCAGGTATACTTGATATTTATACCGATGAAGACGGAGCGCTGGAAATAGCCTCACGCTCACGGGGTACTCCGCGAATTGCCAACAGACTTTTAAAAAGAGCCCGTGACTTTGCGCAGGTAATGAGTGACGGCGTAATAAGCCGTGATAACGCTAAAATTGCTCTGGGCAGAATGGAAATCGACGAGCGCGGACTGGATAATATCGACAGGCTGATGCTCACCACAATGATAAAGAATTTTAACGGGGGTCCCGTGGGACTTGAAACTCTCGCCGCGACAATAGGCGAGGAGGCAGTCACTATAGAGGATGTTTACGAGCCGTATCTTATGCAGATAGGCTTTCTTGCAAAAACACCGCGCGGCAGAGTGGCAACTCCGCTTGCCTACCGCCATTTAGGGTTTGAAACGCAGACATCATTACTTTGATAGGGAGATTATTTTATGGGCAGAATATTCGGAACAGACGGCGCCCGCGGAGTAGCGAATTCAGAGCTTACCTGCGAGCTTGCAATGCAAATAGGACGCGCCGCGGCAATGGTTTTAATCGAAACCTCACACGGTAAAAGACCGAAGGTGCTTATCGGTAAGGACACAAGAGCATCGTCGGATATGCTTGAAAGCGCCATCAGCGCAGGACTTTGCTCTGTCGGTGCGGACGTGTTACTTCTCGGTGTAGTTCCCACCCCTGCGGTGGCGTATCTTGTGCGTGAATACGAATACGATGCAGGCGTAATGATTTCCGCCTCACACAACCCGTGTGAATATAACGGAATTAAAATTTTCCAGTCAAACGGCTATAAGCTGCCCGACGAGTTGGAAAATGAAATAGAACAGATAATTCTTGACGAGGTCGACCGTCCGCCTGTGGCGATCGGCGGCGAGGTCGGCAGAGTATCACGGAGTCAAAATGCAGTTAACGATTATATTGAGCATCTTCTCTCTGCAACTAATATGAGCTTTAGTGGCTATAAGATAGCTTTAGACTGTGCAAACGGCTCGTCAAGCGTGTCGGCAGAGCAGGTGTTTACACACCTCGGAGCTGAGTGTATCGTGATAAACAGTGAGCCCGACGGCGTAAATATAAACAAAAACTGCGGTTCTACGCATATTGAACAGCTTCAAAAATGCGTTGTTGACAATAACTGTGATTTCGGCTTTGCCTTTGACGGTGACGCCGACAGAATGCTTGCAGTCGATCACACAGGTGCTCTTGTGGACGGCGACAGGTGCATAGCCGTATGCGCAAAGCATATGAAGCAGCTTGGAAAATTAAATAAAAACGCGGCTGTAGTTACCGTTATGAGCAATATGGGATTTTTCAAATTCTGTGAGGAAAACGGTATTGTGTGTGAAAAGACCAAGGTCGGTGACCGCTATGTTCTTGAAAATATGCACGCAAACGGCTACAGCATAGGCGGCGAACAGTCGGGTCACATCATATTTTTACAGTATGCTACAACGGGCGACGGACAGCTTTCCGCAATACAGCTTATGTCCGTTATAAAGGATACGGGCAGAACACTTAAAGAGCTTGCCGACGAGATGAAGATCTATCCGCAGGTGCTCATAAACGTCACCGTTTCAAATTACGGAAAAGCACGTTTTGATACCGACAAAGAAATTAAAAACGCAATAAAAATGGCTGAAAAAGAGCTTGGTGACGATGGCAGAATACTCGTCCGTGTTTCGGGCACGGAGACCCTTGTACGCGTAATGCTTGAGGGCAGTGATATTGACAAGATTCAAGAGCTGGGCGAGACTGTCAGCGCCGTGGTAAAAGAAAGGTTAGTGTAAAATGCGTGTTGCCGATAAATGGCGGGATTACGAGCTTATCGACTGCTCATGCGGCGAACGGCTCGAACGCTGGGGCAATGTTGTTCTTATCCGTCCCGACCCGCAGGTCATTTGGAAAACCGAAAAGAAAAATCCCCTTTGGCACTCGGCGGACGCAGTCTATCACCGTTCACAGTCGGGCGGCGGAAGCTGGGAGATAAGAAAGAAAATCCCCGATTTTTGGACGGTGGGCTACCGTGACTTAACTTTTAACATAAAAACAATGGGATTTAAGCATACGGGCCTTTTCCCTGAGCAGGCTGTCAACTGGGACTACGTCGCAGATGTTATAAAATCGGCAGGTCGGCAGGTCAAGGTGCTCAACCTGTTTGCCTATACGGGCGGCGCGACTGTGTCTGCGCTCAAAGCGGGCGCGTCAGTCGTTCACGTTGACGCGTCAAAGGGTATGACTCTTTGGGCGAAGGAAAATGCCGTATCATCAGGTGTTTCTGACCTGCCCGTACGCTGGATAGTAGACGATTGCATAAAATTCGTTCAGCGTGAGATAAGACGCGGCAACCGCTATGATATAATCATAATGGACCCTCCGTCATACGGCAGGGGACCCGGCGGAGAGGTCTGGAAACTGGAAAATGAGATTTACTCTTTCACGGAACTGTGTTCACAGCTTTTGTCCGACGATCCGCTTATGATGCTCATAAACTCATACACAACGGGACTCAGCCCATCCGTTATGGAGTATATACTGGGTTCTGTCGTCAAAAAACGCTTTTCAGGAACGGTTCACGGCAGTGAAATAGGACTGAAAACTACAGAAAACGGACTCGTTCTCCCATGCGGAGCATCCGCTTTCTGGACAAAGCACAAATAAACAAAGATTTCAAGGATTATACAAGATGGCAGATACTATTATTGAATTTCAAAACGTCACGTTTCGGTACGAGGGCGATGAAGGCATCGTTCTTTCACCGGCGGTAAAGGATTTTTCACTGAAGATAGGCGGCGGCGAGTTCGTTGCCGTCCTCGGTCATAACGGGTCGGGTAAAAGCACCCTTGCAAAGCTTGCAAACGGACTGTTGCTTCCTGAGAGCGGCGACGTGCTTGTGGACGGTATGAATACCAAAAACGAGGATGACGATATAAAAATCAAACAGACCGTGGGAGTTGTTTTTCAAAATCCAGATAATCAGATAGTTGCGACAATTGTTGAAGAGGACGTGGCTTTCGGTCCCGAAAATCTCGGTATCGAGCAGTCGGAGATCCGCCGTAGGGTGGACGGGGCGTTGAAAATCGTGGGAATGTACAATTACCGTAGGCACGAGCCTCATAAGCTTTCAGGCGGTCAAAAGCAGCGTGTTGCCATCGCGGGAATAATAGCTATGGAACCCCGTTGTATAATTCTTGACGAGCCCACCGCTATGCTTGACCCTGTGGGCAGAAAAGATGTTATGAACGCCATAAAGCGCCTTAACCGTGAAATGGGAATAACCGTTGTCTATATTACCCATTATATGGAGGAGGCGTGCGAGGCTCAGCGTATTATCGTTATGGACGACGCCAAGCTTTTAATGGACGGCACTCCCGAAGAAATATTTTCCGATCCCGAAAAAATCAGGGAGATAGGTCTTGACGTTCCCCAGACCTGCCGACTAGCCGAAATGCTTAAAAACAGCGGTATTAAAATCACAGGCAACGTGCTTGGTATTGACGAGCTTGTAGAAAATATTGACAGTTTATTGCGAGGTCAACAGAATGTCACATCTTGTAACTGAACATCTCTCATACGTTTACGGCGAGGGAACTCCGTTCAAAGTGACCGCGCTGGATAATGTAAATATAAATATCGAAAAAAGTGAGCTTGTTGCCATAATCGGGCATACAGGCTCGGGCAAGAGTACTCTTGTTCAGCATATGAACGGTCTTTTAAAGCCTACCGGCGGAAAAATTTTCCTTGACGGTGAGGATATCCACTTGTCAAAAGCCAAAACGTATGAAACACGCTTTAAGGTTGGGCTCTGCTTTCAGTACCCAGAGTATCAGCTTTTTGAGAGCACCGTTTACAAGGATATCGCTTTCGGACCTACAAATATGGGTCTTTCAAAAGGCGAAATCGACGAAAGAGTACGTAATGCCGCAAAATACGTGGGAATTTCCGACGAAATGCTGCAAAAATCTCCCTTTGACCTGTCGGGCGGCGAGAAACGTCGCGTAGCAATTGCGGGCGTTATATCAATGGGGCCTGAAATACTCATTCTTGACGAGCCTACCAGCGGACTTGACCCGCGCGGTAGGGAACAGATACTCTCACTGATTAAAAATTACCGCGATGAAACGGGCAAAACCGTTATAATAGTATCCCACAGTATGGATGACGTGGCCCGTCTTGCCGATAAAGTTATCGTTATGAACGATGCTAAGGTAGAAAGCTGCGGAACAGTCGATGAGGTCTATGAGAACAGCTCACGGCTTACGGAGATAGGTCTTTCCGTGCCGCAAGTGACGGAGATTTTTGTCCGCCTTAAAAAGCTGGGTTATCCCGTAAATGAAAACGTCTATACCGCCCAGCAAGGCTACAGTGAGCTTATGCGTCTTTTTAAGGGGAGGGGGATATTGTGATAAAAGACATCACGATCGGTCAGTACTTCCCGTTTGATTCCTTCGTTCACCGACTTGATCCAAGAACCAAGCTGCTTTTTACGGTGGTATATATCGTAGCAGCGTTCGTTTCAAACAATTTTGTTTCGCTTTTGTTTTGCTTTATAATCGCCTGCGTAGTTGTAGCAATTTCAAAAATTCCGCTTAAAACGGTAATAAAGGGGCTTCGACCCATATTATTAATAGTTATAATTACCTCACTTTTACAAATTGCATATATCAAAACGGGCGTACCGCTCATTTCTTTTTGGAAAATAAATATCACCTCAGGCGGACTTTTAAGCGCGCTGTTTATGGCGCTAAGAATATCTCTGCTCATTATAATGAGCACGATGCTCACCTATACCACTTCGCCAACCTCGCTTACAAACGGATTGGAGCGTATTTTTGCTCCCTTTAAGAAAATCGGTATAGATTTTCACACTATAACTATGATAATGACCATCGCTCTTAGATTTATCCCCACGCTTATTGAAGAAACAGATAAGATAATGAGCGCACAAAAATCCCGCGGAGCAAATTTTGAAAACGGCAATATAGTCAAGCGTGCCAAGGCTCTTGTGCCGATTTTCATACCGTTGTTATTTAATTCCATAAGACGGGCCTATGAGCTGGCGAATGCAATGACATGCCGTTGCTATAACGGCGGTAAGGGAAAAACCACGATGAACCCCCTTAAAATGTCGGGCAGAGATTACTTTGCCGTCATTTTGACCTTAGCGGTAATAGGCGGAATAATCGTACTCAATATTTTTTGCGGTGAATATAATGCGGAATTTACTTTTAACGCTGCGGTATAGCGGCACGGCGTATCACGGCTGGCAAATACAACCGAACGGTGACACTGTTCAGTCAAGACTTGCCGAAGCATTTCGCCGTATCGGCGGGGCAGACGAAAATATAATAGGCTGCAGCCGTACCGACGCGGGCGTTCACGCCAATATGTTCTGCTGTAATGTCCGCACCGAATGCACCGTACCGACCGAAAAAATCCCCGATGCTCTCAATACTTATCTTCCGCCCGATATTTCGGTTTATGACTGCCGTGAGGTGCCTTATGAATTCCACGCACGGTATGACTGCAAGGGAAAAGAATACGTTTATATCATATATAACGGCAAGTACCGTGATCCCTTTTATGAAAACAGGGCTATGTTTTATCCATATGAGTTGGATGCAGAGCTTTTAAACTCAGCGGCAAAGGATTATATGGGTATTCACGATTTTTCCGCTTTTTGCAGTTCGGGCACGGAGGTTCAGGACAAAACCCGTGAAATTTTTGACTGTTCAGTTGAGCGTAAAGGTGATATAATAAAATTCACTGTCAGCGGAAACGGATTTTTATACAATATGGTACGCATAATCGTCGGAACGCTGTTGGAAATTCAGCAGGGAAAAATCGAAAAGGATAAAATCCCTTTTATAATCGAAAGCAAAAAACGCGAAAACGCAGGGGCGACCGCTCCTGCCTGCGGACTGTATCTTAATAAGGTAATATACTAAGGTAAGCGATGATTAAATTGGCAAGAGTGATTTGCAAAGCTCCGCAGGCATATTTAATCAGCGGTTACCTAAATGTGTGGTGTGGAAAATGGCTGAAAAGCGCCAAAGCTCCAAAAAGAACGTACAAAAAAATAAAAATAACAGAGAAGTAAGCCTGCGAGCTGCTAAAACCTTAAAGGTCATAGCAGCCGTAACCGTTGTACTTTTGCTCATCATCATCGCGGCGGCGCAGTTCGGCGGCGTCACCTTTTCGACCGTGGGCGACTATATCAATGCGGCGGTTTCAGGCATCGCTTCCGGTGACGGCTACCCCTACAGCGTAAGCGGCGTTAGTATTTCCGATATAGGCGTTACCAATTCAGACCTTGTGCTTGTGTACGACGACTCAGTCAAGGTGCTTGATTCAACTGCCAAGGAGCTTTCGGCACTGAGCCACAGCTATGACCATCCGGCAGCGGACTTCAACAGCGGCAGAATACTCCTTTACGATTCAGGAAGTACGGATTTTCGCGTACAGTCAAAAACCAGAGTTCTTTATGAAAAACAGCTTGATTATATAATATTGACGGGCGCTATGGGCAAGGACGGTTCCGCCGCCATAGCATCAAGAGCGGACGGCGCTGAAAGTATGCTCACCGTTTACGACAGCCGCAGCCGCGAAATATTCCGATGGAAATGCAGTAAAGAGCATATAGTGTCCTGTGATATTTCGGATAACGGAAAAAATTACGCCGTATCCGTTATTGGCGTTCAAAACGGAACGGTATACTCAAAGGTATATATTTTTAACAGGAAAAACACCGAGCCTACAGGCTTGTTCGAATATACGGACAGTGCCGTATCAACGGTAAAGTTTTTATCAAATAACACGTTGATGTTAATCGGCAACAATGTCTGTGAAATAATAGAGGACAACGCTGTTAAAGAAAAAATAGACGTATCTGTAGACACTCCGTCAAGACTTTTTGTCTCTGATACAGGAACGGCTGTGCTTGTGCTTTCAAAGTATTCAAGCACCACTCAAAAGATAGTTAAAGTGTACGACAAATCGGGTACGGAATTTTTCTCGTGCGAAATCGACGGACTGGTAAAATCCGTTTCGTCAGACGGCAGATATACAGCCGTTTTAACAGGCAGCAGCGTTCAAATATTTAATAAGGAAGGGGAGATGTGCGGAAGTGCCGATGTTAACGGTGACGCCGAAAGTGTCGCTGTGTCATCAAGAAATACTTATGTTTATTCACAGGATAGAATCGATAAGTATTCCTCGGTAGGGGATAATAAGGAATAGGTGATAAATTTGTCATTGATTTTAGATATTATACTTGTTGCCGTGTTTGCGGCGTTTGTATTTGCTGCGGTAAAAAAAGGCTTTATCCGCACTCTTTTAGAGCTGGTCGCGGTGGTGGCTGCTCTCGTTTTGGCATATCAGTTCAGCCCCGTTATGTCACAGGCAGTATTTGACGGAATGCTTGAGAAAAACATAACCTCGTCAATAGAAACGCAGATAGGCGATAATTTTGATGCGACTACTGCGGCTAAAAAGGCGGAAACGGCTCTTGATGCCATACCGGATTTTGCAGTATCGCTGGCAGAAACCGCAGGTGTGAACATTGACAACATAAAAAATAACATTTCTGCAGAAAAATTAAGCGCAGAAAACGTGGCAAAAGAGCTTGTAGAAAAAATTGCCGAACCGATAGTTACGGGGGCACTGACAATAATATTTTTCGTACTGCTCTCTTGTGTGCTGATAATAATACTCAGAATTGCAGCGGCGAAAATAGCTAAGCTGTTCAAAGTTCCGCTTGTGGGCACTGTCGATAAGCTGTTGGGTGCGGTCTTGGGTATTTGCCGCGGACTTGTAGTTCTTGTACTGATTTGTACGGTACTGGAATTTCTGTTTGCAAACGGCAACGGCGAGCTTGCGGCGGCTGTAAAGAATTCTACAGTTATGGAAATACTTGACAATATCAATCCGTTCATCAATTCATTAAAAGAACTTTTTTAAATAAGGAGATAATATTATGAGTGAAGAAAAAATGACTTTAAAGGAAAATCTTAAATCTCTGTTTACAGGATGTCTTACAATACCTAATCTGCTTTCTGTAATAAGAATACTTTTAATTCCCGTTTTTGCGATACTTTATTATAACGGCTATATTTGGTGGTCGCTCTTGGTGATCGCTGCTTCGGGACTTTCGGATTTCTTTGACGGTAAAATAGCCCGCCGCTTTAATCAGGTCAGCGAGCTCGGAAAAATCCTTGACCCCATTGCCGATAAGCTTACGATATTTGCAATAGCTATCGTGCTTTTCCTTAAATTCAAGGGCGCCGAAAGTCACGCAATGCAGGCGTTCGCTTGGGTGTTCTTGCTGTTTATTATTAAGGACCTCGTTATGTTGCTCGGCGGCGCGTTGCTGTTAGCTCTCGGTACTCGTCCGGTCGCAGCAGAGATCTACGGCAAGGTTGCCACCTTCGTGTTTTATCTCGTTATGCTCGCTATCATCGGCTTCGGACCTGAGGTGGGAGCAATCAGTATTCTTCGTCCCGAATTAGCAATTCCCGAAACCGTAATGTTCGTTTTAGTCGTAATTGCTGTAATACTGACATTTATAGCATTTTTCGGCTATCTTCCCGGGACTCTCAAGCAGATTAAAGAGAACTCGGGAAAGAAGAAAGAGGATAAATAATGAACAAAAATATGCTTTGCAGCAGATGCAAAAAAAATCCTGCCGTGTTTTTTGTCTCACGGGTTGACGGGGATAAAACTACTCACGAAGGACTGTGTATGAAATGCGCTATGGAGCTTAATATCGGCCCCGTAAAGCAAATCATGGAAAATATGGGTATAACCGAGGACGATGTGGACGAGGCTACTGCTCAAATGGCTCAGATGATGGAAAATATGAGCGATGATTTTGAGCCGGGCGGAGCTCCGACGTTTCCGTTTATTCAAGGTATGTTCGGCGGAGCAGGTCCCGCTTCGGGCAAGGCAAATGAGCAGGATACTAAAAAGGATAAAAAGAAAAAGCAGGGTTCCAAAAACGATAAAAGAAAATTTCTCTCTCTTTACTGTACCGATCTCACCGCTCGGGCAAGAGAAAATAAGCTTGACCGCATAATCGGCAGAGATACTGAAATCGCCAGAGCCGTACAGATCCTTTGCCGTAGAACGAAGAACAACCCCTGCCTTATCGGTGAACCCGGCGTGGGTAAAACCGCTATTGCAGAGGGACTTGCCCAGCGTATTGCCGAGGGTAACGTTCCCGCAAAGCTTGCCGATAAGGAGATACAGCTTCTCGACCTCACGGCTCTCGTAGCAGGCACACAGTTCCGCGGACAGTTTGAAAGCCGTATAAAGGGTCTTGTGGAAGAGGTCAAAAGCGAGGGCAATATAATTCTGTTTATCGACGAGGTACACAATCTTGTCGGCACAGGCGATGCGGAGGGCTCAATGAACGCCGCCAATATATTAAAGCCTGCTCTCTCTCGCGGAGAGATACAGGTGATCGGTGCGACTACCTTTAACGAATATCGCAAGCATATTGAAAAGGATGCGGCCTTGGAGCGCCGTTTTCAGCCTGTTAAGGTCGAAGAACCGTCTATTGACGATACCTATAAAATGCTTCTCGGCATAAAGGATTATTACGAAACCTTCCACCGTGTACAGATAAGTGATAATCTTGTCTATAAGGCAGTAACACTTTCGGAGCGGTATATAACCGACAGATTTTTGCCCGATAAGGCAATCGACCTTTTGGACGAAGCCTGCACCTGTGCAAATCTTCGCAATAAAGCCATAAGCGAACTGGAGATAAACGAAAAAAATCAGGCGGAATTAAAGGTTCGTATTGAAGATCTCCAAAATAAAATTGCCGAGTCAGGCGAGGGTGAAAACCTTGACCCCGTCTATGAGGAATTGACCGTATCAAAAATGGAGCTAAGCACTCTTGAGGGCAAAGCTGTTGACCTCAGAGAAAAGGCAAAGGATAACTTTGTTATTGAAGATGACTTAGCAAAAGTGATAAACCTTTGGACAGGTATTCCTGCCTCAAAGGTGGTTGAGGGTGACATCAACCGCTTAAAAGGACTTGAAGATCGACTCTCAGAAAAGGTGATAGGTCAGGACGAAGCGGTCAGACTTGTTGCAAATGCAATTAAACGCAGCCGTATTCAGCTTACTCTCCAAAAACGCCCTGCATCCTTTATATTCGTCGGTCCCACGGGCGTAGGTAAAACCGAGCTTGTAAAACAGCTCTCGATGGAGCTTTTCGACACTCCTGAAACGCTTATAAGGCTTGATATGTCTGAATTTATGGAAAAACACAGCGTGTCAAGGCTTATCGGCTCACCTCCCGGATATGTGGGATATGACGAAGCCGGTCAGCTTACCGAAAAAGTACGCAGAAAGCCCTATTCTATAATACTTTTTGACGAGATCGAAAAAGCGCATCCGGATGTTATGAATATCCTCCTGCAAATTCTTGACGAGGGCAAGACCAACGACGCCCACGGAAGAACGGTCAGCTTTGCAAATACGGTCATTATTATGACCTCCAACGCGGGCAGCCATATGAGCGAAAGCTCGCTGGGCTTTGGAAAGAGCGAAAAGGATATTTCAAAAGAAAAGGTGCTCAAAGCTCTTAACGATTTTCTTCGTCCCGAATTTATCGGCAGGGTTGACGAGATAGTCGTATTTAATCCCTTAGGCACAGCGGAATACGAAAAAATTGCCGTTTTGATGCTGAGCGAGATCGAAACCGTACTCAGAGATAAAGGAATTTCTCTCGAATATGATTCGGGAACACCGTCAGCGATTGTGTCAAAAATGGACGGCAACGTGCGCGGCGCAAGAGACCTTCGCAACGTTATCAGACGTAATATCGAGGATAAAATTTCCACACTGATGATAAACAATATCGGCGTGATCATGAATAAAATCATCATTTCTTCAATTGACGGGGACATCTCCGTGAGCTTTGAATAAAGCAGAGGTGACGGAATGACTCCCACGCGCTGTGATATGTGTGAAAATTATTATTATGATGAGGAAAGCGATACCTACTGCTGTGACATCAGCCTTGACGAGGACGAAATGATGCGCTTTCTCACATCGTCAAACTATGACTGTCCCTATTTCAGACTCGATGACGAGTACGGAATTGTCAAAAAACAGAATTAGATTTTGGTTATACTGATAATTGTTTTTTTACACAATTATCAGTATAATTTTTATATGGGGAATTATTGGGAATAAGGAGTTTTTATATGTTACCTGCAATAATAGCGGTAGGTGTTATTACAACAGTTGCTTTTTTGATTTTACGCGTTACAAAGGGCGGTCTGCCCGCAATGTATTGCAAGGCAGGAGCATCTCTTTGCTTTATCGGAACTGCATTTGCCGCCTTTTCATACGGACGAGAACGCTTTGCATACGGTGTTCTTATGATTTTAGGACTGATTTTCGGTCTCTTAGGCGATATTTGGCTGGATTTAAAATATGTCTATGATAATCATAAAGATATCTACCTTTATTCAGGCTTTATCTCGTTTATGTGCGGCCACGTCTTTTTCATATCTGCTATAGCGTATGAGTTTACACAGTATAAACTATGGCATTTTGCTTTGAGCATAGCCGTATGCATCGTTATGGCGTTGGGAGTATGTTTGTCGGAAAAACCTATGAAGTTAAAATACGGTAAATTCAAACCGATCGTTATCCTTTATACTTTTTTTGTCACAATGTCCGCCGCCACGTCGATTATCGGTATGTTCACCCATGGATTTTCTGCAAAATTCGTGTGGCTGTCAATCGGCTCAGTCGCGTTTTTACTGTCCGATCTGGTGCTCTCGTCAATATATTTCGGTGAGAATAAAAACACAAGACTCAATGTGCTGATAAATCATTTGCTTTATTATTTTGCGCAGTTTGCGCTTGCGGGAACAATTCTTTTAAAGTGAGGAAAAGGAAATGGAAAACAAAAAATATGTTCCGAAAAAGGAATTTATGTCGTTCTGCTTTGCGGCTATGGGGCAGGGAATGATATATGCCATGATGTCCAGTTACATCAGCGACTATTATCTGAACGTGTTGCAGTTAGCTCCGATGTTTGTGTTACTGCTTATGCTTCTTGCCCGTGTGTGGGATGCTATCAATGACCCGCTTATGGGCATAATCGTTGACCGCCATACTACTAAACGCGGCAAAATGAAACCGTATATTCTCTATGCATCAATTCCCATAGCAGTACTTACAGTGCTTATGTATTTCAGCCCCGACCTGCCAAAGACTCAGCTTATGATTTACGCTGCTGTCGTCTATGTCCTTTGGGGAATGATATACACAATGGCCGATGTGCCCTTCTGGAGTCTGCCGAATGTGCTCACTCCCGATGCTCAGGAACGCGGTTCAACTATTTCATTGGGAAGAACCTTTAACGGCGTCGGCTCTGCTGTTCCTGAGGTGCTGTTCCTTGTAATCGGACTTACACTTCCGCGTATTCTTGGCGTTTCCGACGGACTTGAATACAACAAAATGAAATATTTGATAATGGCTGTCGTCACTGTTCTTATCGGAATAATTTTGTACGCTCAGTCATATTTCCGCGTTAAGGAAAGAGTGATCCTGCCTGACCGCAAGCCCGCTCAGGGTGAGCCTTCACAGCTCTCACGTGTGTTTAAGTGCAAGCCGCTTATGCTCGTTATTTTAATGGGCGTGCTTTCCAGCGGCAGATATATGGTGCAGGCGGCGGCCGTCCACGTTGCAAGATACGCTTTTTACATAGGTCCCGATTTAAACGGACTTTCCGACGTGGAACGCGTTGCGGCAATCGACGCCAGCGTGTCCTCGGTAAAAACCATTTTCCAAGTCTGTGCTATAGTCGGAATGTTCGGCGCAATGCTCTTTATGCCCGCGCTTATGAAAAGGTTCGATTACAAAAAAATCGTTATTGTGACCTGCCTTTTGGGATTTGTCGCAAGCATTTTCACCACACTTATCGGCTGGTTTACGATGAATCTTTACATCTGCATACCGTTCATACTCATTTCCTGTATTCCTCTCGGCGTTCTCAATGTTATATCTTACGCTATGATAGGCGACTGCCTTGATTATATGGAGCTTAAAACAGGCTTCCGCGATAACGGACTGGGTTCTGCCTGCCAAGGCTTTGTAAATAAGCTGGGCAACGCTCTTGCCACTTCGGGAATAGTCGTTATGTATATGTTTATAGGACTTGAACCCGAAAAAATGCTCAGCTCAACAGCAGTTATGGCGGCGACCGACCTTATGGCAAATCAGCGTTTTGCAATGTTCTCACTGGTGTCGATCGTACCGGGTGTCAGCTTGCTCCTTTGTGCAATCCCTATGTTCTTCTACAAAATCTCCGGTAAAGAGAAAGAACGCATAGAAAAAGAGCTTGCCGAAAAACGCCAAGCGGAAGGAATAGTAATAGAGTAACACATAAATAATTAACGCGGTTTGACTGTTCAGACCGCGTTTTTGCTTTTTACTATTGCAATTAAATACTACAGTGTGTTAAAATAATTAGCAATCATCTTATGAAAGAAGATAAGCTTATGGTAACACTCGACAAAATCTATCATGCGTCTTTTGTATTAAAGGATATGATCCGCAAAACCGATATGATTTACGCACCCAATATAAACAAGGATTGCGATGTTTATCTTAAAACCGAAAATTTGCAGGTAACAGGCTCTTTTAAGGTGCGCGGAGCGGCATACAAAATCTCACAGCTTTCCGAGGAAGAAAAGAAAAGAGGCGTTATAGCCTGTTCAGCGGGTAATCACGCTCAAGGTGTGGCGCTGGCGGCTTCCAAAAACGGTATAAAATCCCTTATTTGTCTGCCTGACGGAGCACCTATTTCAAAGGTGGAGGCTACAAAGCATTACGGAGCCGATATCTGCCTTGTTGAGGGCGTTTATGACGATGCCTATAACCGAGCCTTGCAGCTAAAAGAAGAAAAGGGCTATACCTTTGTACATCCCTTTGACGATGACGAGGTTATCGCAGGTCAGGGCACGATCGGTCTTGAAATCCTTGACCAAATGAAGGATGCCGATGCGGTGGTCGTTCCCGTAGGCGGCGGCGGACTGATTTCGGGCGTTGCCTTTGCAATAAAGGCGCTTAATCCCGATATTAAGGTCTACGGCGTTCAGGCGCAGGGCGCTCCGAGTATGTTCAACTCCGTAAGGGACAATAAAATTGAGCACCTGGATAGCGTTTCCACAATTGCGGACGGTATTGCTGTCAAGGAACCGGGTGAGAACACCTTTGAGTACTGCAAAAAGTACGTTGACGGTATCGTGACTGTATCCGATGACGAGATAGCAGCGGCAATTTTAGCACTTATCGAGCAGCAAAAGTTAATTGCCGAGGGTGCAGGTGCAGTTTCCGTTGCGGCGGTAATGTTCAATAAAATTCCCGTTAGGGGCAAAAAGGTCGTCTGCCTTGTTTCAGGTGGTAATATTGACGTTACTATTCTTTCACGCGTTATCAAGCGCGGACTGCTCACCTCGGGAAGATCCTACTCACTCACCGTTGAGCTTATCGACAAGCCCGGTCAGCTTAAGGGCGTTTCAAATATTATTGCCGATCTCGGCGGTAACGTCACCTCAGTGCACCACGAAAGAGCATCCGAGAATTCCGATATCAACGGCTGCTATCTGCGTATCGGACTTGAAACGAGAAACTTTGAACACGTTGAGCTTATTAAAAATGAGCTTATCAAGCAAGGCTACAAGTTAGTATAAAGGGAGAGATAAATTATGATAAACACTATCTACACCAAAAACGCTCCTGATGCAATAGGACCCTATTCGCAGGCTAAACAAATCGGTAATATTATTTTTACATCGGGACAGATAGCCATAAATCCTGCTACTGGCGCTGTTGAGGCTGTAACAATAGAGGAGCAGACAAAGCAGGTCTGCGAAAACGTCAAGGCAATTCTCACAGCGGCAGGCAGCAGTATGGAAAACGTGGTAAAGACCGTTTGCTTTCTTAAAAATATGGAGGACTTCGGTGCGTTTAACGCAGTTTACGGTGAGTATTTCACGTCAAAGCCTGCACGTTCCTGTGTGGCAGTAAAACAGCTTCCCAAGGACGTTCTTGTCGAGGTTGAGGCTATAGCTATCACAGAATAATTCGAACGGGAATAAAAAATACCGCTGAACTGATCTGTTCGGCGGTATTTTACATTGAAAGAAAATTATAACTATTTTTTAAATGCGTTTACAATTCTTACAATTGCAGGGCAGAGAATAATATTTGAAGCCAACTCGAAAACGAAATTCAGTCCCACAAGTGCTACTATCATATAAGTAAACGTGTTGGTGAATCCTGCATCTGCACCCCAATCGCTTATTGTATCATAGAAGAAAAGTCTGCATCCGACAAGAAAGATACCCGTATTTGTAATCGGGCAGACAATTGCCGACAGAACGACCGATAAATAAGTGTTGAGTTTCTTACATACAGCGAAAACAAGACCTGCTGTAAGACCGCACAGTGCGCCTTTAAGAAGAACCGTTATTACAGTTCCCGGTATGTTGATTGCCAAAAACAAAGCGGCATCTCCCGATAAAAGAACGGTTACTCCGAATACAAATCCAAGCCATGTGCTGATATACGGTCCGCACAGTGCCGCACCGACAATTATCGGAACCAATACAAGTGAAACAGAGAACGGACCGAATTTAATAAACGACCCCAATAACTGCAACACCACGACCACAGCGGTAAGAATACCGCCCATTGCGAGCTTGACAATTTGCTCCCGATTCAGTTTTTTTGTGTTTGCCATAATTAACTCCTTTCGCTGCTGTCCCTATGGCGCGGGAAAATCCCAAGGTACAGCGCTCATTAAATTTATTAACTGCAATTCGGAAAATTGCAGTCACTAAAACAAATCCGCAAATCTGTGATATTACGCTTAGCCGAAGAAAGTCGAACACAAGTCGGTTTTTGTGAAAATATTTCCGCCGATACTGCGGTAAACGCCTTGACAATACGAAAGCATTCTCTTCGGCTATTGCTGTAATTCACTTTGACGAATTTGCTTTATGCAAAATAGATATTCAGTTATTTTTTTCGTATATGGCTTTAAGTCCCTTAAAAATAAGGTCTTTATCGTTAATTAACTTATGCTTGCAAACATCCGAAAGAAAATATGAAAGTCCGCCCGTTGCAATAATGGATTTCGGCTCGCCGATTTCTTCTGTCAGCTTATCAATAAGCCCGTCGATCATAGAAGCCGTTCCCAGAATAATTCCGCTTTGCATACAGTCCGCAGTGTTTGTTCCGCAAACCTTTTTCGGTGCCTCAAGACTTATTGTGGGAAGAAGCGAGCTAATGTCTGTAAGTGCTTTTAATGAAATCGAAATGCCGGGAGCGATAAGCCCGCCGCGGAAATTCTTTTTCTCATCAACAACGCAGATTTTTGTTGCGGTTCCCAAATCAACAACAAAAGCGGGCAGGGGATACTCCGACATCGCTCCCACCGCACCGGCGGCAAGGTCAGCGCCAAGCTGCGCAGGATTATCTATTTTTATGTTAAGTCCCGTTTTAACACCTGGCGAAAGGACAATTATCTTTTTGCCTGTGACACGTTCGGCGGCATTTTTCACCGCAGACGTTATTTCGGGAACCACCGAGCTCATGATCCCACCCGAAATACTTGATGAGTCGATTTTATTCATATTAAGTATATTTATAAAATCAACGGCGAACTGGTCGTCCGTTTTTTGCCGTTCGGTGGCAATACGCGAACTCATACAAAGCGTATCACCGTCAAAAATGCCTATATTTATATTTGTGTTTCCAATGTCTACCGTCAAAAGCATCTGATCACCTCATTAAATAAATTATATATTATTAAGTATTTTATATCAAGTAAAAAAAGGCGAAAAAAAGATGCTGCAAACCGACACAAATGTGTTAAAATATTACAAGTAACCGCTAATTAAATGTGCCTGCGGTGCTTTGCAAATCTTTTCCGCCGTAAATTCGTTGCAAAATCTTGCAATACACAAAGAATTACTGCAATTTTGCGCCTTTTTACGACGAAAAATCTTTCGCAAATCACTCTTGGCAATTTAATCATCGATTACTTAAAGAGGTGATATGCGTTGATATGTTCCTTATGCCCGAGAGACTGTAAAGCTGAGAGAAATGAAAATGACGGTTTCGGATTTTGCCGTATGCCCACATCTCCCATACTCGCCCGAGCGGCAATACACCGTTGGGAGGAGCCCTGCATAAGCGGCGAGAACGGTACGGGCGCCATATTCTTTTCCGGCTGTACACTTAAATGTTGCTTCTGTCAAAATTTCGAAATAAGCCATAAAAACGAGGGAATACCCGTCACAAAAGAGCGGCTTGCCGATATTATGAGAGAGCTTGAAGAAAAAGGCGTACATACAATAGATTTAGTCAATCCTACTCACTTTTCAGACGCGATTATTTCGGCACTGAAAATATATAAACCGAAGGTACCTGTCATCTATAATAGCTCAGGCTATGACAGTGTTGAAACGCTGAAACCTTTTGAGGGACTTGTTGACGTTTATTTGCCCGATTTAAAGTATTTTGACAGTGAAAAATCATTACGGTACGCAAGATGTCCCGATTATTTTGAAAAAGCGTCGGCGGCCGTTTTAGAGATGCACCGTCAGCAGAGCGAAACCGTTTTTGATAAGGGAATAATCAAGAGGGGGCTTATCATCCGTCATCTTGTTTTACCGTCGAATGTTGACCAGTCAAAAAAAATACTGTCTTGGATAAAAAACAATTTGCCCGACGACACGTATATTAGCCTTATGAGCCAATATACGCCTTACGGAAATGCTCAAAGCTTTAAAGAGATAAACAGACGGCTCACTACCGCGGAATACACAAAGGTGATCGATCACTTTTTCGATATTGGTCTTAAAAACGGTTTTATGCAGGAGAGAAGCTCTGCCGACAAGGATTATATCCCGGATTTTGACGGAACAGGTGTAAAACAGTATTGAAAATATTTTGAACTATGCTATAATAAGTGAAAAGTTATAATGTTAGGAGTATGTAGAATGAGTAAATCAAAAGGTTTTATGAAAGAATTTAAAGAATTCGCTATGCGCGGTAACGTTGTTGATCTTGCAGTCGGCGTTATCATAGGCGGTGCTTTTCAGTCTATCGTAACATCATTGACGGAAAATATTATTAATCCGCTTATAGGCTTGCTATTCCAGGCAAGTCTTGATGATGTGGGCTTAACGCTTAATTTCGGGGATAAAACAGTGTTCTTCGGATTCGGTGCCTTTGTAGCTGCCATCATCAACTTTATCATTATGGCGTTCGTTATTTTCTGCATTGTTAAGGCACTCAATAAACTTGCATCTCTCGGTCATAAAGAGGAAGAGCCCGCACCTGCAGCTCCCACCACAAAGATTTGTCCCTACTGCAAGAGCGAGATCGCCATTGATGCCGTTAAATGTCCTCACTGCGTTTCCGACCTTACGGAGGAATAAGGATGTTCGGCTTAGGCTTTATCGGCTGCGGCAATATGGCGGAGGCTATAATCAGCGGCGCGGTCTCATTCGGCTTTATTAAAGGCGAAGATATTGCAGTTTTTGATATCGACACAGCAAAGTCTCAGGCTCTGAGAGACCGATTCGGAGTGTGCGTATGCGACTCGGCACAGGATACGGTCAAAAACACCTATGCAGTAGTTCTTGCCGTCAAACCGCAGGTGTTCCCGTCCGTTCTGCCGCAGATAAAAGATGCTCTTTCCGTACACTCTACGGCACTCATATCAATAGGTGCAGGCAAAACCCTTGATTACATAGGCGGTTTTTTAAATGCCGATACGCCTATTGTTCGTGTAATGCCCAATATTAACGCCAAGGTAGGTGCTGCCGTAAGTGCGGTTTGCCACAGCAATAATGTGGATGAAAAGCTTTTGACATTCGCAAAGGAGCTTTGCGCATCCTTCGGCGAGGTTATTGAGCTTCCCGAAGAGCAGTTCCCGCTGTTCAGCGTGATTGCGGGTTGTTCGCCGGCATTCTCGTTTATGTATATTGACTCTATGGCAAGAGCCGCCGTTAAAAACGGTATGAGCAGGCAGAATGCCCTCAAAATTGCCACACAGGCAGTGCTTGGCAGTGCAAAAATGATAGCCGAAAGCACTGCTCACCCGTGGGAGCTTGTGGACAGTGTCTGTTCACCGGGCGGAACCACCATTGAGGGCGTAGCCTCACTTCAAAGAGACGGATTTGAAGCCGCCGTTATGAATGCAGTCGAAGCATCCCTTGATAAGGATAAAAAACTTTAATTTCTATAAAATAAATTCCCGATGTACGAATGAAAGTCCGTATATCGGGAATTTTTTGCGTTTAAAACATTATTCAGCATTAGCCGTCTTGTATTTTTCCGCCTGCAAATTGAACATATACGCATACGTTCCGTTTTGCTCCATTAACTCTTTGTGTGAGCCGCTTTCAATAATTTTGCCGTTTTCCATAACATATATCTTATCGGCATTAACAGTGGTCGAAAGTCTGTGCGAAATAAAAATAACCGTCTTGTTATGTGCCGCCTCGATCATCGCCTGATTTAAATTGTATTCGGCAATGGGGTCAAGATTGGCTGACGGCTCGTCAAGAATAACGTACGGACAATTCTTGTAAAATGCCCTTGCAATGGCTATTTTCTGCGATTCACCGCCCGAAAGCATCATACCGTTGTCGTCGAATTCACGCAGCAGCTCAGAGTCTGTTCCGTTTTTCAGCTTTTTAGAAAATCCGCTGTGTTTTAAAGACTCCATAACGCGTTCAGCCTCAGGGTCAATATCCATTGCCACGTTTTCACCTGCCGAGCAGGCAAATATCTGAAAATCCTGGAAAACCGCCGCAAATAACCCTCTGTAAGAATCGACCGTGCTCTCACGTATATCCTTGCCGTCTATCTGTATCGAACCGCCCGAAACGTCATAAAGCCTAAGCAGCAGATTGGTAAGCGTAGTTTTGCCCGCACCGTTATATCCAACCAAAGCTATTTTTTCATAAGGCTTTATGGTGAGATTTATGTTTTCAAGTGTCGGCTTGTCGTTGCCGGGGTAGGTGAATGACAGGTTTTTAATTGATATCTCCTTGGGCTCTGTTACGGGCGATACGGTTTTACCGTCGTTGATTTTAGAACCGGTGCTCAAAAACTCACGGTATTTTTCAATCATTTTTGCCTGTTCCGAAAAACGGGCAAGTCCCCAAATTGTCAAAAAGTTTATGGACATTGCAATGGAGGATGCTCCGTTGAAGGTGGCAACAAAATCGCCTGCCGCCAGCGTATTTTTAACGAGTACGCAGTAGCCTAAATACAGCGGCAGTATAAACATAAAGCCAAATACCTGAACGCCGATCTCCTGTACCGCATAGCACGATGCGATTTTTTTCTGATACTTTTTCTGATTTGTGATAACGTCGTCAGCCGCATCGTTATAACGGTCCATAAGTAACGGTCTTATGCCGTTCATACGAACCTCTTTTGCATAATCCTGTAAATAGAAAATTCGTTGAAAATAGTCCGACCGCCTGTGATATTTTGCGTTGTCCACACGTCTTTGCATTTGCAAATTGCCTATTTTCTTGCTCAGTGGCAGGAAAACTGTAATAATTGCAAGGATTATTAAAAGGCAAACAGGGTCGATTGTTAAGAGTACCGTTGATATGGTCAAAAGTGAAATGATATTCCCCATATAGTTACGTACAAGTCCCAATAAATTCTGAATATTATCCGAGGAGGACTCAATAGTCAGTATGAAATTGTTGTAAAATTCAGGGTTGTCATAGGACTCTAAATCCAAAGATTTCGCTTTTTCGTATAACTTCTTGTTGAGCCCGTAATATACCTTTTCACGTTCCACATTCCAGAAAAATTCTCTGAAAAGCCACGCCAAAAGCTTACTTAATATAAGTATAACTGCAATTACTGCCACGGCATAGAAAATGCGCTCAAGATTTTTGCCGTCGGTTACAACGTCAATTATGTATTTTACTCCCAAAACGCTTATAAGCCTTGTGGGCAGAGTTAAAAGTATTCCCCAAATGAATTCGCCGATGACTAATAGGGGAGAAACTTCGAAAAGCAGACGGACGAAAAACAGTATATTAAAAATAAGCGATTTATTTGTCTTTGCTTTCTTATTCATTTTCCTCATCTCCTTCGCCGCCGTTATAGCTTGAGGCTTGCAGCGTGAACATTTTTGCATATTCTCCGCAGTTTGCCATCAATTCAGAATGTGTGCCACTCTCCAAAACCTTACCGCTGCCCAGAACGATTATCCTGTCGGAGAGCACCGCACTTGAAAGTCGGTGTGATATGTAAAGCACCGTTCTTTCCTTTGTAACATCAACAAGATTTTTATACATTTTGTATTCGGCTATGGGGTCAAGCGCCGACGACGGCTCGTCAAGAATAGCAAAATCAAAGTCACGCGCAAAAAGTCTTGCTGTCGATACCTTTTGATTTTCACCGCCTGAAAGTCCTGCACCGTTCTCCTCGAATTCTTTTGTAAGCACCGTGTCTCCGCCGTTTGCAAGAGTTTTGATCTTATCCCAAACGCCGCTTTGCTTTAACGCTTTTTCTGCTATAAGCTTATCCTCGTCGCTGCATTCGTGGCATATGATATTCTCAAAAACCGATACGGCAAAATTTTTGTAATCCTGAAAAACCGTCGCAAAGCTGTTTCTCAATGACTCCAAATCGTATTCTTTTATGTTTATGCCGTTATAAAGAATTTCACCCTCAGTCGCATCGTAAAAACGCAGTAAAAGCTTTACGACAGTGGATTTTCCCGCACCGTTTACGCCGACTAAAGCCACAGTTTCGCCCTTGTTTATTTTAAACGAGACGTTATTTAAAGAATTTTCTGATGCACTTGGATAGCGAAACGACACGTTTTTAAATTCAATGCTTTCAAAGCTTTCTGCCTTCTTATTTCCGCTGACGACCTGCGGTTCATAGTCAAAAAAGTCACGCAAATTTTGAAAATACAGCGCCATCTGCGCCATCTCGTCAAAGCAATCAGCCATTTCGAGAGTTGCCTCTCTTACTGAGTTTATGGACGAGAGCACCACCGAAAAGCTGGATATGGTCATAGTCTTTTTAAAAATAAACTGATATCCTGCAAAGGCGTAAGTGCCTATTATGGGCAAAAACTCGCTGAATACGGAGCTTATCATACTGTAAATAAACAATACTACGCCGTACTTTTTCAAAATTACTATGTTGGATTTTATCGCTCCTTCAAAGCGTTTCATCATCACAGCAAAAATATTTGATGTACGCATATCCTTTGAAAAGTCGCGTAAAAACATAGTTCTTTGAATATATGCCTTTAATCGGTTGTTGTGGGTCATTTCCAAGTCCCGCTTATACACCTTTCGGCTTTTTGACATCTCAATAACGAATACAAGCGCTACGGGTAATAAGAACAAAAGGTACATAGGGTCAATTACCGTAACGGTCGTTATCACACATATAAGCCCTATAGCCGACGATATAACACCACCGATATCCCAACACACAAGATCAAAATATCCTGCCGACAAAACCAGTGTTGCACGTTGATATTTGTCGTAGAATTCGGGATTTTCATAGCACGCAACGTCAAGACTTGCCGCTTTTTCGAATATCATATTGTTAAGACTTTTCAAAACGCGTTTTACCGAAACATCCCGTATGTATTCGGAAACCCAACTCAAACCCAGCAGTGCGGCGGATACGATAAGAAAAAGTACAAGAGATTTTACGTATTCTTTAAAATCTCCGCCATCAATAATGGACAGTAAAACCTTCAAAAATAAAATATTCTGTACAAAAAGTCTGAAGACCCTATCAGTTAACCCGGAAAAAATCGTGCCGAGCAGCAGCCGCTTGTCTGCTTTCCAAGCAAGCCTCGCTGCATACACAATGTTTTTAAATACAGGAACCTTTATGTCCTCGTGAAGTCTGATATATCTCATTTTCTCCCTCCTCAATCACAAAAAAGCACCGCCGACTTCTGCCGACGGTGCGATACGTATAACTTTTAAACGCCAAAAAGCGCAGCTAAAAAGTATGCGTCCTCATTCGGGGGCAGAAAGATATACAGTTACGGAAATCGAGATCTCCATACTGTGAATCTACGGTTAAATTTACATCGTAATTAGTCCAATATTTTGTAGTCATATTTCTCTGCCTCCTTTGCTTAAAATTATTTCATCGATGAATGTGCCTTTTAGAATAACACAGCAAAAAGTGCTTGTCAAGGAAAATTTTGAAAAAAACAAAAAAAGTTCCGCTCCCTCTTTGAGAGAGCCGTCGGCGTAGCCGACTGAGGGAGTTATATATTACACTATATATTTAGAAAATCTATCCGCAACATCAGCGGGAAGAATTACTTTTAAAAGCGTGCCTTTCTCTGTGAATTCTTCGCTGAGTATTTTCCCTGAATTTCTCACATCATTTACCGCCGAACCGTCCGAAAACGGGATAATAAGTGTCAATTGGGTGCTTTTTACCGCAAGGCGATCCTCAATTTCTTTAAGCAGTAAATCAAGATTAACATTCTTTAATGCACTTATCATAACGGTTTTGCCGAATGGCAGAATATCATAGACATTTTCCGCCATATCGCACTTATTCATAACGGTTATAATGTTGTCACCGACGCAGCCAAGCTCCTTTAAAATATTCGTCGTTATTTCAATATGCTCACTGCAGCGGGGGTCAGATGCATCGCATACGTTCAATACTATATCTGCACCTGCAGCTTCCTCAAGGGTTGATTTAAACGCTTTTACAAGGTCGTGGGGGAGACGGCTGACAAAACCGACGGTATCAATAAGCATTATTGACTGCCCGTTTTGTAGTGTCAACTTGCGTGAGGTCGGGTCGAGTGTGGCAAACAGCTTGTCCTCGGCAAGTACGCCTGCGTTTGTAAGTGCGTTCATAAGCGTGGATTTGCCTGCATTTGTATAACCCACTAATGCGGCAGTGATGACCTCGTTCTTTTCACGCCTTTTGCGTATAAGCGAGCGGCGTTTTTCAATTGCTTCAAGCTGTTCTTCAAGGGCGTGTATGCGTCTCATAATGTGACGGCGGTCACTTTCCAGCTTGCTTTCACCGGGACCTCGAGTGCCGATTCCGCCGCCAAGACGGGACAGCTCTGTTCCCTTGCCCGTAAGTCGCGGCAAAGCATATCTGAGCTGTGCCACCTCTACCTGTAATTTTCCCTCACGGCTTTTGGCACGCAATGCGAATATGTCGAGTATAAGCTGCGTTCGGTCAATAACACGCACATCCGTGGCTTTCTCAATATTTCTTATCTGTGAGGGAGACAGCTCACCGTCACAGATTATTAAATCTATCTCTGTATTGTGGCAAAAAAGCTCAGCTTCCGCCAGTCTCCCTCTGCCGATATACGTTGCAGGGTCAGGGGAGGGACGGCGCTGAAGTATTTTGCCCTCCACTTTAGCGCCCGCGCTCTCAGCAAGTAGTTCAAGCTCGTTAAGCGAGGCTTCCGCGTCAAAATCACCTGTATCAACGCAGATGAGTAGAGCCTTTTCTTGACTTTCATTATTTTCAAAATAGTTCATAGCTTAATCCGATTTCCATTCAAAAATGCGGACAGCGTAAAAACACTGCCCGCTTTAAAATTCATTTAGTTTTTACATTTTTTTACTGTTAATAACCGCAGCCGCATCCGCAACCGTTGTTATCGTTGTTGCAACCGCAACCGTTACCACCGAAATTACCATCAGCAAGAAGGATAATGATGATAATGATGATCAACCAAGTGTTGTTTCCGAAGAAGTTCATTGAGGATTTCCTCCCTTCCAAAGGCGGTATTTTTGAGCCTTCAATACCATAGTATGAAACTTTGGAATTTGTGTTCCGAAGCACACGGGAGAAAATTTATTCACTCAACTTTTTATCTGTTGCAACCGCATCCGCATCCGTTGTTGCCGTCAGTAAGAAGGATTATTATGATTACAAGAAGCAGCAAAGAGTTGTTACCGAAAAGATTACACATACTAAAGGACTTCCTCCCTTCCAAAGGCAAATTTTTGAGCCTTTAATACCATAGTATGCTTGACCCAAAAATTTTGTCACGGGAGAATTTTTTTAACCCTTATGTGTAATTACTTTTTCAGTGATGCCAGCAGTCCGCCCTTAGAAATAATATTCTGAATAAAAGGTGGGAAGGGCTGAGCCTTAAAACTAACGCCCTTTGTAATATTAGTGATCGTTCCGCTGTCAAAATCTACTGAAACCTTATCGCCTGCATCAATATTGTCGCAGGCCTCGGGGCACTCCAAAATCGGGAGTCCGATATTCAGTGAGTTCCTGTAAAATATTCTTGCAAACGTCTTGGCGATAACGCAGGAAACACCGGCCGCCTTTATGGCTATGGGGGCGTGCTCGCGGGAAGAGCCGCACCCAAAGTTTACGCCTGCGACGATTATGTCTCCTTCTTTCACATTATTAACAAAATCCTTGTCGATATCCTCCATACAGTGAGCCGCCAGCTCCTTGTGGTCTGCCGTGTTAAGATATCTTGCAGGGATTATAACGTCCGTATCGACGTGGTCGCCGTATTTATGTACAGAGCCTTGAATTTTCATTATGCATTACCTCCAATCATATCGGGGGTACCAATGTATCCCAGTACGGCACTTGCCGCCGCAGTGTATGGGCTGGCGAGATATACTTCACTTTCAGGGTGTCCCATTCTGCCCACGAAATTACGGTTAGTTGTGGAAACGGCTTTTTCTCCTGCGGCAAGTATTCCCATATGTCCGCCTAAGCACGGACCGCAGGTGGGAGTTGAAAATACTGCTCCTGCCTCAACAAAAATCTCTGCAAATCCCTCACGGATGCACTGAAGATATACAGCCTGAGTTGCAGGAATTATAATAGTGCGGACATTTTCGTTAACTTTTCTGCCTTTGAGTATTTCAGCCGCCGCACGCATATCCTCGATTCTGCCGTTGGTGCAAGAGCCGATGACCGCCTGGTCAACGTAAACCTTGTCAATGCTGTCAACGGTGTGGGCGTTTTCGGGGAGGTGGGGGAATGAAACAGTGGGTTTAAGACTGCCGAGATCAATTTCAATAACCTCGTCATATTCCGCATCCGCATCAGCCTCAAAAATAACGGGAGTGCGGTCGGTCCTTCCCTTCATATATTCAAGAGTTTTTTCATCAACAGGGAAAATACCGTTCTTAGCGCCGCATTCAATAGCCATATTAGCAATGCAGAAACGGTCGTCCATTGAAAGATTTTTGATTCCGTCACCTGTGAATTCAAGTGAGCGGTAAAGTGCTCCGTCCACGCCTATCATACCGATAAGATGGAGTATAAGGTCTTTTCCGCTGACATATTTATTGAATTTGCCGGTAACAACGACCTTGATTGCCGACGGAACCTTGAACCAGGCCATACCCGATATCATTCCTGCCGCCATATCCGTTGAGCCAACGCCAGTGGAGAACGCTCCCAGTGCACCGTATGTGCAGGTGTGGGAGTCCGCGCCGATTACCGTGTCACCCGATATAACTATGCCTTTTTCAGGGAGCAGAGCGTGCTCAATTCCCATTTGCCCCACGTCAAAGAAGTTCTTTATTTTATATTCTCTTGCAAATTCTCTTACCTGCTTGCAGTGCTCAGCAGATTTAATGTCCTTGTTGGGCGTAAAGTGGTCCATAACAAGGGCGATTTTTTCGCGGTCAAAAACATCTGAAAAACCTTTACCCTTCATCTCGTTTATTGCAACGGGGCTTGTAACGTCGTTACCCATTACAAGGTCAAGACGGACGTTTATAAGCTGCCCTGCGCTGACAGAATCAAGTCCCGCGTGGGCGGCAAGAATTTTTTGCGTCATTGTCATTGCCATTGGTCATTCATCTCCTTTAATGCTCTTGTCGCCGCTTTCAAGGGCGGTAAGACCCGACCTTGAGAGCTCGATTATTCTGTATTTTGACATTTTGCCTATAAAGGTATCAATAAGGGACGGAAGACCCGTAAGCTCCGCTGTTATCGTGGTGTGACCGATATCCTTGACCTTTGCGCCGAAGCCGTTTATTGTCTTTAAAACTCTCGTTCTGTCCTTATTGAGCGCGTGTACCTTTATGAGCAATAGCTCCGAAGATACAAGATGTCCCGTATCAAGTCGAATAACCTTGATAACATCCTCAAGGCGCGAGAGCTGCTGTTCCACCATGGCGAATTTATACGGTTCAACGTCGGAAACGATGGTCATTCTCGAAAATTCAGGGCTCTCCGTCTCCGATACCGTAAGGCTTACCACATTATAGCCTCTGCGTGCGAAAAGTCCCGCAACGCGAAGCAGAACACCCGTGCGGTTATGTACCAGCGCCGCAAGGTATATCCTCTGTGTTTGCATTTCTTCCATTATAGACACTTCCTTAGGGTTATTTTATAAATAGTAGTAGATTTCATTACCTCGTCCTTATCGAATACGCAATTTTTAAAGGTCGGAGTATTCGTAGCATTGGGGTAATACTGAGTTTCAAGGCAGAAACCGGTTCTGAAATCCATAGGAACACCGTTTTTGCCTTCTTTTCCGCAAAGGAAATTGCCGACGTAAAGCTGAACTCCCGGCATATCCGTAAAGCACTCCAGTTTAACGCCGTTTGGTGCAACCGCAGATGCTGCAAGGCGCATTTTACCGTTGTAATCGTTAAGACAGTAGTTGTGGTCATAGCCGTTACCCGCTTTGAGCTGCTCGTCGTCAAGACCTATGTCTCTGCCGATCTCTTTCGGCTCTCTGAAATCAAAGGGAGTTCCCTCAACCGCTCTTATCTCACCCGAGGGGATAAGCTCCCCGTTCATAGGCGTAAATGCGTCCGCATTTATGTAAAGCGTGTGGTCAAGTATCGTTCCGCCGTCATATCCCTTTAGGTTAAAATAAGCGTGATTCGTTATGTTGAAAGCCGTTTTCTTATCGGATACAGCAGTGTAATCGATCACTATCTCATTTTTATCGGTCAATGTATATTTAACAGTAACCTTTTTATTACCGGGGAAGCCCTCTTTACCGTCGGGGCTCAAGTACGAAAACTCAACGGAATCGGAATCCGTTATTATGGCATCCCATATTGCAGTTGAAAAGTCGCCGTTGCTGTGCAGTGTAACGTCACCGTGCGTAGTAACAACGGGGACTCTTTCGCCGTCTATGGTAAGTCCGCCTGCCGATATTCTGTTGGCAACGGGACCTACTGTCATACCTTGATAATCGTGGCGTTCCTCAAAGCCCTTCATATCGTCAAAGCCCACAAGCACGTCGATTTCCTTGCCCTCTTTGTCTGTTACAATAGCCTTTTGGAGCGTTGCGCCGTAGGTTATGACCTGTATTTTCATATTGTTTTTGTTTTCAATAAGGAATGCGTCCACCTGACGCCCGTCAGCGGTAGTGCCGAAACAAGTTTTTGTAATACTCATAAGTCTGCTCCTTATATAATCTCAATTTAATAGTATATAATTTTAGAGTCTCAATGTCAATAAATTCATTTATGAGAAAATTTTAATATGACCTATTCATTTTCAAAAAAATGTGTTATACTGTTAAGCACTCATCTAAAAATGTGAAAGGAGGGGGATCATGTTTGCCGTTGACCCCAAGGTCTATTCGTCAATGTTTTCACTGCCTGCCGAGATAGCCGACAAAGAGTTAAAATTTGCAAGCGGGGAGCAACTAAAGGTAATAATATGTATATTCAGAAATCCGTCTGTCACCGCAGACGAGCTTTCACGGCTGACAAATCTTTCTCCTGCCGAAATAAATGAGTGTATTGAGTATTGGTCGGATGCAGGTATACTTCTCACCGACGAACCGCAGAAAACGGTTCGAACCGAAAAGCAGAATGAGGATATGACACCTCAAAAGGTAGAACTGCCCGAAATACATTTTGTAAATCCCACGCAAGAGGAAATAGAAAAAATTCTCCAAAGCAACAGCGCTATGAAACGTCTTTTTAATGAGGCACAGGAGATTTTGGGCAGAACTCTCGGCTACACTATGCAGTGTACCATCTATTCCATAGTGAATTATTACGGAATCAAGCCGGATGTTGCAAACTGTCTTTTGCATTTTGCAAAAAGTATGGATTTCACGTCGCAGGACGATATTCAAAAAATCGCGAAATATTGGGCGGAAAATTCCATTACCGATATGTCCTCTGCCGACGATTACATAACCGAGACCGAAAAAGCCAAGGAGTTATTCGTCACTCTTGCCGAAAAGACAGGCAACGACACGTCAGTCACCTCATTTGCTGTGCTCGATATGATTTGCGAGTGGATACGCTGGGGCTATACTGTTGATGAAGTGCTTTTAGCCTTTGATATTATGAAAGCGGAAAAGCAGACAGGCAGGCTCATTTGGAACAATTTCCGTCATATGAACGGAACCGTCAAAAAATGGCGGGCAGCAGGTATCAAGAGCGTTGAGGACATTGAAAAAGGAACGAAGAAATTCGGCGGTAAGAAACCTGCGGAGCAAAAAGAGACTTCCTTTGACGTGGAGCTTGCCGAAAAACAGGCGCGTGAAAATCCCAAGGATTTCGGCAGTATGAAGAATAAAAAGAGAAAGCGCAGAAACGGGGCGTAGGGTATGGCATATTCAAAAGAAATATACGAAAAGGCTCTTGACGAGATAAAAAGGCGCAGAACGAGTGCGGAAATGACCGCCCAAAAGCGCAAAAGTGAGCTTTGCATAAAATATCCCGAATTTCAGTTTATCGAATCTGAGCTTGCAAAAACAGGGTACGAGATCATCGGAGCATTTTCTCTGCCTGCAGGTAAAGCCGAAAAACGCCTTGAGGAGATTCGCAAAAGGAACGGCGAACTCCGCAAAGAGCGCGCAAAGCTCTTAAAGCAGTTGGGACTTTCCACTGACTATCTTGACATAAAATACACTTGTAATAAATGTGACGACACAGGATTTTTCGAGGAGCGTGACGATGAAACAGGCGTTTCTCACGGCACACATCTTTGCTCCTGTCATATCGACCTGTTGAAAAAGCTCTCTGTCGAGCAAATGGCAAAGGACACTCCGCTGGAGCTTTCAGCCTTTGAGGACTTTGATTTGAATTATTATAAAAAATCCAAGGACGGCGCGGCAAATTACAAAACGATGAAGGATGTTTACGAGCGCTGTGTAAAATATGCCGAGAATTTTGACCTTGACTCCGTAAGTCTGTATTTTTACGGACGGACGGGTTTGGGAAAAACGCATCTTTCGCTGTCGATAGCGAACGAGGTCATAAAAAAAGGCTATAACGTGATTTACGGTTCGGTCATCAATTTTTTAAATAAAATTGAAAAAGAAAAATTCGGCAGGGAGAAGAGCTTTGATACAGAAAATCTCCTTATAGATGCCGATTTGCTTATCCTTGACGATTTGGGTGCGGAATTTTCCTCAAGCCTTACCCTATCAGTGCTGTATAACATCATAAACAGCCGTATTTGCCGCGGAGTTCCCACAATAATCAGCTCAAATCTTGACCTTTCGGAGCTTAAAAGCAGATATCCCGAAAGCGTTGCTTCAAGAATAATCGGCACATATGCTGCCGTCAATTTCCAAGGCGACGACATTCGTCAAATGATGAATAACGAATAATAAACGCATTTTAACTCAACCGCTGTGCTCTGTACGGCGGTTTTTTAGATAATAGGCAGCTTTAACCTTTTCCACTCCCTCTTTGAGGGAGCTGTCGGCGTGGCCGACTGAGGGAGTTATGACAAAATATATAATTTAAGAAAAATGTATAAAAATAAATGAAAATCAGAGAAAACAAGAGAAAATGATTTGCTATATCAAAAATTTGACCTTTTTTGACCTTTGACTATATGAAAAAACAGATTATAATATAATCAAAAGTCAAAGAAAGTCAAAGTCAAAGATGGAGGTTGACGGAAATGAATATAAGCAATATGATTGCCTCAATAATTTCCGAGATGCTTGAAAATGACGGATACACTGAGATCCAGCGCAACGAGCTTGCGCAAAGGATCGGGTGTGTACCAAGTCAGATAAATTATGTCATATCCTCACGGTTTACTCCCGAACACGGCTACATCGTCGAGAGCCGCAGAGGCGGCGGGGGATATATAAGAATAACGCGAGCGCAATATGACATAAACTCTTTAAAGATGCATCTCGTAAATTCAATAGGGAGCACTGTAGACGAGAATGTTTGCAGAGCACATATAAAAAATCTTTTTGACCGTGAGCTTATTGATGAAAAAACGGCAAAAATAATGCTGTCGGCGCTTTGCGGCAACGCATACCGCGATATTCCAAAGGATTATGCCGATATCTTACGTGCATCAATATTCAAACAAATGATTTTAAATATATTGTAAAAGAATTAAGGAGTGATAATTATGCTGTGTCAAAACTGCGGAAAGTATGAAGCAACTACCCATGTAAAAAGGATCATCAACGGCGAAACTGCCGAGGCACATCTTTGCGGTGACTGTGCCCACGCCCTCGGCTACACCGACGTATTCGGAGGATTTTCAACCTCATTCAGCGACTTATTAGGCTCGTTTTTCGGCGAACCGTCTGTCAGTGCACTCAGTAGCCGAACGGTGCGCTGTGAAAAATGCGGAAGCACCTTTAACGATATTGTAAACAGCGGAAAAATCGGTTGTGCCGACTGCTATGGCACATTTTTCGATAAGCTTTTGCCATCTCTTCAAAGGATTCACGGCAAGACACGCCACGAGGGAAAAATTCCCAAAGCTGTTAAGGCAGACAACGATTCAATGGAGAATAAGATAACACGCCTTGAAAACGAACTTAAAGATGCTGTTGAGCGTCAGGATTTTGAAAAGGCGGCAAAGCTCCGTGACGAGATAAAGGAGTTAAAGGGGGACGGCAAAAATGAGTAAGTGGTATATAGGAGCAGGCGAGCAAAGCGATATTGTTGTCAGCACGCGCATTCGCCTTGCAAGAAACATCGGTGATTATCCGTTTCCCAGTAAGCTGAACACGAAAAGCAAGACAGAACTCAACAATATGATAAAGGAAGCCGTAGAAAATGACAATAAATTCGGTCTGCGCTATATCGAGATGAAAACTCTTGCGCGGTTCGAGGCGGCGTCTATGGCAGAGCGTCATATAATCAGCCCCGAATTCGCTTCCGATGCCGACGGCAGAGCACTTATGCTCTCACCTGAGGAGGATATATGCATAATGCTCAACGAGGAGGATCATATAAGAGTTCAGGTTATGAAATCTGGCTTTGCACTCGATGAGGCATATAGCATTGCCGACAGCATCGACGATTTGCTGAACACCAAATTCAATTTCGCATTTGACAGTCGAATAGGCTACCTCACACAGTGCCCCACTAACTTGGGAACGGGAATGAGAGCATCGGTTATGCTGCATCTTCCCGCGTTGACTATGGGCGGACAGATAAACCGTCTTATCAGCACCGTTTCTAAGCTGGGACTTACCATTCGCGGCGCATTCGGCGAGGGAACTCTTGCAGTTGGTGATATGTACCAGCTCAGCAATCAGATAACCTTGGGAATTTCCGAGGAATTTGCAATTAAAAATCTTAAAGCCATAACCTTGCAACTCTGTGCACAGGAAAGAGCGGCACGTGAGGAGCTTTTAAATGACCCGACCGCCGAGGACAGAATTTTCCGTGCATACGGACTGCTTAAATGGGCAAGACTGTTAAGTACGAAAGAGCTTATGGAAAATCTCTCACTGGTGCGTATGGGTGCCGTTTCAGGCAAAATTTCTGTTCCCATCGAGACAATTAACGAGCTTATGATATCAATGCAGCCTGCATCAATAAACGTAATGGTAGGCAAACGTCTTGAGGAGCGGGACCGTGATGCGATAAGGGCAAAAACGGTTCGCGAAAAATTGTAGTATCGAAATTAGGTGATATTTATGTATAATTTTACAGGCTTTACCGAGAAAGCCAATATGGCTCTTAACAGAGGCTTAGAGACTGCCGAGGATCTCGGACACACATACATCGGCAGTGAACACATATTATTAGGTATTCTTGACAATACAGACAGTGTCGCAGGCAAAATACTTGCCGGCAAAGGTGTGACTTATCGCCACATTTACGATATGCTGCGTGAGAGCGTAGGCGCGGGAATGCCTACGGAGCTTGGCCCCTCGGATTTCACACCGAGAAGTAAGCATATTATTGAAAGTGCGTTGATGCTAAGCAGTTCTATGAAACAGAGCCTTGCGGGTACGGAGCATCTGCTTATTGCCATCTGCCGTGAGGGTAACGGATACGCCTGCGAGCTGCTAAGCCACGCGGGAGTAAATACGCAAAGTCTTTTAAAGGAGCTTGCAAACACCGTTACAGGCACAAAAAACAGCGGAGCACAGTCTTCCGCTAAAAAGGGCGGGGGCGAAGCTTCGGCACTGTCAAAATTCTCACGCGACCTAACACAGCTTGCCAAAGAGAATAAGATCGATCCCGTTATCGGCAGGGAAAATGAAATTCAGCGCGTTATTCAGATTTTGAGCCGACGCACAAAAAACAATCCGTGCCTTATCGGTGAGCCGGGTGTAGGCAAAACGGCTATTGCCGAGGGGCTCGCGTTGCGTATTGCAGGCGGCCAGGTTCCCGAACTGCTCCGAGATAAACGAATAGTATCCCTTGACCTTACGGGAATGGTCGCGGGCACAAAATACCGCGGAGATTTTGAGGACAGAATAAAAGGCGTTATCGATGAGGTAAGAAATTCAAACGATATAATACTGTTTATTGACGAGGTCCACACGCTTATCGGTACGGGCAGTGCAGAAGGCGCGGTTGATGCGGCAAATATTTTAAAGCCGTCGCTGGCTCGCGGAGAGCTGCAAGTTATCGGTGCTACGACTATCGACGAATACCGTAAGAATATTGAAAAGGATGCGGCGCTTGAACGCAGATTTCAGCCTGTCACAGTAGGCGAACCGTCCACAGAGGATTCAATCGAGATTTTGAAAGGTATTCGCGACAAATACGAGGCTCACCATAAGGTGAAGATCACCGATGATGCAATAAAGAGCGCGGTTGAGCTTTCCACAAGATATATCGGTGACCGTTTTTTGCCTGATAAGGCGATAGACCTTATTGACGAGGCGGCGTCAATGGTAAGGCTTCAGTCCTTTACCGCTCCGCCCGAGATCAAGGATATGGAGCAAAGACTGCAAAATATCTCGGCTGAAAAGGAAGTCGCTGTCAACCAGCAGGATTTTGAACGGGCGGCAAAGCTTCGCGATGAAGAAAAAGAGCTTTTGCAGCAGTATAATTCCGAAAAATCAAAATGGCAGTCCTCGGGAGCAGGCAAGGATCTTCAGGTGACCGAAAAAGAAATTGCCGAAATAGTATCAAGCTGGACGGGCGTACCCGTTTCACAGATGACCGAGCAGGAGAGCGAACGACTCCTCAATATGGAAAAGGAGCTTCACGCTCGCATCATCGGGCAGGAAAAAGCCGTTTCCGCAGTATCGCGTGCCATAAGACGGGGCAGAGCAGGACTCAAGGATCCCAAACGCCCCATAGGTTCGTTTATCTTCTGCGGACCTACGGGCGTGGGTAAAACGGAGCTTACAAAGGCTTTGGCGGCGGCAATGTTCGGCGACGATAACGCTATGATAAGACTCGATATGTCAGAGTTTATGGAAAAACACACCGTGTCAAAGCTTATCGGATCTCCTCCCGGATACGTGGGCTTTGACGAAGGCGGTCAGCTTACCGAAAAGGTTCGCAGAAAGCCCTATTCCGTAATTCTTTTTGACGAAATCGAAAAAGCACATCCCGACGTTTTCAACATGCTTCTTCAAATCCTTGACGACGGCATTCTCACTGATTCTCAGGGCCGACGTGTGGACTTCAAAAACTGCGTTATAATAATGACCTCAAATGTTGGCGCACGGCTTATCAACGAGAAAAAGACCTCCTTCGGCTTTACCGACGGTGACGGCGGCGAGAGTTCGGAAGAGAAGATAAGAGAAGCGGTAATGGGCGAGCTCAAAAACACTTTCCGTCCCGAATTCTTAAACCGCGTTGACGATATAATCGTATTCAGCCGACTTTCTGAGGAGGAGATAAAGCAGATCGCCGCAAATCTTCTTAAAAATCTTGAACAGCGAATGGCTCAAATTGAGATAAGTATGGAGTTCGACGAAAGCGTTATCGACTTTGTATCAAAATCGGGATTTGATAAGGTGTACGGCGCAAGACCGCTCAAACGAACCATTCAGACGGGGATCGAGGATGTTTTGTCCGAAAAAATTCTTGACGGAACGGTTCAAAAGGGAAAAAGTTATGCCTGCTCATATATCGACGGCGCGCTATCTTTCACAGAAAAACAATAACAAACTCAGGCGGACACTGCAATGCTGTGTCCGCTAAACTTTGTCAAAAAATTATCATAAACTATTGAAAAAACATATTTATTATATTATAATGAAAAAAATAATAAATTAGGAAAGGGATTCCAAATTTAAAAAGGAATCAAGGCAGGGTGTATTATGAGTAATAATCTGCAAGACAAAAAAACCGTAATGATCACTGGTGCGTCAGGCAATATGGGCTTTCACGCATTCAAAGAGCTTTACGCAAAGAAAGACAAGTTTAACATTGTTCCTCTTTTAAGAAAGAGCGCAAAGAACGAAGAAATGTTTAAGGATTATATGAATGATCCTGCTGTTAAAATCGTTTGGGGCGACCTTACAAATTATGACAGCCTTGTGGAATCTATCACAGGTGCTGACTACGTTCTTCATATCGGCGGTATGGTTTCTCCTGCTGCTGACTGGAAGCCTTACAGAACTCAGAAAACAAACATCGGCGCTGCCGAGAATATTTGCAAAGCAGTTCTTGCGCAGCCCAATGCCGATGACATTAAGGTTTGCTACATAGGTACTGTTGCAGAAACAGGCGACAGAAACTATCCTATTCATTGGGGACGCTGCGGCGACCCGCTTAAGGTTTCTGTTTATGACCATTATGCCGTTTCAAAGTGCCGTGCTGAGGCAGTTTTTGTTGAAAGCGGACTTAAAAATTGGGTCGTAATGCGTCAGTCAGGTATCCTCTATCCCGATATCCTTAAAAATATGGATCCCATTATGTTCCACGTTCCGATCAACGGCGTTCTTGAATGGTGTACTGTTGAGGATTCAGGTCGCTTAATGGCTAATCTTTGTGACGAGGATGCAAAGGGCAATCTGGGCGCCGATTTCTGGAACCATTTCTACAATATCGGTTCAGGTAAGGAATACAGAATTTCCAACTATGAATTCGAAGTTCTTCTTCTCGGCACTCTGGGTCTTGCAGGTCCCGAAAAGCTCTTTGATCCCAACTGGTTTACAACAAAGAATTTCCACGGTCAGTTCTATGCAGACTCCGATAAGCTTGAAGAGTATCTTCATTTCCGTGAGAATCTTCCCGTTAAGGACTACTTTAACCGTCTTGCAGATCAGGTTGAATTCTACTTTAAAATTCCTCGCTATCTTCCAAAGGGTATTGTTGCGGCATGCGCAAAGCCGTTTATGAAGAAGATAGCCTCAACTCCCGATTTCGGTACTCTTGACTGGGCGGCAAAGGATAATAAGGTTCGTATGAGCGCTTATTACGGTTCAAAAGCAGAATGGGAAAAGCTCCCGACAAAGTGGGAAGATTTTGAACTTATTAAATTCGAAAAGGATACAGAGGCTGCCGATAAATTCAAGCTTGACCACGGTTATGACGAGTCAAAGCCCGAATCAGAGCTTGACATTGAAGATATGAAGCAGGCGGCATCATTCCGTGGCGGCGAGTGCCTGTCAGATACAATGACAAAAGGCGATATGGCAACTAAGCTTAAATGGAAATGCGGTCACTGCGGCGCAGAGTTTGAAGCCAGCCCCGCTCTTATCCTTCTGGGCGGTCACTGGTGCCCGGAATGCTTCATTCCGCACAAGGCTTGGGATTATGACTCAATCGCAAAAACCAACCCCTTCTTCGCTCAGGTTTGGTACACCAACCACGGCAAGGATGAAAACAATAAGTATGAGTTCGATGAGCTCTTCCACATCAACGGCGTTGCATGGGACGATATTAAGAGATAATTTAATATCTTCATAAAAATTACGGACTTACCAAACGGTAAGTCCGTTTTCTTCTAATATATTTTAACAAAAAATAAAGGGTGCAGCCTTGTGGTTGCACCCTTTATTTTTATGTAAAATTTATTCGCCCTTCATTTCAAGGAGTTTGACCTTGCCGTCAAATGCTGCCTGAGAAACCTTGATCGAATCTGTGATAGCTTCTTTGATGTCGTCTTCTTCAACACCTAATTCAAGGCACCATTTTTTGTCAATAAACAGGTTGTAGTCCATAATGTCGGGAAGCTGCATCGGATCCATACCCGAATCAATGCCGCGTTTTTTGTAATCCTTAACAATTTTGAACATGCCCATTTTCATCATCCACGGAGCAACTGTAAGAATCTTTCTGCCGTGCATTCCTCTTGCATCAAATACGATTTCAAGGAACTCAGGCCATGTCATATTGTACATGCCTATGGGAATTGCTTCAAAGCCAGTTTTGCCTGCTTTGTTTTCAGCAGCGCCTGCGATAACCTGACCGACCTGACGGCAGGTAAGCATTGCGGTACCGCCTTTCGGATACATTGTAACGGGCCACTTGTCCATAAATTCGATCTGCTCAATAAGAACGGTCCAAACGGGCTTTCTGCCGGGCTGTGTACCGAAGATGTAGGGGAGCTCAAGAACACAAGCTGAGAAATTCTCGTCGCAAGCGTCCTCGCAAACCTTTTCCTGATCCATACGGGATTTCATATAGGGATTTCTTTCGGTAAGCTTCATTTCGGGCTTGATTTTGTTAAGATAAGCAAAATAAGAGCCGAGAACAACCGCTCTCTTAACGCCTGCCTTTTTGCAGAGAGGGAAAATTCTCTCAAGAGGAGCGATGTTGTATTTGTAATAGTAATCCATTACAGGCGCAGGGAATTCAACTCTTTCGTCAACACCTGCAGCGAAGATGAAAACGTCTGAACCTTTAAGCATAGCTTCAATTTCTTCGTCGGTTTTCTTGTTGATGTCGCCGAAGATGATTTCCATTTCCGGGGGGATGGGAGCGCCTTCCGGAAGAGGGGGAAGAGCAACACTTGTTACCTCGTGACCTCTTTTAATAAGAGTTGTTGCGGCCTCACAGCCGAGAAGACCTGTACCGCCGATCATGAATACTTTCATAGTAAAATCTCCTATTTTTTATATTTTTTTAATTTATCAGTCTTTGAATACTCCGTCAAACAAGGGGAGCTTGGACATTTTCATAACATTTGAGAAGAGTCGTCCGCCTTGAACGGGCATAATTCTGCCGAAATAGTTCATAAATGCGGCGTCAAAGCCGTGAACGCCCAAAGGTCTCTTTGCTTTTATGTCATTCATGATCATTTTAACCATGCGTTCGCATGACGTACTTACCATGTTAAGCATTTTCTGACCTTTAGCATCAGTAGAATCCTGATTTCTGAAAATATCAGTCTTTGTAAAGCCCGGGCATACAATTCCCACATAGCACTTGCCGCGAAGCTCCTCACGAAGAGCCTCAGAAAGGGATTTGAGAGCAGCCTTTGAAGCAGAGTATACAGATGTGCCTGCAAGAGTCATAAGAGCGGCAGAGGAGTCTACGTTAATAATTGCCGGTGAATCTGACTGAAGCAGAATCGGAAGAAGAGCGTGAATCGAATAAACTGCTGAATAGAAGTTAATATCCATTGCCTTTTTTATGTATTCAACGGTGTAATTCTGGAATTTGTCAAATTTCGGCAAAATTCCGGCGTTGTTGATGAGAACGTCGGGCTTAATATTGTTTCCATTAAGATATTCAACAAAATCAAGCCAATTCTGTTCAACGGCAACGTCAAAAAGCTGATATGAAAACTTGTCGGCATAGTCGCCAAGCTCTTCAACAACCTTTTTCATTTTTTCTTCGCTTCTTGCAATACCGATTACGGTGCAGCCGTGCTCTTTAATAAGCTTTTCGGCAACTCCCTTACCCATACCGCCTGAAGCGCCTGTGATTATTACGGTTTTATTGTTCATCCAATCTCTACCCATAATACACACCAACCTTCATTCATTTTTGAAATTGGCATCCATTGCCAATTTTTCCATTATATTATATCATAATTTTGCAAAGCGCGCAAGTGCGAAGCAGGAAAGATACAATGTTCTCCGAAACACACAAAATCTTTGATTTTGATTGTGTTTCGTGAG
>JAFLUM010000005.1 GCA_022508805.1 Oscillospiraceae bacterium | reverse complement strand
TACAACATAATGCGGATTATGTTGTAGAACAGCAAAAAGGGAGAACTATCATGCAAAAAGAACAGAATTTGACTGGCTATCCGTCTATCGACAAACCGTGGTTGAAATATTATCCAGCCTCAGCTGCGGATAAAGAAATACCCGCAAAATCTGCATATTCTTTCATTTACGACAAGCAGAAAAATAACCAGAGCGCTATTGCACTGGAGTATTTCGGAGTAAAGGTTTCCTACGGGAAAGTTTTCGCCATGATTGAGCGCATCGCAAGATCGTTTAAAAAACTGGGCGTTCAGCGCGGGGACATTGTTACGCTGGCACTTCCTACAATGCCTGAGACAGTATACATATTTTACGCGCTGAACCGTATCGGCGCAATTTCCAATTTAATAGACCCGAGATTGCAGGAGACTGAAATTCTTCAGTCAATAGAAGAGACCAAATCAAAAGTGTTGGTAGCGATTGATATGTGTTTTCCCGTAGTTTCAAAACTATTTGACAAATCAACGATAGAAAACATAGTTATTTTAACACCTATTGAATCACTCCCTCTGCCAGTTAGGTTGCTAAGTGCAATCAAGAATAAGAGCGAAAAGATTGCTAATCCGCATATTTTGACATGGAAATGCTTCCTGAAAATCGGAAAGGAATATCAAGACACTATTGATGTATCTTATAGACCCAATATGCCTATTACAATTGTTCATACAGGTGGAACAACAGGTGTACCAAAAGGTGTTGTATTGACAAATGAAAACTTCAACACTATGGCACTAACTCAAGAAATATCTGAATATGACCTACAATCAGGAGATAGTTTTCTCACATTTCTACCTCCGTTTTACGCATTTTGTCTTGTAAACGCTATCCATGATCCGATGTACCTTGGATTTAGAAACATTTTGATTCCTAATTTTGACCCCAAAGATTTCCCGTCACTTATGGTAAAATACAAACCAAATCACCTGCTTGCCGGACCAATCTTGTGGGATTTTTTTATCAAAAGCGATTTAACTCAAGATGCTGACCTTTCATATATTAAAACGCCTATATCTGGCGGTGATGCGTTAAACATTGAATTAGAACGGGATATTAATGCGTTTTTTGAATCACATGGCTGCAGGCACAAAGTTGCACAGGGCTATGGTATGACAGAGGTATCTGCGGCAGCATGTTTTTCTACGGATGCATCTTATGTGCCCGGCAGCGTTGGGATTCCTTATGTGAAAAATGTGATTTCAATATTTGATCCCGACACGGAAAAAGAACTTACTTACAACCAGCCCGGAGAAGTTTGTATTCAGACGCCTACCATGATGCTGGAGTATTACAATAATCCGACTGCAACTGCTGAAGTTATTAGAAAACACGCAAATGGAGAGGTGTGGCTGCATACCGGCGACATCGGCAGAATAACTGAAAACGGTAATTTGTTTATTGATGGCCGTATTAAGCGCATGATAGTCCGTAATGGCGACAAAATCTTCCCTGCTGCGGTTGAGGGTATTATCATGTCACACCCTGCAATCAGTAACTGCGTAGTAGTTCAAATGCCGAATGATACTGAACGTCATGTTCCTGTTGCACATCTTATTCTAAATAACGGAGTCTCTGCAGAGAAAGTAGTTAGAGAGGTTGATGAAATAGTATTAAAAGAGTTGCCGGCGTTCAATCTGCCGTACCGGTATGTCATCAGAAAAGACTTGCCACTTACCGGAGCTAACAAAGTTGACTATAAGGTTTTAGAGGAAGAAAGCAAGCAGTATCAGAATGAAACCGATCGAATTGTTACCACACAAGAAAAAAGTCAATAAATTATAAATGGTAGAGCAAGGGGAAATATTGATTATCAAGTATTGGAACAAATAACACTACAGATAGAACCGTCATGAAGGAAAGGTTGATTATGCAAACTAAAAGAACTGGTGATTATTTCTGGCGAGGAATAACACCACTATGATTGCCCCTGTAAGAAACTAACTTTTTCAGAGTGGAGGAAAAGTTTTGAACGAACAAAAAAATAAAACAGAAACAAGCACGCAAGAAAATATAAACCAGCAAGAAGAAAAGGCAACAGAAACATTTTTATCAAAAGTTATAAAAAAGCATGGTGAAAAGTTCAACTTTTTTGCCTCTATTTCCACTATTGTTGGATCGCTTATTGCTATCTTTACTCTTATAGTTACTGTCTGTACATTAAATACAGCGACTTCTATCAATAATACCATCAATTCCACTATCAACGATAACCAAATAATCCAGTCAGGTGATGCTAATATTGTTCAGTATGGCGATAACAGTTCTATAACAATATCTATGGATAATATTCCGCAATATGAAGCACCCGACTACATGTTCAAAACCGAAGAGGAAATGCGTTTGCTTAGCCTTGCAAAGCAGTATTTTGATGCCGGAGATTATCAAATGGCGTTTTCTATTTATTCCAGTGAAGAACTGCAAGAAAATGACTATGCAACTATCAATCAGGCTTATTGCTACGCTCACGGTTATGGTGTAATCGAGGATACCGAGATTGCAATGTCATTATATGATTCTGTCGGTTCAGATGATGCGAGGCGTAACAAACTCGCTTTGATGATTCGGACTAACAGTGCTGGTTTTTATGACTCTGCTATTTTAGATGAACTCTCTTATTTTAGTTCAAAGCAAGACTATAACGTGTTAAATTATTTGTCACTCTGTAAATATGGTGAACCGGTTGACTCAATTTCAGATAAAAGTTTTGATATAGATCTTTCCGAGTTATACCAATGGAGATTGGTAGAAGATAAACTGTACATCACTTCACAGACGGCATATTCAACGTCTTATGAAAAACTTGTGTTTGTTGGTACAGTAACTGGCTCAAGCCCTAATGGAATGCGAGGCATATATTATAGATACCAACTTTATCGGCGACATCAGAATCTCAGTTGGTTAGAGAGGGTGTTTGGCTAAATGGAATCATCAATCGGCATAGAAGAATCCAAAGGCGAAAAATCCATCACTGGATCTGCTTTTCGCCATATAAGCCTGTTTCGGCGTGCTTTTATGCCCCTGTCGGAGTTAGAAGCATATTATTGCGAACGCAGAAAGTACAGATTTGAGCAAGGAAAAAAACTGAAACATATACGGCTCAGAAAAGCCTTTGGTCCGGTGTTTGCAAAGCTTTTAACATTGGACAGAATTTTCCGAAAACAGACTGTCACAGTAATTGGCAACCAAAAGAAATATAAAGACCGTGTAATCTTTGCCTGCACGCACATTGGCGAAAACGACTTAGAAAATATTTATGAGGTTCTGCATCATAGTTGTTGGTGGTTTGTGGGCGATCCGTGTGTTCTGTATAAAGACATTTCCGGACTGCTTGTCTATCTGAATGGATGTATTTTGCTGGAAACAGCGGACATGGATGACCGACACATTGCCTATCTGCGTTCTGTTGAACTACTGAAAGGCAACGGCTCTTTAATGATTTTTCCGGAAGGGGCACGCAACGGGAGTGAAAATCTACCGGTAATGTCTTTGTTCTCAGGCACAGCCAAAATGGCAATAGAAACGAACACAAAAATCGTGCCTATTGCAATAGAGCAGTACGATAAGCGGTTTGTTGTTAATTTCGGTACTGAAATTTCCCCTAAGGATTTTAGAGACATAGCTGAACTGACACAAAAACTTCGAGATGCACTTGCAAGTTTAAAATGGGATATTTGGGAAAGGGAAGGACTGCTATCAAGAGACAGTCTGCCTGAAAATTACAGTGAGCAGTTTATCAAGACATTTGAGAAACGCATTCAACCTTGGGATACGCCGGAATCAATCGAAAGAGCCCGATTTCATACGAAAGCTGAAATTGAGCAGAAAGATGCATTTGCCCATTTAGAGCATTTGAATACTTGTCGGGAGAATGCATTCTTGTTAAGGAGGTAATGCGTTGGATTCACGAAGTCGAATAGTAGCCGGTTTACGGAACATAATACATCCCATTGTGCTCCTGCTGACCAAAACCCGTGTCAAATACAAGATACATATTGAAAATGCCCCTGTACTGTTGCTGGACAAGCCCGTTATATTTGCAGTCAATCACACCAATTCTGTAGATATTCCGATTGCTGCTAAAGCGATTTCCCGGTCTTATCAATTCCGATGTGATGTATTGTTGGGTAAACAACGGTTGTGGTTGTCGGACAAGTTATTTTTCTTTCTGAATGGTGCGATTTGGGTTGACCGGAAAAGTAAACAGGAAATGACTGCGGTTAAAAAAACACTTATTGATTATCTAAATGAGAAGCAGGCTATCATGTGGTTCCCCGAAGGTACGTGGAATTTGACAGACAATCTGCTTATGCTGCCCTTGAAATGGGGTATTATTGACGTGGCGGTTCAAAGCGGAGCACAGATCATTCCTGTAATACTGGACTATGACCGTAAAACAATGAAGTGTTGTGTCAATTTTGGTATACCTATTGCCCCGGATGAGACTACAGACAAGGCTGATGCAATCCGAGAATTACGGGATACCATGGCAACTCTGCGATGGGAACTATGGGAGAAACAAGCACCTCTAAAGCGTGACGAAGTCGACCGTGCGGCGTTAAAAGAGGACATATTTGTTGCTTTAAAGGAATATCCGCCATTGGATTGGGATTATGAGCAAACGGTTATCTTTCAGCCTCACACCTCACCACAGGATGTCTTTGCTCATTTGGATAATTTGATTCCGTGCCGAGAAAACGCATTTTTGTTCAGGAAATGAAGTAATTAACAACTTAATTTAAACATCTCTAATCCAGGAGAATTAAAACATGGATCATAAAAAAGAAAAATGCGATAAATTGTTGAAAAAACTAAATAAGACATCTATGCTTAATCAGCCACGCAGAACCCGTCTGGTTAAAAAGCTGTTTGGTTCGGTGGATGGCGCACCATATCATATACAATCACCGATTTATGTAAAATATGGTTGCAATATTCATGCAGGAAAGAACTTTCTGTCAAATTACAATGCTGTGCTGCAAGATGAAGCAGAAATTTTCTTTGGCGATAATGTTATGCTTGCATCAAATGTTGTTCTTGCAACCAATCCACGGTCACTGACCGATGAACAAAAAAACTGTGACATTGATAAATATTTATCTGTTCAGTCGTCAAGCGATATTCATGCCCAGCCCATTCGTATCGGCAACGGCGTTTGGATATGCGCAAATGTAACTATTTTTGGCGGAGTAACAATCGGTGATTATGCCGTGATTGGCGCAGGAAGTATTGTTACATGTGATATTCCTTCCAATACATTTGCATGTGGTATTCCCTGCCGTGTTGTGCGAGAGATCACGGAAAACGACCAGTTAGAAAAAAATATGATCCGTGGGGATGTTATGCCATGACAGAATTTAAACGCATGACTGCAGGATACTATGTAAATACCATGTGTAAAAGTATTCTTCTGCAGATGGCAAGAGGTTATATTTTAGCAAGATGGTTAAATCGCACATCTTTATCACAGAAATCCAAACGTAACCATATTGCCAAGTGGCTATTTGGTTCTGTCGGGAAGTCGTGTTGTATTGGATCATCACTATCAATTGAATATGGGAAAAATGTTCATATTGGTAATAACTTTTCCGCTGGAGAGAATCTCGTCATACAGGATGGCGCACCAATTAATATTGGAAACGATGTGTCGATTGAATCAAATGTAGTGATTACTACAGTATTGCATTCATTATGTGCAAAACAACGCAAGGTGCAATGGATTCCGCAACGCTTTCCTCGTAAGCATAAAGGACTATTTATTTATAATAAACCAATTACAATCGGCAATCATGTCCAAATCGGGGTCGGTGCAACAATCTGTGCTGGGGTGACAATTGGTGATGGCACGGTAATCGGTGCGAGGAGCGTTGTAACACGTGATATTCCGCCTAATGTTTTGGCATACGGTGTACCGTGCAGAGTTATACGACCTATAACAGAAGCTGATAGAGTGAGCCACGAAGAACTTTTTGACGGGATTTGAATGCTTGAACTATTTGATTCCCCGTTGTGAAAACGCATTTTTGTTCAGAAAATAATAAAAGTTGATAGAGCATAGCAATAAGAGAAAAATCCAATGAACTAGAATTTTTAAGTTCATCGGATTTTTCTTTTTTCTGTATTTAAAACCATTTAAAAACGCCGCAGAAAATAATCTGCGGCGTGTGGAGCTGGTAATCGGACTCGAACCGATGACCTGCGCATTACGAATGCGCTGCTCTACCAACTGAGCCATACCAGCGTATTTGATTTTTTGTTTATTGCGTAGCATCCGGATTTAAAGTATCCTTAACTACATCCAGAGACCTGCGCATTACGAATGCGCTGCTCTACCAACTGAGCCATACCAGCATATGATTTTGTCTGCCCATAAAAGCAGTAAATGTATTATAATGTATTTGATAATTTTTTTCAAGTGTTTTAATGTAATTTTAGAAAAAATATGCTACAATGATTGGGTTGAATATACGGAAAGGGGCGTTCAAAATGAAAGTTGCAGTTATAACGGGTGCAGGCAGAGGTATCGGAGCTGCCGCCGCGTTGCGACTTGCCCGTGACGGCTTCGGCGTTGCGGTGTGTTATAACAATTCCTTTGACGGTGCGGAAAAAATTGTAGCGGAGATTTCGTCCGCAGGTGGCTCAGCCAAAGCTTACCGTATGAATATCATCGACAGTGCCGAGGTAAACGCAGTTATTGAGCAAATCGAAAGGGAAATAGGCGAGATCGCTGTGCTTGTGAACAACGCAGGTATCGCCGAACAGGCGCTCTTTACGGATATCACCGACGAAATGTGGCACAGAATGATAGAAACTAATCTCAGCGGGGCATTTTACTGCTCCCGTGCGGTTCTGCCCTTTATGATACGCCGCAAGTCGGGCAAAATTATAAATATCGCCTCGATTTGGGGTGAGACAGGCGGCTCCTGCGAGGTTCATTATTCAGCGGCGAAAGCGGGGCTAATCGGTATGACGAAAGCTCTCGCAAAAGAGGTTGGACTTTCGGGAATAACCGTCAACTGCGTTTCCCCCGGCGTGATACTCACCCATATGACTGCTCATTTTGACAGCGACACGATGAACGCCTTAAAAGAGGAAACTCCGCTGAACCGTATCGGAACACCCGAGGACGTGGCGGGAGCGGTAGCGTTTTTGGCATCCCCAGAGGCTGATTTCATCACAGGACAGGATATTCCTGTCAACGGCGGAATGTATATTTGATTATCGACAAAATATGTTATGTAATTAAATACATTACATATAATATATTGAACGTGTCCGCTTTGTAATAGAAAAGCAGTTAGAAAAATTTTAGATATAATAAAGGCGTTGAGGAACGAACTCTCAACGCCTTTATACTTCTTCGGGGTCATTCATTTTCAACACAAATTCGGTAAGCCGTTTCTTCCAGCTGCTCAAGGCTTGAGAGCATTCCCAGCTCCTGACGGTATTTTGCCGCGCCGCGAAGCCCCTTTGTATACCAAGCAGCGTGCTTTCGGGCCTCACGCATTCCCACATACTCACCTTTATATTCGCATATTTTTTTAATGTGGTTCACCATCACCCGCATACGCTCGCTCACGGGCGGTTCGGGCAGCACTCTGCCGTGCTCAAGGTAGGCGTTTATCTGCGAGAATACCCACGGACGTCCTAATGCCCCTCTGCCTATCATTATAAGGTCACAGTTTGTGTCCTCAAGCATTTTTGCCGCCGAAAAGCAGTCTGTAATGTCCCCATTGCCGATAACGGGAATCGTAAGTTCATTTTTCACCTGAGCAATAATATCGGTATTCACAGGCGGAGCATACATCTGACTTCGTGTTCTGCCGTGGACGGTTACCGCCGCCGCGCCTGCGTTTTCGGCTCTTTTTGCCATTTCAACAGCGTTTATACTGTCAAAGTCCCAACCGATGCGTATTTTTACCGTTACGGGAACGGGTGAGACTGCCACCACCGCTCGGACGATTTCTTCGGCAAGCCCAGGCTTTTTCATAAGCGAAGCACCGCCGCCGTTACCTGCAATTTTCGGGGCAGGACAGCCCATATTTATATCTATTATTTCGGGACGGGATGCCATTACTTTTTCTACGCTTTGAGCCATTATGTTGGGGTCGCTTCCGAATATCTGCACCGCCGCAGGACGTTCTGCGCTTGACAGAAAGGACAGCTCCTTCGACTTTCTGTCACCCATTGACACGCCCTTGGAGCTTATCATTTCGCTCACAACGTATGAAGCTCCGTAGCTTACGCACAGCTCGCGAAAAGCTCTGTCGGCTACTCCTGCCATTGGGGCAAGTACGGCTTTGCCCATGATCTCAACGTTACCTATTTTCATACTAAAACCTCATATTAGATGTTAGTGTTGCGGGACGATGTCTTCATCGTCCCGCAACACTAACGGGTGGGTGTGGGCACCCACCCCTACAAGATGACGGATTTCCGCCCTCTCTTTGAGGGAGGGAATTAGTTTTATTACTCATTTTATCACATATCTTTCCTTTAAACAAGTCAGCTTGTCATATTCGATTTATACCTCTCATATATATGAGGTGATAAAGTGTTCAAAAGGGAGAGATTACAATGGATTTCAACGTGCGCAAAGAAAATATATCCGTATGCGAAACCACCTTTCAGGGGAATGCCGAGCACGCGGTGGACTGTGACATCACTCTGCCCGAGTATCTGCCGGATATCGTCAGGATACTTCGCTGCAGTGCAGTCCCGGGTGTGCAGTCGCATCAGGTCACGGGTGACAGAATAAGCGCCGAGTGCGAGTGCCTTATAAGGGTGCTCTATGTGTGTGAGCAGGGCAAGATCAGGTGCTTTGAGCAAACATTGCATTTTTCAAAGCAGATAGAGCTGAAAAGTACCGACAGCTCCGACATATTTGTAGGAGCGAAAACGGAATACATAAATTACCGTGTGTCGGGTCAGCGCAGATTTGAGGTTCACGGAGCAGTCACGGTATTTGCAAGGGCATCGGGCAAAAAACGGTATGAGGCAGTGAGCGCTGCTGAGGGCGGAAATATTACAGCTCGATGTGAAAATGTAGATATATGCGACCTGACTTCAATTACCGAAAAGATATTTACAGTCACCGAGACCTGCGAAACGGGCAGTATCTCAGAACCGATTGGTGCGATCATCGGCTCGTACTCCTCCGCCGTTATCGACGAAATAAAGGTCATATCCAACAAACTGTTTTTAAAAGGCGAGTTGCTGGTACGAACCGTGTTTACCGAGCAGGATAGTCTGGAAGTAATGAGCATTGACAATGTGATAAACATAAATCAGATTATCGAGGCCGCCGATATTACCGAGGATTGCGAGGCGGACGCGGAATTGACCGTCACATCGTTAAACGTCCGTTATAGGTACGATTCGGCAGGCAGTAAGAATTTGCTGGACGTTTCCGCCACAGTGGCGGTGTCAGTACGGGGCTTTGAGAACCGTCAGATAACCGTTATCAAGGATGCATATTCCACAAAATATGAGACTGAGCTTAAAAAAGCGGGAATTTACGTAAACAGCCTTGAAGAAAAAATCGAGGATACCTTCCTTTGCCGCGGAACGGTGGATATTTCAACTACTGGAATGACAAAGATACTGAATTTCACCTGCAGCGACATCACCGCAGGCTTTTCGGTGCGTGAGGACTGCGTGGCGGTCAGCGGCGAGGTCACGGCAGATATTATCTACGCCGATGCAAAGGGCGAGCCTGCCTTTGCTCAGCGGCAGATACCCTATGAATACAAACGGCAGCTGCAGGCAGGGGATGCGGTGTTCACCTGCCGTCCCAATTGTGCGGTAACGGCATCAAGCTTTGTGATGGGCGAGGGTAATCAGCTTGATGCAAGGGTGGAGATAAACGTTCGCGGATTCATTTTCCGTGAGCAGGAAAAAAGCGTCACAACAGAGCTTTTGGTGGATAAATCAAGGATAAAAACCCTTAAAACCGCGTCGCTTACCGTCTATTTTGCCGACAGCGGCGAGAGCCTTTGGGACATTGCCGAGAGATACAACACCACAGTCGATGCCATAATGAGAGAGAATCATATTTCGGACGGCACGGTCGCCGGGAACAGCCGTCTGCTGATTCCGAAAATATAAAAGGGAGGGATTCTGATGAGTAACACAAGTATTTACAACGATATTGCCCAGAGAACGGGCGGGGACATTTATATCGGAGTCGTCGGACCTGTCAGAACAGGAAAATCCACGTTTATAAAAAGATTTATGGATACCGTGGTGCTGCCGAATATGGAAAGCGATGCGGTACGGGAGAGAGCCAACGACGAGCTGCCTCAATCCTCGGCAGGCAGGACCATAATGACCACCGAGCCGAAATTTATTCCCGAAAACGCCGTTAGAATAGCGCTCCCCGACAACGCCGAGTTTAACGTGCGTATGATCGACTGCGTGGGATATATCGTTCCCAGCTCTTTGGGCTATATTGAGGGAGATCAGCCGAGAATGGTGCGTACTCCCTGGTTCGAAGAGGAGATCCCCTTTAACACCGCGGCGGAAATAGGCACGAAAAAGGTCATCACCGAGCATTCCACCATAGGCCTTGTGGTGACTACCGACGGCAGTATCAGCGACATTCCGCGAGAGGAATACGAAGAGGCGGAGGAGCGTGTAATAAACGAGCTAAAGGCGCTTAACAAGCCATTTGTTGTGCTGCTCAACTGTATGTATCCGAAGGGGGAGAGCGCTCAGCGGCTTTCGGCGGAGCTTTCGGCAAAATATGCCGTACCCGTTATGGCGGTCAACTGCCTTGAGCTTGACGAGCGCGAGATAAAAGAGATAATCACGCAGGTTCTGTTTGAATTCCCAGTTAAGGAGATAGGCATCGACTTGCCAATGTGGCTGGTGGGACTGCCCGAGGAGCATTGGCTCAAAGCGGAGACCTACAAAAGCGTTTTGCAGTCCCTTGAAAAGGTGACTTTCGTCCGCGATATCAGCGTAATGACCGACACACTTTGCGAATGTGAGCATATCACGGGTGCACGGGTCACAAGTATGAACCTTGGAATAGGCAGCGCGTGGGTGTCCGTGGATATGAACAACGGACTGTTCTATAAGATTTTGGAGGAGTCCACGGGAATAACCATCGACAGCGAGCAGGGACTTTTATCCTGTATGAAGGAGCTTGCCCGCATTAAAAAGGAGTATGAGCGCATAAAATCCGCTCTCGATGAGGTGGAGACAACAGGCTACGGCATAGTTATGCCCACAATTGACGAGCTGTCCCTCGAAGAGCCGGAAATCGTCCGTCAGGGCGGTCGGTACGGGGTACGCCTTTCCGCATCTGCGCCGTCCATACATATGCTCCGCGCCAACATAAAAACCGAGGTTGCGCCCATAGTCGGCAGTGAAAGCCAGTCGGAGGAGCTTGTAAAATATCTGCTGGAGGGCTTTGAAGAGGATCCGCAAAAGATTTGGGAGTCCAATATCTTCGGAAAATCCCTCAACGAGCTTGTCAACGAGGGACTGCGCAATAAGCTGTTCCATATGCCCACCGATGCACGGATGAAATTCCAGGAAACCCTTGAGCGTGTAATAAACGAAGGCTGCAACGGACTGTTGTGTATAATTCTGTAATTTACTATTAATCTAAACCAAAACGCTCCCTCCCAGAGGGAACCACAGAACGCACTATAAGAATAATAACCACCCATTTCGTTTGACGGGTGGTTATTATTGTGATAATATACTTATTCTTCTGTTAATATCGTATTAAATGTAAATGGCTCGGCAAAAGCAGTTTTATTGACAAAATCAATTTTATAACCGATACCGTCTTTATAAACAAATCCGTTTTCAGGCATTATTTTTAAAATACATATAGGATCATTTTCGTTGTAATGTTTAAAATAAAACTGTTTAAAAGCAACGATCAATTTATTTTTGATTTCACTGTTTTCAGGTAGCAATGGATGACCTATATTGACCGCTTTACCGTGGAAAGCATATCCCTTTCGGCTACATAATGCAACCTGCGGGTTGACATTTATTTCTTTAACTTTATTTGTGTTTTCATATGTAAGAATATAGAATGCTCCGTCGTAAAAATATGTATCCACAAAGCGTAGTGATGGAATATGATTTGCAGTGGTTGCCATAGCAAATTGATAATCTTTTTGAAAAAGCTCATTAGTAATACTTAAAGCCTTTTTATAATTTTCAAAAGATAAGTTTTTCATATGACAGATCTCACTTTCATACATCGTTATTTATTAAATATATTATCACGAATCCGACAAAAAAACAAATCCGGCGCTCTCATAAGAGATTGCCGGATTTAAAATTCATTTAATAGGCTTTTTACACCTTAATCTCAACCGTCAGACCTAAGTCATCTTTATAGCGGTCGATGATGGGGGCAACGTAATCGCGGACCATTTCTTCCACCTGTTGGGGTGCTCTGCCGACAAACTTTTCGGGTTTCATTTCCGCCTCGATCTCCTCAAGGCTTAGTCCGAAGGATTCGTCAGCGGCAATGCGCTCAATAAGGTCGTTAGGCTTGCCCTCGACCTTGACAACTCTGCCCGCGTCCATTGAATGACAGCGGATCTTTTCGTGCAGTTCCTGTCGGTCTCCGCCTTTTTTAACTGCCGCCATCATAATATTCTCGGTCGCCATAAAGGGCAGCTCGTCCCAAAGTCTCTTTTCGATCATCTTGGGATAAACCACAATGTTGCTTACTATATTGATGTAAAGCTCCATTATGGCATCCACCGCCAAAAAGGCTTCGGCAACGCTGATTCTCTTGTTTGCCGAGTCGTCGAGGGTTCTCTCGAACCACTGTGTTGATGCGGTAACTGCAGGGTTCAGCGTGTCGCATATGACATAGCGGGCAAGGGACGAAATACGCTCACTGCGCATAGGATTGCGCTTATACGCCATTGCCGACGAGCCTATCTGATTTTTTTCAAAGGGCTCTTCAAGCTCCTTAAGATGCTGCAAAAGTCGCATATCGTTTGAGAATTTATATGCCGACTGTGCTATTGACGAGAGAACGGAAAGCACGTGGTAATCAAGCTTTCTCGGGTAAGTCTGACCGGATACGGGATACGTTTCATCGAAGCCCATTTTAGCCGCGATTTTGCGGTCAAGCTCCTTGATTTTATCGGTATCGCCGTCAAAAAGCTCCATAAAGCTCGCCTGTGTGCCCGTTGTTCCCTTTGAGCCCAGCAGTCGCATCTTTGTCAGCTGGAACTCCAGCTGTTCCATATCCATTACAAGGTCCATCAGCCAAAGCGATGCTCTTTTGCCCACGGTGGTAGGCTGAGCAGGCTGAAAATGGGTAAATGCAAGACAGGGCATATCTTTATATTCAAGAGCAAATTTTGAGAGCTTGTCCATAAGATTGACAAGCTTTTTGCGGACAAGTCGCAGACCCTCGGTCATAGTGATAACGTCTGTGTTGTCGCCCACATAGCAGGAGGTAGCTCCCAAATGGATTATGCCCTTTGTGCCCGGGCACAACTCACCGTAAGCGTGAACGTGGCTCATAACATCGTGGCGGAACTTCTTTTCGTACGCCTCGGCAACCTCGTAATTGATGTCGTCAATGTGGGCTTTAAGCTCGTCCACCTGTTCTTGTGTGATACCCAGACCCAGTTCCATTTCGCTCTCGGCAAGAGCCACCCAGAGCCTTCTCCAGGTTCTGAATTTGAAATCCGGCGAGAAAATGTATTTCATTTCTTTGCTGGAATACCTTGAATTTAACGGACTTTCGTAAATATCCTTCATTTTTAACTGCCCCTTTTATTTGCCAAAATAATTTTTAATTCTTTCTACTGCCTTTGCCGTGTTTTCCGCCGAGCCGAATGACGTTAAGCGGAAATATCCCTCACCGCTTGGACCGAAGCCCTCGCCGGGAGTGCCGACCACCTGAATATTTTCAAGCAGCAGGTCAAAGAAATCCCAGCTTTTCATACCGTCGGGGGTTTTGAGCCATACATACGGCGAATTGACCGCTCCGTAAACGGTAAAGCCGCAGGATTTAAGCCCGTCGTAGATTACTTTTGCATTCTTTTGGTAATATGCAATAGTATCACGAATCTGCTGTTTGCCTGCATCCGTATAGCACGCGGCGGCGGCTCTTTGTGTGATATATGAAACGCCGTTGAACTTTGTTGCCTGACGTCTTGCCCAAAGGGCGTTAAGCTCCACACCGTCAACCTTTAAGTCGTGGGGAACCACTGTATAGCCGCAGCGAACGCCTGTAAATCCGGCGGTTTTTGAAAAGCTTCTGAATTCTATGGCACAGGTTTTTGCTCCTTCAATCTCATAAATTGAGTGCGGTACGTTATCTTCAGTTATGAACGCCTCGTAGGCCGAATCGAAAAGGATGACCGAGCCGTTAGCGTTGGCGTAATCCACCCATTTTTTTAACTCATCCTTTGTGATAGCCATACCCGTGGGGTTGTTGGGGAAGCAAAGATATATGATGTCCGCTTTTTCGGTGGGGATCTGCGGCAAAAAGCCGTTTTCAGCGGTGCAGGGCATATAAAGCATATCCTTGGAGCGCCCCATCATCACGTTTGTGTCAACGTAAACGGGATAAACAGGATCGCACACTGCAACTCTGTTATCAAGGGAAAAAATATCACCGATATTTCCGCAATCGCTCTTAGCACCGTCGGAGACGAAGATCTCACTGTTGTCAAGCTCCACTCCGCGGGACTTATAATCGTTCTCGTTTATAGCGGTTATAAGCCAGCTGTGACCGTATTCGGGCGGATAACCCATAAAGGTTTTTTCGTCCGCCATATGGTCCACCGCCTTGTGCATAGCGGTTATGCACTCGTCCGCCAGCGGTCGGGTGACGTCGCCGATGCCTAAACGGATAATAGGCTTGTCGGGGTTAGCCGCAACGTATGCGTTTACCTTTTTTGCGATGTTTGAAAAAAGATAAGAGCTTTGTATCTTCAAAAAGTTTTCGTTTATTTTCATTCGTTTATTCTCCTGTACGATTTATATCGACATAATTTAATGCAAGATCAGCAATTGTCAACAGTGTATGAGAGATTTAGTGATTCAAAAAAGTCTTTTCCTCCCTCCTCGAGGGAGGTGGCTCGCCGCAGGCGAGACGGAGGGAATAAAATCCGTTCACTGTTAGCAGTCACAAAACTTCCGTTTCCCCCGTGAACACTGTTACCGCCGGACCTGTAAGGTAAACGTCGCCGTTCTCGGTCCAGTCGGCAAAAAGCGTGCCGCCGGGTAAGTTTATTTTTATCTCTCTGTTCTTTTTTGACAGTCCGTTTATGACTGATGCCACCGCCGCCGCACAGGCTCCCGTGCCGCAGGCAAGCGTTTCTCCGCTGCCCCGTTCCCATACACGGACGGTCAGCTCTTCGCCGCCTTTGACCTCAACAAATTCGGTGTTTATCCTTTCGGGGAACATTTCGTGATGCTCAAATAACGGTCCGATTTTCGATAGATCCAAAGAGTCAACACCGTCACAGAAAACCACACAATGAGGATTGCCCATTGAAAGGCAGGTTATCTCATAATTTTTATTATCAACAGACAGGCTTTCGCCTTTGACGATGCTCGAGCCGAATCGAGTCGGTATTGAATGTCCGTTTAATATGGGCTTTCCCATATTGACCCTGCCGCCCGTGACATTTCCGTTTTCGCGGATAAGCTCAACGCTTTTTGTGCCGCTGAGGGTATCAACGTCAATTACGCTCTTTCTGTTTCCGCTGTCATAAGCGTATTTTGCGGTGCACCTTACGGCATTACCGCACATTTTTGCCCGAGAACCGTCTGCGTTGTAAATATCCATAAAGCAGTCGGCGTTATTTGACGGTTTTATGAGCACTAACCCGTCCGATCCGATGCCAAAATGGGGACGGCTCAAGATTTTTGCGGTGTGAGTGGGATCATTAACGTCCTGCGAAAAGCAGTCGACGTAAATATAATCGTTGCCCGCACCGTGCATTTTCGTAAATCTCATTCATACTCCTCCAAAACCAGTGACGCAACTTGGAGCATAGAGACCCCCGAGTCCATACTGCGCTTTTGTAGTATCTTATGCGCTTGGGACTCGGAAATATGATGTCTTTCCATTATTCTCTGTTTTGCATGTGTTATCAGCTTTTCCTCGTCGTCGGGACGGTGATTTTTCCGCTGATAGCTCTGGTTTTGGGTGACTGCAAGAGTTTTGACCGTGCTTACAAGCTCACGGGTATTTAAGGGCATATTGAGGGAAATAAGATTACTTCTGAAAATCATCTGTGACTGACCCGACGGGGTAAGACTGATTATGTCAAATCCCGCAGGCACCATTTCCGCAAGGGTAACAGCGGTCATATCGGGCAGTCTGCCGCATATGATCACCGCCTCGGGACGGATAACCGCGTAAGAAAGCACCTCGGCGCCCGACGAAAAAAGCCTTTCCATCTGTATGCCGTGGACTGCAAGCATATTTTTTACACGCTGTGCGGCTTGCCTGTTTCCGCTTGCAATGACGATTTTCCTCAACTGTTATCAAACCTATTCGTATAATGGGTATTTTTTACAGATGTCTTCAACGCCCTGTCTTATGTGATCCGCTTTATTTTCGAAATCAGTGGCGGCAAGATAGACAAATTCCGCAATTTTGTCCATATCATCGGTATTAAGACCTCTTGTTGTCACTGCGGGAGTGCCCAGTCTCAAGCCGCTTGTAACGAAGGGCTTTTCGGGGTCATTGGGGATAGCATTTTTGTTTGCCGTAATATGAACCTCGTCAAGACGGTGTTCAAGCTCCTTGCCCGTAACACCTACACGGCGAAGATCGGCAAGCATAAGGTGATTGTCCGTGCCGCCTGATACAAGGTCGATTCCCCGTGACATAAGACCCTTTGCAAGAGCAGCGGCATTGTCTATGACCTTTTTCTGATATTCTTTGAATTCGGGCTTAAGAGCCTCGCCGAAGCAGACAGCCTTTGCCGCAATAACGTGCATAAGAGGACCGCCCTGTGTGCCGGGGAAGATGGCTTTATTAAATTTCAAGCCCAATTCCTCGTCACGGCTGAGAATTATACCGCCGCGCGGACCGCGAAGAGTTTTATGCGTAGTAGAAGTAACCACATCCGCATAGGGAACGGGTGACGGGTGAAGTCCTGCCGCAATAAGTCCTGCAATGTGGGCCATATCCACCATAAAGTATGCACCGACTTCGTGAGCGATGTCAGCCATTCTCTTAAAATCAATTATTCTGGGGTATGCAGATGCACCTGCAACTATCAATTTCGGCTTACATTCCTTTGCCTTTTTCTCATAAGCGTCGTAATCAAGAAAACCGTTTTCGTCCACGCCGTAGGGGACAAAATTAAAATATTTACCCGAAATATTAACGGGTGAGCCGTGGGTGAGGTGTCCGCCCTCGGCAAGATTCATTCCCATAACCGTGTCGCCGGGCTCGATAAGAGCAAAATATACGGCTATATTTGCCTGCGCGCCCGAATGGGGCTGGACATTGGCATAATTTGCGCCGAAAAGCTGCATCAGCCTGTCGCGGGCGATATCTTCGACCTTATCCACAAACTCACAGCCGCCGTAATATCTTTTTGCGGGGTATCCTTCCGCATATTTATTGGTGAGCACGCTGCCCATTGCCGCCATTACCGCAGGGGAAACCACGTTTTCGCTGGCGATAAGCTCAAGATTTCTTCTTTGACGGGAAAGCTCTTCGTTCATTGCGGCGGCAACGTCGGGGTCGGTATTCCCCACAAAGCCTATTGAATCTATCAAATTTTCAAACATTTTTATGCTCCTTATATTTTACACGTTACCTGAATAGTTAGGCGCTTCCTTAGTGATATAAACGTCGTGGGGATGGCTCTCTTTAAGACCTGCGTTGGTAATTCTTATAAACTGTGTCTTTGTCTGCAGTTCGCCGATATTTGCACAGCCGCAGTAGCCCATACCTGCCCTAAGACCGCCCATAAGCTGATAAATCGTATCCGCAAGGGGTCCCTTATAAGGCACACGACCCTCAACGCCTTCGGGAACAAGCTTTTTGTTGTTAGCCTGGAAATATCTGTCCTTTGAGCCGTTGTTCATGGCGGCGATACTGCCCATTCCGCGGTAGACCTTGAACTGTCTGCCTTGATATATCTCGCTGTCGCCGGGAGACTCCTCACAGCCTGCAACAAGGGAGCCAACCATTATAGCGCCTGCACCTGCGGCAAGGGCCTTGACTATTTCGCCCGAATATTTAATGCCGCCGTCGGCAATAACCGTTATGCCGTGCTTTGCCGCTTCGTTAGCGGAGTCATAAACTGCCGTAATCTGCGGAACGCCGATACCTGCAACAACACGGGTGGTGCAGATGGAGCCGGGTCCTATGCCCACCTTTACGCAGTCAGCACCTGCGTCGATAAGTGCCTTAGTGCCTTCAGCAGTTGCAACGTTACCTGCCACAAGAGAAATATGGGGGAAAGCGGCTTTTACTTTTGAAACTGCGTTAAGAATGTTTTTGCTGTGACCGTGAGCCGAATCAAGTACAAGTAAATCGGCACCTGCCTCAACAACGGCTGAAGCTCTGTCTAATACATCGGGAGTAGCACCAAGCGCCGCACCGCAAAGGAGTCTGCCCATAGCATCACGGGCGGAATTGGGGTATTTTACCGTCTTTTCAATGTCCTTTATGGTGATAAGTCCCTTTAAATATCCGTTGTCGTCAACGAGGGGCAGTTTTTCGATTTTATGCTTCATTAAAATCTGCTTTGCCTCGTCAAGTGTGGTGTTAATATGAGAAGTGACAAGTTCCTCTTTTGTCATTACGTCCTTGATTTTTGCGGAGTAATCGGTGATAAAGCGCATATCGCGGTTTGTAAGAATACCAACCAGTCTGCCGTTTTCATCGCATACGGGAACGCCTGATATCTTATACTTGTGCATAAGAGCGTCCGCCTCGTCCACCGTATTTTCGGGAGAGAGGAAGAATGGATTTGTGATAACGCCGTTTTCACTTCTTTTTACCTTGTCGACCTCGGCTTTTTGTGTTTCAGCGGGCATATTTTTGTGGATGATGCCTATGCCGCCTTCACGGGCTATGGCGATAGCCATTCTGCACTCCGTGACGGTATCCATCGCCGCCGTGAGCACGGGAGTGTTAAGCGTTATGTTTTTGGTAAGTCGCGTTGAAATGTCTGTATCCGCCGGTAAAACGTTGCTCTCGGCAGGGACAAGCAACACGTCATCAAAGGTGAGTCCTTCTTTTGCAAATCTGTCTGTCATATTAATACTCCTTTACTTTTATTTCGAGTTATTTTGCAGCCTTGTATATAAAAAAGAGAAACTCTTTTGAAGTTCCTCTTTTGTCCACGGTTACTCCGCAGGGAAAAATGCCTTGTGGATAGCGCTGACAGCGCGGTCTGCTGCCTCTAAATCAATAAGTACCGAAATTTTGATTTCGCTTGTAGCTATCATTTCAATGTTTATGTCGCGCTCGTAAAGAGCCTCAAACATTTTTGAGGCTGTTCCGGGATGGGATTCCATACCTGCGCCGACTATGGAGATTTTTGCAACGTTTGTGTCGCAAATAATGTCACCGTCATCAATGTCAAAGGAGGATTTGACGCAGTTTACCGCCTCCTCGGCGTTTCCCTTTGAAACGGTGAAGGTGATGTCCTTTGTCTGATCTCTGCCCACTGATTGCAGAATAATATCAACATTTATCTTATGCTTTGCAAGCACGGAGAACATTTTAAACGCAACTCCCGGGGTGTTGGGAATTTTTGTGACGGAAATACGGGCTACATCGGTATCCTTCGTAACGCCTCTGACAAGCATTTTTTCCATTTTGGCAACCTCCTTGACTACCGTTCCGGGAACTCTTTTCAGACTTGAGAGAACCTCTATCTCTACGTTATATTTTTTTGCCATTTCAACCGAACGGTTGTTGAGAACCTGAGCACCGAGCGTCGCAAGCTCAAGCATTTCGTCATATGTGATCTCTTTGAGCTTTTTGGCGTTGTCGACCTTTCTCGGGTCGGCGGTGAATACGCCCTCAACGTCGGTGAATATCTGACAGCGGTCTGCACGAAGCGCCGCGGCTATTGCAACCGCGCTGGTATCCGAGCCGCCTCTGCCTAAGGTTGTAAGGTCATCGTATTTGTTGAGCCCCTGAAAGCCTGCAACGATAACAATGTTGTGGCGGTCTATTTCGGAACGGAGTCTGTCAGCTTTTATGGACTTGATACGCGCCTGACCGTAAGCTGAGCTGGTGTTAAAGCCCGCCTGCCATCCGAGCAGCGACACCGCAGGACAGCCTAATTTGTGAATTGCCATGGCAAGGAGCGATATTGATATCTGTTCGCCCGAGGTCATCAGCATATCCAATTCTCTTTTTGACGGCTTTTCGTTTATTTCAAATGCCTTGTTGATCAAATCGTCCGTTGTGTCGCCCTGAGCCGAGACAACGACCACAACGTCGTTGCCGTCACGGTATGTATCGGTAACGATACGGGCAACGTTCATTACTCTTTCGGCGTCAGCAACGCTGGAGCCGCCGAATTTCTGAACAATAAGTGCCATATATTTCCTCCTAAAGGGGTATCAATAATCAGTAATTCTTATTAGTGATTTTACTGAGATAGACTCTACAGAGCCGATTTTCTCTAAAAGCTCAGCCTCAACGCCGTTTTCGGTCACAAAGGCTATCTCATTTTCACTGCATCCGTCAAAGGTCAGATACTTCACATTGCCTATCTTTTCGCCTATTTCAGCTTTAGCCTTGTCACGGTCGGTGACCTCTGCACGGATATAAAGGGGATTTTCGGCGGTTTTGTAATCTACGACGTAATTTTCCGTCGCCTCACCCCAGCCGAAAGGCTTTTTCCTGCCTATGTTTCGGGCACAGTCGATAATGTCAGCCACAACGGCACTTGCCGTGGGGAGCTTGCCTGCGCCCTTGCCGTAGAACACCACGTCACCCGTTGCATCGCCGCGAACGAGTATGGCGTTGAAAACGTCGTTTGCCGATGCCAGCTGACTGCCGTTTAAAACTATTGCGGGGGTAACGGCGGCAAAAATTTTGCCGTTTTCCATACGCTTTGCCCTGCCGAGCAGCTTGATAACTCCGCCGAAAGCGTTTACGAAAGCTACATCTTCAAGGGTTATTTTAGTAATGCCCTCTGTATATACTGAGTCGGGGTAAACGTGTCTGCCAAAGCAGAGGGAGGCAAGAATACAAATCTTTCTGCAAGCATCGTGACCTTCAATATCGGCGGTGGGGTCTTTTTCCGCATAGCCGTTATCCTGAGCCAATTTCAAAGCCTCTTCAAAGCTCATATTTTTCTCTATCATCATTGTGAGGATGAAATTTGTAGTTCCGTTTAATATTCCCGCTATTTCGTCAATCTCGTTGGCGGCAAGGCACTGGGAAATAGGACGGATTATGGGGATGCCGCCGCCCACTGATGCCTCAAAAAGAAAGTTCACGTTATTTTCCGCGGCGAGGGATAACAGCTCATACCCTTTTGCCGCCACAAGCTCTTTGTTAGAGGTCACAACGCTTTTGCCCGCTTTAAGACAGGATGAAACAAACTCGAACGCAGGGTGAAGCCCGCCCATAGTCTCGACCACTATTTTAATGTCGTCGTCATTGAGGATAATATTAAAATCCTTTATCATTTTATCCTCGTTGGGGTCGCCGGGGAAATCTCTTAAATCAAGAATGTACTTGACCTCAAGCTCGTTTTGAGTGCTTCTTTTAACGATACTGTCGTGATTTTTCGTGAGCACTTCGACAACGCCCGAACCGACCGTTCCGTAGCCCATAACCGCAGTATACATTCCGCTCACTTCCCCGTAGAGTTTAGTTATCAATATTCTACCATAAACGAAAACTATAATAAAGGGGTAATATGCTATATATTAAGATGATTTTTTGAATTTTTTTTAGAAATGTTTACATATTTTTTCGTTTAACGGATTGTATATTACAGGAAAAAGGTTTATGATATAATATATAACAGTTTGTTAAAAAATGTGAAGCAAATTCGGAGGAAAGCCTCAACCTCCCTCACCGAGGGAGCGGAAAAACTATCCTCAGCCTCGCCTGACAAGGGGAGCCGATGAAGTCTATAATATGGAGAAAATTATTATGAGCGGTGTGGAAAAGAGAAAAAATTTCATAATTCATACGGTCTATATAGCTACGGTGCTGGCGCTGTTTTATCTCTTTTTTAAATATGCGTTCGGAGTGCTGTTTCCGTTCCTCTGTGCACTTGCCCTTGCGGCTGCGTTTCAAAGACCTGTCAACTTTATATGCCGAAAAACTCCCATAAAACGCGGACCTGCATCGGTCTTCATGGTGCTTGTTGGCGCTTTCGTGATTCTTGCGGCATTTGTTCTTGTTTTTATAAGACTCGGTGTGGAGCTCAGGGGCTTTTTCCAATATCTTATGATACAGCTTGAGGATATTCCGCAGTTTATCGCAAAAATAGAAAATTATATAGCACATGGACTCTCATTTTTGCCGGACAAGCTGGAGAAGACCGTGACCTCGTTTTTCAGCGAAAAGCTGGCAATCCTTTTAAATGCTCCCAATAAGCCTGAGGGCGGTTCGCTGGGTCTTGATTTTTCAATGCTCTCGACTCCGCTTCTCGGCGTGTGGAACACGGCGAAACAGATCCCCACAACACTTATTTCCATAGTGATGGCGGCTGTCGCCTGTTGCTTTATGACGGCGGATTTTGTAAATGTAAAAAGAATTATCCTGTCCCTTTTCCCGTCGGAGCCCCGCGAAAAGCTAATAAGGGCAAAAAGACTTCTCGTACCCGCTCTCGGCAAGATGGGTAAGGCATACGGACTCATTATCATAATAACCTTCTGTGAGCTGTCACTGGGATTGTTCCTTTTAAAGCTTATAGGCGTATACCAAGGCGGATATATTCTGATAATCTCCTTAATAACCGCACTTATCGACATTGTTCCCATTTTGGGAACGGGAACGGTGCTTGTTCCTTGGGCGCTGTTCTGCCTGCTTAACGGCAATTTCGGACTGGCGATAGGCATATTTGTGGTGTATGCCTGCATTACGGTAATCCGTCAGATAATCGAGCCTAAGCTTGTCGCGTCACAGCTGGGCATACCGCCCTTTGCAACGATTATCGCAATGTATCTCGGCACACGGTTATTCGGATTTATCGGACTTTTCTTGCTCCCCATAACGCTGGTTATGATAAAGCTTTTAAACGACGAGGGAATAATAAAGGTGTTCCATTTTGAAAGCGAAAAGAAAAAAGAGAATGCAGAAACGGGAAAAGAATCAGAAATAACCGACGGACAATAGTTTTTGAAAGACGATGATTTAATTGGTAGATATTCACAGTCACATACTGTTTGATATTGACGACGGAGCCAAGGATATTAACGAGTCCTTGACTCTTTGCCGTGATGCCTTCGAAAACGGATTTAAGGCTGTGGTTGCCACCCCTCATTTCAGCAGATATAAAAATATTGACAGCTTTGTACGCGAGCGTGACGATAAGATAGTTGAAATTCGAGACCGATTGGCTATGGAGGGCATAACGCTCCCTGTCGCGGCGGGTGTTGAGCTTTATTTAAACGACAGAATATTTGCCGCCGACAACCTTGATGCTCTCACCATAAACGGTTCACGGTATATGCTCTGCGAGCTGCCTTTAGGTCCCTTTGACGTGTCCCGTGCCCCCATGTGGCTTGACGAGCTTATCGCGCGCGACTACATACCCATATTGGCTCACCCCGAGAGATATTTGGAGTTTTACCGTCATATGCCTATAATAGACGAGTTACTTGACCGCGGAGTGATTTTTCAGGTAAATATTGACAGCCTGTTGGGAACTAACGGTGACATAGCGCAGATGATGGCGATAGATATGGTCGAGAGAAAAATCGCCAGATTCATCGGCACGGATGCGCACGACCCTCTTTACCGCCACAACAGACTGCGCGAAAAAATTGCGGCAATGCCCGCAGAAATTACGGACGAAATGATTGTTGAGTGTATGAGCACCTGCCCAAGGGCAGTTTTGAATGATGAAGATTTACCGGAATAACTGCACAAAAGTAACTAAAGTAGAGATTTTACCTTTCGCTCCCTCTTTGAGGGAGCTTTTTTTAGCTGATTTTAATATCCGCTTTTACAAAACAAAACGCTGGTACAAATTTTTGCACCAGCGTTTGTGTGTTATATAAGATGAATTATTTTGCCAAAGCGCCGACCAGGAGCATAAAATTGCCGATCTGTCCGCCGAATTCGGGCGCTCCGTCCATGATAAGGTTACCCTTTTTGACCGCCTCAAGCATATCGTCCGTTCCCAAAAGTATACCCAGTGCGTTATCAAAGGTTTTGAATCTTAAGGTAAAGAACGGCATTGCACGCTTGTATTCGCCTCTGCCTGCCTTTGAGTTGCCGGCCTTTATGCGAAGATATGCGGATACCTCAGGGTGATCGTTGACTGCGAACGCGTAAACACGGTCGGGACTTTTGCCCGTCCATTCGTGTATCTCGGGGTGCCCCATTTTGTTAAGCTGGCTTATACCGCTTGAAAGCAGGTAGAAAAAGCATTTTACCATAAGCTGCTTTGTCTCTTCATCTTTGGGCGGCTCGGTGGCGCTTAAGAGTGACGACATTTTAAGAAGTGTCATCAAAAATGCCTTGAATGTGCCGAAATGCTTAACAGCACCCTTCATTTTCGGGAGTGTCGCAGGACCTATTTTGCCCTTGAAAAATGCGTTCATTGCCTCAACACTCTTAAATTCGAGCTCAACCTGTGGATTGGGGTCAACCTTATCAAGATGTACCTCCCATTTTCCGCCGTTGACTGTGTAATGCATTCCGATTTTTCCGCCGTCAGCATCGGGGTCAAGAGCGCTTACCTGAATGACGGCGTGAACGCCCTGAAACTGCTTTTTAAGCGACTCTACGTCGTTTGCGATGACCTTTATAAGAGGCAGCGCTGCGTTAAAGAATATTTTGTTTGAATAAAGCTCTTCCTGTGTATGCATATTTTACACCTCATCATCCCAGTTGTCGTCTTCTTCAAAATCTATGCCCAAAGCCTCGCGGACAGCGGCGATTATGCCGTTGGCGTCAATGCCGACCTCGGACATAATGTCCTCGTGCAGTCCGATGGGAGCGAATTTATCCTGATGTCCGAGTCTCTTCAAGGTACAAAGCTTGCCTGCCTCTGCTACTGCCTCGGCAACGGCTGAGCCTAAGCCACCAATGACGGAATGATCCTCAACGGTGATAATGTGACCTGTTTCCTCTGCCGCCTTGAATACAGCATCTCTGTCGATGGGCTTGATGGTGTGCATATTGAGAACACGAACCTTAATTCCGTCTACATTCCGGAGGAATTTTGCAGCCTCACGGGCTTGGAATACGCAGGAGCCGCAGGCGATAACGGTGATATCCGTACCGGGATGTACCTCCACCGCCTTGCCCACCTCAAAGCCGTAATCCATATTTTCATAAAGAACACGGTCAAAACCGCGGTTGATTCGGATATAATAAGGACCGAAATTGTCGTAAGCGGCGTTTACTGCGTTTGCCGTTTCAAAGCCGTCAGCGGGAACGATAACCGTGAGATTGGGCATCGCTCTCGTAATTGCAAGGTCGGTTATGGCGTGGTGAGTTGAGCCTGCCTGACCGAAGGATGTTCCCGCGTGCGTTGCAATGATTTTTGCGTTAACGTTCTGATAGCATATATCGGTGTGAAGCTGGTCACAGGCTCGCATTGAGGTGAATGCCGAAAAGCCTGAAAGGAAGGGTATCATACCAGCTCTTGCCATACCTGCAGCAACTCCGAACATATCCTGTTCGGCAATACCTACGTTTATAACTCTTTCGGGGCAAACCTTTAAAACGTCGCCTAATTTAGTCGATTTTGCTAAGTCAGCGGTGATGGCGACAACCTTTTGGTCGCGCATAATTATGTCGGCAAGTGCCTTGCCGTAAATTTCGGCCGTTGAAAGTTCAGTCTGGTCAACGGCATTGTAAACAAATCCGCCTGCCATAATTATTTGCCCTCCTTTTCAGCGCGCTCACAGCGAGCCTTGTAATCTTCACTAAGCTCTTTATTGAATTTTTCAAAGAGAGCATCGTCAATAGCGCCGTAGTGCCACAGGTAATCACCCTCAATGGTTTTGACTCCGGCGCCCTTTTTGGTGTCCATAATAATACAGGTGGGTGCGCACGGCTCTTTTGAGCGTTCAACGGCCGCGTCAATGGCGCCGCAAAGCTCGCCGATGTTGTTACCGTCAACGGTGACGGTGTTAAAGCCGAACGCCGTCATTTTATCTGCAAGGGGTTCAAGCTTCATAACGTCCTCTGTAGGACCGTCTATCATACAGTGGTTTCTGTCAATGAAAACGATGCAGTTTGAAAGCTGATAGTGGTTGAGGGTCATAAAGCCTTCCCAGTTTGAGCCCTCTCCCAATTCGCCGTCGCCCGTGGCCACATATGTAAGATAATCCTTGCCCATAAGTTTTGCGGCAAGAGCCGTTCCCGCCGCAATGGAAACACCGTGACCGAGAGAGCCCGTTGACGCGTCAACGCCCACGACCTTGTTTGAGTCAAGGTGCATACCCATTTTTGAGCCTGAAAGGTTAAAGGTCTTGAGCATTTCCACAGGGTTAAAGCCTTTGTCGCAGAGAACGGGAGCATACGCTATGGCTGCATGACCTTTACTTAAAATAAAGCGGTCACGGTCCTCCCACTGAGGCTCTTCAACGCGGATGTTCAGATACTTGTGATAGAGCACCGTGAGAAGATCAAGGATGCTCATACCGCCGCCAAGGTGTCCGCTGCCCGCCCAAACAGTGGTCTGCAGGGTGAGCTTACGCAGCTCATACGCCTTTTTTTCCAGCGCGAGCCACTCTGATTTTGTCAAATCGTGCATAAATTTTCTCCCTTTTCATAAAGTATATTATTTTTTTAGTATATCGATCATCGGCGACCCTTGTCAGGGGAGCTGTCGCGAAGCGACTGAGAGGTAATTTTTTCGCTCCCTCTTTGAGGGAGTTGTAGGGGACGATTAAATTTTTTCAGTAACTCACGGGCGGGTGTGGGCACCCGTCCCTACAAGATAACAGATTTCCGCTTCATCTTTGAGGGAGGCAAGGGCTTGTTTTACATTTATCCTTTGATCTCCGGATGGCGTTTTGCTACTACCGAGAACGCATCTTCAGCGATTTCTATGGACTTTTTGATGTCCTCTTCGGTAAGAGCCGCGTTTATGAAGTGGTTGTGGTGCGATGCTAAGAACAGTCCGCGGCTGACACACTCAGCTACCCACTCCTGATGAAGCATAAGGCTGTCATCGTTTGCAATTCGCAGGTAGAACAGCGCAGGCTCGCCCGATACGACCAAATCAAAGCCGTGCTCCTTTGCGGCAGCCTTAAAGCCCTCCGTCACCTGAGTGCCCAGTCTACGGAACAGTGTAGGAACGTCAAGAGCCTTCATTTTGTTGATGCAGGCAATGCACGCGGCAAAGGGAACAGCGCTCATCCAGTAAGAGCCGGTGTAGGTGATACCGGAAACGGTGGTTTTCATATGCTCGCCGCCGCAGAGAGCCGACATATTGTGTCCGTTGGCAAGCGCCTTGCAGAAGCAGATAAGGTCTGCCTTTATGCCGTAATAGTGGTCAGTGCCTTGAATATCAAGACGGAAGCCTGTACGCACATCATCGAAAATAAGAACGACACCCTTTTCGTCGCACCATTTACGGACTGCCTGCCAATATTCCTTTGAGGCGACCTCGTTATCCTTAAAGTTGCCGTGGTCATAGGGCTGAGCGATAAGACCTGCCACGTCGCCGCCGCAGTCGTCATATGCCTTCTGTAAAGCATCAAGGTCAAACCACGGAACAACAATGTTGTTTGCCACGTCTTCGGGAAGAATGCCGGGATAGTCAATTTTCTGTGCCCACGGGAAATCTCCGTGATAAAAGCCCTTTAAGAAGATGATCTTCTTTTTATGAGTATGTGCTCTTGCCGCCATAACCGAGAGAGTGGTGGTGTCCGAGCCGTTTTTGCAGAAGAACGCCCAGTCAGCGGAGGCTACCGTGTCCACAAGGTTCTCGGCGCACTCTACCATCACCTTTGAGGGCGAGGTGGTGCAGTTGCCCAGCTTCATTTGCTTTAAAGCGGCGGCTTCAACGTCAGGGTCGTTGTAGCCGAGAACGTTGGGGCCGTAAGCGCACATGAAGTCAATATATTTGTTGCCGTCAACGTCCCAAAAATATGTACCCTGAGCCTTTTCTGAAAAGAACGGCCACTTTGAAACGGGGACCCAAAGTCCTTCGGCAGGACCTAAATGTCCGTAGATGCCCGATGGGATGACTTTTACGGCTCTGTCAAAATACTCGTGGCTTTTTTCGTGTGTATATTCGGGAAATTTACTCATAGCAGTGTTCCTCCTTGGGGTTGAGAGAGTAAAACTTTAATCGGTTTTTGCGGGAATATTTCCGCAAAAACTGCAAAGCACCTCTCAACGGGAAATTTTTAGGCGATTTTTGTTTTTTCTGATGCAGATGGGCTGACGCCCATCAAAGAAGAAAGGGCGAAAAGCGGCAAAAAGTGCCGCTGTGAGGCGACTGAAGGTCGACTCTCTCAACCCTATGCAAGATACAGAGCGACTCTGTCAAGAATTCTGTTCATATTGTCCGCCATGGAGAGCATACCTCTTATCTCGACCGTACCTCTGCCCACGCACTCAAGAGAATTGATTTTTCCGTTGAACAGATCGTTGGCAAGCTGAATGCTGTCAAACTGCATTATAGCACGGGGATTTTCAGGCGCTTTTTTGATCGTTACAAGGTGATGGTCCTTTACGCGAACGGTGGCGGCAGGACCGTTTTTAATGGAGAAAGCGATATCGCCGTCCACCATATACGATGCGCTTGCCTGTCCGATAGCGTCCTTGTTTCCTATCTGCGAAAGGGCAACGGAAATGGTGTAGAACGTAAGCACCGTTGAAAGCTCAAAAAAATCGGGATCCTTAAGAGCCTCCTCGTCGGGTCGCATAAGCTCCGTAAGCCTGTCGGTAAGGGCGGTAAAGGTCTTTAAAAGAAAACCTATCTTCGAGAAACCTTTTGAGGGGACGGGCGTTACCTCACCGTCGATTATCTTGTTGAATTTTTCACAGGAGGAAACGGGAATTTTTATGTCGCATGCGTTTGCGCCGTCCTCCATACGGCAACCCTTTGACGAAAAAGTGATCGTCGCGGCAGGACCGTCTTTTACCTCAAATGCCAGTGAAACGGGCTTTTTAAGTCCCGAAATTATCTCGCGAGCCTTATCGTCAAGTTCGCAGAGATTTTCCAGCGTGCCGAGGACCGCGTACATATTTATGTACGCCAAAGTTTTTGAATCAGTCATAACTGTTCCTCCTTGAAAGATTATTAGATAGATTTACACACATTAAGAATACCAAAATCAGGTGGTAAAATCAAGAAAAATCCCCCGAAAGTTCATAAAAGTTCATAAAATAATAGTGATTTTTTTGATAATATATGATATACTTGTCTTATCTATAATGGGATAGTAGGGTTGAGAGAGTTAAACACAAGTCGGTTTTGCGAAAATGTTTCCGCAAATACTGCATTAAACACCTTGACAATACGAAAGTATTACCTGCGGTGTTTGACTTTCTCACTCTTAAGTAAATTAAACAATATAAGCGAAAGGACAGAGAGTTTAAATGTCATTGCTGAAAAAAATATTTGGGGACTACTCCTCACGCGAAGTAAAGAGGATAATTCCCCTTCAAAAAAAGGTACTTGACCTTGAAGAAAAGTATAGTAAACTCAAAGACGAGGAGCTTCAGGCGCAAACCGCCAAGCTTAAAGAGAGACTGAAAAACGGTGAAACGACGGACGATATTTTGCCTGATGCATTTGCCGTTTGCCGCGAGGCATCCGCCCGTGTTCTCAAAATGAAGCATTTTCCCGTACAGATCATAGGCGGCATCGTTCTGCATCAGGGCAGAATTGCCGAAATGCGGACAGGTGAGGGTAAAACCCTTGTGGCAACGCTGCCTGCGTACCTTAACGCGCTCAGCGGCAAGGGTGTACACATAGTAACGGTCAATGATTATCTTGCACGCCGTGACTCTGAATGGATGGGCAAGCTCTACCGCTTTTTGGGGCTCAGCGTGGGACTTATCGTCCACGACCTTGACGGTGAGCAGCGCAGAGCGGCTTATGCCTGCGACATAACCTACGGCACCAACAACGAGATGGGCTTTGACTATCTGCGTGACAATATGGTCACTTACGCCGAGCAACGCGTACAGCGCGGTCACAATTTCGCCATAGTGGACGAGGTGGACTCCATTCTTATCGACGAGGCGAGAACGCCGCTCATTATTTCGGGTATGGGTAGCAAATCCACCGACCTTTATAAAATCACCAACGACTTTGCGAAAAAATTAAAGATGTGCAAGGTCAAAGAGATCGACTCAAAAACGAATTATGAGGATATCGTAGGCGATGACGACGATTATATCGTTGACGAAAAGGCAAAGACTGCATCTCTTACCAAAAACGGTATAAAAAAGGCCGAAGAGTTTTTCGGCATCCCAAATCTTGCCGATATGGAATATCTTACCATACAGCACCACATAGACCTGGCAATTAAAGCGATAGGCGTTATGAAGCGCGACGTGGATTATGTTGTCAAGGACGGACAGGTGCTTATAGTCGACGAGTTTACCGGTCGTATTATGAACGGCAGACGTTATTCCGACGGACTTCATCAAGCCATTGAGGCAAAGGAAAATGTTAAGGTTGAGCGAGAGTCCAAAACTCTTGCGACAATAACCTTCCAAAACTATTTCCGCCTGTATTCGAAGCTTTCGGGTATGACTGGTACCGCTATGACCGAGAGTCAGGAGTTCCAAGAGATTTATAATCTTGACGTTATCGAGATCCCCACAAATAAAGAGATGATAAGAAAAGACGAGGACGACGTGCTTTACAAGACCGAGTCGGCAAAGTTCAACGCGATCATCGACCAGATACTGGAATGTAACAAGGTCGGTCAGCCCGTACTTGTGGGTACCACAAATATCGAAAAGAGTGAGCTTTTGAGCCGTGCCCTTAAAAAGAGGGGCATAAAGCATGAGGTGCTCAACGCCAAGTATCACGAAAAAGAGGCGGAGATAATCGCGCAGGCGGGCAGTCTTGGTGCGGTAACCATCGCCACCAATATGGCGGGACGCGGTACGGATATTATTTTAGGCGGCAACCCCGAATATATGGCCCGTGCAGAAATGCGCCGAATGGATTATTCCGACGAGCTTATTGCCGAGGCGACAGGCTTTGCCGAAACGGATAATACGGATATTCTTGAGGCGAGAAACGTCTATCGCGAGCTTGAAGATAAGTACAAGGGACAACTAAAGGACGAGGCGGATAAGGTTCGTGCGGCAGGCGGACTGTTTATTATCGGAACGGAGCGCCATGAGTCAAGGCGAATCGACAACCAGCTTCGCGGACGCGCCGGACGTCAGGGCGACCCCGGTCGCAGTAAGTTCTATCTCTCTGCTGAGGATGAGCTCTTACGACTTTTTGCAGGTGACCGTTTTTATAATCTGCTTGACACGTTCAAGAGCGTGGGTGATATGCCCATTGAGGCAAAGCTGTTTACCAGCACCGTTGAGGGCGCTCAGAAAAAGGTGGAGGGCAATCATTTTGCCGCCCGCCGCAACGTTTTGCGATTTGACGACGTTATGAACAAGCAGAGAGAGGTCATCTACGGTCAGCGCAACCGTGTGCTTGACGGAGCCGACATTCACGCAACCATCCTTAAAATGATAGACGATTATATCACCGAAACCGTGGAGTTTTTCTGTCCGCCTTCAAACAGGAGAGAGGACTGGAATATAAACGGACTTATGGCAAAGTTTAATTACCTTGCTGAAGAGGACACTGCCGATAAGTGTGCCGACACCGCAGAATTCAGGGATTACTTCTATAATAAGGCGATGGAGATCTATAATGCCAAGTATGCCGAGTACGGCGAGACGATCATGGCTGAGATCGAGCGCAAGGCACTGCTTCACAACGTAGATTTGCGCTGGATGGATCACCTTGACGCCATGGAGGAGCTTAAACGGGGAATTTATCTTCGCTCATACGGTCAACAGGATCCTGTCGTGGCGTTCAGAATGGAAAGCTTTGATATGTTTGACGAAATGACCGCGCTCATCCGCGAGGGAACGGTCACAATGCTGCTTTTGTTCCAGCTTAAAAGCGAAGAGGACGTAAAGCGCGAGCAGACGGTAAAAATAACCGGCACAAGCGGCGGCACTGACGGCAGTGAGAAAAAGCAGCCTGTCAAAAAGGGCGAAAAAACCGGCAGGAACGAGCTGTGTCCCTGCGGCAGCGGTAAAAAATACAAAAAATGCTGCGGCAAAGACGAATAAGTACGGTGATTAGCTATGAAAAATGATTTAAAGAACTTGATCGGTGCCAACGAAACCATATTTTATGAAGGAAAGCCGGATAAAAAATGCTTTATTGCTGAGAGTATTTTCAACAAATTGATGCCTTTTGCAATTATTTGGGGAATAATTGATTTCGGTTTTCTTAAAACTGCTTTTTCAGCAGACGGTGCAGGCGAAATGCTTTTTATAATTCCTTTCTTCGCCCTTCACTTAATGCCGGTTTGGATCTACCTTGCAGGCGTGGTTTTCTCTTTCGCAAGATATAAAAACACTTATTATATTATTACCGATAATGCCATATACGTTTCGGGAGGAGTTTTTTCAAAAACATATAAAACGAAGCCCTTTGCCGAGATGTCCCACATTGATTTGCACAGAGGGATATTTGACCAGCTTTTCGGCGTAGGCGACGTAATTGCAACCTCAAATCAAATTTCCGATGAAACAGGCGTGGCAAGTGTTGAAATTTCAAGTATTGCAGATTATTCAGAGGTTTTTAATATGGTAAAGAAGCTTCAGACCGATGTTTTCAGCGATACTATGTATCCGAATGATATTCGTCCGTCCGAAAACCACGGGTACAATACAAAATACAGAGGCTGAGGAGGTAATGTAATGTCAGACGAGAACAAAACACCCGAAAACGGTCAATCCGTTCACGATGAAATGGAAGAGCTTGCCCGTGTTTTTAAAGAGGAGCTTGACAAAGCCATAAAAGATGCCGAGGAAGCGAACATTATAGACGATATTGAAAATATCCGGGTAGAGGGCTATGACCCGAAGGCACTTTCCCGTGATCCCAAAAACACTGCGGCAAAAGAAGAACTTTGCGAATGCTGTGGGGAACGTCCCCGCGGGACTGAAAAAAATCCCAACAGCCCGTTCTGCTCTGAGTGTGAGAAAAATTTGGAAAAATACCCATATGATTACAAGGGCGTTGTGGGACTTATGGTCACGGTGGGCGTGGCTTTATGTGCGATCGTTTTATTTGCAATAAATCTTCCTGTTTTCGCAAATATGAAGCAGGGCGACAAGGCGCTCGGCGACGGTAAGCTGTACACTGCTTTAGCAAAATATGAAAGAGCAATATCAGCGGCAGACGACATGGAAGCTGATATGTACAACCTGTACGCAAAACGTGCAGAAGCTGAATACAAGCTGCTTGATATGAGTTCAGCGCTTATGGACATAGAGGAAAACATTCCCGAAGGGGTAAGAAAACTGCCCGTATTCCGAGGCGTCCGTGCAATGCATGAGGATACCGCCCTTATGCAGGTGTCAGCGGCGGCAATACAAAATCATCTGAATGATTTCGTCACAATTTCGGACGAAAATTATGACGAGGTCATAGCGATGCTCGACTCCCTTTCGGGCAAAAAGATATACGAAAAAGACGGCGCCATATACGATGAGACCGATGAGGACTACACCCCCGACGGCACCGAAAACGTGTATATATATGATGAAGGCTGGCTTAATATTTATAAGTATTCAGCTGCTCAGTACTGCGAAAAGGACGAGGAAACCGTCATCACATATCTTGAAAAGGCGGCGGAAAATTCGGAATATCTTGACAGACTGGTCAGCCCCTTACTTGCGGCGACCTATGTGGGTACGGGAAATTACGAAAAGGGTGCAGAGCTTGCCGAAAAAATCCGCAAGCACAACGCCGAGGGCACGGATTACTATTTAATAACCTCAATGCTTTACCGCTACCGCGATAAGGATTTCCAAAAGGGCGTTGACATTTGCCAAGAGGGTCTTGATATGGTGAAGAGCCTTACAAGCGGTGATGAACTGGTAGTACAGATAGGTTACTACCTCTCCATGCAGAAAGCTCTGAACTATATTATGCTTGATGACCTTGAAAACGCATATGAGGCGGTCACGGAATGCTTTGACTACCAGAATGAGGCTTATAATCTGACTGTTCAGACCCGTGATATGTATGCCATGCTGGCTCTTGCCACCGGCGACAGCGATACCTTTAACGGGCTTGAGGAGGAGATTGCCGAATACGGCGACGAGTCCATAGCCTTCTCAAGCGACGTTACCGATTATAAGGACGGCAAAATCACATTACAGGAATTGGCGCAGAGCGGGAGGTACGATTTGATATGAGAATAGTTTATATAATCGTTAAGCTGATAACGCTTCCGGGAGCTGTTACCCACGCGTTTTTTGAGCATATGTGCTGCAGAGCATCGAAAATTCTTGTTGACGATGCCCGTGTGATACAGGCAACCGAGATGCTCTCACACGTTGACCATGAGCTTATCCGCCGACGCGGTGCCAGCTTTGACATCTGCTTTATTCCGTTTTTCTTAAATCTTGTTTTAGGATTTTTAACGCTCTCGCACGGAGCTGTAACAGTCTATTATTTTGCCCGTTACAACGATATTTTCGCGTGGGTGTGCCTTTATTTGGGCATATCGCTCTGCACGAACCTTTTTCCGCAGCTTGAGGACGTTATGATGCTCAAAGAAAACTTTTTTGTAAACGGTAAGGGCAAGATTTCCCGCGTTCTCGTCGCTCCCTGCTACGGAATTTTCCTTTGCGGTGCTTATCTTGAAAAATTCGGACTTACGCTCATCACCTCAATAGCGTTTTCCTTTGCCGTGCCGTATATTTACGGTTGGTTTGCCCCGTCCCTTTATAATTTGTTTATATAAGAAAAATCTTACTCCGACTGAAAAAGCATCAAAAAAGCATAAAAAGAAAAGTAATTCCGGTCCGAATATTGCATATATGCTTGATGAGGAATATATAAAGCGGATAGTTTTTGATACGGGAAGATACCGTAATAGTTTATAACAAAATGAGAGATTGAAGATATGATTAAAGCAAAAAAACTGATAATTCCGTCGGTAATTATATTTGTATGTTTAGCTTTAGGTCTTTTAATATTTGAAATTAGAGACCGTAATTTAAAAACTGAATTAATTGATGAAATAAAAATTGAGGATTTTCAAAATTCACTTTATACAGATTATTTCTTTATAAGGTCTGATGAATATATTAATTTTTACGATGGCTTTGAAATGTTAGAAGAAATAATTCCCGATTACGATTTTGAAAAATTAGATACGGAACAATTTACGTATCTTGTATCTGTTAACGGAACAGTAAATACGATAGAATACAGCGGAAGAAACTGTAAGATGCGTAATGCAATAGGATTGCCGGTAACATATACTGCATTTTTAGATTACGAAAAAACAAATGACAATATTATTAGGATTTATAAAATTAAAAAGATTGATATAGATTACGATTATCATTCAATTTAAGGGCAACCAAGGAACGGTTCTGTGTCTTGATAAAATTAGTTAAAAAAGCAGGTGCCGAGGTAAAACTCATCACCTGCAAATACCGTAGTCATTTTTTATATTATTGATAAATATGACGGAAAGGTTGATTGTTTCTTTAATTATGGAAAATGCAAATGGTAAACTAATATTTAATTTAAGTAATTTAATCATTGTCTTATTTGATATAACAGGTGGATTTTATGATATACAATTATCAAGATTGCTATAAAGTTTTATTTAATGGCTATCTTTTCTTCCTTGTTTTATTACCTGTAATTTTTATTATTTTATTATTTATAATATTATTTAAAATAAAGAAAAAAGAAATTGATAAACCTATTGGAATTGTTTTTATTTTCTTTTTAGGCATGGTGTTAAGTATTGCTTTTATAGGCTTCTTAAATAAACTAACATTAATAGTTAATTTTGATAAAATTTATAAAAGCGGGAATGCACTGCAAGTAACTGGTGTTTTAAATATTATAGAGGATGTTAACGAAAAGGACAAATACGAAACCCATTCCTTGTCAATTCAAGTTGGTGATAAAAAACTAGACTGTGAACTGCCTTTTTCAAGTGAAGCAGTAGATAGGTTAAAGGAAAAAGAAGGTCAAAATGTTTTAGTTTATTATGTGGAACACGAGGAAAATATAATTTTTTCTATTGAAGTATTATCGGACAATACAGGTGACGGTTCTGTGTCTTGATAAAACAGGTTTAAAAAGTAGGTACTGATATAAAAAGGTCGTTCACATATTTTGTGAACGACCTTTATTGTTTATGTTAATTTTTATCTCTTATCAAGTATCTTATCCAGTGCCGACTTTACATTTTTCTTGCAGGCGGTATAATCCTCGGACGGATGAGCCTCATACAGTTTTTCTTTGCCATAGAAAATCGTGGTAACATAGTAATAATCATATTTTGCCGAGATATCGGGCTTTCGGCTCTCCTCAATCCACTCTATGCCGATTTCGCCGTATACGGGATTTTCCTCTTTCAATTCCTTTACCGCCCGCTTTGCATAGTGGCAGTACGGGCAGTCGACAGATAAAAAAGTATGACTTTTTACATTTTTACTTCCTGTTTTTTAATCCAATGTATTTAGACCGTCTTGATATATTTTTTCTGTTTTTGACAGATCCTCAGAGGTTCTGCAAATTATATTTGAGTCATCTTTATAATATATCCAGCCATCGATAAAAGCGGTTTTTTCTACTTGATATGGCTTTATCGGTAATAATTCAACCTGTTGTGTTTCCCTATTTATCCGACCGAGCTCGTTATTAAGTGTAAAAAAGTAACCGTATTTATCAGTCACCTCTATGGCGTGAACACGTGCGTATTTTTCGAATTCTTCCAAAGATTCCTCAGGAAAATCCAACCGCACCTGCCCTATAAAGCTTTCACGGTCAAACTTGTTTGATTCAGGCATAAACTCAAGTGTGTTCGGATCATCGGTAATATCGGCACAGTAATATTCCACGTGACCTTCTGCATTCGTGATGTCTACATACAGAACATCCCCACAGATATAAATTGAATTAACGCCGCGGTCAAAAAGCAATGGATACTCATATTCGTTTTCTCCGTTTTTATCCGTTCGGTAAAGCGTTATTCCACGCAGAGTATAAATCCATTGATTATGCACCGCAATATCGTGCCCGAATTGAAAACCGTCAAACAAAATTGATACTTCGCCTGATGCATCAATTTTACCCACACATTTGTTAGCAATAAAATAAACGTCTCCGTTTTCATTTTTTGCTGCAAAATTTCTTCTGCCGATAAGATAGCCGTCAACCTGCGAATTTTGCAATTCAATCGGAGCGGGCGGATCGGTGACATTTGACTGTTCGTCCGCAGTCGGAGTGTTGGCAGGGTCTTCCGTGTTTTGCTCATTCGGTGTACATCCGAATAAGAATATTAACACAACTGCCAGTAAAATCAACAACACCTTTTTCATAATACTCCCAACCCTACATATAAACTTTAATCAATAGCATTATAGCTTTATAAACGGATGTTGTCAATGAAACAAAAAGGGCGGATGCGCTTTGCATTCGCCCCTGACCCTACCCAAGTATTTCTATGATTTCTTTGAATTCCTCACTTGCCTTGAATTCGTCGGAAAGTGGATATCTTTCTGTCATAAGCATCTTCATTCTTGAGCAGGCGATGTGCGTACTGCCTAAAACGTTTTTGTCAAAGGAAGAGCCTTCAAACAGTAACGAGTGTCTTTCGGAAATTTGCGGTAATTCGTCAAACTGCTTTGCCAGCTCTGCACTTTTTCGCAAATTCTCAAGAGCTTTTTCGGTGTTGCCCAACGAAAAATACAGTTCTCCCAAATGACCGTAGTTATACATAACAAAGCGCCAGCTTTTGCCGAAATTACCGTCAGAATAAAATAAATTCTGAACCGTGAGCAACATTTCGATTGCCTCAATTTTAAATTCGGTTGAGAATTCCTTTTCCCAAAAGCAATAATGAAAAACTGTGTTGTCTAAAAGACTCAGCAGTTCGTCTACGGTATTCCTGCAGGCGGCATAATGCTCTGCTTTATCATTGGGATTGTTGAGATAAGGAAAAAGGCAGGTTTCCGCATAATCTCTGCTGTCACGCATAAGAGGCATATCTGCAATAATTTTTTTTACGTCCGAAACGGTGATTCCGCTGTTTTCAATTCGGGTGAGCGTCGTATAATAGCTAACAAGGCACCTTTTCGAGCTGATTCTTATGGTGTCTACGGTGCAGTTGGCTTGAATATTATCGTAAATCGTGCGCACTTCGGGGAGTATACTAAGCTCCTCCTGAGGAGTGTCTTTAGATGCAATCAGCTTACGCATATACAAGTCAAGCAGTCTGAAATCGCCGGGGAATTCGGCAACGGCCTTTTTCATAATTTCGTATGCGGCTTTGTGGTCTGTAAGGCAACCTGCATCATAGAGATATTTTTGGATTTTCTCTTCGTTTTCAGCCTCGTTCACGCCCAAAAGCTCGTCAACTGATACCTTGAAAAACGACGCTATAACGGGCAGCATAGTGATATCGGGGTAGCTTTCTCCACGCTCCCATTTGCTCACTGACTGAAAGGACACGCCGAGAAAGTCTGCAATGTTTTCCTGTGTCAAATCCCTCTCCTTGCGGAGTTTTTTCAAATTTTGTCCGAAATATATGTTCATATAATCACCTTTTTATCATCTTTAAAAAATTTTAACAGCGCTGTTGTAACTCTATATTATCCCGATTATCTCGCAAAAACAATAACTTGTTTTTTGAACAAAATTCAACCAATAAGAGAAAAGTTCTAAAATTAAGCTATTTACAGGGCGATAAAAAACGGCTCATACAAGCCGCTTTTTGTTATCTTTTAGCCAAACCGTAGCTTTCATCTATCCGTCGGCAAATTTCATCTGTTGGTATTAAGCCGTCAAGAATGACCGTATACCAGTTTTTCTTGTTCATATGCCAACCCGGGAAATATTTTTCGTTATCTATTATTTCCGCCATTTGTTGGGGTTGTAACCGCAGATCCATAGCCTCAACGATTTCGTCAGAATCAAGCCCAAGCTTTCTTTTGGAAACCGTTATGAGCAATCCGTACCATTTTTGATTGTCTTTACGGCGCCATATGGCGTTGTCGGGGAACTTTTCCCACAAAAATTCAAGTTCGTCGCCGTATTTTTCGCGCACATATTCTATAACGGCGAGAGTCTGCTCGCAGTGAAATATATCCGGATCAAAGCATTTTTCCGAAATATCCGTAAGAACGCCTTCGCACTCCGCTCTGACTTCTCCCACATAAGCTCCGACGGACGACGTAACTTTGTACAGCAGATATTCTTCGCCCGTAGAAACGTCAATCACCTTTGTGGATACCGAACCGTCCGCCGCAACGAAAACCGACAGCTCTAACTGTCTGTTCATTATAGCGGTCGAATACTGATAACCGTCGGATTTCTTTGTAAATCCGTACTTAGAAAGCTTATCTATATTCACTTTTCTGTGTGCAAAAAATTTTTCTTCGAACATAATATCGGATCCTAAACATTATCTATTTGCTATAGTATCATATTGTTATGAGTTTTTCAATGATATATCGCTCGTGCGATATGATATATGGCTGTCGCCGTATGATATATTTGACTACGGCAAATATGATATAATATCCGTTCCTTCATATGCCGTAGGCATATATCATCGCTCGCAGAGCGATATCATACCGAAGGTATATCACCCGTGACCACAGGAACGGATATCATTGAAAAAACCTTGCCGCTCGGCAAGGTTTTTTCTGGTGGAGATGGCGGGAGTCGAACCCGCGTCCGAAAATTCATTCCCGCAACTTTCTACGAGCGTAGCCTGTCTATTAAAATTCCCGAATTTTAAGCCGAAAGGCAGGCGAAAAAATTCGGTATCCCTGCTTTGTGTGACGGGTTACAGGGCGTGTGCCCGTGCACATTTACCGCTAAATGACACTCCTTGCCGAACCGCGGTCCTTTCGGGGGAGCGCTCGCCGCTAATTAAGCAGCAAGTAAAACTTTAGAATCTTTGTCGTTTATTTTTAATAAACCGCCTGTTTTAAAGAGGTCAGACTCCTCTGCTCGCTTATCACGGTTCAAAATCCCCGTCGAAATCCTTTCATCCCCATATCAGATGATAGATGTCGGTCTTACCTCATACGCTCTTTCATTTCGCGTTCAATGTGGCGCTGTGCCTCTTTTTTTGCCATTACCTCACGCTTGTCGTATATCTTTTTACCCTTGCAAAGTCCCACTTGCACCTTTGCCTTGCCCTTTTTGAAATATACGGAAAGGGGGATGAGCGTAAGCCCTTCTTGCTTTACCGTACCGAAAAGGCGGAGAATCTCTTTTTTGTGCATTAAAAGCCTTCGAACTCTCAGTGGGTCACGGTTAAAAATATTGCCGTGGTCATATGGACTTATATGCATACCGTTGACAAAAATTTCTCCGTCAACAATGCTGCACCAGGAATCTTTAAGGTTGCATCTGCCCTCGCGCAGAGACTTTACCTCTGTACCGCAAAGCTCAATGCCCGCCTCAAAGCTCTCCAGCACAAAATAGTCGTGGAGGGCTTTTTTGTTTTGTGCAATTGTCCTGTTTTCGGTCGGCATAACTATTTTTTCCTCAATTAGTCAGATTATAACAGACTTCTGCCCTCAAGAGCGCGGGCAAGAGTTACCTCGTCGGCATATTCAAGGTCGCTTCCCACAGGCACACCGTATGCAAGTCTGGAGACTTTTATACCCATCGGCTTTAAAAGTCTTGCGATGTACATTGCGGTTGCCTCACCCTCGGCGGTGGGATTCGTCGCCATAATGACCTCGCCGACAGAGTCGTCCGCCATACGGGAGATAAGCTCTTTTATCCGTATATTATCGGGTCCCACGCCGTTCATAGGGGATATCACACCGTGCAGAACGTGATAAACGCCCTTGTATTCGTGAGTGCGCTCAAAGGCGGTCACATCACGGGGATTTTCCACAACGCATATGACCGATTTATCGCGGTTTTCGTTATCGCATATGCGGCATCTTTCGCCCTCGGTAAGGTTACAGCAAATTTTACAGGTGTGTATACTGCTGTGAGCGGCGTTGATAGCATCCACAAGGCTTTTGGTTTCGCCGTCGTCAAGACCGAGAACGTAATACGCCATACGCTCCGCCGATTTTACACCGACAGAGGGCATTTTACGAAATTCCTCAATGAGCCTTTCAAGAGTTACAATATCCCGTGCCATATTCTTGATTATAATCCCATACCCGGAATGTTAAGATTCATTCCGCCGGTGACCTTACCCATTTCCCTTTCCATAGTGTCGTCCGCCTTGCGCATTGCCTCGTTGACAGATGCCACAAGCAGATCCTCAAGCATTTCAACGTCCTCGGGATCGACTACATCGGGCTGCAGCTTGACCGAAACAAGCTGATGGGAGCCGTTAACGGTCACCTCTACCGCTCCGCCGCCTGCCGATGCGGTATACTCTGCTGCCTCGCACTCCTGCTGAATGCGAGCCATCTCCTCCTGCATCTGTTGAAGGCGTTTCATCATATTTCCCTGTCCGCCTTGACCGGGTATTCTTGCTTTCATTACTGTTCCTCCTCAATATTCACACCGAGACGTCGTGCCCGTAATAAAAGCTCCGCTAAGGGGCTTTCGGACGTATCCTCCCGCTTATTGTTATATACCGCAAGGGAATAATTTTTCCCTGTGACCGCCGCGGCGGCCTGCTTTATAGTCTTGGAATAATCACCCGTTTTGAGGTACATTTCGAGCACGGGCGAGCCCTTGATAAGCAGATATTTACCGTCGTGAATAAACGCTGTTGAGCCTGTCAGCATAGCGATAAGGCTTTTATCCTGCGAGAAGATTTTGTCAAGCACCTCGGGCCACTGGTCAAAGGGTACGGTACCCTCTGCCTGACCGTCGATTTCCCTCTTTACAGGTGGAGGTTCGGGGAGCGGCGGCGCTTCGTGAGGCTCTTCCTGTGATGCTTTTTTATTTTCGGGATTTGCCTTCAGCATTTCCCTCACCGACGGTTGCTTCTTAAACTCTTCGGGTACTTTTTCACCGATAACGGGAATTGTTGCCGTGCTTTCCGCTACTTTTACAGGAGAAACATTGACAGGAGCTTTATTGCCCGTCTCTGCCTGTGAGATTTCCTTAACGGGAATTCCCGAGGACACAGCGCGCTCAAGTTCGCTTAGGCGCCTTAAAATTGAATTTATGTCACTGTCAAGAGACGGCGTACAAAGTCTGATTAAGCACAGCTCGGCGCAGGTGCGGCGGTTTGCTCCTTGCTTCATGCCGACCGCCGAAGAGGTGAGCACGTCTATACACGACATAACTGCTGCAAGCGTTATTTTTTCGCTCTGCTCGCGTATGATTTCCGCCTCATTGCCCGAGCAGATTATCATATTTTCAAAGCTCTTAACTGCCTTTGATACCATAAGATTTCTAAAATGGTTCGTAAGCTCGGTTATAAGCCGCTCCATATCGCAGGATTCGTTATACAGTCTGTTTATGATTTCCATCGCCTTGGCGGCATTCTTTTCTATTACGCAGCCGCAAAGCTCAAAGATATATTCACGTCCTGCAAGTCCGGCACTTTCGGCGACGGCGGCGGAGTCGATCTCGCCGTCATAGGATGAACAGCGGTCAAGAAGGGAAAGAGCGTCACGCATTGCGCCGTCGGCAATACGGGCAATAAGCATTGCGCCGTCATCAGTAAGACGTAAATTTTCTTTTTCGGCAACAAGCTTTAGCCTGTCCGCGATACTTTCGGGCGGAATTCGCTTAAAATCGAATCGCTGACAGCGTGAAAGTATGGTCGAGGGCAACATATGCACCTCAGTGGTGGCAAGTATGAATATAACGTGCGCGGGAGGTTCTTCCAAGGTTTTCAAAAGAGCATTGTATGCGCCTTTTGAGAGCATATGGACCTCGTCGATAATATATACACGGTATTTTGCCTTGGCAGGGGTAAAATTGGCTTCCTCACGCAGGTCACGGATATTGTCTACGCCGTTGTTTGATGCGGCGTCAATTTCGATTATATCAAGAACGGAGCCGTTGTCTATTCCGCGGCAAATCTCACACTCGTTACAGGGGTTGCCGTTGTGGGGATCAAGGCAGTTCACTGCCTTTGCCAGTATTTTTGCGCAGGAGGTCTTGCCCGTTCCGCGTGAGCCGGTGAACAGATAAGCGTGGCTTGTTTTGCCGTATTTTACTGCATTTTCAAGGGTTTTGGTGATGTGCTCCTGACCTATCACGTCGGTAAATGACGACGGACGGTATTTTCGGTATAAAGCGCGGTACAAGGCTTGTCCCTCCCCATTGAAAAAAATCCTTAACCCAGTCATGCACCGTGCAGGCGGACTGTGGCGCCCGGCGCAGTCCGCTTAATGCTGCTCGGTTCCCCGCCTGACATGGTTCACAGCGCACCGCCGCACAGGACCCACACGGCACACGACTGGGTTAAGGCATAATAAGTATACTATAAACTGTCCGTGATTTCAAGAGAAAATGTGCTTTTTTATGTTGTAGTTCTAAAGAAAATATGATAGACTGTTTATGGGTAATTATACACTTGAAAAGCAAATAAAAATGTCGCTTGCTGTCACAGGCGTAAAATCAGCGAAAAATAAGGGGATAAATTTATGAAAAAATACGTTTTGGCTCTCGATCAGGGAACCACAAGCTCACGGGCAATTCTTTTTGACAAAGACGGCAACATCTGCGCAAAGGCACAGCATGAATTCACGCAGATCTATCCGCAGGCAGGCTGGGTCGAGCATAATCCTATGGAGATCCTGTTTTCACAGCTCCAGTCGATTATGGAGGTTATGGCTGGCGTTTCCGCCGATGAGATAGACTCTATAGGCATAACCAATCAGCGTGAAACTACCATCGTTTGGGATAAGGCGACGGGCAAGCCCGTTTATAACGCTATAGTCTGGCAGTGCCGCAGAACTGCAGATATCTGCGAAAAAATCAAAGAGGATGAAAAGCTTACTGCCTATATTCAAGACCGTACAGGTCTTGTGGTGGATGCTTATTTCTCCGCCACAAAGATAAAATGGATACTCGATCACGCAAAAGGGGCAAAGGAGCTGGCGGAAAAAGGACAGCTTCTTTTCGGCACGGTGGAAACGTGGCTTATTTGGAATCTGACAGGCGGCAAGGTACATATCACTGACTATTCCAACGCATCAAGAACAATGCTCTTTGACGTTGATAAGCTTTGTTGGGATGAATATCTTTGCGAAAAGTTTGGCATTCCGATGTCTATGCTTCCTGAATGTGTACCGTCAAGCAAGATCTTCGGTACGGTGGGCGAAAGCGTTATAGGTATCGAGGATTTGGCAGGTATTCCCATAGCGGGGGCAATAGGCGACCAGCCTGCTGCACTTTTCGGGCAGGGATGCTTTGAAAGCGGTCAGGCAAAGAACACCTACGGCACAGGTTGCTTCCTCTTGATGAACACGGGCGAAAAACGGGTGGTGTCTGAGCATAATCTGGTCACAGGCGTGGCATGGGGACTGGGTGACAAGGTCACATATGCTATTGAGGGTTCAGCGTTTAACGCAGGCTCCGTTATAAAATGGCTCCGTGACGACATACATCTTATTGATTCCGCTCACCGCTGTGACGAGCTGGCAGAGAGCGTTGACGATGCCAACGGAATATATTTTGTTCCCGCCTTTACGGGTCTCGGAGCGCCGTATTGGGATATGTATGCACGCGGCGCTATCGTGGGACTTACCCGAGGCGTAAAAAGTGAGCATATTGCGAGAAGTGTCCTTGAGGCAATAGCTTATCAGATGACCGATCTATTGGAGGCCATGAAACAGGATTCCGACATCACACTTTCCGAGCTTCGCGTTGACGGCGGCGCGTCCGTAAGCAACATTATGATGCAAATTCAGGCGGATATGATAAGAACAAGCGTTAACCGTCCCCAAATGGTCGAAACCACGGCTATCGGTGCGGCGTATCTTGCAGGACTTGCAACGGGATTTTGGAAAGATATAGACGAAATAAAGGGTATTCGCAAGATCGATAAAGTTTTTGAACCGAAAATGGCTATTGAGGAACGCGACAGACAGTATGAGGGCTGGAAACGTGCCGTTGAGCGTTCAAGAGATTGGATAGAACATTGATTATTATTTAAGGAGATATAAAACTAATGGATTACGCAAAGGAAAGCCTGAAGCTTCACTATGAGTGGCAGGGCAAAATCGAAATAAAGACGAGAGCAAAGGCGGACAGCAAGGAGGCACTGTCGTTGGCATACACTCCCGGCGTTGCACAGCCGTGTCTTGAAATTCAAAAGGATATAAATAAATCCTATGAATTGACACGCCGCTGGAATACCGTTGCGGTGGTAACCGACGGCACTGCCGTTTTGGGACTCGGTGACATCGGCCCCGAGGCAGGTATGCCCGTTATGGAGGGTAAGTGCGTTCTCTTTAAAGAGTTCGGCGGAGTTGACGCCATACCCCTTTGCGTGCGCAGTAAGGACGTTGATGAAATCGTTAACTGTATTGCCCTTTTGGCAGGCTCATTCGGCGGAGTAAATCTTGAGGATATAGCCGCTCCCCGTTGCTTTGAGATCGAGCGTAAATTAAAGGAAAAGACAGATATTCCCATATTCCACGACGATCAGCACGGTACGGCGGTAGTCGTTGCCGCGGCCATAATAAACGCTCTGCGCGTGGCGGATAAAAAGCTCACGGACTGCACGGCGGTGTTCAGCGGAGCAGGTGCGGCAGGCATAGCGATAGCAAAGCTCTTGATGAGACAGGGCATCAAAAATATCATTATGTGCGACAGCAAGGGAATTATCTGCAAGGGTGACGAAAGTCTTAACCCTGCAAAGCAAGCTATTGCCGAATTCACCAATAAAGAAAGAAAAACAGGTACACTTGCGGATGCTATGAAGGGTGCGGACATATTCATAGGCGTTTCAGCGCCGGGAATAGTTACTGAGGATATGGTTCGCGCAATGGCAAAGGATCCCATAGTTTTGCCTATGGCTAATCCCGTGCCCGAAATTATGCCCGATCTTGCTAAAAATGCAGGTGCAAAGGTTGTGGGAACAGGCAGAAGCGATTTCCCGAACCAGATAAACAACGTGCTTGCGTTCCCCGGAATTTTCCGCGGAGCACTTGATTGCCGAGCAAGCGATATTAACGAGGAAATGAAGCTTGCCGCCGCAAAGGCGATAGCATCGCTTGTTTCCGACGACGAGCTTTCGCCTGAATATATTCTTCCCAAGGCCTTTGACGAGCGTGTAGGCAAAACCGTTGCCGCCGCCGTTGCCGCCGCCGCAAGAGAAACCGGAGTAGCGAGGATATAAAAAGAAATAAATAATAAAAACCGCCCTGTTCGAGTAATCCGAGCAGGGCGGTGCTGTTGAAATACGCTTTTGTAGGGGACGATGCACACATCGTCCCGCAACACAATTAAATTTTTAAGCCGTCAAAGTTGAGATATTAACAAATTCTGTACCCGATACAAAGTAAAATCCGTTTCACTGCATTTTTGGCAGGTGTGGGCACCTGCTCCTACAAGATAACCAATTTCCTCCCTCAAGGAGAGAGGGGATATATGCATTATTTTGTTATTAAATATTCATACTTTTGCAGATATTCCTTAAGTTCATTCTCCGTCAGATATTCCGTGAGGCAGCCTACACCCGTCACGCATTTGCCGCCGGTTATGTTGCCTGTGAGGATACATTTTCTGAAATCGAAGCCGTGATAAAGTCCGTAAATAAACCCTGAGAGGAAAGCGTCGCCCGCGCCTGTGGCGTCCACACAAGAAAACTCCTCAATGTTGCTCACGGTAAAATATTCGCCGTCATATCCCGCACAGCCGTGTTTGCCCAGCTTTACTATGGGCTTTTCAAAAAATTCACGCAAAATCTCAAGTGCCTTTTTCGGGTCTCTTGTGCCTGTCATTTTTTCCGTCTCGTCAATACTGGGAGTGTAATAATCGGCTATTTCAAGGTATTCGCGGTACTTTTCTATGGACATACCGTCGCTGTAGCCCGTGTCGAGAATAAGTATAGTGCCGTCCCTTTTAAGCTGCTTATAAACGGGCAGAATTTCCTCATTCATACCCACTATCCGCGCGCCTTTTAAGGTGTTATATATTTTCTCAAGCAAGCTGTCATCGTATTTCGGTGTACCGCCGTAGGAGATAAAAGTGCGGTCGCGCTCGGTGATTATGGCGGAGGTCACATTCAGCGGAAAGCTTTTACCGCTGTCGTACTCGTCCACGGATACGTTGTATTTGTATAGCTCACGTCTGGCAAAGTCCGAAAACATATCTCCGCCTAAAAACGTGCCCACCTTTGCGGGTATGCCAAGCCTTGAACAGTTTATCATCGTAGCAGGCAGTCCGCCGCCTAAGCACACTTTAAAATCCTTGGAATATAGCTCCTCGCCCTCGTTGGGAATACGCTCCATTCCCGCGTACAGTAAATCCACGTTCAGTTTTCCGAATGCTGCCACAAAGCTCATTTGCTCCACTCTCCCGTAAAATCCTTGTTTAGGTCAATATAACTGTCAACTAATTTTTCGGCAAGAGAATATGAGCCCACCAGCGGATGCAGATAAAGACAGTCTATTGCCGTCTGACGGCTTTTTTCTCTTATCGCCTTTGATGCAAGGCGTTCGTACACCTTAACACGCCTGATTATTTCCCCGTTTTCTACGGGAATTTCGCCGATTTTTATTGGAACGGGTCTGCCGCTTGACATATCGCAGGAGATCTCCACAGTGTCGGTTTCCTCGAGAAAATCAAGTGCTTTGCCCGTATTTTCAACACAGCAGATAACACTCTTATTGCTTTTTTCGCGTTTTGCATCGATAATTCCCAACGCTACGCCCGCATAACCGCCGTCGTCGGGAGCGTACATATCAAAATGAAAGCGTGACTCACGTTTTTCGCCTGTTTCACTTGCCATATATGAGTTTTCACGCTGTCCGTAATACTCGTCAAAGATTTCAAGGGCTTTATCAAAGTTGTTTTCCATATCGACCTTTGACAGAGCCGCAGTCATAGCCTTGTTGATTATTTCTATCTGTTCACCGCGTGTCATTGGCGCGTTAAGGATGTTTTCAACCGCTTTTTCACGGCAGTAGAAATAATAGAGATACTCGTTGGGTACAAATTGCTTTGCCGTCAGCAGATTTTTGTCGAAATAACGCAAATCAGTCTCTTTATATGCACGGTCGTCCCCGACGATTTTCGGCATAATATCAATGCCGTCTTTTTTTATATATTTGAAGAAGGAAAAATGATTAAGCCCGTAACACAGTGCGTCAAGGGATGCCTCGGGGTAGCCGTAAAGCTGCTCAAATCGGCGGAGCATACCGGAAGGGGCATCACAGATGCCGAATGTAAAATCATAGCCCATATCACGAAGGGTCTGCGACACCACGCCCACGGGATTTGTAAAGTTAAACACCGCAGCATCCGGCTTGGCGTATTTTTTTACAAGCTCACAGTATTCCATCAGCGCAGGAATGCTTCTCATAGCAAATGAAAATCCTGCCGCTCCCGTAGTCTCCTGACCGAGAATACCCAGATTCAGCGCAATACGCTCGTCACGTACGCGCATACGGTCACCGCCTGCGCGGATGGTAGTTATCACATAATCAGCATCTGTCACGGCGGCTGCGGCATCGGTCGTCAAAGTAAATTTCATTGACGGGCAGATTCGATGTGCTACCTCTTTTGCCATTTTGCCGTAAATATTCAGTTTAGTGGGGTCGTTGTCCATAAAGACAAGCTCGCTGATATCCGATTTTTCCGCTCTGCCGGCAATACTTTTTGCCAAAAACATTGAGCGGACCCCGCCGCCACCGATAACGCACAGCTTCATCAAATTAACTCCTTACATGTAGTAAAAATTTCGCTCCCTCTTTGAGGAAGCTGACTGAGGGAGTGTAGGGGACGATGCACACATCGTCCCGCAACACAATTAAATTTTATCAGTAACTCACGGGCGGGTGTGGGCACCCGCCTCTACAAGATAACATATTTCCCTCGGGGAGGGAGGAGTGATATTACAAACAATCCGCAATATTGCTTTTTCCTGTTTTTATGTTGAACTCGAGGCTCTTTTCAGTGCCGTTTTCCGCAAAATCAAGGCGTATTATATCGCGGCTCTCATACTCAGCCGAAAGCACTCTGTAGTCCTTATCCTTGAAGAAATCGGTGAGATGTTTTACGGTTTCTTCATCGTAATCTCCTGCATTATCGGAAACGAAAAGCACATTTCCGCATATGGCGTTGATTTTGCCAAGCAGTAATTTTTGCTCATGGTTGTATTTGATATTGGTGTTTCTCAGGAAGAAAACATCGGGGTCGTTGCAGAAGGCTCTGCCGTCAAGATGACTGCGGAAAATGGCGTTGTTGATTGCGTTTGGCGAGGAGGGGGTCTCGTTGTTCAGCTTCAGCTTGTCGAGTATGCTGTCACCGAAAACGCTACTGGCATCACAGCCTATTCTGCACGCATCAAATACGCCCATACACGCTCCCAACGGCACACCGCAGCCTAAAATCAGCTTGTCGCCGCAAAGCTCACGCAAAAGGTCTGCGGCATCGCACATAATTTCGCCTCTCGTTTTGCCGCCACGCGGCTGTATGCACTGGCTGTAAAGAAAATCCAGCTTGACCATATCGTAGCCCCAGCGGTCAAAAACCGTGTCGAACACTTTTTTAAGATAATCGCGGAACTCGGCGTTGTAGATGTCAAAGGTATAAGCACCGCCCCAGCCTGCACAGCCGAGTATCTTTTTGCCGGTTTTCTCATCGCAGATGACCCAGTCGGGGTGCTTTTTAAGCATTCGCGAGCTGCGCTGGGCATTAAATGGCGCAAGCCAAATTCCCGCTTTATAGCCTTTACCGTGAATTTTATCCGCAATATATTTCATACCGTGGGGGAATTTCTTTTCGTCAACTAAAAGCCAGTCGCCCACCGCCGATTCATAACCGTCGTCAATTTGGAAAATGCTGACCTCTTCCTTGGCGCGGTCCATTCCGTCAAGGTCGCGGAGTATTATATTTTCGTCGATTTTTTGGAAATAGTTATACCAAGATGTGTACCCCGCAAGATGTCTGATTTTAGGCTTTTTTACGTCCATAAAATCGAAGAAATAGCGGTCGAACACACGGTCAAATTCACCGCTTATTACGGCAATGTCAAACATTTCATATTCCTGACCTGCCGTGAGTGTGAGTCCTTCAACATCCTTGCCGACGGTGAACTCGCCCTCGTTCATATCCACCGAGAAAACGGTAAAGCCCTGTCTTTCGCTTTTTGAGCCGTACAGGGTTATCTCGCGGCTGCCCTTTTTTCTGAAATAGCAGTATGTATAAGAATGAAATCTGCCTATCTTGCCGTATTCAGCAAAGTGATAGTCGCCGGAGGCCATCGCCATTTCGGTGGTTAGCTTTGATATTTTGCTCATTTTCGTCATTCCGTGAAGCGAGTCTGAGCGTGAAAACTCACGGGAGGTCGTCCACGCCTGATAGCCGTTGGCGAAAAACAGGTCGTCCTCGGAAAAAACTTGTTCCGTGCTCAAAACGAGCTTGGACAGCTCCATATCTGTTTTAGCTTTAAAAAGACCTCTTATCCTTCCGTCCTCTTCGGAAAGCTCAAAGGTATAAGAGTCGTTGTCAAAGCTGTTGTAAGCTGCAACGGCGCCGTTCTGTTTCAGCTCTGCAAAAATTTTAAACATAAAAAAATCCCCCTTGTGGTGCGGTGCACCACAGTTTTATTGCAACGCAGTTATATTCGGCTTTTGCCGAGCGGTATTCGCTCCGCGAGTTTGGGGCGAATAAAATATCACTCCGTCTTTAGACGGAATATAACTTGGTTATTTATCCTTCATTCTGCGCCAGTGGAATAGATATTGCTGGGCTATGCCCTCGCTGCCTTTTGCACAGTCGGGCAGTCCGTCCGGGTAAAGCTCCGCCATAATGCGCTTGACCCATACGTCTACGGGAAACGCCTCGGTCTTGTGAAAGCCGTAAAGCAAGGTGCATTCTGCAACTTTCGCGCCAACGCCCTTGATTTTTTGCAGCTCTTCACGACCGAACTCAATGGGATTTTCGTCGATTTTACGAAAATCCACCGTGCCGTCCGAGACCTTTTTCGCCGCATCAATTATGTATTTTGCTCTGAAGCCTGCTCTCAACGGTGCAAGGTCTTCTACTGTAAGTTTCGAAAGCCTTTCGGCAGAGGGAAAGGATTTTTGACCGCTCTCGCCGTCGCCGAAGCTCTCACAAAGGCGGTCAATAATGCCTTTTATGCGCGGAATATTGTTGTTCTGCGAAATAATGAACGAGCAAAGCGCCTCCCACGGCTCCTGACGCAGTATACGTATACCGCTGTATTCGCTTACGGCAGCCTTAAGATATGGGTCGTCATAGGCGGACACGATTTTTTCATAGTCCCGGTCGAGATCAAAATAATTTTTCCAAATCGTTTCAAAATCCTCTTCGGTACATCCGCTAAAAATCAGCCTACCGTCCTTTTGGGAGACAGTCAGCGGTTTCCCGTAAACCACACCGTGCCATTGGTCGCCATCCTGTGTCCATCTGAACGCCTGTCCGCAGTCGAGACACAGCCCTAAATCGAACACGGGCGGACACTGTATTTCAAAAATTTCTTTCATTTTTCACACTGCCTGTCTTTTTGTAGGTTTGCACAAAAGTTTTAGAAGCTTTTTAAGTAATGTAAACTCCTATCTGTATAATATGTAAAGACATTTTAACATTCTGTATTTGATATTTTTTTCACAAAGTTTTTAAATTTTTGGAGAAAAAGGTCAAAAATTCGTAAAAATAAGCGTTTAGGCGGCAAGTTATAGACATTATCAACAGAGTTTTCAACAATTACGTTGAAAAGCCCGTTATACTGTTTGTATATTTTCAGCAGTAATAAATTTTGTTAAAAATTACATATTGACAAAAATTTCTTTGCCGCAAGCGAGTATCGGCAGTATAAAAATATCTGTCCCATCCAAAAATAAATATAGAAAATAAGTTTTGAGCGAGGACAAGAATATGGTAAAAGGGGTCAACCGTCAGGTTTTGGAAATACGCGAAACGGGATGCGAATATTTTGAAAAGGCGCTGTTTTTCATTCGTCCCGAATACAGCGCGGAAAGTGAGGGGAGGCTCCGTTCAGGTGCCCTCAAAAGCATACGCCGTTCTGCCGCAGTACCCAAAACCCGCCGAGGAAAAGTAAAAAGCCGATTGATACTTTTTGCCGAGATGCTCGTCTCCGCCGGAGCGGGAGCGATTTTGACTGCGCTTATCATACGATAAAACAAAATTTTATGTTGAGTGCTTTTTGTTGAATTTTCAATACAATCTAAATTCCCTCCCCAGGGAGGTGGCAAAACCGTAGGTTTTGACGGAGGGAGTAAAAAGGCGGAAAGCATATAAAAACTCCCTCAGTCAGCTTCGCTGACAGTTCCCTCAAGAGGGAGCGTGGGTATGCTCTCCGATTTTTATTTAAATCAAATTTTAAAGTATAATCAGCTCTTTGGGAGAGTGAGTTATATCCTCACAGCCGTTCTCCGTAATTACCGCCATATCCTCAATTCTCACGCCGAATTTTCCGGGGATATATATTCCCGGCTCAACCGTTACAATATGTCCCGGAGTCAGAACGGTATCCGATGACGGCGAAAGGTTGGGGAACTCGTGAATCTCAACGCCAACCCCGTGACCTGTGGAGTGGGTAAAATATTTTCCGTATCCGGCATCCTCTATAACTTTACGGGCAAGAGCATCGCCGTCGCGGCAGGAAAGTCCTGATTTTAAGCCTTCAAGACAAGCCTTTTGAGCCGCAAGAACGGTCTTATAAACCTTTTTCATCTCGTCGTCGGCATAGCCGACTGCCACGGTGCGTGTCATATCGCTGTGATAGCCGTTCACGACCGTGCCGTAATCCATTGTTATAAAATCGCCGTTTTCGATTTTCTTGTCGCTCGGCACGCCGTGGGGCATTGATGAGTTTTTACCGCTGACGGCAATCGTCTCAAAGGACAGTGCCTCGCCGCCGTGGCTGAGCATATAAGAATCAAGCTCAAGTCCGATTTCCCTTTCGGTAACGCCGGGTTTTATAAAGCCGAGGATGTGTGTGAAAGCGTCGTCGGTTATTTTTTGCGCCGCTTTTATGCTTTCTATCTCCTCTGCCGTTTTGACAGAACGCAAAGAATTTATCATTTTATCTAAAGCATCGTCTGTGGAAATGCTCGTTTTTTTAAGGACACCCTTTAAGGAGTTGTAGACCGAAACTGTCATTCTTGAGGATTCGACAAGAAGATTTTGACACCCCATCTCCTCGAGTATTTGCCCTATTTGCGGATAAATACGTTCCTGCAAAACGACCTCACAGTCCTTTGCCGAGTTTTCTGCAGCCTCAATATATCTGCCGTCTGTTATGAAAACGGCACGTTCGCCGTTTACCAAGAGATACCCGTCCGATGAAGGGAACGAGGTAAAATATCTTCTGTTTTCAGGTGAAATTATCAGTGCGGCAGTGTGCTCGCCTTGGTCTGCTAAAAGTTTTTTCAAATTATTCATCATAAACACCGTACCCATGTTTCTTTTCAAATTGCGCCAAAACAGGCGCTTCTTTTCTGCGGCGCTTTGCATAATAGTGTTTAAATCGCGTTTCGCCCATAAGCGGATCAACGCGAATACCTACTGCGCCGCATTTGTTGGCTGCCTTTATATCGGCAAAAAGCTGGTCGCCGATCATTGCAAATTCCGTTATATGGACGCCCATCATCCGAGCGCCCTTTTTTAGCTTAAAGCACCAGGGCTTTTTGGCAAAGGAGAGATACCTTAGTCCCAGCCGCTTTGCAATATTTTTAGGGCGGGAGCCAATGGCGTTGGAAATTATCATAAGTTTGATTCCCGCCGCCTTGATATCGGCTATCCACTGCGTCAGCCCCTCTATGCAGTTATCATTACCGTCGTTGCAGATAGTGTTGTCAATATCCAACGCGGCGGCCTTAACGCCCATTTTGCGAAAGTCGTCGGCAGTTATATCGATAACGCTTTTAAAGCGGTATTTCGGCATGGGTGAAACCATAGTAACTCCTTTTGAACCTAAAAAAAACAACGGACTTGCCTTATGGGCAGCCCGCTTGCTTTTTCGTTCTTTTTAATGCATAACCCAATAAAACGAAAGGATTATCTATACTTACGCTTACGGGCAGCCTCAGATTTCTTCTTTCTTTTTACAGAAGGCTTTTCATAATGCTCTCTTTTGCGAACTTCCTGAATAACACCGTCGCGAGAAGTTTGTCTCTTAAATCTTCTGAGAGCGCTCTCTAAGGACTCGTTTTCTTTAACTTTTACCTGACTCATTAAAAATCCCTCCCTTTACACTGGGATACATTGTGTATTATACAATAGTAAACGTCAACTGTCAACAGTTTTTATTTATAATTTAATATTTTTATGTCCTTATATATAAAGTGTCCTGTATTGAAAAGAGGTCAAAGTTGTGATAAAATATTTTTATATCCACAGCGAAAAGGTGACAGTATGAATTATTATTTTTCGAAAAGAATATCGGGACTTAAACCGTCCGCGATAAGAGAGATCCTCAAGGCGACACAGGACCCGTCAATAATTCCCTTTGCGGCGGGAAATCCCGACGCGGCGGCGTTTCCTGTTTCGGATATAGAAAGGATTTCCGGGGAAATTTTTGCAAACGATCCCGTTACCGCATTACAGTACGGCGTAACCGAGGGCTACACACCCCTTCGCGAAAGACTTACGAAATATCTTAAGGATAAATTTAATATCGGCAGGGACTTTGATAATCTTATCATTTCCTCGGGCGCGCAGCAGGTAATGGATCTTGCTACAAAAGCTCTTTGCGATTTAGGTGACACGGTTATCTGCGAATGTCCGTCGTTCATCGGCTCGCTCAACTGCTTCCGTTCCTACGGCTGTAAGCTGGCTGGTGTCAGCGTTGAGGCGGACGGAATGAATATAGAAGAACTTGAAGGGGCAATAAAATCAGCGGAAAATCCAAGGCTTATATATACTATCCCAAATTTTCAAAATCCGTCGGGCGCTACCATGAGTCTTGAAAAGAGAAAGGCTGTCTATGCTCTTGCCAAAAAATACGGACTTTTGATTTTAGAGGACAATCCTTACGGTGATTTGCGCGTATCGGGTAAGGATATACCGCCCATAAAGAGCTTTGACGAGGACGGCATAGTCATTTACGCAGGCTCTTTTTCCAAGCTGTTGGCACCGGGTATCCGCGTGGGCTATATTGTCGCACCCGATGAAATAATTGCAAAAATGACCGTGGGTAAGCAGGCGGCGGATGTTCACACACCCGTGTTCTCGCAGATGCTCGTTGATAAATGGATGGAGCAGTGTGACATTGAAAAACACATTGAAAATATCCGCGGCATCTACCGCCGAAAGTTAAATCTTATGTGCGACCTTATTGATGAAAAGTTGGGAGATTTTGTAAAATATGTTCGTCCCGAGGGCGGATTATTCGTATGGTGTGAGCTGCCCGAAAGCGTTGATATGCTGGGATTTGTTAAGGATTGCATTGATAACGGCGTGGCCCTCGTTCCGGGAACGGCGTTTATGATAAATAATGAAAAAACAAACTGCTTCAGAATGAATTTCTCAACGCCCTTCGACGAAAAAATCATCGAGGGTATGGAAATTTTAGGCAGAGTAAAGGACAAATATATTGGATAAGAAAAATTACACGCTTACGGACATTTCCGTAATAAAAAGCGTTATGAGCAAAAACGGAGTCACCTTTTCAAAGGGATTGGGACAGAATTTTCTCGTTGATCCGACTGTCTGTCCGCGAATGGCAGAAGCCGTAAAGACAAGCGGTAACGGCTCTAAAATCGGTGTGCTTGAAATCGGCGCAGGCGTGGGAGTCCTCACAAAAGAGCTTTTGGAACGGTGCGACAAAACGGTGTGCGTTGAGCTGGATAAACGCCTTTTTCCCGTACTTTCCGAAACCCTTGCAGGGTATGACAATCTTACGCTCATAAACGGTGATATTTTAATAATCGATCTGCAAAAGCTCATAGACGAGCATTTTGGCGGTATGCAGATTTTTGTGTGCGCCAATTTGCCCTATTATATCACGTCGCCTGTCATAATGCGGCTTTTGGAGGAGCGCCTGCCCTTTTCCAAAATAACCGTTATGGTGCAAAAGGAGGCGGCGGACCGACTTTGTGCCCGGGTCGGAACCCGCGAGAGCGGAGCTGTCACCGTGGCGGTGAATTATTACGCGAAAGCGAAAAAGCTTTTTGACGTTCCGCGAACGTCCTTTTATCCCTCACCCAAGGTGGATAGCTGCGTTATTGAGCTTGATTTAACTGATAGGGCGGACTTAGGAGTAAAAGACGAAAAGCTGTTTTTCAAAACGGTCCGTGCGGCCTTCGGTCAGCGGAGAAAAACCGTGCTTAACTCCCTTTGCAGCGGAATGGGGATAGCTAAAGATAAACTGTCTGCAGCTCTGTCAAATGCTGAAATTCCCCTTACGGCACGTGCCGAGGAGCTGACTATGGAGCAGCTTATTATACTTTCAAACGAAATTTACGAAATCTGAAAGAGGATTTAACAATGCAAAGCGGTTTCAAAAATGCTTCAAGAGTAGCTGTAGAGACGTTAAAGTCCCACGGCTTTGAGGCGTTTTTGATAGGCGGCAGCGTGCGGGACTTCATAATGGGTGCGCCCATAGGTGATATCGACGTCACCACGAATGCCACACCCGAACAGGTGAAGGCGGCTTTTGCTGATTTCCGCGTTATCGAAACGGGCATAAAGCACGGCACGGTGACGGTGCTGATAGATAATGAGCCTGTGGAGATCACCACATACCGCTGTGAATCGGTTTATTCCGACAACCGCCACCCCGACAGCGTGACCTTTTCAACGTCCCTTGCCGACGATGTTGTACGCCGGGATTTTACTATGAACGGCATAGCCTACGGTTTTGACAGCGGATTTTGTGACCTTGTGGGCGGCATACAGGATATAAACAATAAAACCATACGGTGCATCGGCAACCCTGAAGAAAGATTTCACGAGGACGCTTTGCGAATTTTCCGTGCAATGCGCTTTTCCGCCGTTTTAGGCTTTAAAATTGAAGAAAATACGAAAAGAGCCGTTCATAACTGCCGTGAACTTTTAAAAAACATATCTGCGGAACGTATCCGCGATGAATTGGTAAAGCTAATATGCGGTAAAAACGCGTACGGCGTTTTGCAGGAATTTTCCGACGTGATAGGCGTTTTTATTCCCGAGCTTTCGGCTTGTGTAAGTTTTTTACAGTATAACCGCCATCATATTTACGACGTTTACATCCACACCATAAAGGCGCTGGAGCGTTCCCGACCCGACCCGATAATCAGAATGAGCCTGCTACTCCACGATATCGGCAAGCCCCTGACCGCTCATTTTGACGAAAAGGGCGAAAGGCATTTTTACGGTCACCCAAAAAAGAGCGCAGAAATGGCAGAAAAGATACTCACACGCTTACGTTTTGACAACGATACGAAAAATAAAATCGTGACCCTTGTGGCGTTTCACGATTCTCCCATTATGCTTGAGCAAAGCGTTGCGCCCGACCGAAAAAGGATAAAAAGAATTATGTCGCAGATAGGTGAAGAGCTTATTTACGACCTTGTCGAAATAAAAAAATGCGATAACTTAGCGCAAGACCCTCGCTTTTACCGAGGCGACGGGTTCTATAACGAGATTTACCGAATAATAGATGAGATTATTTCCGAAAAAGAATGTTTTTCCGTTAAAGATTTAAAAATCAACGGTAATGACCTAATAAGGTTAGGCTTCAAGGGCAAGCAAATAGGAGATGCTCTGAAAATGTGCCTATCCGCCGTAATTGACGGCAAAATCCCCAATGAATATTCTGCCTTGGCAGATTTTCTAAATAAAAAAAATTAGGAGTTGGAATCATGAAAGAGTTATTTTTCACAAATGTCCCCGCAAGCATTGCGGTGATAGGTCTTGTAGGGTATTTCTTCGGTATGGCGATCGTTTTTATTGTCAGTCCGCTTAAAAACGCCGAAAGCTTTTCCATTAAGCCTGTTGATAACGCGGGCAAGACGGAAATTCGCGTATACTACGGCGGAATATCCTTTGCATTGGGCGCCTTTTTGCTTTATCTCACCGTAGCTTTGGGAACGCCTGTCTATTCTCTTGCTGGCGGACTGTTTTTCTCCACCACGGTGTTTGTGACGAGAAGTATTTTCCTGTGCGTTGACCACGGCTGGAAATGTCCGTATACAAAGCTGGCTATCCCTGCTGAAGGGTGTTTTGTAGTCGCTCTTTGGGTGTGCTTTATCCTTTCAAAAACCCTTTATTGATTTATGAAAGATATTGAAAAATCAATTCAAAACCGTCTTTTTGAATTGCAGGACTTAAAATACAAGGATTTCCAATCAAAGCTTATACCGACCGCCCAACCCGAAACGGTTATCGGGGTGCGTACTCCCGAGCTTAGAAAATTTGCCAAGGAGCTTGCAAAAACAGCGGATGCCGCAGAGTTTATAAAAATCCTTCCCCATAAATATTATGAGGAAAACAATCTCCACGGCTTTTTGCTTGAAAAAATAAAGGATTATGACAAGCTGATAACGGCAATAGATAACTTTTTGTCGTATGTGGACAATTGGGCGACCTGCGATTTAATGTCACCGCCGATTTTCAAAAAGCACACTGAAGAACTGCTCCGTAAAATCAGGGAATGGATAAAGTCAGAGCATACATATACTATCCGTTTCGGCATAAAAATGCTTATGAGCTTTTATCTTGATGATAATTTCAAAGAGGAGTACCTTGAGCTTGTTGCAGACGTTAAAAGCGAAGAATACTATGTCAACATGATGATAGCGTGGTACTTCGCGACTGCGCTTGCCAAGCAGTATGACAGCGCTGTTCGTTATCTTGAAAACTGCCGATTGGATAAATGGGTGCATAACAAAACGATTCAAAAAGCAGTCGAAAGTTACCGCATCACCGAAGAACGAAAGGAATACTTAAAATCGCTTAGAATAAAATAAACTAAAACGGACGTGCTTAAACAGCACGTCCGTTTTCTTGTGTATGTCTGATGTTATTCTTCTATAAACCCAAGGCAAAGGATCAAGACCCGCATAGCGGTGCGTTGCATTTCGCCTGAGGTTATGCCGTATCCTTTGCCGAATGTCTTTAAGAGCGTTCCGTCGGGTTTAGCCTTACCCACACGGTCGCCGCCGGGCATAAGTACGTCCACACTTCCGCGTACACGGTAGGCGTTGTCACGTATTTTCGGGAATTCGGGACTTTTTGACGGGCGCATCCACCAGTCGGTCATTACCATACCCTCATAATGCCATTCATCACGCAGAATACGCTGGCAAAGCTCATAATTGTAGTGTCCCCAAACGCCGTTTATTTTGTTGTATGAGGTCATTATACATTTTGGATTTGCATTTTTTATGCAAATCTCAAAGCCTTTAAGGTATATTTCTCTAAGCGCCCTCTCCGAGACACGCGAGTCGTTGCCCGTTCTGTTGTATTCCTGATTGTTGCAGGCGAAATGCTTTGGACAGGCGGAAACGCCCGCCGACTGTATTCCCTCAACTGCCGCCGCCGCCATAAGTCCCGTCAGCACGGGATCCTCGGAATAATATTCAAAGTTTCTGCCGCAAAGGGGATTTCTGTGTACGTTCATACCGGGCGCCAACAAGACATCACTGCCCTTTTCCTTCATCTCGCCGCTTATAAGTGAATAAACCTCTTTTACGAGCTCTGTATCAAATGAGCAGGCAAGCAAAGTGCCTATTGGTATAAGCGAACAGTAGCTCAGTAGCCTTATTCCCGACGGTCCGTCGGTGGTTATAACAGGCGGAACGCCTTTTTCCCTCAGACTCTCGGTTACGCCGCCCAGTGCACCCGCGTTGCCCTTTGCGCCTAAAGGACTGTCCATTTTGTATGCTCCGCGGGATATTGCCTCCAGCTCGTCAAGGTCAAGCTGAGCCACAAACTGTTCCATAGTGATTTTGCCCGACTTAACATCGGACAGTTTATATCCCTTATCGCCCGTCATAGGTACAGGGGACGGCAGATTATCAAGAATTATTTGCCTAAGATCATATTCACGGCATTTTACAGGCTCCTTGCCGAGTCTGTTTTCCGTGCGGACAAAACGCTCAAAGGGTATTTGCGGAGCAGATGTTTGTGCAAGCTTTTCCGTCTGAACAGTATCCTCTTGATAATAACTCCAAGCCTTCTCCGCAGAGCGAACGTCCGAACCGAGATAGAGTGAGTATTCACCCTTTTGCAATACGTAAGAAAAAGCAAATTCGCTTTTTCCGCTGTCATCATAGGAATAGAAATATTCATTGGGGACAAATATTTTAAGTTTTTCACTTTCGTCGGGTATCAGCTCTTTGGTTTTTGCAAAGCCCACAAGCTCACGGGCAGGATTTCCCAAAGCACCGCAGGGCTTTTCCAGATAAGCCTGCACAACTTGCTTACCGCTGAAACGCTCACCGACATTTTTTACGGTACATTCAACCGTAATTCCGCCGTCGGTTTTTTCACACTTATCCAAAGAGACCTCAAAATCCGTGTAGCTCAAGCCGTAGCCGAAGGGATATATAACATCCTCCTGCCGGAATGTCTCAAACCAACGGTATCCGACGAAAATGTCCTCGGCATATTCGTTATACTCTTTATTACCGAAGCTTTCCGCCGACGGATAAGCCTCATAGCTTTTCGCAATTGTATCGGAGAGCTTTCCGCTGGGGGATACTTTTCCGCAAAGCAGGTCACTGACGGCGTTTCCGCTCTCCATTCCGCCCTGCCATACTATCATCACAGCGCCGATTTTGTCGCCGTATTCCTCTATCCACGACATATCAATAATACTGCCGATGTTTAAGAGCACCGTGACCGAGTCAAAACAACTTGTTATTATATCAAGATTTTTGCGCTCGTCGTCAGTCAGGTAATAACTGCCCTTTTCGAGGGCGTTTTCACGGTCTTCACCTGAAGATCTGCCGATTATGAATACGGCACAGTCTGATTTTTCGGCGGCATTTTTCGCAATATCATCAGTCAGCGGCATATCGGGATAAAACCTGGGCCAGTGACCCCAATAGCCGTGGTCAACAGGGTTTTCGGAACGCCATTTTTCGTATATTTCAGCAAGTTCAATGTTTAGATTTAGCTGATCACAGTTTTTTATTCCGTCAACAAGGTCAACGCCGTAAGGCTTTTTAACGTCTCCGCCGGAGCCGTAGCCCGTAAAAAACCAGTCCCTTTGAACTCTGCCGAACAGCGAAACCGTGCTGTTTTCGCGAAATGGCAGTATACCGTCGTTTTTGAGAAGTACCGCTCCCTCAGCGGCGGCACGGCGGAGAATTTCGGGCATACCGTCGGTGACGGTCACCTCACCTAAAGCCCTTTGAGCCTCGTCCTGAGAAACACCGTTTACTATCTTTGTTCCCAAATTTACGATGGATGATACGATTTTTTCCGTTATTTTAGGCATATATATTCCTCCCTTTGTCATTTTATCATATTGACAGTGTTTATTCAACAAAAATTAACTGCAAAACGAGGGACAGAGCATTGCCCTGTCCCTCGCCATACTGTTATGCTTATACTGCACGAAGCGGTGACTGATATTACTCTTTACCGACGGTGATGATCCGTCCTGATAACCTGCTCATAGCCAAAAGACTGTACCGACGAAGAATATTGGGTAGTCCCCGTGTTAAAGCCGCTTAACAGGTTGGCAAGGGGTGCATAATCACACACCTCTATTTTCTCTGTCACTTCCTGTCCCCGTACAAGCAGAAAATCCACTACCAAAACAGCCCGTGCCCCGCACTTTGGGCACATAAGCTGCCACATTCGGCAAGCCCGCTGCCCAACGGAAATATAGCCTCCTTGCAATAAAGGTTGGCAGACCTTAGCATAGTATTCGGCAGAAGCAGTATATTCCTTATCCTGATAGACCGGAAGCAAAAATATTTGCGGGAAACCTTGTATTTGAGTCCGTGTTCTGCACACATCGCATTTAGGCGTAAAGCCACCGCGGGCAATGCTGCTTCCGTTAAAAAGGCGTTCAAAAAAACTGTAATCCATATTTATGAGTTTGCGTTGATCTTAGCGGAGCTTATCATATGGCAAAGTTGGTCTGCCTTAGAAATTGCCTCTAATACCCGCTTGTCCTTCATAGAGAGCGTACCACGGTTTACCTTGAGAGTGACAATACGCACTTTTTTGCCTTCAAGCAAAAACTCACAGCATACTCTTGATGTACCCATACCGAACTTGCCGTCATTTACATGTATATTTGTTACTTGATTCAGATCAACAAACTGAAGCTCGTTAGGATTATAGCTATAAATTACGCCCATTTTTCCGCCCTGGTCAATGTAATATATTGCATTGTTAGCAGAAAATTTATACTGATAATTAAAGCCCTGAGACGGGAAGTCTTTTTCCAGCTCGGCAGCAATTTTTTTCATCTTGCTCTCCAAGACCATTGGAATTGTAACAAAAAGAGCGATTCCTACAAAAACAGCAATACCGGGAATGAGCTGACCTTTCCCCGCGCTAAGAGTAGCCACCACAATTATTACAATGGCAACAACTGCCGGGATGCCTGCCCATTTTGCCATATATGAAATGTCATATTTTTTCATTTTAAATCTTCTCCTCTTGACTTTCATCGCTTTTTTCAAAATAAAGTGACCCCAAACTTGCAAAGCGTGAATTACCGCAAACAAGAAGGGGGTCACCGTAATTTAGGATAACCTACTTAATTAATATTCGGATCAAAGCTCTGCAAAGTACTTGATAGTACGAACCATCTGGCTGGTGTAGCTGTTTTCGTTATCGTACCAGGAAACTACCTGTACCTCATAGAGGTCGTCGGCAACTTTAGCAACCATTGTCTGTGTAGCGTCAAAGAGTGAGCCGTATTTCATACCGATAACGTCGGAAGAAACGATGGGATCCTCATTGTAGCCGAAGGACTCGGAAGCGGCAGCCTTCATAGCGGCATTGATGCCCTCTTTGGTAACGTCAGTGCCCTTAACAACAGCCGTAAGGATAGTTGTTGAGCCGGTGGTAACGGGAACGCGCTGTGCAGAACCGATAAGCTTGCCGTTAAGCTCGGGGATAACAAGACCGATAGCCTTTGCAGCGCCCGTTGAGTTGGGAACGATGTTGGCAGCGCCTGCGCGGGCTCTTCTCATATCGCCCTTTCTGTGAGGACCGTCAAGGATCATCTGGTCGCCTGTGTAAGCGTGGATCGTGCTCATAATACCGCTCTGAACGGGAGCATAATCGTTAAGAGCCTTTGCCATGGGAGCAAGGCAGTTTGTGGTGCAGGAAGCAGCGGAGATGATCTGATCATCAGCGGTAAGAGTATCCTCGTTGACCGAGAAAACGATAGTCTTGAGGTCGTTGCCTGCGGGAGCGGAGATAACGACTTTCTTAGCACCTGCGTTGATGTGAGCCATGCTCTTGTCCTTTGAGCAGTAGAAGCCTGTGCACTCAAGAACTACGTCAACGCCGATCTCGCCCCAAGGAAGCTCAGCAGCGTTAGCCATAGCATAGATTTTAAGAGTTTTGCCGTCAACCGTGATAGTACCTGCCTCGTCGTCAGCGGAAACCGTGTGAAGGTTCTCGCCGATTCTGCCGCAGTAACCGCCCTGAGCGGTGTCGTACTTGAGAAGGTTAGCGAGCATTGAGGGCTTTGTAAGGTCGTTGATAGCCACTACGTCGTAGCCCTCTGCACCGAACATCTGTCTGAAAGCAAGGCGTCCGATGCGGCCGAAGCCGTTGATTGCAACTTTAACTGACATTTTGAATTCCTCCAAATAAAGAATACATTATTTTAGTATGCGTATTTAGTTAGTAGCATACTACTGCGTATATTATTTTATATCTTTCCTTATGAATATGCAAGTATAATTTTGAAAAATACGGAAATGTGTGAAAGATTTGTCAATGTGTTCAAAAAATAATGAATATTTGACGTAAATAGGTATAAAATTTCAATAAGAATATTTCGAAAAACTTGATTTTTACGGACAGGAGGTGCGGCGTAAGTGAGAAGCGGCGATTATTACGGCGAGGATATTTGTATGCGTGAAAATTTGCAGGATCTGTTTGACCTCTCTTTTAAAATAGACGACCGCGAAAAAATGCGTGAGCAATACAAGACACTACGTTCTTTGGAGCTGGGCGGGAAAATTGATTTTGTAAATGAAGCAGTGGACGTCTCGGCGCTTACGGAAAACGCCACAACCGCCTGTGATATTCTCGTTTCCGACACGGGAACGAATTTCGTATTTTGCGGCAACGACACGTCCCCTGCGGCGGGAAACGCAAGGCTTATTATGAAGGCTGTTTTGAATCTTTTGTCAAACGCTTATTTTTACGGCAGAGAGCGGCTTGTGACGACAAAAACAATAGAAACTGCATCGCACATAAAAATAGAGGTGCAAAGCGGCGGCGGAGCGTACGGAGGACTTGAATACGGACGGGGACTAAGGTTCGTAAGAAACGTCTGTCTGTGCCACGGAGGGAATTTTTTCGTGGAACAGAGCAGATTTTCCGTCCGTGCGGTCATGCTGCTGCCGAAAGCAGAAGACTGCAAGGAATATTCCCATATTCCCGACCTGTATTCTCTCATATCCGACCGTCTCTCACCCGTATATATTGAGTTCTTCGGCAGGGGATAACACTAAGTAACATAAAGGTTTATCACAAAACACGGCAGCGCTTCTATCGGTTCGGTGGAGGCGCTGTCTCCATATAGCATATACTTTTACAGAAGACTGAAAAATGATGAAAAAAGGATCATTTTAATTGACACATACGGTCGAAAAATGTATAATATACAAAATAATTTAAAATCGGAATATTTTTTTGTTTAGAGTTCCTTATAAATATAAAAACAGGGTGATTTAGGGTTCGACTCTATCAATCCTATGCAAAAAATTCCGTAAAACAAATGAGGAGGAAGACTATGAAAAAACATTCAAAAATTATTTTCAGAATTTCTTCGTTGCTCTTGATTCTGTTGATGCTTGTAGGCATATTTACAGCTGTGCCGTTTACGGCGACTGCAGCGACGGCAAGCAAGACGGTAAAAAGCTATGAAATAGCCGTGGTTTTTGATAATTCAGGGTCAATGTATACGAATCAAGCATGGTGCCGTGCAAAATATGCTATGGAAATTTTTGCATCTATGCTTAATTATGACAACAGTGACAAACTGCGTGTATTCCCAATGTGGGGAGTGACGACCGACGGATCACAGCCAAACGGCGGAGGCAGCTATGCGGCGATCGAGATCAACAACAAAAATGACATTGACAAGATCTCTGATCTTTACACGCCCGCGCCGTCCAGCACGCCCTTTGAGCCGATAAAGGAAGCATATAATTATTTAAAACAGTCGAACGCTACCGACAAATGGCTGATCGTTTTGACGGACGGAGCATTTGATCATGAGGAGAGGAAGGGTCCTTCCGTCTCTGTTGATCTTCAGACGAAACTGTCTTCTCTGGCTTCTGAGGAAATCAAGATACAGTATCTTGGTATCGGTAACGCAAAGGAGTTGAAATCGGAGGAGTCCAAAGGCTTTTATGCAAAGAAATCTTCGGAGACAAGCCTCAAGGACGACTTGATAGGTATTTGCAACTCTATATTCCAGCGCTCGATCCTTCCGAGCAACAGGTTGAACGGGACTACGCTGACATTGGATCTGTCAATGAAAAACCTGATCGTTTTCGCCCAGGGCTCCAATGCAAAAATCACATCCTTGACAGATGAAAACGGAAATGAAATAAAAATTACGCTGGATAGCGGACAGCGTAAATACAGTGAGATCTCGGCGGGAGGCATTTATACCGATGCGCCGGTGGACACAAGTCTTGCGGGACAGGTCGTTACATTTGATGCCTGCCGAAAGGGCACATACACGTTAAATTACTCCGGAGCGGACGCAATACAAATCTTTTATGAACCTGATGTGGATATAAAGATCACACTGACAAACAGTGACAGGCAGGTCGTTGATCCTTCATCCGGCATGATAAGCGCAGGAGATTACACCTTGACCAGTGCCATCGTTGACAGCGTTACCGGCGAGGATGTTACCGATGCGGAGCTGATGGGTAACGATGTAAAGCTTATAACCAAAATCAAGGAATCCGATGACGATGAGCCTGAGGAATATCCCAACGGAGCGACGATTTCCTTGGAGCCCGATACTGCTATTGAGATTTGGGTAGAGGGTACGTATTTAAAGGATTACACGATCTCAACCAGGGACGACCCCGGCGCTTTCCCGCTCCCCATAATAATAACCAATCCTGAGGCGGATCTTGAGGTCGTTGCCGATGTTTTGCAGTCGCAGTCATGGTACAACACAAAAAAGAATACCGACTGGAAGCCTATTAAAATTTCGGTGAAGCTCGATGACCGTCCTTTGACCGAGGAGGAGATGGCTCAGACACAACTCTCCCTTAATTTCTCTAACGAGATTCCGTACCGTTATGAGGCTGTACCGAGCGAGTCCGCTTACTATGTATATATAGGCAGTGATGAAGACGGAAACTACGTGGAGCCGGAAACGGGCAGATACACTTTAAAAGCCGTTGTTACATATACCGATGAATACGGAACGGAGACGGCTGAAAAAGACAGCGTCAGCTTTGAGGTTCAGTGGTACAGCGCAATTTGGCGCTGGCTGTCGTGGATAGTTATTGCTGCCGCAATCGTTTTCTTGATAGCGGTCATTCTTACCAGAAAAGCCTGGCCCCGTAAAATGAAGCTTGTCTTGGACGGCGACGGCAAGAAAAAAACACTTACGGTAAGACCGGGTAAGAGGATGACTCTTTTCCCGCACGGTGCATTATCGATGTCGGCGGAAAAGGATTCTACCGTTATGAAAATGTTCGGCAGAAAAGCAAAAATAAAGGTTTCCGGTGTAAAAGCAAAAAATGCCATTGTTGACCATTATAAGGTTAATAATGTGGAATATAATAACGATAATCCATATAAAGGTTTTATCAAAAACGGTACCACGATAGAGGTCGTTGATAATAAAGGGGTTTCTGTCGTAGGCAAAATATATGTTAATTCAAAATAAAATATAGGAGAGATTACAATGCTTAATGAAAAATTACAGCCAAATAAGGTCAACGCGCCGACACTCTTTGTGGGCTTAGGCGGACAGGGCTCAAAGGTTGTCGCAGGTGTCGCCGATCTTTGCAAAAACGATGACACAAGCAATATCCGCTTTGTGGCGATGGATACCGACGTCAACGATTTGATAAAAATCAATAAGAGCGGCAAGGTTATTGCCATTCAGACATCATCTACTAACACTGTCGGAGAGTATTTAAAGAACGACAAGGAGGCACACGATCTGTGGTTCCCGGCAAATAAGATGTTGGAGGATAAGCCCATATCTGAGGGCGCCGGTCAGATTCGTGCAATTTCCCGTTTGGCGCTTAATGCCACTGTAAAGCAGGGTCACATTGCCCTTTTATACAGAGCTATTGACGATCTTTTCCTGAAAGACGGCGGCAACTTTAAGCAGGCTATCAGAGTCGTCATTGCCTCTACCGCGGCAGGCGGCACCGGTTCGGGTATTGCCATGGAAGTCGGTATGCTTATCCGTCATTACATAAAGAAAAATTATCCCGAGGCGGCAGTAATGATCCGCGGCTTCTTGATCATGCCCGGTGTAATGGATACGGTCATAGAAAGACAGAGCGAGCGCGAAAGCGTCCGCTGCAACGGATACGCTACTATAAAAGAGGTCAATGCGTTCATGATGAAGGGAAGCGGCTTCTTTGATACGGTTCCTGAATTAAAACGCTATAAGGATCTTCATATGGTTCTGCCCGGTACGTCCTCCGGTGACGAGAAGCTGAGCGGTCTGCCCTTTGACTTCTGTTTCCTTATGGACCGTACGGACGCCAATACAGGTAATATGCCGGACATTCAGCAGTACCTTGATTTTGCTTCCCGTTCTCTTTATGAGCAGAATATCGGTCCTATGAGTACCCGCGCAAACAGCATGGAGGATAACGTTCTGAAGCTGTGCATAAGCCCCGAAACCTTGGGCAGATGCCGTTTCGGCGGTGTAGGTGCGTCTGCGCTTGTTTATCCTTATGAGAATATCAGAGATTACATTGCGCTCAACTGGGCAAGAGCTACGCTTATCGGCTCATCCTCGGATGAGAATCTTGATGAAAATCAGCGCAAGCAGCTTATGAAGAACTCATGGCTTCAGTATGATGCAAAATTTGAAGAAGAACTGAAGGAATATCTTGACAACCCCAATGCCGGAGGCGTTGAGCCAAAGCTTGAAAAGTCCTATGTAAATGCTATGAACGAAGGCAAGGATGCGGCTTCGGGTGATAATTATACGGCAAAGCTGTGGCAGCAGTACCTTATTCCCAAAGAGATAGAGATCTCAAAGGGAAGCGGTGCAAATGCAGTAGGCGGAGTACAGCTTAAAACTCTTATCGACCATATCGGTAACAAAAAGGGCGGCGAAGCCGAGTTTACATCGACTCAGAAGGTTGCCAGAGCATACCTTTCAAGACTTATTGAAGAAGTCGTCAACAAGAAGATACAGACGGGCTTTTCCGGCTTTAACGACAGCCTCATGTCTGCTAAGGCTCCGACTATGGCCGAGGACAATACTCATGAGGACAAGTACAACGCCATAGATGATTTGGAGACCCTGTGCCACGGAGACCGTCTGGCTGAAATTGCAACCACCTTTGCACGCGGTGTGTTCACAAGCAAATCTCCCGTGAGTAAAGAGGGCTTAGGCGACTTTATGCTTGAGAGATTCATCTCCATTGACGGAAAAGCAATGCATCCGAATGCCGTACGCTATATGCTTTATGAGCTGCTTCACGTTTTACAAACAGCAAAGGCTCAGTTCAAAAAGGATTCGGATATGAACGAATTTGAGCGCATTTTGGAAAGCATCAAGGCGGGTGTTACCGAAAGCGGAACTGATATTGAGAAATTCCAGGTCAAGAGCATCAAGGCATTGGGTAAGGAAAATAACCTGAAAGAGATGTGCATCTCTTGTGACAAAGCCAATCTGTTTGGCGGAAGCGATGACGGCGACGCCTGTGAGGAACAGCTCAGAGGATATTTCGAAACCGTACAGAAATGCTACATTTCAATTATCGGTTATGCGGTTTGCGAGGTTGCCATTCCCGCTGTTACGGCGTTAAGCGATGAGTACCGTAAATTCTTCAGCTCCTTTGAGGACAAGGTACCGTCTATTGAGAGCAAAAAAGACGATATCGTAACCAAATTAAGATTCTCTGAGGGCGACCATATCCTTTATCTCTTCAGAGATCCCAAGCTTTTGAATCATCTTAACGCCATAACAAAGAAGCCGGTGGACAGCGGTCCCGATGCGGCAGCGTTATACGGCAAAATATTTGAAGCTCTCCGCAATAATGCTTATATTGAAGCACGTCAAAATGTCAATCCCTTCGATTTTGAGACCACCGAGGATATCTTTGACGATGTTATCATTGAATATTTCAAGAGCAGAGTCGAAAAGAGCTGTGACGGTATCAATGTAAAGGGAATTCTTCAGGCTATCAAGCTGGAGTATGACGTTAAAGCAGCTCTGGAGATCTCCGAAACAAGCGAATCATTGAAAGCTGCTAAATCCCATGAGCTTTCATCTGCCGACAACCGCAAGAAATACATTTCCGGACTCATTCAAAGATGTAATAACCTTGCAAGCCCCGGCATCAAGAAAAAGGATCAGGATGAGGAGCGCGAGGTCGCAGCTATTGCGTGCAGTATTTCCACCGAGGACGGAAACGGACTTCGCGTTGCCGACTTTATACCCAAGGCTATTAAGTCCGACACGGTTTCCAAGTATGAGCTTCATTTCTTCCGCTCGGTTTATAACATAACACCTATCCAGATAGCTAAGATGTGCGCTCCCACCTTGGATGAGAACTATGATGAGTTCGATGAGGTCGGTTACGGCAGTGAGGGAAGCAAATACGCAGGAGCCGGCGACTATTTCAGAATTTATCAGACTTATATGGATAAGATCGGTCCTGACAGCAGAACAAGCGCGATCATTACGCCTCACGCCGATATGCGCTGGAATGCTATTTGCACGCTGCCTGAACTTGATATCGATTATCAGAAGCGTCTTATGAAAAAGATTCATAAATCTATGATTTACGGATTTATTTATGACCGTATCAAGCTCTATCCGATTTCCGATGAGGATCGCAATGATAAGGTATACCGTTATCTTAACGAGGATGAGTACAAGGTTGATTTGAAGGTTTCCAACGGCACTAAATGTGATATCCTTTACGAGGTTTTGAATTCACTGTATTTCGACCGTCTCGCTGTGTCGGTATTGCGTGATTATATAGCTGACATCCGCCTTAAAAACCGTATGAACGGCTTTACCTCTTATGAGGAATCGGATTTCTTCAGAGCTGTTGAGTCCCTTTCACGCAAAAAAATCGCTAACCTTGAAAATGATGAATTTGCAAACGACAAGATCTCACTGTTTGAAATTGTTCTCATGTACTGCAATTCTTTGCCTGTTCAGAGCAAGGATGACGCTGAGATGAAAACGATGATCGAAGCCATTATTGAAATGGTAACCAGCGAAATGAGAATATGCACTTCAAATGAAGATTCCGTAAAAGCAAAGGTGGCACTCTATTTGATAGATCAGTTTAATCTTCTTGTTGAAAACTACAAGAAGAATAACGATCGCCTGAGATCGGGAATTTTCTCTGATGATGTTATTGATACAACACGCAGTGCAATCGGAAAATTGCTGAAAAGGAACGACTTGCTCAAATACAAAGACAGGCTGGCAAATTTTGAGATAAACTGATTAATAAACGACATTATGAACAAACGCTTTATTGCCGAAAGGCAATAAAGCGTTCCGGGAGATGAAAAAATGTTGACAGTCGTAATCTGCGATGAGCATATAATATCAGATTGCAAAGAAAAATATAATATGTATATTAAGCCCTTGTTAAAAAGCAAGGATGTTGCTTTCTGCGCATGGAATACTGAAGCAGATTCACTGGATAAGGCATTACCGACGCTTAAAAGTCTGATCAATAGGCAAGACGAATGGCAGGCGCTGATCATCAACGACAGCTTCACCTGGGAAGAGGAGCATACATACAGGCTTAATCCTTTTGATTATGTGGGGGCAGAGCATCTGCCGTCCGAATTAAGCTCTGTGGATGAAGTACTCAGCTTCAGGGAACGGAAAAAAGCATCATGTGAAAAGGCGATGAGCAATCCTTTAATGCGTCTTTCCGCTTGGCTGTGCGGTTCCCAAATGAAAAATAAACCTCAAACGGATTATCTTGAGGATTTATCGGACGTTGCAGATGCAGAGTATTTCGCCGACTTAAAAGAACGGTCTTTATCGGCGCTCGAGGTTGAAATCGACCGTTATCGCGCTTATAAATATGAACTGCTGTCTAAATGCTTTTTACCGGACGGAGAACTGTTTAATTATCCAAAATCAGTTGTCGCTGTAGCGGAACGCTCAAAAAATTCCGAACAGGAGATTTTTGAAACTGTATGGAAAGAGCACACGGAGTTTGATTATTCAAAATTTTATCAGGACAATCTGTATCCCGACCGTTTGAGGTATATACTGTATGATATGCCGTATAAAAACGGTGTAAGAAGCGAAAAGGCATATTTCAGCTTTATTGTTTTAATTTTACTGTTGGCAGGTACTCCCTATCCGGGCGAAGCACTGCGTGCAAACAGAGTCTATAACATAAAGCTTGAGATGGATCCTCAAAAAGTCGGTGAGTTATTCCGTCAATACAATTCAAAGCTGGTTGCAAGTCTTATAAGAATAGACAATATCTCCAAAAGCTTGGACAAAAGATTAGAGCAGCCCATCGATTATAAGACGGTCAGAGAAGAGCTTGAGACGGATGTGGTAATTCCCGTACGAACAAATTCGGAGTTTAACACTGAGGAATTGTTTGCACAGTACGGCGGTATCGGTCTGTCAGGAGATTGCCCGACGCAAGAAGATGTATTTTGGGATTCTCAGTACCATGACATTTTGATAAAATTCACACGCTTTTTGCGTGAACCGAGACGTGCGGTGAAATCCGCGGTTCAAAACAGTTTTCATCGAAATTCCGTTATAGAAGATGAACGGGCATTAAGAATGAACGAGTTCCAGACAGAGGATATTGAAATTAACTTGCTGGACGAAGAGCAAAAAATGGTAGAGACCGTTACGACCCGGCTTTTTGACACTGCAAATTGTATGAAAAAGCTTGAAAATGCCGATAAAGAGCTGCGTAACACAATCGGTCAGCGAATGTCAAAGAAAAAGACTCTGTTTGTGGGACTCTTTGCCGTCACAGCGTATTTAATAGGCTTTTTACCGCTGATTTTCGGAAATATAAATACATCTGAGTCCGTTTTGTTTTCTATTGCTATGACGTTGATCGTTTTGGGACTTTTCAGCCTTGTAGGATTGGTTTATCTGTTTGTTTTAAGGCATCGGCTGATTAAGCTGTTCAAGTCTTTTAATGCCCAGATGCATGGCATACTGGCAGATATTCAACACGGTCTGAATAAGTTTTCAGAGTATCTCAGTCATGCCTGCAACGTGATGCGAAAGTATTCTTTGCTTAACTATATGAAAGTAGGCAAAAAACAAAAATACAATACTTTGGAGTTACATAAAAACGATATAGAGAAATGTATGCTCCAAACGAATGAACTGTTTGCGGAGATCGTTCCTGCTAACTACAGAACCGTTACGGATGCAGAACCGTACAACTATGATTTTACCGTTGCACAGCATTATGATTACGATATGCCTTACTCCGGACTTCCGAATAAAGTAGAATTTATGCAAACCGGAAATATAGTCAATATTCCGGTGGATTACGTGGAAGCGATAACATTAACGCGGGAGGAACTATATGATTGAGACAATTATCGATATTGCCAAGCTTCTTTTGGCAGTTCTTCCTTTTGTTATTCTCTGTCTTGCAGGGTATGAGGTGAATCTTACCAAATCAGACCGCAGTAAGCAGTATTTTATGCCGGTCATTGCGTTGATCTATGATTTTATGGCAATGCTGATGATGAATTCTATCAACGAATGGCTGCTTAAGCTTATCAAGAATATCCCGAGATGGATATCGCTTTTAGCGGGATTTTCCTGGATGCCCGAGAAGCTCGGTGCGCTTTTTATACAAATAGCCAGCTTCATAAATTCCTTCCTACAGAGCCTTAACCTGACTTTTTGGATTTTCTTTATATCAAATGCATTCATTATATTAGTGTATTTGACATTTAAGAAAATCTGCATCGGAATTATGTCCAAAACGGTTAAGCAGGACAGCAGCCTGCATACTAAGATCGCAGGAAACTTTTATGAGTTTTTCTCCGAAAGGAATAAATGGTGCATAAAAGAAAACTATGTACAGGTCAGAAGTCTGTTAAAGGTTTTTTACATAAGCGCTATCGTTCTTTCGGCGTTACTTATGATGGTAAGCCGCAAATTCTATTTTGAGGGTCTGTTGAAATCTGTTTTTTACCCCGTTTTCGGCATTATCATAGTTAGCGAGCTGTATTTTTATCTTGACGGCTTGACCAAAAGAGAATACTCCAGTAAGGTTTTGGGCGAGGACGAGGACGCTTATAAAACCGTCAACTATTCCTTGCTGAGAAAGTTTTTGCGCTCGCTATTCAAGGATAAGCTTCTTGCTGAAAACACAAGCATTAACAACGATTTGGATTATGATGTAACAACGGATGAAATCGTACGTGAGCTTGAAAAAAGTGAGGATCAAAAAATTATCAACTTTGCCTCATATATCAAAGCTTTGAATAAAACCGGTGTGACGATAGATCACAACTATCTTCACTCCTCACTGGATCTGCTTAACGGTAAGAGCATACTTTTTAATAATCCGTTTTATAACGATTTGATCCCGTATGCATTTTATCCGATGAATCGGACGCTGCTCAGTCACCAAAAGGTCTTAGTCATATTGGGCAGACATTCCATTGAGGATGATATAAAGGATTGGCTGGAAAAAGGAATCGCGGCAGTGACTAATATTCCGTTTATGTGGAATATCGGCGTGCTGAATTCCGAGGCTCAGGATCTGGACATCGGTATTATTACAAGATCCGATGTACATGATATTGAACTGCACAATGCTAACTCGGAATTCCTTGAGAAGGTGGGCTACGTTGTTATCCTTGAGCCCTCAAAGCTGATTTCTACCGCTCAGATCGGTCTTAATCTGATCGTCAAGAAATGCAGAGCGGATGAGGATAAAAGCATAGTATATTGCCTGTGCGATAAAAACTGCGACGGTCTTGTCGATGCCATGTCCCATATTCTTATGACGAGCATCACTGAGGTATCCGCTACCAAAAAGCACTTGGGTACTTCGTCATATATGTGCTGGGAGGCAGATGAGGATTATCTGCATCACCGAATCGTTCCTAACATTTCCCGTTATTTGGGAATGGGCACCGAGCTCTCTTTTGCGGCGCTTAAAAATCAGGTTTCAAAGACCAAATGGTATGGCGGCGAGGCTTTTCCGGTTACGGATATTCGTTGGATCGATAAACAGTATTATTATGATTTGACTAAATATGCAAGTCTTCCCACTTCTCAGGAGGCTATGGATGAACGCTTCCTGACATCTCCGAATTTCTGGAGCGCAGAAGTGGAGGAGAACGGATATTTTACCGTTGAGGACGAAGCATATAATATGTTCGAGATCCTTCGTGATTTTTCCACCAGAGCCACGGAACAGGGCTTTGTAAATGTTATTTCTTCCGAATATCTGTTAAAGGATTATATGGCAGAAAACGCTTCTATTTTTGAGGCAGACGCCAAAGCGATCCCGTATATTGTTGCGGACTATGTACGCAGCAACCGCAATACTGTTTTAAAACTCATGCTGATGATGAGCACCTATGCAGTGAGCGCCGAGGTTTTAGAAAAAGAGCTTTCTCTGATCGGGATCAACATCTTCGATTTAAAAAAGCAGCTTTGGTATGAATTATATCACTGCTATGCGCCTGTTGCGGAGCTGGCAGAGTTGCCGGAAGCTTATGAACAGGCTGTAAATGAAGTATATTCAAGGAATTTAATACTCAATGATATTCAGATAAGCCACCATATCATTAAAGTGGAAGAGTCCTTTAATTTAAAGCTCGGGAAAACCGAAACAGTATATTCCATTGCAGATCCTGCGTTTTTGTCAATGTGTGTGTCGGAGCTTAAATCCGCCGGCTATGTTGCCGAGGATGAAAAAGGGCAGAGATATTATTTGGGCTCGGAGCTGGGAGGACATATATATCAAAAATATTTGCCGGGACAGTTCTTTACCTTCGGAGGCAAGTATTATGAAATGCAGCATCTTACCTCAGACGGACAGGTACTTGTACGCAGAGCCGCAGACCATATTTCCGGTCGACCGACCTACAGACAGACCCGTGAATATACTATCCACGGCGTAAGGTCATCCGAAAAGATTGGCGCACAGCAGAATATTGCAGGACTTAAGGTGGTAAAAGAGTTTGCGGATATAAGCGTCGCGACCTCGGGCTATTACCGTATGGGACGGTATAACGATTTTACTACGGCTAAGCATATTTCCTTTGAGGGCGAAAAGAACGGTATACCCAAGCGAATTTACCGTAATAAAGAGATCCTGCGCATTGAATTGCCGGAGCTTGACGGAAAAGTAAATGACAATATCCGATATACCCTTGCCGTACTTTTCAATGAAGTATTCAAAACGATTTTTGCGGAAAATCAGGCGTATATCTGCGCCGTTACTGATGATTCATTTTTAGATGAAAGCGGGGAGGTCAAGCCTCTTACATATTCCGTCAACGGGGATGGCTATGAGATCAAAAGCAATTCGATTTACATCATTGAGGACAGCCAGCTTGATCTCGGTTTGACGGTAGCGGTAGAGAGAAATCTCCAAAGAATATTTGAAATCATACACGATTATCTGGATTGGAATGCGGAAGCTCTGGAGTTAAGCCTTAATCCTCCACCGGAGCCAAAATCGCCGATCACCTTCACCGAACCTGTAGAAGGTGAAGAGAAACCGAAGGAGAAAGGGATCAAAAAAGTGATCTCAGCGATTCGGAACTTCTTTAAAAAGATAATCGATAAAATCAAGAGCCTGTTCAAGAAATTATTTAAGAAAAAGCCGAAAAAGGCGGACGAACCGACCGCGGAAGAAGCACCTGCTGAGGAACCTGCCGTTACCGAAGGTGAAATCGGTGAGACTGACGGTACTCCTGAAGCCGAAATATCGGTGGAGCCTTCCGACGAAGAGGGCGGGACTCAAGATCAGCCTGACACGGATGCTGAACAGCCCTCAGACGGTTCCAAAATCTCTCCTGAGGATGGTGACGACGGGGAAAAGAATGCTTCTGAGGTACATGCAGATGTAACGCCCGGGGGCGAAGCTGAGGAAAGTGAGCCTGAGCCGACAACGGAAGAGCCGACAGAAGAAACGACGGAAGAGCCCACGGACGACGGAATAACGTATGTTACCGAAGACGAGCAGGTGGTCAAAAAAATAAAAACCGTTGAACGCAAGCCGTATCACAAGCGTTTTTATATGCTTTACGGTCAAGAAAGCGTAATGCCGTTTATTGATTTGCCCGGAACGCTTGATTATTTGTCCGGAATGGGGATGGCGCACAACTCATTAAAGCAGGCCAGAGACGGCAAGAAAATTGCAGATCTTGTGGGGGCGACGTTTGAGCCCGCCAAGTCCGGTTCCCGCTATTGTGATTTCTGCGGAGCCGAAATTTTCGGCGTTGAATATGAGACGTTGTCGGACGGCAGAGACAGATGCCTCAATTGCGGAAAAACCGCCATCAAAACAGGCGAGGAGTTCCGTAAAATCTTTGAGGACGTCAAGAGAAATATGGAGACCTTCTACGGAATAAAGATCAACACCGGTATTAAGGTGGAAATGGTTAACTCCAAGAGGCTTCATAGGCGCTTGGGCAAGGCGTTTATCCCCACGCCCAAGAGCGACGGCAGAGTTCTCGGTGTAGCCATCAGTGACAGACACGGATATACGCTGATGGTTGAAAACGGCTCGCCGCGTGTAGCGTCCATGCTTACAATGGCGCATGAGCTTACTCATATATGGCAGTATTTAAATTGGAACGATAAAGCAATTACCGATAAGTACGGTAAAGATCTGCGTCTTGAGATTTACGAGGGTATGGCAAAATGGGTCGAGATCCAATATGCCTATCTCATCAATGAGCCTGCAACAGCAAAGCGTGAAGAGCTCATAACTGCATTCCGTGATGACGAATACGGACACGGATTCCTGCGTTACGTAGCAAACTATCCGTTATCACAGGGAACCGTTCTGACAAAGCCGACTCCGTTTATGAATACGGAAACGCCGCTTGATCCGCAATTTTGCGGCACCATCACGCTCAGTGAACCGAATGACGGTTAAAATTGACTGAAAGAATTTAATTCAGTCAAATAACAAAATATTTTATTTATGTTAAAAGAGAGGTAGTCAACATGAAAAAAATTGCACCTATAGTTGCGGTTGTACTTGTAGTAGTTTTGGCCGTAGTCTTTGTGCCCAAGCTTGCACACACCTGTGACGATTGCGGAAAGTTCTTTATCGGTGCAGGTTATGAGCCCAATATTGTATCTGACCTTCTTAACGATGATGAGCAGATCATTTGCAAGGACTGTGCGGAAAAGCAGCACGCATTGGCCATTGCTTTTGGTCAGTCTCTTGACGAGTTTAAAAGAGATATATTCTAATAAGACTTTAAAAAAAACAAACAGCGGACAATATGCCGCTGTTTGTTCATTATGACAGTGCAAATAATTTAATGATAGAAGGATATTAATGTTCAGTAATATTGCTTTTGTAAAACGGATAAAAGAGTGGCTCAGCGTTCAAATCGCTAAAAATCCGGCAAAGATAGTTTTGGCCGCCATTTTACTTTTTAACGTATTTTTCTTTTTTATTGCCGCAGTCGTGATCAGCAATATGGCTCTCTCGGGAACCGAGCAAATGAGTTTTTTAGAGGCGGCATTTTGTACGGTAACAATGATTTTGGATGCCGGCTGCATACAATTCGTTGTAGCGGATATCGGTGAGGCGAAGGTTGCACTTGTTGTTGTGTGCTTGGTTATCATCTTTATCGGAATGATCTCATTTACCGGCGCAGTTATCGGTTATTTAACCAATTACATCTCAAATTTCATCGAGAATTCAAATGCGGGCGCAAGAAAGCTGCATATGTCCGATCATGTGGTTATTCTTAACTGGAATACCCGTGCGTCTGAGATCGTCAATGATCTGCTGTACTGCAATGAAAAGCAAAATGTCGTAGTTTTGGTCAACAGAAGGAAAAATGAAGTTGAAAAAGAGATCGCGGAACGTCTTTCCGACACGGTTGCCCGTGAAAACGACAAGCTTCAAAAGCGCTGTAAGAAGCTGCCGCTTATAAAAAGACTTTTAACGGTCAGAAAGGAACGCTTGCGCAACAGAATTACCGTTATAGTCAGAGAAGGAGATGTTTTTTCATCAAAGCAGTTGAATGATATTTCCTTAAAGCAGGCAAAAACCGTTATAATCTTAGGCAGTGACTTTAACAACACTGTCTGTAAATTTGAAACCAGAGAGCGTATGGAGGAGCATGAACGCGGAAATTCCCAAACGGTTAAAACGCTTATGCAGGTTGCCGACATAACCGCCGCAGCGGACTCAAACGATAATCAAAGAATAATTGTTGAAATAACTGATGATTGGACCTATGGGTTGGTTGACAAAATCATTCAAAGAAAGGTTCGCAGCGACGAAGAAAAGGGAAAATGCAATATTATCCCTGTCAGAGTCAATCAGATACTGGGACAGATACTTTCACAATTCTCTCTTATGCCCGAACTCAATCTTGTTTATAAGGAGCTGTTTTCAAATAAGGGAGCTGCGTTCTTTACGGAACAGCATGAAGTTATGGCGGATAAGGATTTTATCCCCGAATATATGCGTGACCATAAACATGCAATTCCGCTGACATATATGACATACGGCGATAAGGCGTATCACTATTTTTCTGCGGAGTCAGAGAATGACATACATACCGTCAGCCGTATTTCAAAATCGGATTATGCCGTAAAGCTGAATGAAAATTATTGGATCGAAAACAAAAACGTTATAATTTTAGGACATAACAGCAAATGCCGCGATATTATGCAGGGCTTTGCCGCTTTCTGTAATGAATGGCAATATAAAAACGGCGATGACGAGGTACTTCGGATAGTCGTAATCGACGATCAGAAAAATCTTGAAAAAATGGATTTCTATAAGGAATATCCGTTTGTGGTCGACACGGTTCCCGCAAGCATATATGATAGGGAAAAAATATGTGATACAATAAAACAGTTCGTTGAAGCTAATAATGAGGATACCAGTATTTTGATCCTTTCCGATGATATGGCGCTGAATGAGGATATAGACGCCAACGCTTTGGCAAATCTCATTTATGTACAGGATATTATCAAAGAAAAAGAGGATAACGAATCTGAGTTTGACCCCGAAAGCATAGACGTTATCGTTGAGATAATTGATCCTAAGCACCACGATATTGTCAACAGCTACAGTGTCAATAATGTTGTTATCAGCAACAGATACATTAGTAAAATGATCACACAAATAGGCGAAAAAGACGCTTTGTTTGATTTCTATACGGATATATTGACATATGATGAGGATGACTCTGACGGCTATAACAGCAAGGAAATATATACTAAGAAAGTGAACCGTCTGTTTGATGAAATACCGAAAAAGTGCACCGCGGAAGAATTTATACGCGCTGTGTACAAGGAGTCTATAGATGTATCGCTTAAAACAGGTGTGTATAATCCCACGGTGGCGTTGGGATATGTAAAGCCGGGCGGCCGTATGTTCCTGTTCAGCGGAGATCAGTCGCAAATCACCGTGGAGCTTGATGAAAAGGATAAATTGATAGTATTCAGTAATCATTAAAAGAGGGTATGCCTGTGGAAACTAAGGATGTTTTTATCAGTTATAAAGCAGAAGAATTCGACGATGCCAATTGGGTCAAATCCATATTGGAAGCGAACGGAATTTCCTGTTGGATGGCACCGATGTCCATCACGGGAGGTTCAAGCTATGCTGCCGAGATCCCGCAGGCTATTCGCGGATGCAAGGCTTTTGTTTTGATTTTGTCTGAAAAAGCACAATTATCCAAATGGGTGCCTCGGGAATTGGATCAGGCTATCAACGGGAATAAGATCGTAATGCCGTTTATGCTGGAAAACTGTGCTTTAAAGGACGATTTTAATTTCTATCTATCGAACGTTCAGCGTTATGCCGCGTATGAAAATAAATCGGCAGCGATGGAGAAAATGATTCGCGAGATCAAGGCAATTATCGGAATCAATAATACAGAACCTGTTCCGAATGCTGAAGAAGCTCCCGAAAACGGCGAAGAAAAAATCAAAACCGAGGCTGCGACGGCAAAAAGAGAAAAATCTCATAAAAAGTCACAAAAACCCGTTAAAAAGCACGATAGCAGCAAAAAAGGCAAGCGTACGTGCATATTAGGCATTGTTGCGGCCGCGGTAATATTCCTGATTTGCGCCGTCACGCTGATAATAAAAATGTCCTATGTCAATATTGCAGGAGAAAAAATCAAAAAAAGTGCGTACAGCATTCGTATTGAGAATGTCGAATTGACCGAAAAGGACATAAATAATTTTTCAAAGCTTAAAAATCCTGACTGGATCGAATTAAAAAATTGTACGTTACCCGACGTTGATATGGACTTCCTTTCATTTCCCGAGCTGGGAATTCTCAGACTGTCGGACTGCGAATTGTCTGAAAAACAGTTAAAAAGCATAGATTATGCCGCTTTGACTCGACTGTACAATCTTGATTTGAGCGGGAACAAGGCGCTGAACTCTTTGGACGAATTGTCCGAGGTGGCTGATACGCTGCAAAAGCTAAATATAAGCAACACGTCCGTTTCGGATGTTGATATGCTCTCGGAGTTCAGTCAACTGACCGAGCTGTATGCCGACAATAATTCAATAAAAAGCATTGACAGCTTGGCATCGTGCCCTGCGCTCTCAATCGTAAGCCTGAACGGCAACGGCATTGACGATTTAATGCCGCTGTCAGCTTGCACAAGGCTTAAAACGCTGTGCGTAAACGGTAATAAGCTCAGCTCATTAGAGGGACTTGAGAATTGTATTGAACTCGAAGAAATACAGGCCGGAAGCAACGGTATTACAACTATTGATGCTTTAAAAAATACGACCCTTTTACGTTTCGTGTTTTTAAACGATAATCAAATAGACAATATTTCGGTTCTTGCAAAGTCGTCTGAAAATCTTAGAAATCTGTATTTGAAAAACAATCTTGTAAGTGACATCGGCGCACTGTCAGGCTGTGCGACTTTGACGTATCTGAACATAGATAACAATCTTGTTGAGTCATTGCAGCCTCTGTCGGGATGCACACAGCTTAAAGGGCTGTCGGCAGAGAATAATCTTATCGGATCAATATCCGGTATGGAGGGAAAGGACAATCTGACTTATCTTGATCTTGCAGCAAACCCTTTGAGAGAAACATCCAAAGACGGGACAATATCATTCGACGAGTCGGAAAAAGCAACTGTTGATCTGTCGGAAACCGATATAAGGGGTATAAATCTAAAAACCGCATCGGGGTATAAGTATTTGAACCTGCACGGCGCTATCATTGATAATTATGACGTGTTATATGCCGCTAACGGATACGGTTTGATTTTGGATTACAGTGACGGTATCGATTTTACCGCCCTTTCCGACTGTGAATACAGCGCTGTTAAGATCGTTGACTGTCCGTTGGATAAGCAGGTGGAAGTAAAAGGCAAGCTTGGGGAATATCGCACGGAATTTGTCGCATCATCCGATATAGTGAACTTAACGGAGCAATATGTTCCGGAGGGAATCAAAGGCGTGGTCGAGTATTATTAAAGAGAGAGGGATACTGAATGCCCCTGCAGATCGTACGGAACGATATAACAAAAATAGAATGTGACGCCATTGTCAATGCGGCTAACTCAACTTTACTTGGTGGAGGCGGCGTTGACGGAGCCATTCACAAAGCGGCAGGCGGAGGACTTCTGCTTGAATGTATGAGGTTGGGCGGATGCAGAACAGGGCAGGCAAAGATAACAGGCGGATACAATTTGCCCTGCAAATATGTGATCCATACAGTCGGACCTAAATGGAAGGGCGGTCATAACGGCGAAAAGGAGCTGCTGGAATCCTGCTATCGGGAATCCTTGAAGCTTGCTAAAGAATATAACTGTGGGTCCGTTGCATTTCCGCTTATATCCTCAGGCGTATACGGCTATCCGAAGGCGCCGGCGCTGAAGGTGGCTATGGACGTTATCAGTTCGTTTCTTTTGGAGAACGATATGCTGGTGTATATGGTGATTTTCGATAAAGCGGCGTATCAAATAAGCGAAAAACTGTTTTCGGAGATCAAATCGTACATAGACGACCGTTATGTTGATCGGCACAGGGATGCCCGTCTTGAAAGAATGCGGGCAGTGCAGATGAGTCAGCCGCTTTACGGGATGGAAAGAGTACATCCGCAGGCTGCTTCTTTGCCGACTGCCGCACAAAAGCCCCTCGATTTGGAGAGCGCGCTGGGTACTATCGACGAGAGCTTTTCTGAAATGTTACTTCGTAAAATCGACGAAAAGGGTATGACAGACAGTCAGTGTTATAAAAAGGCGAATGTGGACAGAAAGCTGTTTTCCAAGATACGCAGTGATGTTCACTATCATCCAAGCAAAACAACGGCGATAGCGTTTGCTATTGCTTTAGAGCTAAGCTTGGAGGAAACCAAGGATATGCTGATGAAGGCGGGCTTTGCCCTTTCTCATAGCAATAAATTCGATATTATAATCGAGTATTTCATCACGAACAGTAATTATAATGTCTTTGAGATAAATGAGGCTCTGTTCGCCTTTGATCAAAGTCTGCTGGGCGCCTGATTTGTCGCTTTTTATGCGACCAAAGACTTCGGTAAATTTATTATAATAAACTCACAAAATGAATTTATCGGAGGTAACACAAATGAAAAACACAAACAACATAACTGAATTGGTATTTATTCTCGATCGCAGCGGCTCTATGGCAGGATTAGAGAGCGATACCATCGGCGGATTCAATTCACTGATCGAAAAGCAGAGAAAACAGGACGGTGAGTGCTACGTATCAACCATACTGTTTGACAATGTCAGCGAGGTGCTTCACGACCGCCTAAAGCTCACTGATATTCCAAAGATGACTGACCGCGATTATACCGTTCGCGGCTGTACTGCACTTATTGATGCCATCGGCGGTGCAATACACCACATCGGAAACATCCATAAATATGCCCGTCCCGAGGATGTGCCTGCGCATATTATGTTTGTCATTACAACAGACGGAATGGAGAACGCAAGTCACCGCTACAGCAGCGATGAAGTGAAAAGGATGATCGAGCGCCAAAAGGAAAGATATGGCTGGGAATTTCTGTTCATCGGAGCAAATATCGATGCGGTGCAAACGGCTAAGCGCTTCGGAATAGACCGAAACCGCGCTGTTGACTATACTGCGGACAGTCAGGGCACACGGGTAGTATTTGATACTGTTTCTCAAAATGTATGCGCCATGCGTGCTAATGTGCCAATCAGCGACGCTTGGGCAAAAGACATTGACGATGATCATAAAAGCAGGAAATGATAGTTAAAAAAGACATATTGTCTGTCCATCCTAAAGTATGGAAAAGAGTAAAACGAGTGTTCCGACTGCCCTGACATTTCGAAGTGCAATATAAATGAATAAAATGTTTATTGAGATATCTAGAGAAGAATATGAGTCAGTATCTCGAAGGAAGATATTTAATTTACAATAGTTTTTCATTTTATTTTAAGGAGATAAGCAAATGTTGCAGAGTAAATTTTCAAAGAAAAAAGAAAGATTTAAAGCACAGAGAATCTTTACCGACCGTGTAGAGCCTAGGGCTGTATTTCTTAATAGCGTGCAGAAAATGGACGTAATTCCTCAAGAAATTGTAGTGTATTACGGCAAGGGCGGAATCGGAAAATCAAGATTGCTTAAAGGGCTCTTATTTGAATCCTCGGAGGTCTATTCATCTGTAAAGCCGTATGTGTTCCACAACATATTTATCAGCCTGGATGCTTACGACTATGCAAATCCGGTTAATATCCTGATGGCAATTCGGAACGGTATTCATGGGGACTGCGGTTTGTTTGATTATGCATTATTACAATATTGTGCAAAAGCAAAAATGACAGTCGATGAAATTTTAAGTAAAAATCAAATGCTGTCTTCTCCTATAGTGGATGTTTTGAATGAGATAATTAGTTTGGGGACTGCTTCTGCCTGCATACCCACGGCTGCACTGAATAAATGTATCTCTCTAATAAAAGATTTAAGATTCCGCACTAAATATAAGGAAGAAATCGCTGAACTGATAAATTTGAATGAGTTTGAAATTTTTGAACGGTTACCATATTATCTAGGTTTGTGTATTTCCTATGCAGCGACCAAAGGGCATATACATGTGCTGTTTTTGGATTCATACGAAAGTTTATTGGCGCGAACAGAACGCGGAACACCATCTGTTGAGCGAGAGGAATGGCTAAGAGAACTGTTTCTGTCATCAGACATTTTGCGAATTGTAATTGCTTCTAGAGATCGGTTACGTTGGGATAAAGAAGATCGTGAATGGAATGATTATTTGAATCAGCACCTTTTAGATAACTTATCCATTGAAGATTGCAGATGGTTTCTAAATCAAGTGCCAATAACAGACACTGAGATTGTAGAAACGATTGCACAACGAGCCGGAGGAGTTCCGTTATATCTGGATATGTGTGTGGATATTTATGAATCAAGTATAAATGACGGTGAAAATTTTGATTTAAATTCCTTAAAAAAAGGAGAAAAGGTGATAGATCGCTATATACGCCATCTATCTGATAAAGACAAATGTGCAATTAAAATACTTTCTATTCCTAAGTGTTTTAATGAAGCCTTCGCTATGGAGCTTTTAAAACGTCAATCGCTTATTTATAGTGTAGAACAGCTTCAGATTCTATTTGAAAAATCAATTTTTTTGCCTGTAGAGGGACAAAAAAGTCTTTGGAAGGTGGACGAAAGCGTTCGGCTGCATCTCAAAGATCACATGGAACAAAATAGAAAGAACAGTATATTGGAGAGTATATTAGACTATATTATTCAGCAACCGGCGGGTGGTAATTATCCATATTTAGTTGCTGTTCTAGATGCCATATATACGGAACCAAAATGTATGGAGAGCATTCAAGAGAAATGCGTACAAGCTGTTGAGTGTTACGCTAATATGGGATTTTGGAATGAAATACACAGCATTTTGAATCCGACATTTTTCAATCATAATACGCCAATTCAGGCACTGGCGGTCTTTGCAGAATTGATTCGCTTGCGCAGGATTGGGCAGTTGCAGCAAGCAGAAATTTTGATTGAACAGTATCCTTTGAAACAGGAATATCTAGGCGTATGGTTCTATATGTATCGCTATCTCAAAATCCAAGTTAGACATCTTCTGGGCCATTATGATGAATGCATTCAGGCATATAAAGATCTTACAGATGAGATGGCTCTGATTAGAACTACGATACCGGATCATATATATAACACTGTCTTTATGAAGTATTCTGACTTACTTTTTTTAAAAGGTGAATTCGAAGAAGCTTTATCAATTGTGGAGCAGCTGTTATGTTCTGACAAACTTACTTTGTATGATCAGATTGAACTTTTTCGCATAAAAGGACATATTTATCGCTTTCAAAAACAGTATTCCGAGGCTCAAATTATATACCGCTCTGCTTTACATATTGCAGAAGAGCATGAACTTCGAGCCTATATGGGAAAATTATTCACCAATATGACGGAGGCAACTTGTATTGTTGATCCGGGACAAGCATTAGAGTGGTTTAATAAAGCGAAACAACAGAATGAGGACAGTAATAATGATATTGAATTAGGAAAAGCCTTAGCTGCCGCCTCTGCGGCCTATACTACTTTAGGAGATACCCGTCAAGGCATCACACTGGCCAAGCAGGCCATTCTGATTGTTGAAAAGACAGGCTATCAGTCAGGTCGTGCTTTTGGGCTGGCCGCGTTACAGTATGCACTTGATCGGGCGGGTTATGAAAACGATGCCAAACAGATAAAACAAGAATTGGAGCGTCAGATTCAAACGATTGGTGTTTATAAATACATTTTGGAGGGTAAAAAATGATACGACTTGGCGTGATTGGTCTGGGATCCATTTTCCCTACTCAGCTTCAAGCGTTGAAGCAAACACAAGAGATTTACCAGTTATTGGCTGTATGTGATACCGATATAAACAAGCGGGGAAAATTTCTCGCCGAACTCTTACCAGAGCAAAAAAACAGGATTAACATCTATCAGAATAGCGAAGAATTATTTCAAGATCCAAATATTGATGCTGTGTTGATTGCAACTCCACCTGCTACGCATTTTGCGTTGGCTTGTACTGGAATTAAGCAAAAAAAGAATATTTTATTGGAAAAACCAGCAACAATGTCTTTTGGAGAATTGGAAACGCTATATCAAGAAGCAAAACTGCATAATGTAATTCTTCATATTGCCTATCATGCAGCATTTGCGAGAGATGTGGAATGGTTTCTTAAAAATAAGGATTTGTTAAGACAAAATTTTGGTCTCGATGAGTTGTGTCGGGTAGAATGCGGCTTTTATGATCCCTATATGGAAAACAGAAATGTAATAGAGCAAAAACGCGCTTTAGGAGGGAGCTTTTTAGATAGCGGTGTTAATGCATTGAGCGTGTGCTCCAGATTAACAACGCTTTCTGATTTTACATTGGTAAAGCAGGATGATCAAACGGATGGTACTACAATTTATCATGCTGAGCATCAATATCAAAGCCGAGATTGTACTATATTGATTCGCACAGGTTGGGATTTAGGGCGCAACTATAAATCAACGAGTTTAAAATTTTCAAATTCTAACGGAAGATTGCTTTTGAATCATTCTAATCAGTGCGTGATATGGATGCAAGGAGACAAAGAGGAAATCTTATATCAGGATGACTCACTGCCCCGATTGGTTGCCCATTATACTGGGGTGTTTACTGATTTCCATCATGCGTGTCTAACACGCGAAGCCAATCAAGATCAAAGTTTGCAAGTGCATCGGCTATTATTTGAAAAAATACAGTGATTGAGGACTAAAAAGCAAGACTTTTAGGCTTGTTTGTCACGAATAGAACACTGCTTATTCTTAAATATTCGATATGTGCTACAGATGCTTAAAGAAAAAACGGTAAGGTTTTTATGCCTTACCGTTTCGTTTTAGGATGTACGGGTTATATCATTTTACTCTCTGCTTACAAAAGTGTTCTTACGATAAGCCGAAATTTAATTCTCTATCTTTTTTCTAATGTTGCGACAACACCATATACCATTAGATTAACTGTTGGAACCATCGCAACTAATCTCCAGCCTTCTTTTGCAAGACCGTTAAGGGGTTCCTCGCATTCTTTTACCTTCAACACCAGAACTTTATACTCATACATCACTTTTGCCCCTAAATTTTGATTTGTCTTGCTGCCAAAATATCAGATTTAAAATCAGTCCTTAGAAGCAAGCTCGGTGATGGAGGATGCAAGTCCTGCAAGACCCTGGATCTCTGACGGAATGATTATCTTTGTCGCCTTACCGTCGGCAGCCTTTGCAAAAGCCTCAAGAGCCTTTATGCTGATGACTTCTTTGCCGGGAGCAGCTCTGTTGATCATCTCAATACCCTCGGCGGTAGCCTGCTGGATCTTGAGTATGGCCTCAGCCTCACCCTCGGCCTCACGGATCTTAGCCTCTTTTACAGCCTCGGCACGAAGAATAGCCGATTCCTTTTCGCCCTCGGCAACAAGGACAGCCGATTTCTTTTCACCTTCTGCCTGAAGGATCTTTTCGCGGCGCTCACGCTCAGCCTTCATCTGCTTCTCCATGGAGTCCTGAATCTCCTTGGGCGGCATAATGTTTTTAAGCTCCACGCGGTTGATTTTAATTCCCCACGCGTCCGTCGCCACGTCAAGCACGTTGGTGATCTGTGAGTTAATAGTATCTCTCGAGGTCAGCGTTGAGTCAAGCTCCATATCGCCGATGATGTTACGAAGTGTGGTAGCAGTCAGGTTTTCAATAGCCATCATGGGGCGCTCAACACCGTATGTGAAAAGCTTGGGGTCAACTATGCGATAGAAAACTACCGTGTCTATCTGCATTGTGACGTTATCCTTTGTGATAACGGGCTGGGGCGGGAAGTCCACAACAGCCTCTTTAAGGCTTACTCTCTTGGCAACTCGGTCGATGATCGGGATTTTCACATGAAGACCCGTGTCCCAGGTGTCATAATATGAACCGAGACGCTCAATGACAAAGGCGTTCGCCTGAGGTACGATGCGTACGTTTGCTACGATGATTCCGATTACGATTACCGCAATGATTGCAACGATGAATAAAATTGCTGGCATAATGATTTCTCCTTTTTATAATTAGTTTTCTTTTTCCGTAATAAGAGTCGTACCGTTTACGTCCCTTATAATTACGGTTGTGTCTTTTTCTATGGGCTCTCCGTCTGCGCTTACCGCCCTCCAGTAAACGTCACCTACAAGAACCTTTCCGCCGTGTGAATCCGTTTTTTCAACGGTAACGGCGCTTTTTCCGATGAGCTTTTCTTCGGCGCGTACTTCGTCACGATCCTTTTTGATATATTTCCTGTATATCCTTCGGAACACGACCATAAATACTGCGCTTAAAGCTATGAATATAAGTATCTGCCATAAAATCGAGTCCATCACAAGCGATACCAGACAGGTTATCACCGCGGCGGGGACGAACCATATCGACACCAGCGCCGTTGTGACAAGCTCGATTATGAGGAAGAATATTCCCACGGCAAGCCACAAAGCCCATTGATTTTGTATCAAAAATTCCACAGCCTTCCCCTCCTTTTATCTTATAATATATTTACTTAAAGCGACTGTTACACAGTCCTCAAAGCTGTTTCCTGCTCCCCAGTCAAATCTGAAAAGACCTTGACCTCCTCCGCCGCCGACTGTGTGGATATGCGTGCGCCCTGAACAATTATCTGCCGTCACCGTGAGTGTCAGGCGGTTACCCGCTCTGTAATAATGCTTTTCATATACGGAGACTGTCACGGCTCTGCCGCTGTCATTAAATGCCGTATATCTGTCAAGCGTTTCACCGGTTATTGAATTGTGTATTTCGTTGTCAATAAGCCTTAATGCATCATTAAGCGAAACCGTAACATAAAAATCAGTCATATCCAAACCTCCATTTTATTCAAGCAATGCAAATGCCTCCTGTGCCATTGCTTTTATCTGTGTAGAAAGAATAGCAAGCACCATTGCTCTAAGCGCCGTTTCAAGCTTTTTGCGAGATCGTTCATCCGTAATATTTACGCGCTCGACCTGCTTTTTTATAACCGAGTCAAGATATTCCGTATCCGTGACAGAGGTTTCCTCGCACAAATATATTATGCTGCACAGGATGTTAAAAAGCTCACTGTCAGGCAAAATGTCGTCCGACCTGTCCTCAACCGATCCGTTGATGTAGCTCATAAGAAAGGCTATTTGCTCCATCTGCATTGAACCGCGCATCATATTTATAAGGATAATGCGTACGACTTGGTCTTCGCAGTATCTTTTGCCTTCGGGATTTTTTACCCAGCCGCGTTTTACCCAGTTCTGTATGGTGGAAGCCTCCAGACCCGTAAGCGCCCTAACCTGCGATAATGTCAGACCTTTTGTTACCGTCAAAAGCGGCGAGATCACAGAATAGCAGTCCTCGGACGCAGAACTGTTAAATTTAAGCACCGTTCCCGGAATACATTCAAGCATATGGTCTCACCTCCTTTTTTTATCGTGTCTTGATTATATCATAAGTTCATATGAACTGCAAATATAGTTTTTTGACTTTTTTGGCCAATTTCGCCCGTTTTTTGCATACAGCATACTAAAATCTCGTTTTTTCACAATTTTTCTTAATTTTTAATATGATTTTCTCGATTTTATATGAGTTTATTAGTCAGAATTTCGCAGTTTTCTCAAAAAGGGAGCGAAAACTGACCCGCAGAATGAGAAATCGTTCTGCGGGTCAAAATTTGTATTTTATTTAAGCTTGTTGAGCAGCTCAAAGTTGTTTTTGTTTGATCTGTAAAGCTCTTTGAATACGGCGTAATTCTTATCGTACACCGATTTGTTTTTCATATTCGGCGTAAAGGTTTTTGATGCGGGTATAAGCCTTTTTGCATCATTGATATCGCTTATAAGACCTGCGCTTACCGCAATAAGCACTGCCGCGCCCACAGAGCCCACGTTCTGCGGACTTTCAACCGTTTCGACTACCTTGCCCGTGCAGTCGGCGAGTATCTGGCTGGTCACATCGGACAGCGCTCCGCCGCCTACAAAGCGAATAGTCTTTGAGGTGGGAACCTTTTTGTCCTGCGCCTCAAGCATCCAGCGAAGATGGAAGCACACGCCCTCGACCACCGCTCTGATAAGCTCTGTCTTGCCCGTTTCAAGGCTTATGTTAAAGAACATGCCTCTCGCGTTGGAGTCCTCAAAGGGGCAGCGGTTGCCGTGGAGCCACGGAGTGAAAATTACTCCGCCGCTTCCCGCAGGGATAGAATCAACGACAGCCATCATATAGTCGTAGAGGTTGGTATATACGACCTCCATATCCGCCTTTTTGTGCTTAAAGTCGTGCTGTTTATTAAGATAAACGTCGATCTCGTCAAGGGCTAAGTGATCCTTGACCCACTCAACGCATTTGCCTGCCGTTTCAAGCTCGGCGAAATAGTTGTATCTGCCGTCCTCGGCGCCAACGATGGCAGCTATCATTGCGTTTGCATCAACGATGCTCTTGTCAACAACCGTGGATACCCAGCCTGATGTGCCTTGATAAACGTGAGTGTCACCTTTGGCAACCGCACCGGCACCTACGCCGATAAGCGTTGCATCACCGCCGCCGCCGAATACGGGGATTCCGGGGACAAGACCAAGCTCCTCGGCCTGCTTTTCGCGAAGCGTACCTGCCTTGTCGGTGCAGTCGATTATCTTTGCAAGGTGCTCGGTATTTACACCCAGCATTTTGCATATTTCAGGACTCCAGCAGTGTTTGCCGTTTCTGATGTCGTAAAGCATAGTTGAAAAGGCTGAATCCCTTGTCATTATGAATTCGCCTGTCATACGGCAGATGAGATACTCTTTAACATCGAGCCATTTATGTACCTTTGCAAAGTTTTCAGGCTCGTTTGCCTCCACCCATTTGTATTTCCATACGGGGTCCTTGACACTTGCCGCAACAGCACCCGTTATCTGCAATGAGCGAAGCAGTTTCGGGATATTTGCACCCGCTATCTGCGGACCGTAGGCGATACCCTTTTTTAACTCCTCGGTGGCACGCTGGTCCATATAGCTGAACGCACGGCGAACAGCGTTACCGTCCTTATCCACAAGAACAAGACCCTGCATCTGAGAACAGAAAGAAATTCCGTAAATTTCAGCGGGGTCGATCTTCGCTTTTTTAATGACTGTCTTTGAGGTGGAGCACATAGCTGCCCACCATTCATCAGGTTCCTGCTCTGCTCCGCCGCCCGGCATAACATAGAGCTTGTAGCCTTCGCTGGCAGCACTGATAAGCTCGATGCGGTCGCTGATTTTAAACAGGCAGGTTTTTACTCCGGTCGTTCCGATGTCAAACGCAAGAGCATAAATTTCATTTCCCATTCGTCTTTCCCTCCGATATGGCCTTTTTCTTCGTGAGAGCAGATTTTATAAACTTTAAGATCTGCTCAATTATAAATTCATCTCTTTGGTGAGCGTCATCACCGCAGAAAATTTTAAACCGTTCCCCGTAATAATCACCCGCATAAGAAAATTGCAGAGTCATAAAAAGGTCATCAATCAAAAAAGCTGCAACTCCCGGGTCAATATCGTCACGAACCTCGCCGTTTTTCTGTCCCTCACGGATAGCCTCGGTATAGATACGTGCCGTCATTGACTCCATTTCATCGGCAAACTGCTTAGCTAATTTTTTGTCGTTTATGGCGGTCATACTGTTATAAAGATTTACAAGCACCGAGTCCTCGCGGGAGCTGGAGATTATTTCGCGCAGAATTTTTTCAACTTTAATTATAACATCCTCGTCGGTTTCGGCAAGGTGTGTTAAAAGCGTTTCCATACGGTTGATGCTGTGGTCGACTATGGTTAAGAACAAATCTTTTTTATTGTCAAAATACTTGTATATTGAACCGACGCTGATTCCCGCCTTTGAGGCAATGTTGTTAATACTGGCGTCGTGATACCCTTTTTTGGCAAACTCTTTTGTTGCCGTTTCAATTATTCTGCGGCGCTTTTCGGGAGCAATATTATCAAAAGTCGGTTTGTGATGCGCTTTTAAATCCATCTCAAAATCATCCTGCAAACAATATATTAACAGTTTATCACAGCAAATCGGTTTTGTACAGTTTTTAATGTGCGTCTATGCCGTTAAAACGTATGAGTTCAAGACTTGGGCAGTCCTGAGCGTCAATGGCATAAGCGTAATCGTCACAGACATTTCCCCAACCGACTGAGGATTTCTCAATCGTCACATTCTTAGCGTGCCTAAGATAAAAACCGGAGTTTTTCGATTTTTCCACACCGTATTTAAGGCACGGGCGCAGGTCATACAGACCGCAATCCCATTTTGAGGTCTTTGTTACCGTCACGCTGACCCGCTCAAAGGAGACGTTTTCAATCATATTTTCTTCCGTGCCGTGAATGAGCACTCCGTTTTCGCCCTTACAGGTGATATTGAAAAAACGAACGTTTTTAATATGCCCTGATTTTGTGTTTTCATCGCGGTCAAAGGTGGTGATGACGATAGGCTCGGCAGTTCCCCACCAGTCGGGGCAGAAGCGGCGGGTCTCGATTATACAGTTGGAATATGTGACGTTTTCAACGTTGCCGCCGTCGCGGATTTGAATTGAAAGTCCGCGGTTACTGCGGGAAATAACACAACCGTCTACTATAATATTTCTGAAATCGCCTACGCCCTCGGTGCCGATTTTTATTGCCGCCGAGGTAGAGATAAGCGTACAGTTGCTGATTATTATATTTTCACAGGGACCGTATTCCGCATTGCCCTTTGAGGTTTTCAGGCATATGCAGTCGTCGGCACACTCGATATGACAGCCCCAAATACGGACGTTTGAGCAGTGGTCGGGGTCAATTCCGTCGGAATTTGCCACGTCAAGGTCGTTGAGAATTCTTATCTGTGAGATAAGCACATCGTCACACCCGGCAGGGTGAAGCGTCCAAAAGGGAGCATCGACGATCGTGATATCTTTAAAAGAAATATTATTGCTCTTTTCAATATATATTACCGTGGGGCGGGGATAAAAATTACCTGTGACATAATATTTGTCCTTGCGCTCCACAAAGGCGTGTCCGTTGGCATCGATAACACCTTCGCCCGTAATTGAACAGCCGTCCGCCTCAAAGCCGTATATAAACACGAAGGACGGCTTGCCCGTTACGGGATTGCCGATGAGTGCAGTTTTGGGGTCGTTTATCATATTGCAGGGGCGGATATAGCCGTTTATGTTATCTGTTGCCTTAAGGCGAGAGCCCTTTTGCAGGTGTAGCTCCACGTTTTTACCCAATTTTATCGAATCGGAATAATAAGTTTTGCCCGACGTGAGAACTACCGTTCCGCCGCCGTTTTCACACGCTTTGTCGATGGCGGACTGAATAGCCGCACAGTCGTTATGTATGCCGTCGCCTACAGCGCCGAAATCCTCAGGATAAAAATACAGCATAAAAATGCCCTCCAAAAGTAATTACTGTATAAAGTATACCATAATTACCGTAGAAGGGCAATAAAAATATATAATCAGGTTTTCAAAATTCCGCTCCATCTTTGATGGAGCTGGGGCGTAGTCGACTAAGGGAGTTCGTTTTTTCATTCGACATAATTTTAAGAAACAATTTTGTAGGGGACGATGCCCACATCGTCCCCTACAAAATAAAATTCTATCAGTAACTAACGGGCAGGTGTGGACACCTGCCCCTACAAGATAACCAAATTCCTCCCTCGTGGAGGGAGGAAACTTAGTTTTACCGCTAATTTTTCAGCTGATCCAGCGTTTTTTCATAGGAGGGGATAAAGTCGGTCATAAAAATCGCCGCTTCGTCGCAGTTAAGCTCATTTATCGCAGCGTGCAGAGATTTTTCCGCCTCCGAAAATTCGCCGTTACCCGCCTTGCGCTCCTCAATACACTTTATATATGCGCTTATCTTGTCTGCCGCCTTGACAAGCAGCCAAAGAGCGTTATCTTCATCCCTCTTTTTAAAAAGCGGCTCATATTCGGGAAGAATATCCTTCGGCAGCATTGAAAGCAGTTGGTTGACTGCATCCTTTTCAACTGTTTTATAGGCGGATTTTGTCTCTTTACTGTAATATTTCACGGGAGTGGGCAGATCGCCGGTTATGATTTCAGGCACGTCGTGGAAAAGCCCCAAAAGAGCGGCACGTTCATAGTTATAGGCTTTACCTAAACGCTCATTGCCTATTGCCGCCAGTGCAAAGGAGAGCTGGGCCACCTCAGCGGAGTGCTCGCTCAACGTCTCGTACCGTGTGTTTCGCATAAGCGCCCAGCGGTTTATGTATTTTGTGCGAGAGGCAAATGCAAAAAAGTCGTTTTTCCCCATCAGATGTCCTCTTCTCTGAAGCTGATTTTCAGCTCATCGTGCTTGAGCGTAATTTTTTTGTACTGCACGCCCGCCGCATCCATCATTCTTTTTGACGCACGCACGCCCACGGAGTCCGCATATTTATCGGAAATATAAATGACCTCTTTAATGCCGCTTTGAATTATCGCCTTAGCGCATTCGTTGCAGGGGAACAGCGCAACATAAATTTTGCAGCCCTGTAAATTTCTGCCGCCGCTGTTAAGTATGGCGTTAAGTTCTGCGTGGCAAACATAAGGATATTTTGTGTCGTAGTCGCTGTCGGCGCTTCTGTCCCACGGAAAGCTGTCGTCGTCACAGCCTATGGGGAAGCCGTTGTAGCCGACAGACATAATTTTATTGTTACTGTCCACAATGCACGCGCCCACCTGTGTGCTGGGGTCTTTACTGCGGTAAGAGGACAAGAGGGCAATGCCCATAAAATATTCGTCCCAAGTGATAAAATCTTCTCTTTTTCCCATATCTATTCTCCTTTAATTTTTTTCCAGTATTCGTATGCGGCTTGCTCCGTTTTGTTGTTGCCGTAGGTGTAATATTTTTTATCCTTTATGGCATCGGGCAAATACTGCTGCTTGACCCAGCGGTTAGGGTAGCTGTGGGGGTAAAGATAATGCTGACCCCTTTCTGCGGCATCCTCACCGTCATAATGCTTGTTTTGGAGCTGCCGCGGTATTTTGCCGTAGTTGCCGCGTTTTACGTCGGCAAGGGCGGATTCAATTCCGATACAGCCTGTATTTGATTTGGGGCTTGTCGCCACCAATACCACCGCATCACCCAACGGAATAGATGCCTCGGGCATTCCTACCTGCAAAGCAATGTCACAGGCGGATTTTACTATGGGCAAGATCATAGGATAGGCAAGTCCCACATCCTCGGCGGCACAGATGAGCAGACGGCGTATGGCGGACAGCATATCACCTGCCTCCAAAAGCCTTGCAAGATAGTGAAGAGCCGCGTCCGGGTCGGAGCCGCGCATGGATTTTTGATAAGCCGAAAGTATGTCGTAATGCTCATCACCGAATTTGTCATATCTAAAGGTATTTTTCTGCGTAAGACTGCCTGTGCTCTCAAGGGTTATCGTCTTCTCGCCGTCAATAACGGGGGAGGATAGCACGCAAAGCTCGGCAAAATTCAGGGATTTTCTAACATCGCCGCCGCAGGCAACGGAGATGTGCTCCTCAACGCCGTCCTCGATTTTAAGGGGAGTTCCCGTTTCTTTTTCAAGAAAGCGGAAGGCTCTTTTCACGGCGGGAACAACGTCCTCGGGCGTTACCGATTTAAACTCAAACACCGTACAGCGTGAAAGAACGGCACTGTAAATATAAAAATAGGGATTTTCCGTAGTGGAAGCGATAAGGGTTATCTGTCCGCTTTCAATGTATTCAAGCAGGGACTGCTGCTGTTTTTTGTTGAAATACTGTATCTCGTCAAGATAAAGGAGTATGCCGTTGGGTGCGGCGAAGGTGTCAAGCTCACCGACGATGGCTTTGATATCCGCCGTTGACGCATTCGTGCCGTTTATATGGTGCAGCTTGCGGTTGGTGTTTTTCGCGATTATTCGTGCAAGTGTCGTTTTGCCCGTACCTGACGGACCGTAAAAAATCAGGTTAGGCAGATATCCCGACTCTATAATATTTCTAAGGGGCATATTTTCCCCAAGCAGATGTCTTTGCCCGACCATCTCGTCAACGGTCTGCGGTCTTAATCTGTCTGCCAGCGGTGCGGACATTTATTTCACTTCCTTACTTTTTGAAACTATATCGAGAATATCCGCAGGTTTTTCAACTATGTATTCAGCGTGATGTTCCTCGAATTCCTCTCGGCTGCCGAAGCCGTAAAGGACGGCGCAACAGGGTATACCCACAGTGTGAGCACCTTCAATATCAAAAAGGCGGTCACCCACCATAAGTGTGTTGTTCTTTGATGCTCCTAAATTTTTCATAGCATCTTCAATGACAAAAGCTTTGCTTTCTTTTATGTTGTCAAAGGCGGTGGCACCGAGAAACGTGAAATATTTTTTTATATCGAGATTTTCGCAAATGTCATTTACGAATTTTAGCGGCTTTGAGGATGCCGTTGCAAGCACAAAGCCGTTTTCGTAAAGAGCCCGGAGCATTTCACGGACACCGTCGTATATACGGTTCTCAAGATACCCTATTTTACGGTATCTTTCACGGTATTTTTCCGTCATTTCAAGGCAGTGTCCGTCCGAAAAACCGCAGAAATTACTGAAGCTGTAATGGAGCGGCGGACCTATGAATTTGCGCAAAAGCTCTTTTGTAGGTGTGCCGTGCCCGTAAAACTCAAAGGCGTATGTAAGGCTTTTGAAAATGCCCTCGGAGGAATCGGTAAGCGTTCCGTCAAAATCGAATAAAATATATTTAAACTTATTTTCCATATATGCGCTGTCCTTTTAAATAACTGACTCTAACTGCATAATAATACTGAAGAGATGAACTGACTTCCGCTCCCTCGGAGAAGGAGGGAATTCCGTAGATTCATTATACAATATTCTCATCTTCGATTCAACTCTTTTGCAAACATTTGTTTCAGTAAGTTTGACTAAAAATTAAAAATTATCAAAAAACACTTTTAATTCAGGAACATATGTGTTATACTACCTATGTGTGAGTTTCGACTAAGAAACACTACTTTTTGTATTCGTTTAATATTATACCGATTTTATTCGATTTTAGGGGGAAACGTCCTTGGAAAAAATCATAATAAACGGCGGCAGGCGGCTTACCGGCGAGGTCGAGATAAGCGGCGCTAAAAATGCTGTCGTTGCGATAATTCCGGCGACGATACTTGCACGCGGCGTGTGCAGGATCGAAAATATCCCGAATATCAGCGATGTTGACGCTATGATAAAAATTCTGCACCGTTTAGGCGCGGAAATTAAAATGATAAACAAAAGCACTCTTGAAATAGACACGACCCACATACGTTCAACTGTTGTTGAGCACGATATGTCAAAGTTACTTCGTGCGTCTTATTACTTTATCGGCTCGCTCTTGGGCAGATTTAACCGTGCTACGGTCGCGATGCCCGGCGGATGCTGTTTAGGAGTTCGCCCCATCGACCAGCATATAAAGGGCTTTGAGGCTATCGGCGCTACCGTAACTATGGAAGAAAACGCTATGGTGGACGTTCGCGCAGAAAGGCTTTTGGGCACGTCCGTTTACTTTGACGTGGTATCCGTAGGTGCGACAATAAACGTGATGCTCGCATCCGTAAGAGCAAAGGGTCTTACTGTTATCGAGAACGCGGCAAAAGAGCCCCATATCGTTGATCTTGCAAACTTTTTGAATTCAATGGGTGCTGATGTTCGCGGTGCAGGTACGGACGTTATAAAAATTCGCGGTGTTGAAGAGCTTCACGGCTGTGAATACGCCATAATTCCCGATCAGATCGAGGCGGGCACTTATATGGTCGCCGCGGCGGCTACTAAGGGCGACGTGCTTATTAAAAACGTGATCCCCAAGCACCTTGAATCCATTTCCGCAAAGCTTGTTGAGTGCGGCGTAAATGTTGAGGAATTTGACGATTCCATCAGGGTCTGGACGGACGAACGCCCTAACCACTGCGGAATAAAAACTATGCCGCATCCGGGCTTCCCCACCGATATGCAGCCGCAGTTCTCTGTTCTTTTGGCTGTTGCGAGGGGCAACAGTATGGTCTCGGAAAGTGTTTGGGACAACCGCTTCAGATACGTTGCTCAGCTCCACAGAATGGGCGCTAAAATAACGGTTGACGGCAAATCGTCTTTTATTGAGGGCGTTGAAGAGCTGCGTGCAGCTCCCGTTAAAGCTGACGACCTCAGAGCAGGTGCGGCAATGGTTATTGCAGGACTTATTGCCCGCGGCACTACGGAAATTGAAGAGATCCATCATATTCAGCGCGGATATGACAATATAATCGAAAAATTCAGAAGCCTTGGCGCGGACATTGAGCTTTGCACGGTACCTGATGAGAAAAACACCGTCCTGAGCGTGGGATAAGTTGTCTGACCTGGGATGCAAACCGACAGTTTTGGGACGGATCAAGCCGTCCCATTTTTAATACATACAAGAAAAGGAAATCAAAATGGCAAAATTTTGTCCTCTTTTTTCATCCTCTGCAGGCAACTGCATTTACATAGGCGGAGGTAACGACAGTATACTTATAGACGTGGGAATGAGCGCCAAGCAGGTGGAGCAGGCGCTGTGGCGTATCGGCGCCGATGCAGATTCTGTCCGCGATATTTTCATAACTCATGAGCATAAAGACCACATTCAAGGGATTAGGGTTTTTACAAAAAAGCATAAGGCGAGACTGCATATGACCGCAGGGACATTTGAGGCGCTTTCAAAGACCGATGCGCTGGACAATGCGGCAGAGTGCCTGATAATGGACGACAGCGGCACGGATATCGGCTGTATGCACATAAAACGTTTTCACACCTCACACGATGCCGCCGAAAGCTGCGGGTACACGGTCGAGCTTGCAAACGGGCGCAAAATTGCCGTCGCCACCGATTTGGGAATTATGACCGACGGGGTGTTTGATGCGCTTTCGGGCGCAGACCTTGTTATGATAGAATCAAACCACGACGTAAATATGCTCCAATGCGGAGGATATCCGTATATGCTCAAAAGACGTATCCTCGGAGTTAAAGGGCATCTTTCAAACGATGCCTGCGCCGAAACCGTCACAAAGCTTATAAAAAGCGGAACAACACGCTTTTTCTTAGGGCATCTGAGCCGTGAAAACAACGTGCCGCAGCTCGCCTTGCAGACGAGTGTTTCTGCGCTGACGATAGCGGGTGCTCAGGAGGGCGAGGACTATCTGATGCGCGTTGCAAAGCCTGTGTGGGACGAAAAGGCGATGATACTATGATGAACGTAAGCTTAATTGTATTGGGCGGACTTCGCGAAAAACATATGAAAGAGCTCGCCGCGGAGTACGAAAAACGCCTTTCGGGTTATTGCCGTTTAAATGTTGTTGAAATAGACCCCGTAAAGCTCTCCGATAACCCCTCACAGCAGGAATTTTTGAACGCTCTTTCAAAGGAAGCGCGGCTGATTAAAGAAAAAATACCGAAAAACGCGTATGTTTTCGCCATGTGCGTTGAGGGTAAGGAGATATCTTCGACCGAACTGTCTAAAAAGCTTGATGATATTGCTCTGGGCGGAAAAAGTGCCGCAGTTTTTATAATCGGAAGCTCCTTCGGACTCTCAGATGAGATAAAGGAGCAGGCGGATTTCCGCCTTTCAATGTCGAAAATGACTTTTCCGCATAAGCTGGCGAGAATAATGCTCACCGAGCAGATCTACCGCGGATTTTCTATATCCAATAACGCAAAATATCATAAATAAAATCCCTCCCTCACCGAGGGAGGTGGCTCGCGCAAGCGAGACGGAGGGAGTAAAAAAGTTGATGGTATAGGAAACTCCCTCAGTCGGCAACGCCGACAGTTCCCTCAAAGAGGGAGCGTAATGGAGTAAGACGTTAAATTAAGTTACTCTCCATCGACCAAAAAAGCAATAATTAAAAGAATATATATAGTTTGTTTTTATTTTGTTCAAATTTAGTTTATATTATTACTGTGAATAACAGGGGGATTGTAATATGTCGAAGGAAAAAATCCTTGTAGTTGACGACGATAAAAATATCTGCGATCTTTTGAGAATGTATCTCGAAAAAAATGAGTATACCGTCGTGATTGCCTATAACGGTGCGGACGCGGTGAAAATCTTCGGTGCGGAAAATCCCGATTTGGTGCTGCTTGACATAATGCTGCCTCAGCTTGACGGCTGGCAGGTCTGCAGGGAGATACGCAAGATCTCGGAAACGCCCATAATAATGCTTACCGCAAAGGACGAAACCTTTGATAAGGTTTTGGGCCTTGAGCTGGGAGCGGACGATTACGTTACGAAGCCTTTTGACACGAAAGAGGTAATCGCAAGAATAAAGGCCGTTTTGCGCCGCACATCCGCCATTAAGACGGAAGAGACAAAAGAGGTACGTTACGACGGGCTGACGATAAATCTTTCAAATTATGAGATGCGCGTGAACGGCGAGATTATTGATACTCCGCCGAAAGAGCTGGAGCTTATTTACCATCTTGCAAGCAATCCCGACCGAGTTTTTACGCGCGATCAGCTTCTCGATGACGTTTGGGGCTTTGATTATTACGGCGACAGCCGCACAGTGGACGTTCATATTAAAAGATTACGCGACAAGCTCAAGGATGTTTCCGACGAATGGGAACTCCGCACTATTTGGAGCGTAGGATATAAGTTTGAGACACATGGAAAAAAACAGTAATTTTTTTAAGCGGTCATATCACCGCGTCAAGGATTTTTTTGCGCACGTTCCGCTGTTTTTCAAATACCTCACAATAATGACCTCGCTTATACTCGTAAGCTATATCGTGCTTTCTACGGCGTTGTTCCTGTTTATCTCGAACGACTGGTTGAAGGGAAAAAAGGATACGCTTGTGGGAAACGCCAGCGAGAACGCCGAATACTGCCAACGGATAATTGAAGAGTATTCAAGTGAGGAGCAGCGTAAAATTGTCAAGCGTATTATTTGTAACTATATAGCCATCACTTCAAACGCTACCGACTCGGATATGTTCGTATGCAATGTTGAGGGCAAGATCGTGTTCTGTAAGGAAATGTCCATGTACAGTGAAGATACAAGCGAAGACGTCTGTTTACTTCACAAAGGATTCACCGTTCCTCAGGACGTTATGGAGCAGGTCGAAGAAGGGAACTATTACGGTGATGGCACCGTAGAGGGACTTTTCAGTGACAGAACGTTTTTGGCAGGAGCGCCGATCATCGCAAACGGAAAAGTTATAGGTGCGGTATTTGCCGCTGACCACGCTCGGAACAGCTTCAAAAATTACGCCGGCAACATTTTGGAAATGTATCTTTCTTCTGCTTTTTTCGCGCTGGCACTCACGTTTGTGGTCGTTTACATTTACACGGCAAAGCTGACAAATCCTCTCAGACAAATGTCAAACGCAACAAAGGCATACGCTAAGGGAGATTTCAGCAAGCGGGTTAATGTACGGGGCTCCGACGAGCTTGCGGAGCTATGCCAATCATTTAACAGAATGGCGACGAGACTGTCGATGCTTGAAAACTCAAGAAGAAGCTTTGTTGCCAACGTTTCGCATGAGCTGAAAACGCCGATGACCACCATAGGCGGTTTTATCGACGGTATGTTGGACGGAACTATCCCGCCCGAGCGGCATGGGGAATGTCTGCAAATCGTTTCGGATGAATCGAAGCGCCTCTCACGGCTTGTGACATCAATGCTCAATCTCTCAAAAATCGAGGCGGGAGAGCTTAAACTCAAATACAGGGATTTTGACATATCATCGGTTATAATAAACTGTATGCTCACCTTTGAGCAGATCATTGAGCAAAAGAATATAACCGTTGAAGGACTTGAAAATATAGGTGCCGTATATATACACGCCGACCGCGATATGATTCATCAAGTCATATACAATCTTGTGGACAACGCGGTAAAATTTACGGACGAAAACGGTGTGATAACCATTTCGGTCGGTGAAAATGATAACGGAGCGGTCAGTGTGTCTATTCAAAACACGGGCGAGGGCATATCCTCCGAGGAAATAGGCAGAATATTCGAACGGTTCTACAAGCTGGATAAGTCGAGAAGCTATGACACAAAAAGCGCGGGCTTGGGACTTTTCTTAGCAAAAACCATTGTGGAAATGCACGGAGGAGAAATTTACGCTGAGAGCGTACAGGGCAGTTATACACGCTTTACCTTTGTGCTGGGTAAAACCGCTGATTAAATAAATAAAGAAAAATAAAGCTCTTTACGGAGGCGACATATATGGATGAAGAATTCAGCAAAGATACTGAAAACGTATTGGAAGAAATTACCGGTGATGATATAGCGATAGAGAATGAGGACGCAACGGTAGGGGAACAGCCGGTTACTGAAAGTGAACCGGTTTACACGCCCCCCGTTACAAATCCGTCACAGCCTTATACTCCACCAGCCTACGGTAACGGTCAGTATGTCAAAAGCAGTCAGTATATGCCTTACGGCATCTACCAAAACGTTCAGGCTCCCGCGGAAAAGAAGCCTTCTCAGGGCAAGAAAAAGGGTCTTATCATAGCAATCGTTATTATCTGCGCCGCTTTTTTAGCAGCGACAGTCAGTATAGCTGCAATGTTTGCCGTAAGAGCCTTCAAGGATGAGACGCCCCGCAACGAAGCGCCGCAGGATAACACGCAGATGGAGCTTGTCGGAGGTTCTGCGTCCGGTGACGAATTGAGCGCTGACGGTAAGCTTTCTGCAAAAGGAGTATATCAAAAGATATATGAAAGCTCTGTTGGAATTCTCGTCTATACGAGAAATCAACAGCAGCTCTCAGGCGAGGGAACCGGTGTAGTGATGGGACTTAACGGTGACTCTACTGCCACATATATAATCACCTGCGCCCACGTTATAGAGGGCTCAAACATAAGTATAGTGGTACAGACTCACGACGGCACTCAGTACGATGCGACCATAGTGGGCGTGGATACGAAAACCGATATAGGACTTCTTCGTATTTCCGCAACCAATTTAAAGGCGGCTGAATTTGCCGATTCCGGTTTTCTTGAGGTGGGCGATACCGTTTATGCAATCGGCAATCCCGGCGGTACTCAGTTCTTCGGCTCATTTACCAACGGAATGGTCTCGGCAATAGCAAGACCCGTCAACAGCCCTGTCGGATATCAGGTCGCGTGCATTCAGCACACTGCGGCAATAAATCCCGGCAACTCGGGCGGCGCACTTGTTGATGAGAACGGACGCGTTGTGGGAATAAACTCTTCAAAAATAGCCTCCACCGACTATGAGGGAATGGGATTTGCCGTACCGTCGGCGACCGTTAAGGAAATTGTCGATATGCTGATAAGGGACGGTCATGTCATTAACAGACCTGTATTAGGCATTAATTTTATGCAGGTGGCTGAAAGTCAGGTGTATTCGATAATCGTAAAAACCAACAATCTCCCCGCCGGCTCAATAATCATTGCCGATATAAAGAACGGCAGCGATCTTTTAAATAAAGACGTTAGAGAGGGAGATCTGATAATCGCTGTTAACGGAACACCTCTTGAGACTTTCGGAACACTTTTAGAGGCGATCGAAAAAGGAAAAGTTGGGGATACGCTGACACTGACCATTTGCCGTATAGATACGAATTATCAAACATCTACCTTTGACATAAGCGTAAAGCTTGTTGAGGATGCAAGTGTTTCCGAGGTGGAAGAGACAGAAACTGACCCGTATTTCCCGTTCCCGTTTGATAATATTGCTTAAATAAAAACAGGCGGTACCGAAAAAAGGTACCACCTGTTTTTTGTTCGCCTTTTAATACAAATTAAAAATATACGCTATTGCACCGTAAATAACGGCGGCTAATGTGCCGTAGGCGATAACGGGACCTGCTATCGTGAAAATTTTTGCTCCCGTTCCCATTACAATGCCCTCTGCCTTGAATTCTATTGCAGGTGACACCACCGAATTGGCAAAGCCGGTTATGGGAACTATCGTACCCGCTCCCGCGTGCTTTGCGATCTTGTCAAACACGCCTATGCCCGTCAGTATGGCTGTCAGAATTATCAGCACCGAGGGCGTCAGGGCTTTAACGTAATCCTCTGAAAACCCTAAGCGCTCGAAGCCGTAATTCAAAAGCTGACCGACGGTACAGATAAGTCCGCCTATTAAAAAGGCTTTTACGCAGTTGATCACCTTCGGCGACGGCGGCGAGGCCTTTTTTGTCATTCCGTCATATTCCTTGCCGGTTGTTGACATAAACATCACTTCCCTTATAAAATTTACCCTCCCTCATCGAGGGAGGTGGCACGGCATAGCCGTGACTGAGGGAGTAAAAAGCAAGCCTATATAAAATCCGATAACTCCCTCAGTCGCTTTGCGACAGCTCCCTCAAAGAGGGAGCGGATGTTTTAGTGCGTGATTTTCTTGTCGTAACATTTTGCCGTGTTCATATTTTTCCCAGCCAAAAATAAATAATTCCTGTTTAAAGGGTTAATATGTTTGCAATAATATGAAATATATGGTAAAATTAAGACAAGCGCTGATTAAATGTGGCTGCGGCGCTTTGCAAATCTTTTCCGCCGTAAATGCGTTACAAAATCTTGCAATACACAAAGAATTACTGCAATTTTGTGCCTTTTTACGACGAAAAATTTTTCGCAAATCGCTCTTACCAATTTAATCATTACTTACCTATTTGATATTTTTATGTAATAAGCGATTACTTAACGGAGTGAACAGCGTGACAGGGTACATTGACGTGGGCGGAGGTATGCGTGCGGTCTACGGAGCGGGCGTGCTTGACCGCTGCCTTGATGAGAATATGGGTTTTTCATATTATCTCGGCGTTTCGGCAGGCAGTGCCAATATTGTATCCTTCCTTGCCGACCAGCACGGGCGGTGTATGCGCTTTTACAGCGATTACGCCTTCCGCAGAGAGTATATGAGCCTTCACAATTTTGTGAAAAACCGTTCGTACATTGACCTTGACTATATTTACTCCGCACTGTCGGACGAAGGCGGAGAGGATCCCATTGATTACGACAAATTCATAAGCAAAAAATGCCGTTTTGAGATAATTGCCACTGATGCAGTTACAGGTCGACCCGAATATTTCGACTTTAAGAATATAAAAAGGAATGAATATTCTGCATTTAAGGCATCGTGCTGTATTCCAATGGTGTGCCGCGCTTATGAAAAAGACGGAGGATTTTACTACGACGGGGGACTTTCAGACCCTGTTCCCATAAGACGGGCACTGGAGGACGGCTGTGACAAGGTGGTTTTGGTGCTCACTCGCCCTAAAAGCTACGTTAAGCGTCACCGGGTAAGCCCTGCCGTATTCAACAGAGCTATGAAGGAGTATCCCGAAACGGCAAAGCTGCTTGTGACCTCAATAGATAAATATAATGAGGATATTAAATACGCCTGTGAACTTGAAAAAGAGGGTCGGGTGCTGATAGTTGCTCCCGACGACTGCTGCGGTGTGGATACCCTCAGCCGAAATAAGGATGCCCTGAGACGGCTCTATGAAAAGGGTTATAGGGACGCCGAGAAAATCAAGAGCTTTTTGACGGATAAGTAAAAATGAAAAAGCGCAACAGATTTTTACGGGTCATTATGATACTGCTGGTAGTCTTGACGGTGTTCAAAACCGTCGACTTTGCACTAAGTGAGCTGACGGATAAAAAGGCTTACCGCGATGCCGTGTCCGTTTCCGAAGAGGAATGGAACGGGGTATTCGGGAAAGTTGCCTATAATGAAACTCTCACCGACTCTGATTATGAGCTTATACTTTCACAGACGGGGCTGGGAAAGCCTGCCGTTGACAAGCTGATAACCGAGGGAAATGTCGGCAGGATAGAAGAATACAGAGAGTTTTATTTAATGGATAAGGATTATGTCTGCTACCGCGAGGGCGTTTTTGCCTGTCACGAAGCGATAACCGATGAAAACGGCGAACGGATAACAAATCCCGATTTTGCCGACATACAAAACGGCGATATACTTATAACGCTCAGCATTCATTCGCTGGGCTGGCGGCACGGTCACGCGGCCGTTGTTGTGGATGCTCAGCGTGGAATAACTGCCGAGGCGGTTATGTTCGGCAAAAAGTCTTCTTACGGCAAAGTGAAAGACTGGAAAAATTATCCGCTTGTGGCAGTTTTAAGATTAAAAGACGCGGACGAAAGCATTCGGAATGAAATCGCACAATTTACCGACGAAAATATGATCGGTATTTATTACGGACTGCTTGCAGGCGTAATTTGGGGAAGAAATACGGAAAATATTCCCGTGACCACCCAGTGTGCTCACTTTGTGTGGTTCGTTTATAAGAACGCGGGCATAGATATAGATTCCGACGGGGGAACAGTTATCACCCCAAAGGACATACTCGAAAGCGAAAATTTAGAAACAGTGCAGATATACGGAAATATTAAGGAGATGTAGCTATGAAAAAAGTTGCGGCGGCATTGCTGATAATATCGTTGCTTTTTACCTTGGCGGCTTGCGGCGAAAAACGTGTCTATAAAAAAGTGGATATTACGCCGTTTGACGTTACGGAGACGGAAAGCGTAACGGAGGAGGAAGCTACCACCGAGCCGGAAAGCGAGACGGAAACAGAGACCGAAAGTGAAACGGAAAGCGCGACTGCCACTACAGGGCGCAGCACGGCAGGCAGACAGCCGAGCTCGCCTACGCCTACGCGCCATCAAGCTCCGGTCGGCGGCAATAATCCGTCTACTACGCGTGCTCAGACACCCGAAGTGCCCACTGCCGATATGCGACCGACAGTACCTTCCGATCCTGTGCCTGCCACAGTATCGACAACCAACGTGACGGAAGCTGCCGAACCGTCCGAACCGGGACCTGAAACACCGACGAATGATGATTTTTACGGCGAATAAACATAAATAACATTACAAAAACGGCAGTCTGTCAAAAAAGACCGCCGTTTTTTATTGATTTTGGCGTATTGAATATAAGAGCGAAATGTTGTACAATAAATGAGTTAAAAAATACTCCAAAGGAGGATATTTTATGAAAAAGGGAATTGTTTTTGACAAATCGAAAAAGGTATTCCCGATGATTATAATGGCGATCGGCATTTTGCTCGCTCTCTCACTGCTTATCGTGCGGCTCAACATTGTGGCAGTCGTCAGCGTTGCATATATGTGCGTTGTGTCGGCGCTTATAATCCTCGGAGTTCTTATTTTTAAAAAGCTTTATGTTTGGAATTTTATCGGCTACGGTGCTCCCGGACTGGGAATCGTTCTCTATTACATAATATGGGGTGCGGATGCGGGCTTTGGTGCATTTTCGTCGGGTCTTGCAGGCTGGGCGACCACCGAAAACACGCTTTTTGCAGGCGCAGGCAACGTGTTTACGCGTATTGCGGGCAATCTGTTGCTTATCGCTCCGTGTGTAATAGCGGCTTTGGCGCTGTTTTTTGTGGGCAAAAAGCATTTTCAGAATAAAACGCTTCATTTCAGCCTGACGGCAATATTAAGTGTCGTACTTGCGGGAACGAGCGTGTTCTATGTTCTTACTATGAACCTGCGTGCCAAGCCTAATACCGAAAGACTTTGGGAGGGTCATAACGATTATCTTGACGGTGTGGATAAAGCTGCGTCAAACAGCCCTAACGTCCTTTTCATACTTATGGACGATATGGGTTGGGGTGATACATCGCTTAACGGTTCAATTTTTAACACGCCCAATATGGACAGAATAGGCGAAGAGGGAATAAACTTTGAAAATTTCTATTCGAGCTATTCCGTATGCTCTCCCGCTCGCTTCACGCTTATGACGGGGCGTTATCCCTTCCGCGGATATGCTGACAACGTAATGTATCCCACTATCGACACGCTTTCGCCCTTTGCATCAACAAGAATTTTCAATTCCATTGAGATGGGTGCAAACGCTGACGGTATGCTGGGTGACGAGATCACCATCGCCGAGGTGTTCCAGAACGCAGGTTACAATACCGGCGCCTTCGGTAAATGGCATTTAGGCGATTACGGCGAGTATCTTCCCACAAATCAGGGCTTTGACTATTTCTACGGCAGTCACCACGTTAACGATATGAACCCGTTCTATCATGTTCGCGAGGAGAACGGCGAGTATGAGATCGTTCACGGTACTGACGAGATGTTCCGTGACGGCAAGAAAGACCAAAGCATGCTTACAGAGTGGATACATAAAGAAATGACAGATTGGATCACCGATCAGGTAACAAATACCGACGATCCGTTCTTCGTTTACTACGCGACTCCGTGGCCTCACGCACCTGTTTTTGCGGGTGATGATTGGGACGGCGCAAGCGGTATGGGCACATATGTTGACTGCATTACAGAGGTGGACTACTATCTCGGCGAGCTTTTCAACACCCTTGAGGAGCTTGGCGTTATGGACGACACCATCATTATGTTCACCAGCGACAACGGTCCTGCGCTGGAGGGCTCCGTCAGCGAGCTTCGCGGCGGTAAATATCTTGCGTATGACGGCGGACAGAAGGTACCGTGCATGATCCGTTGGGGCAATAACAACGGACTTTGGGGAGAGGGCACAACGCGTACGCAGACCGCCACACTTGTTGACGTATTCCCGACCCTCATTGAGCTTTGCGGCATAACGGGCAACGGCGGAACGAAAAATTATCTTCCCTCTGACCGTACCATAGACGGCGTTTCAATGCTTCCGCTCTTAACGGACGACAGCGTTATACATACTCCCGAGCATCCGATCCTTCATATGAAGCGAGAGAACTTAAGGGCGATTCAGTATACCGTATCCACTGAGAGCGTGCTTGCTCGTCCGGAATATGCCGATTACACATATCCCGTGCTCACGGATAACGAATATATCACCTTTAAGTATTACAAGAGAATTCAGAACGATAACTCAGCGTTCTTCGACAAATACCGTAAGAATTGGTTGCATATCCTCAGCGACGACATCGGTGAAAACTACAACCGTACACCCACATATCCGACCATTTCGGAAGAAATGAGAGAAAAAATGGACGAGATCGTTAAGGACTTTAAGGGCAACCGCAGAGGAATCAACCAAGAGTATTACGATAATCTGTAATCAATATTATTAAAACCGCAACCCCACAGTAAGCTTGCTGTGGGGTTATTAAAAAGGAGTTTACCATGCCGCCGCTTTCAATAATGATAAAGCCCGCGTCAAGCCTTTGCAACCTGCGCTGCCGATACTGCTTTTACCACGACGTTTCGGAGATACGTGAGGTTTCAAGCTTCGGCGTAATGACCGAGGATACCGCTGACAACATAATAAAAAAAGCCCTTGATTTTGCAGGCGGCGAAAGCGTGGCGTTTGCCTTTCAGGGCGGTGAGCCGCTTATTGCGGGGATCGATTATTTCCGCCATTTCGTGCAAAAGGTAAGAGAAGAAAACGTGCGTGGCAGTCAGATTTATTTGAGTATTCAGACAAACGGTACACTGCTGACTGACGAATGGGCAAAGTTTTTCCACGATTATAACTTTCTTGTGGGATTAAGTCTTGACGGCGACTTTAAAAATAACCGTTTCCGTGTGGACGAAAAGCGGGAGAACGCTTTTTATAAAATACTGAACGCCGCCGAAAAGCTGAAACGATTTAAGGTGGAATTCAATATCCTGACCGTTCTCACGGGAAACTGTGCCGATAATATTGACGATATTTACAGGTTTTTCAGAAACAAGGGCTTTCGGTATTTGCAGTTTATACCCTGTCTGCGCCCGTTCGGCGACAAAAGCGAGAGCGAGCTTTATATGACCGACAGTCAGTACGCCGATTTTCTTATAAAATGCTTTAACTATTACGTCAAGGACTACGTTCGCGGTCAGTATACCAGCGTTAGGTATTTTGACAACATTGTGCATCTGTATTTGGGCAATCCCACGGAGCAGTGCGGTATTTGCGGTCACTGTATGCACCAATTCGTGGCGGAGGGCAACGGAAATATTTATCCCTGCGACTTTTACTGCACGGACGAGTGGCTCTTGGGCAATATAAACGATGAAAACGAGAATTTTGACACTATGGCTCACTGTGACAGGGCAATCGAGTTTCTGCGTGAGAGCTTAAAGGTAGAGGAAAAGTGCAAAAAGTGTAAATTTTATCCCGTTTGCCGCGGCGGTGGATGCAAACGCACCCGCGAGGACAGAGATTACTGCGAAGCATATAAAAAATTCTTCTCCGCCTGCCTGCCGCTGTTCAGAGTGTTTATCAATGAGAAAAAATGATAAATATTATAAAATAAATCCCTTTTAACATTTGTTTTGGCAGTAAGATAAATCGGAATTTGACGAGGCGTTTGATGTGGACAATATTAGAATTTTGTTCAATAAAGTTGATGAAGCAATTTTAATTATGAAAGAGGTTGCTGACTGGGGGCGCACTAAGGGATTACGTGTATGGCGCGATGAGTGGTTAACAAGAGAGGAACTAATCACAGCAGAGGCGCAACCAGAAAACTTCTGTATTGGTGTTTTAGATGGGCAGTGCGTATGCGCATTTATTCTCCAATGGAGTGATTCAGAATATTGGAAAAACTCACCTAAATATGAAGCTGTATATCTACATAAGTTTTGTGTAAGGCGTGAATTTGCGCACAGAGAAATGACAAAAAGTGTTGTTGAAGCGATTAAAAAAATATGTAGGGATAGGAACATAAAATATATTAGACTGGATACACGATTAGATGAAAAGGTAGTAAGGAAAATATATTTGGACGCAGGGTTTAAGATTGTCAATATTATCGACTATGATAATGGCAATTCTATGGCATTGTACGAATTAGAAGTATAAATTCCGGTTTATCGTAGGACACTTTTGTAAATAGAGAGTATAATAATATACCCCGCACATAAGCTGTGTGCGGGGTTATGCTTTTATATAAAAAATAATGTTACCGTCTGAAATGATCAATGAGAAATACAGTAGCAGAGACCGCAAGAAAAATCAAAAATCCCGGGAAAAAGGGAATGTTGAGCGCAGGACTGTCTCCGCGTATTCCGATAATCATAATAATTATGTCCAACAATACCGCGCCGATAACTCCCGCAATGACTGCGTAAGAGCACCCGCGGTTTGACGATTTATACGTTGTATTTTTTTTGTTGGATTTTTTATTTTCAGGCGGTTTCTTTTGAAAAGTTTTCATAATACCCCTCTCGACATTTTGATGTACATTTAAATTCCGTTATAGAATTATTTTGATTATAATTCCGTAACGGAATTTTGTCAAGAGGATTGAGAAATATAATTCCCATATAGGTTAAAATGATTATGGGAGGGGAACAGCGGGGTGTGAAATGAGTTTCACTCCGTAAAAATTATGAAAACGAGAAAAAGAGAATACGGCGACTGCAATATGGTCGGCAAAAATATTGAAAAACTGCGCAAAGAAAAAGGAATAAAGCAAAAGGATTTTATATCAAAAATGCAGACGATGGGGCTTGATATAAATCCGACAAGCTATTCAAAATTAGAGGGACAAATCCGCTTGGCTTCTGATAAAGAGGTGTATTTTGCGGCAAAAATACTTGATGTGAGTACAGACGAATTATTTAAAACGGACGGCGAATAAACAGAAAATCCTTAGCAGAAAAGTAATGCTGAATATTCTTTTATTGACATAAACGCAAAAACACGATAAAATCATAAAAAGGGTGTTTAGGGTTCGACTCTCTCAACCTTAAGGGGAGGCTTTTATGAAGTTGAATAAGAAAAATGATGCTCCAGAAATAAAGAAGCATCCAAATGCCATATCGATAAGCGAAGGATTTGGCTATCTCTTCGGCGATATGGGCAATCTTTTTGTGTTGACGTTCGTGTCGACATATCTTAAGGTGTTTTATACTGACAACCTTCTTCCCGGTCACGGTGTGTCGGCTACGCAGATAAGCACTGATTTGACGGTGCTTTTCCTCGTTACAAGATTGTGGGATGCCATCAACGACCCGTTGTGGGGAATATTCGTTGATACGAGAAAACCCACTAAAAACGGCAAATTCCGCCCGTATCTTAAAAGTGTTTCCATACCGTTGGGACTTTCCGCAGTTCTGTGCTTTTTGAACATACAGGATTACGTTTCTTCCTACACGGCTCTGCTTATTTTCGCCTATATTTCATACTGCCTTTTCGGAATGATGTACACGGCGATGAACATTCCCTACGGTGCGCTGGCATCCGCAATTACGGACGATCCCAAGGGCAGAACACTTCTTTCCACTTTCCGTTCGATCGGCTCTGGCGTAGGCGGAGCGGCTGTTACGCTTGTGGCTCAAAAGCTTATTTACGACGACGGCACACAGCTTAATCCGCAAAAGACTTTTATAGCGGTATGCGTTCTTTCGGGACTTTCGGTCTGTGCATATATGACCTGCTACAAGACGACGAGAGAAAGAGTTGTTTACGCCCCCGAAAAGAAAAAGGTGGACTTAAAGCTTACATACGGAACGCTGCTTAAAAGCAAGCCGTTCCTCACCGTTACCGTATCGGGACTGCTCATCAGCGGACTCTTACAATACAACACCTTTAACCAGTATCTTACAAAGAACTATTTTGCAAACGCCGATCTGTCGATTTTCATCACGCTTTCCACCTATTTGCCGACGGTACTTTTGATACTCTTCGTGCCCAAGCTGGCGGCTCGTTTCGGCAAAAAGGAGCTTTCCGTAATGGGACTCGGTCTTGCGACTATATCAAGCATAATTCTCAGCATAATGGGACCCAACGAGCATCTCAGAACGCATCCCGCGCCGTATTTTATAATCAATTTTGCAGTCGGTGCAGGTTATTCGTTCCTTGCAATCTTAACGTGGGCGCTTGTGACGGACGTTATCGACTATCAGGAGAACGTCACGGGCAACAAGAACGAAAGCGCCATTTACGCTGTTTATACATTCGCGAGAAAGCTCGGTCAAACCATTGCCGACGTTGGCGGGCTTCAACTGCTATACAGATACGCAGGATATGATCCCGAGAGAAAGTCGGCTGTCGGTTATATTCCGGGCGTTGGCGACCGTATATACAAAATGGTCACACGCGGAATGGCGGTTGCTTACACGATCACCTTTATAATGTTCATTATTTATCCGCTCAACAAGAAAAATCTTGCAAAGCTGCACGAGGAGCTTGATGCAAAGAGAGCAGCGCAGACGGAAAAGCTTAAAGAAGCTCAGGATCAAGCGAACGAGGCTTAACTATTAAAATTACGTAACAAAAAAGAGGACGGAATACCGTCCTCTTTTTCTATGTGTAATTAGTTATTTACCCGCTTTTTTGGAGTATTTGGTCAGGTAGATAAATCTCATAAGTCTTGTCTCAATGGGATTTATGGGGCTGAACTTGTTATACATTTTAGCAGTAACGTGTATCTTCGCACCCTTATTCATAATGAACTCAATAGCGCCGCCGTCATACTCGTTACCTGAAACGCAAAGAGCACCGTTGTTGTCAAGCAAAACAGCGTTTCTGCCTCTGAGCTTTCTGACGACTTTCTTTGAGGTTTTAAGCGAGTCGTCGGGATTGTATGCCGCGTGCTTTACGGTTGCGCCGACTATCTGTGCAAAGTCGTCGATAAGCGGACGCATTGTCTTGCCAAGGCGGGAGCAAACGACAGTGTAAGGATCCTTTGTATGATAGATATAATTTACGTCATCGCGCTTTTTGTATACGGCGCGGTGAAGCTCTATAGAGTCCTCACAGCCTTCGCCTGCGATAATGTCACCTGTCGCAATGTCGATTCTCGTAACGGAACCGTCACCGTCTACAAGAGAGATGTTGAATACCGTGCCGTCACGCTCGCTCTTGCAAGCATCAAATTCCTTTGCATCGAGAGGCTTTTTGATAAGCTTTTCGGTAACGTAATCGTTAACGACCGAAAGGCTGTCGGCAACCTTGCCTGTGAGCATCTCGTACTTGCCCTTGACAGTCTCTTCGCAGACCTCTTCAAGGCGGCTTGCCACGCTGAATGCGTCGTCATAGTCAGCGCCCATGCAAAGAGCACCGTGGTGAGCCATAATAGCCGCTTTGGAATCCGAGCGGGTTATGGCATCAATAACGCCCTGACGAAGCTTGCCCGTTCCGGGAAGTCCGTAAGATGCTATCGGTACGTTGTTGCCGATAACCTGTGCGTTCTCACCCTGAATGTTATTGATATCCATTCCGAGAGCGGAGATTATGGAAGCGTTTATCTGATGCGTGTGGATAACGAAATTGCACTCGGGACGAAGCTTATATGCCGCCGCGTGAATACCCTTTTCGCTTGAGGGCTTGATCTCGCCGTCATAGGTGAGATCTTCAATGTTGACGAGGACTATCTCCTCGGGAGTGAGCGTTTCATAAGCACGTCCGCTGGGGGTGATAACAAACTGTGTATCGCTTATACGGCAGGAGATATTGCCCCATGTACGGGCGATAAGACCTGATTCTACAAGCTCTTTACCTGCTTTGATAACAAGCTCTTTTGCCTGCATTATTTCCATATCAGTCACCTCGTATTTGATGTTGTAATGTTTAAAACAGGCGGACGAAAACGCGTCCGTCCGCCCGAAAGAGAGTTCTGTTGATTATTCGGCAGGTTTAACTGCAACATTCTCAAAGACCTTATCGAAGCACTGGAGTGCCTGATCAATCATCTTGGGAGTGTAAGCAGCCGATGTGTAAAGACGTGAACCTGCAAGAGTAACAAGACCTTCTGCCATGTAAGCAGCACCCATATACTGCATCTCTTTTTTACGAACAGATGTAGCGTTGAGAACGCCGGGGATAGTCCACGGTTTTGCCCAGTCGATTGAATAGTGCATTGTACCGACTGTTTCAAGGTGGCAGATTGAGCCCTCGTTCCAAACAACGAAGGGAAGACCGTGCTTGGCAACGAGATCCTGAAGTCCTGCGGTAAGACGGTCGCCCATCTCGCCTGCCTTCTGGCATGCGTTCTGCTTGTCGATTTCTTCAAGAGTGAAGTAACCTGCGCAGCATGAAAGCGGGTTAGCAGTCATTGTACCGCCGGTAAATGCCTTCTTGATTTTTTCGCCTGTTGCGTCAAGACCTGCACCGAGGTATTTCATATATTCTTTCTTACCGCCTAAGCCGCCTGCTCCGGGATATCCGCCTGCGATAACCTTACCGAAGATCGTAAGGTCAGGAGATACGCCGAAGAAGCCCTGAGCACCTGCCATACCGATTCTAAAGCCTGTAACAACCTCATCGAATACGAGCAGAGCGCCGTATTTACGGCAAAGTCTTTCAACGCCCTTATTGAAATCGTAAGTAACGGGAGTAGTACCGCTTTCGGGACCGACCGGCTCAATGAATACTGCTGCTGTGCCGCCGCGGAACTGGTTGAGCCAAAGCTTTCTTTCAAGGTCTTCAAGGTCGCCGGGGAAGAATTCCTGAGTGTGCTTGAAGAGATAAAGCGGAACACCGCTTGCCTGTGTGAATTTGGAGCCGGGAACACGGATACCGTAACCAAGCTGATCTGACCAGCCGTGGTAAGCGCCGCCCATTTTAAGAATGTTCTTTTTGCCGGTTGCAAGACGTGCAACACGAACTGCTGTCATACAAGCCTCAGTACCTGAGCCCTGCATACGGAACATATCAACGGTTTCAACTGAATCTGAAATCTTCTTTGCAAGCTTGTACTCAAACTCGTGGAAAAGACCTGTTGAGGGTCCGCAAGTGTTAAGAAGATCAATAACCTGATCGCGAACTATCTTGGGATTTGAGCCGAGGACAGTAGGTCCGCCTGCCTGCAGGAAGTCGAAATATTTATTTCCGTCAACGTCGTAGAGATAAGCGCCCTCTGCCTTTGTGAAAACAAGGGGGAAGGGATAGTTGAATGCAAGGTTGTGCTGAACGCCGCCGGGAATGATAGCTCTTGCTTCGTCGATCATTTCCTTTGACTTTGTGCACTTTTTGCCGTAATACTCTTCTTCATACATCTGAAGAGTGTCGGGCTTGATTGAGTAAATGGGTTTCTTGATAAGCTCATCAAGCTGTTTGTTGATAGCATCAGCATCATGATAATGTGCTATTGCAAATCTTGTGTCTGCCATAATTTTTCCCTCCGTATTAAATATGTGTAACCGCTGATTAAATGTGCCTGCGGTGTTTTGCAAATCCCTTTTGTCAATTTAATCATCGATTACATAGCATTCGGTGAATTACCGTTCACCGCAATTATATCACTTTTTTCGGCGTTGTCAATCGTTTAATAATAAGGGCAAAGTGTGGTTAGATGATTTTCATCTAAAACACAATAAAACAGAAATGCGAAAAAGCGGAAAATAGACAATTTTCATCTATCTGCTGCTTTTAGGAGCTTTGTTATCGTAATTTTCGACAGTTCCTTTTGTAAAATATACACAATGGGACAAGGGGTTTTGTATTCAAAACATAGAAATTTGAATTTTTGAAAAAACATTCCGTAATTTTAGTCAAAAATCATCTATCTTCCAAGAAGAGAGTTCGCATAAGTCTCGCTGCACCGTGATTGTCAAATGATGTGGGCGAATTTTTAAAGTTTTTAAGCGTTTCCCAACGGCACTCGTACTCGCTGATTTTTTCTTCCGATATAACGATGTTCAGATTACTGAATTTACGGATAAGGTCGCAAAAATGCCATTTATCAGTTTTGCAGGCTGCAAAAAATTCTTTACAGCCCTCGGGATCGGCTTTTTCTGCCTCTTCCATAAAAGCAGGCAAGAAAACGGCACAAGCCGTACCGTGGGGGATAGCATGATCCTCAGTCAAAGCATAACCCATTCCGTGAGGAAAGCCTGTTCCGCCTTTATTCAGCGCAAATCCCGCGTAAAGGGAAGAATAATACAAAATATCACGTTCATGGTTTGACGGCATATAGCCCTCATCTTCAAACTTTTTAAGTATAGGGAAAATATTTTCCGCCGCCATCAGCGAAAAGCGGGAAGATAAAAAGTCGCTCCTCGGGGAAAACATTGATTCCGCTGCGTGTGCCAACGCATCGAGAGCGGTGGAAACCGTGACTGAGCGGGGCACGGTGTAAGTGTATTTCGGATCGGCAAAAGCGTATTTGGCGTAGTAGTTCGGTCCGCTGACACTCTGCTTTCTGCCGTCTTTACGGGTGAGGACAGAAACGCCCGAAACCTCGCTGCCCGTTCCTGCCGTCGTGCCGATGACTACCAGCGGAAGCGGTTCACGAATAATCTTTTCCGTATAAATACCGTCGTCAGTGATATGTTCGTTAGCGGCATATACACAAACTGCTTTGGACGCATCAAGGGGAGAACCGCCGCCGATGCCTATTACAAAATCTGCACCGATTTCCCTTGCCGTTTTGCCGCCCTCACAGCAGGTAGCGGTCAAGGGATTTTCCGTTATTTTGTCAAATACCGTATATTTTATATTTAACTCGTCGAGAATTTTCTTTACATCACCTAAAGCGCCCGATTTTTTAGCAGAGGAATGTCCGCAGACGATAAGACAGGTCTTTCCTAAGCTTAAAAATACAGACTTATTGTTCTCTAAACAGCCGTTTCCGCTTATAATATTTACAGGCATATAGAAGTTAAAATCAAGAGTTTTTTTCACAATTTATCACCGAAGATATTTTAACATTACGAAGACCCTATTTCAACAGAATTTTCTATTGAATAAAATCGAAAATTGTTGTATTATAAATTGTATATATAAAGAACTGCAACGAAACTGCTAAAAAGTCAGGAATAAGGTTAAATCACCTCTCTCTCCGAGGGAGGTGGCAAAGCGATAGCTTTGACGGAGGGAGTAAAAAAGGCAGAAAGCATATAAAAACTCCCTCAGTTACTCCGTGACAGCTCCCTCAAAGATGGAGCGGAGATCGGTAGCATTTTAAAAGCGTGGTGTGGCTGTGAAAAACCGAAAAACCGTAAAAATCACCCTCACAGCACTTTTGACCGCCTCGGCACTGGTGCTGTCGCTTGTAGAAGATGCTTTGCCTACCGCACCGTTTATGCCGCCGGGGACAAAATTAGGACTTTCAAACGTGGCGGTAATGTTTGCGGCGTCGTCTTTAGGAATAGCCGAAACACTGTTGACAGTTATTGCAAAAGCCGTTTTCGCATTGATAACAAGAGGCTTTACGGCATTTCTTATGAGCCTTTGCGGTGGAATTTTAAGTGCCGTGTGTATGCTGATTGTTTTCCGCAGGGTAGGGGATCTCAGCTTTATCGTAACGGGTATTGCCTCAGCACTGTGCCATAACGCAGGTCAGCTTGCCGTTTCGTTTATGCTTATAAAAAGCGCTGCCGTGTTAGGATACGCCCCTGTGCTGATATTGGCATCTGTGGGTACGGGGATACTCACAGGGGCAATTTTGAAAGCGGCTATGCCGTATTTCTCAAGATTAAAAAAGTATTATGATTAGTTTTGTTATATAAAGGAGAGGACAGCTTTGACAGGAGTATTGAAAGCGGTCAAAAAGGGCCGCGGCGGTGTGGATATTGCCCACCGTAAAAACACTGCCGAAATGAGCGTGGTCAGAATACCTGCTCCACCGTTCGTGCAGATCCCTATGCATCAGAATATCGGAGCGCCCTGTACACCTATTGTCAAGGCGGGTGACCGAGTGCTTGTGGGTCAGCTTATCGGCGACAGCGAGGCATATGTGAGTGCGCCCATTTATTCCTCCGTTTCGGGAACGGTTCGGGAAATAAAGGACGTTAAGTTAGCATCGGGAATCCTTTCAAAGACGGTAATTATTGACAGCGACGGTCTTATGGAGGAGGCGGAATTCACTCCGCCCGTGGTGACCGATACCGAATCGTTTATTAAAGCGGTTCGTGCATCGGGACTTGTGGGCCTCGGCGGTGCAGGGTTCCCTGCTCACGTCAAGCTCAATTTGCCGCAGACAGCGAAAATAGATATGCTGATAATCAACGCGGCGGAATGTGAGCCGTACATAACCGTCGATTACCGTGAATGTCTTGAAAACAGCGAGAATATTTTGCTGGGAGTTGAGGCTGTCAGCAAATATCTTAACACTAAAGACGTTATAATCGCCGTCGAAAATAATAAACCGAAGGCTATAAAGGTGCTTGCCGATATTGCCGACAGGGATAACGACCGCGGTGACAAGGTCAAGATAATGAAGCTGAAATCACGTTATCCGCAAGGTGCGGAGAAAATGATAATACAATCTGCCACAGGCAGAAAAATCCCGCCCGGAAAGCTGCCCTCAGACGTGGGATGTGTGGTTATGAACGTGGCGAGCATTGCCTTTGTCGGCAGATACCTTGCAACAGGCAAGCCTCTTATCAGCCGCAGTATGACCATTGACGGCTCGGCAATAAAAAATCCAATGAACGTCCGTGTTCCCATCGGCACCATGATGGATTATATCATTGATTATTGCGGCGGCTTTACCGAAGAGCCCGAAAAGATAGTTTGCGGCGGTCCCATGATGGGTATGGCGATAACGGGCATAAACTACCCCGTGGTAAAGGGCTACAACGCAATACTGGCATTCAAAAAGGGGGATTTGGCTCAGAAAAAAGAGACGGACTGCATCCGTTGCGGCAGATGTGCGGCGGCGTGTCCCTTATCACTTATCCCCACCAATATTGAAAGATTTGCAAAAATCGGTGATGTTTCAAAGCTTAAACATTCAGGGGCGATGGTTTGTATGGAGTGCGGCTCCTGTGCATACAGCTGCCCAGCAGGCAAGCCGCTGGTTCAGCATATGCGTCTGGCAAAATCAATTATCAGGGAAGCGGAGGCGAAAAAATGAGTGAGATAAAAGAAAAGCTTGTGGTCAGTGCGTCACCGCATTTCCGCTCGAAGGATACCACGGCAGGTATAATGCGTGACGTGATAATCGCAATGGTGCCCGCCCTCATCGCCTCAGCAGTGATTTTCGGCTACCGCACACTTATAATTACCGCAGTTTCGGTCATATCCTGTGTGGTGTTTGAATTTTTAGCGCGCAAGGTTATGAAAAGGAATAACACTGTCGGTGATTTGAGTGCCGTAGTCACGGGAATGCTCTTGGCATTCAATCTGCCGTCTACAATGCCTTACTGGATGGTAGTTATAGGCGCTTTTACGGCTATCGTTATCGCAAAGCAGTTCTTCGGCGGCATCGGTCAGAACTTTGTCAATCCTGCGCTTATAGGTCGAATAGTACTTATGTCGTCCTTCCCCTCGCAGATAGGCAATTTTATTGCTCCCTTTGCATACAGAGACACCGTTGACGCAGTCACCACCGCCACTCCTCTTGCACAGATGGCATCCGTCTATTCGCAGGACAACATCGGTGCTGCCGTTGACGGAGCAGAGCTGCCCTCGCTTATAAATATGTTCTTAGGTGTAAGAGCGGGCTGCCTTGGAGAGGTCTGCATAGCGGCGCTGCTTATCGGCTTTGTGTATTTGCTTATTCGGAAAGTGATTTCTCCCGCAATTCCGCTGACCTTTATGGGTACGGTAGCGGTGATAATGCTTATCGCAGGCAAAGGAAGCCTTACATTTACGGCATATCAGCTTATGTCGGGCGGACTGGTGCTGGGCGCTGTGTTTATGGCGACCGATTACACAACCTCCCCCATATCTCTCAAGGGCAAGATAATCTATGCTCTCGGCTGCGGCATAATTACCTCGCTTATTCGCATTTTCGGCTCACTGCCCGAGGGCGTTTCGTTCTCAATAATCATTATGAATATCCTCGTTCCGCATATTGAGCATTTCACTACTCCCAAGCCCTTCGGCACGGTCAAGGAAAAGAAAAGGGAGGCGGTAGAATGAAAAAGTTTAATGCTCGGGATATACTTATTCCCACAATTTCTCTCTTTTTGATTTCCGCTGTGGTTACGCTCTTGCTGGCAGTTACCAACTCCGTAACAAAGCCTAAAATAGAGGAGCTTCAAATCGAAACGGAAAACAGAACGAAAACGGCTGTGCTCTCAACGGCTGACAGCTTTTCAGATGCGATGACCGTTTCGTTAGACGGAACGGAATATACATATTATGAGGGCTACTGCTCTGACGGTGCCCTCGCAGGCTACGTTATCACTGCCGTAACAAAGGGCTACGGCGGAGATCTTTCCGTAATGGTCGGAGTTAACGCTGACGGCACTGTTGCAGGTATTGATTTTCTCTCAATTTCCGAGACGGCAGGTCTTGGAATGAACGCTCAAAAGGACGAATTTCGTGAGCAGTATGTAGGTAAGAGCGGTCAGATAGGCGTATCAAAAAATTCACCGTCCGAGACGGAAATTCAGGCACTTACGGGTGCTACCATCACGTCAAAAGCGGTCACCTCGGCGGTCAATGAAGCACTCAGGGTTTTTGAGGAGGTGCACGGGTAATGGCTGAGAAAAAATCCTTATATCAAGAGTTTTCAAAGGGCATAATTAAAGAAAATCCGGTACTCAGGCTTGTGCTGGGCACTTGCCCCACGTTGGCAGTCACCACCTCAATGGAAAGCGCCGTGGGAATGGGACTCGCCGCATCGGCAGTTCTAATATGCTCAAACATCGTTATTTCGGCACTCAGAAAAATAATCCCCCAAAAGGTGAGGATCCCTGCGTACATAGTCATTATCGCAGGCTTTGTTACCATAGTTCAGATGCTTGTCCGTGCATTTTTGCCGCAGATAGACGAAATGCTTGGTGTGTATCTTCCGCTTATCGTGGTTAACTGCATAATCCTCGGCAGAGCAGAGGCGTTTGCGGGTAAAAATCCTGTTCTGCTTTCGGCTGTGGACGGCATCGGAATGGGCGTGGGCTTTACCTGTGCGCTGCTTTTGATGAGCGGTATACGCGAGCTTCTCGGCTCAGGCTCACTTTACGGCTTTACCGTGTTGCCCGAAAGTATTCCGCCTATGACAATATTCATTCTTGCCCCCGGCGGATTTTTCGTGTTCGGAATGCTCATAGCGCTCACCAATAAGCTTGCCGAACGGGGCGGAAAACCGAAGGCGGAGCTTAAAGGCTGTTCGGCGTGCCCCATGGCGGCTACCTGCTCGCTGGTGGGTTCAAACGATGCCTGTAAGGAGGAGACAAAATGAAGATATTTTTAGCAATACTCCTTACGGGAATTCTTACAAATAACTACATACTTTCTAAATTTTTAGGTATCTGTCCCTTCCTCGGAGTTTCTAAAAAGCTCAACACCGCCGCAGGAATGAGTGCCGCCGTAATTTTTGTTATGGTGCTTGCGACTGCAGTAACTTATCCCATAAACACGCTGCTTATGAAAAACGATATGGAATATTTGCAGACTGTCGTGTTCATTCTCGTTATAGCGGCGCTGGTTCAGCTTGTGGAGATCGTTCTTAAAAAATATATGGTCTCCCTTTATAACTCATTGGGAATTTATCTTCCGCTTATCACCACCAACTGTGCGGTGCTGGGCGTTGTGCTGCTCAACATTGACGAGGGATATAATTTTGCTCAGTCAATGGTGTCATCGCTCGGAGCAGGTTTAGGCTTTATGGTGGCTATGGTTATGTTCGCGGGAGTTCGCGAAAAGTTAGAGAGCAGCGATATCCCCAAATTTTTGGAGGGACTTCCCATCACTCTCGTCGCGGCGTCGCTTACCTCAATGTCCTTTTTAGGTTTCACGGGACTTGTTGAGGGAATGTTTTCATAAAGGAGGTAACGGTTATGAGTATTTTAACGGCTGTTGCAACAGTTGCCGTAATAGGACTCGTTTTAGGGCTGGGACTTGCCGTTGCTTCCATAGTTATGGCTGTTCCTAAGGACGAAAAGGCGGAGAAAATACGTGAGTGTTTACCCGGTGCCAATTGCGGAGCGTGCGGATTTTCCGGCTGTGACGGTTACGCTTCGGCACTTTCAAAGGGCGAGACGGATAATACAGCTCTCTGTTCCCCCGGCGGAAACGCCGTTTCGGCTCAGGTTGCCGAAATTTTAGGCGTACAGGCGGGAGAGGTTATGCCCGAGGCGGCTGTAGTGCTCTGCAAGGGTCACAACGGCAGCGCGGCGAGAAAATATGACTACAGAGGCGTTGACAGTTGCCGTATGGCATCACAGCTTTTCGGCGGACCGAAAGAATGTGTTTACGGCTGTATGGGTCTTGGCGACTGCGTAAAGGCGTGCCCTTATGAGGCCATACACATCTGTGACGGCGTAGCGAGGATAAATCCCGTTCAGTGCAGGGCTTGTAAAATGTGTGTGAACACCTGCCCGAAAAATCTTATTGAGATGATGCCTCTTCACCGTGTTACTGCGGCGGTGCTCTGTAAAAATCACGATAAGGGCGCTGTCACGCGTAAGGCGTGTTCAGCAGGCTGTATCGGCTGTATGAAATGCGTCAAGGCGTGCGAATATAATGCGGTCACGGTGACAAATTTTGCTGCACACGTGGATTACGAAAAATGCGTAGGCTGCGGAAAATGCAACGAGGCGTGCCCGGTTAATGCAATTGATTTGGTTGATATGAAAATAGTTTAAATAATAAAATCATCTAACACAGCAAAAGCCCCGCAGAAGGTTCCGCGGGGCTTTTGCTGTATAAAAATTTAATAGAAAGGGAAAGCAAATCAACGACTTGAAGTTTAAGTCGTTAGTAATCGATGATTGAATTGACAAGTGTGATTTGCGAGAGATTTTTCGTCGAAAAAAGGCACAAAATTGAAGAAATACTTTGTGTATTGCAAAATTTTGCAACGCATTTTCGGCGGAAAAGATCCGCAAAGCACCGCAAGCACATTTAATCGGCGGTTACTATATATTAAAATTCCTGTGCAGAGGGAAAAATAGGGATTGGTGTTATACTTTATGAAAAAGGAAAGGGAAAATTGTTGGGGATTGGAAAAACCCTCTGCACAGAAATTATAAGCAACAGGAAAAGGCACAGTCAGAGTTATTTGGTGAGAGCCAAGAACTCGACTGCTTTGAGAAAAGCCTTAGCAGAAAACTTTTCGTTTTCAAGCTCTCCGATGAGCTTCATCTTAAGCCCATATACGGCGTCGAACATATTTGTCGCCTCCCTGTTCTGTTGTGACTATAGAATATCACCGAAAGAACCTTTTGTCAAGTATTTTTGCACAATAAACAAAGAGCATATATGTGCAAAATGCACAAATATTGTATAAAAAAACAGTTGTCAGATTGCTTAGTTGTTTTTTAACTCTAAAGATATTTTTATGAATTCTGTACAAAAAAGCACGAAAAAATTTTTTTAAGGCTTTAATTCGGAAAATCATAAATCAAAAAAATTGTGCAATTTTTCACCGCTTTTTCACACTTTTTTCAAAAGAATCATTTATCAATTTGTATTACGGATGAAAAAATATTTATTAAATTTAACAAACTATCTTGCATTACACAGTAATATGTGATAATATAATGTCGTAAACTCAATATTAACTATTTATAAAGGAGGCGGGAGGATGAATACTCAGTTTAAAAAAGGCGTTTTGGAGCTTTGTGCGCTGACGCTGCTTTTGTCGGGCGACAGGTACGGATATGAGCTTGCCGATATGCTCGGCAAAAAAATGACCGTCGCAGAGGGAACGATATATCCAATGCTCAAACGGCTCCAGAACGACGGGTATTTTGAATCTTATTTAAGAGAATCCACCAACGGTCCCGCGCGAAAATATTACAGAATCACTCAAAAAGGACGCGAAAGACAAAAAGTGCTGCGGGAGCAGTGGGACATCTTTTTACAACAGGTAGATTCCTTGTTTCAGGAGGCAGAAAAATGAAAAAAGCAGATTTTTTAAACGAGCTTTATGCCCATCTTTCACCGTTGCCGTCAAATGAGCGCAAAGAGATATTAAACGACTTTCGCGAACATTTTCGTGAGGGTGCGGCGGCAGGAAAAAGCGAAGAGCAGATATGCGCGGAGCTCGGCTCACCGTTCGAATGTGCAAAGCAGTATGTGGGCGACGCTATCGTCGAGGGCAGAGTACAGGAGAGGCAAAGGCGTAAGGGCTTTTGGACAGATATAGCGATTTTTAATTTGGTACAGGTGCTTATAGCTCTTCCTTTAAGCGTAGGACTTTTTCTTGCAGCAGGCTTGATGTGCGTAATTTTTGCATTTATAATCTCCGCAGTCCACTCGACAGCGTTTATAGTGTTTGCGGTATCCTCCACCTTGGCGGTGCTGATTGCGGCAGTCTTTATGCTGTTGGCTGCGATCGACGGACTGCGCAGCGCGATCAAAAAGATAAACGGATAATATTAAGAAAAGTGCTAATTAGCTTATATTGGGGGGAATAATTATGAAAAAGGCAATGCTTGCATTGGCAATTTTATTTATAATATCAGTATTTACTGCCGTTATAAGCTTTGCGGTGTGCGGCGGCGAGCTTATAACCTCCGCCGTAAAATACGGCATAAGCGAATACAGAGAATACCGTGCGGGTACGGTCAACGATATCAGCGAGAAAATAGAAATACCTGCGAGTTTTAATGACTTGCAGATAAATATAATCAATAATTATTAGGAGGAATATTTATGTTTAAAGAAAAAAAGCTTTACAAAAGCACTGACAGAAAAATTGACGGAGTATGCGCAGGAATTGCGGAGTTTTTTGATATAGACCCCACCATAGTGCGCGTAATATATGCAGTGGTATCGCTGTTTACCGGCATTGTAGGCGGAGCAGTGCTGTATGCCGTTCTTTCACTTATTATGCCCCGCCGTCCGTTCCCCACTGATTATCAGTACAACGAGTTTCGTGACGGGCATAAAGAGTAAGTGATGAAAATCATTATAAATAACAAGAGCTTTCACCGCGCACAGCTTGAAATAAACGGCAAAAGTCTTGTTTCGGAGCCTAAGCAAACCGTTGAAGTTGAAACGGAGAACACCGAAAAAACCGTAATATCCGTTTCACATCTATACGGTAGCTACTGCACTGAATACAAAGCTTATCGCGTAGTGGTAAACTCCACATATGTTATCAAGGACTTACAGGACGGTCAAGAGCTTTGTCTTGCGCACGAGATATCATATTTTAAGGCATCGGCGCAATACGAAAGATTCTTTTTGTTCGTGCAGCGCGGAGCAGATATGACTGAATTCCATTCGGCCTCATCGCCCGAAATACTTTTTCATCTCAGAGATCAAGAAAAGAAAGCTGACAGAAAAGATGACAGGATGTTTAATATGCTGTTTGAACCGCTGGTAAGCGGTGCGGGGTTAAGTGCATTGATATTTTTATGTCTTTGGCTAAGCTTTAACTTCCGCACGGGGGTAATAGGATTTTTTGTGACTTACGCAGTCGTTTTTGTTTTTGCTTTTTTAGTTGAAATCATAAGAGAAGCATTGGGCAAGGGAGTTCGCCGCAGCCGTATGCGCAGAAAAAAGAGTGAGTACGATTGGGAAGGACTGAATTATCTCGAGATTTACTGTACTCCGGATTACATACTTTCATACTATAAAAACCCAAACAGAAAAACAGACACTCTGTTTGCTGAGCGGATATATGAAGGCTGAAACAGAAACAATGGAGTTATATTATGCATAAGATATTCGGTATTAAAAAAGACGTTGAATATACCGACCGAAAGGGAGCATATCTTATCCCTGTCAAAGAGAATAAAATAGCTGTAATAAAAACCGAAAAAGGCTATTTTCTTTTAGGCGGCGGTATTGAATTCGGCGAAACAGACGAGGAGTGTATTCTCCGCGAATGTTTGGAGGAGACGGGTTGCAAAGCGACAGTAGGCAAATTCGTTTGCTCTGCCGAAAGCTATACAGAGCATTTTAAAATAGGAGCTTTTCACCCTATACAAAATTACTATTTGGGTGAATTGTCTGAGCAAATAACAGAGCCTTGCGAACAGGATCATATTTTGGAGTGGGTCACATATAAAGAGATCAAAGGAAAGCTCTTTGCCGACCTTCAAAACTGGGCACTGGATGTTTGTATGAGTGATTTAGAGAAATAAGATTTGCATAACTAACAAGCCGAAAAGGATATTTTCCTTTTCGGCTTGATTTTATATTATGTATTTATAAAATAGGTTGATTTTTATTTATGAGATATATTGTCAAAGTTTTTTGCGTAGTCCGAAATCACGTTATACACGGTTTCATTGAGCATTTGCACGTCAGCGCGGGACATATCCTTTGTCTCGATTGGGTCAAGTACGGTTACAGTCACGTCTGCACCGCACACACAGCGCTCGTTGGCCTCATATGTAAGATGTACATTGTGCAGATAAATGGGGACGACGGTTACGCAGGTTTTGCGGACGACCTTAAACGCACCGTTTTTAAAGGTCGCAGGGGTATTCGAAAAGCTGCGCTTACCCTCGGGAAAGATCACTATCGAATGTCCTTGGTTTATGACGTCCGCCGCTTCATTTATGGCAGAGAGCGCCTGACGCATATCAGATTGGTTTACCATCACGCTACCCATATATTCCAAATAGTTCTTTATAAACGGAATTTTGCCCATGGTGCTTTTCATCATAAAGCCGAAATTGAAGTCCCGCAGGGCATATATGAGCATAGGCACGTCCCCATAGCTTTCGTGATTGGCGATAAAAAGTACGGGACGGTCGGTGGGTATCTTTTCGATGCCGTACACTTTTACATCAGAGCCACCGATTTTTACGGTGTAATCCGCCCATTTTTGGATGACTTCAAACGCCTTTTTATTCCGCTTTTCAATTTCACCCTTTTTTGTAAGCCGCTCAAAATATGCCACCTTAGGTATCATAACGGCAAGTGTATAAAGATAAAATCGCAGTAAAAACCACCAACTGTTGATTTTTTTCTTCATAAATAATAACTCCATAGTTAGATTTTAGATATTTATTATAGTATATCAAATAATAAAATATTTACAAGATATGCCGAAAAAAAACGCAGAAATGGGCAAAGTCCATAAAATTTTTTAATAAAGTTTACAAAAAGTTCACAAAAATAGACCGCGATGTTGATTTTTTTGTGAAATAGTGATAGAATTTTCATAACAATGATGTGGCGTTTTATATGCTACCTCAAAAATGAACAATTTTCAGGAGTTGATAATTGTGAAAAGATTTTTGAAGCTCCATTCAAAGAGAGCTGCAAGCGTAGTGCTTTGCTTGCTACTTGTAGGTACGATGCTTCTTCCGGGACTTTCATCGTTCTCGGCGAACATCACCTTGGAGATCACGAAAGACGGTGAAATTGTCACCGAACGGCTTGAGGTGCAGGAGGATCGAACGATCCAACTGGACTACACGCTGTCTGAGACAGCTCCCGCAGGCTCGTATGTAGTCTGGGAGAGTAATTTGCCGCTGCTTGCCAGTGTAGATGACACCGGCAAGGTAAAAGGTCTTGACTACTCCAAAGCTGCGGTCATTCAGTATTGGCTGGATAACGACGTGCGCTCCATGCCGCTTGTCGGTGAAGCAACGGCAAAAGCGATCGAAAGCGCGCTTAGCGGCATCGACCTTGAAACAGCAAATACGGATGTCATCGTGGCAATCGTGTCGGGTATCAATCCCACGCTCGGCGAGGCTCTTCGAAAAATCCTTGAGAATATGAACGTTGAGATCACCGCGACGCTGTACGATGCAAGCGGAAACGTACTCGGCTCGGATACGGTCGAGGTTCAAGTAAAGCAGAGCCTTTTGGGTACGATTGCACCGACCGGTGTGTTCATTACCAACAAAAAGTCCGTGCCCACCACTGTGGCAGTAGGTACGACCGTTCAGTTGCACGGCGCGGTTACGCCCGTGCGTTTAAAGCAGGGTATCAAATGGGCAATGGGCAGCTCTGCGCTTGACCGTACCTCTGCAAACTATGCGAATGTTTCCTCAGACGGTTTGGTTACGTTTACCGCTCCCGGTAAGGCGACGGTTCGTGTAAACCCCGAAAGCACACTGTATGCTGCTTTTTCAGATACGATCACCTTTACGATCGTCGATCCGTCTGCGCTTCCCGTTACAGACTTTACCATCTCGGGTGAAACGACGGTGACGGAAGGCTCAACAACACAACTTACCATTGACAATCTGAATCCGGCCGGTGCATACACAGGCGACTTGAAATGGGAATCAGACGATCCTTCTATTGCAACAATTGACCAGAACGGCGTTGTCACCGGTCTTGACGGCGGCAGCGGACTTACATATTCCAAGACAGTTACTGTCCGCGCGACTATCGGCGATGTGACGCGCACAGCAACGATCACCGTAAAACGAAATGTGATCAATGCCATCGCGGGCGTTGAAATCAGCGGCTTGACGGCCGTGGGTATCGGTAATACGGCGCAGTACACGGCGACCGTATCTCCTGTGCGTTTGGATTCAAACCGCGACGTTGTAAAAGCTTGGGGTATTATTGACCCTGTTTCCAATGAAAAATTATATGCCTCCGCCACAGGTGAGGCTTCTACGGCTATTGCAAAAATCAACAACAACGGCGTGCTGACGGGTCTTTCCAGCGGTATCGCTACGATCTATGTGGACGCGACCTACAACGGTACGACCGTTACAGACCAATATGAAGTGCATGTCGGCAATGCCATAACGGATTTTTCGATCTCAGGTACAAACACGGTAAGAGAGGGCGACACTGTGCAGTTGTCCATTGTAAATATCCAACCTGAGGATTTTGACCAAGTGCTTTTAGATACAGTTGTATGGCAGTCCCAAGATCCGACGATCGCGTCGGTCGACCAAAACGGTGTTGTAACTGGTCTTGACGGCGGTAATGCGCTCATCGGCAGCACAAAAACCACGGTTATTACCGCAACCATCGGCGGTATTACCAAAGAGTTTACGATAACCGTAAGCAGAAGAACAGGTCTAAACCGCTATACGGGCGGCGAGATCATCGGCCCTGACGCAGTTGTTGTAGACTTCCCGTATACCTATACGGCTACACATACCCCCGAGCGAATGGACGTGTATCGCCAGTATTGGGGCATCGTGGATGACAACGGCGGCAAGCCGTGGGCATCGAGCCCCGGCGCACTGTTTGGCGGCAGCGGCAATACGGAAAACAGCTTTGCTTCTGTAGATAATTCATCGGGTCTTGTATCCGGTAAACAAGCGGGATCAACGACGCTGTGGACGTATATGAAGAACAATCTGACCGGCACCAGCTGGCAAGACTTCTCAAGAGATATCAACATTGTAGAGCTGACGCCGAAGAGTATTGCGATTACTGCGCCAAAAAAATACGATTATATAGAGGGCGAGACTGAGCTCGATCTGGAAGGTCTTGTTGTTAAACTTACTTATGACCGCGACGAGCTGGCTCAGTATTATCCCGAGGCTAAGGATTGGTCGGAGGATAAGTTTACTGTCGAGGTCACTGACTATACTGTCGGTGAAATCAATCCCACGCTTTTGGACAATGAGCAGTACATCGTGGTGACTGTCACAAGAGCGGGCAAGGATATGCGCGGTATTTTCCCGATCCTTGTACATTCCAAGCAAGTCGAGTCGATCGAAGTAGTTACACCTCCGAGATATAAGTATGTGGAGGGCGAGACTGAGCTTGATCTTGCAGGACTTAAGGTCATGGCGCATTACAGCGAAATGACGATCAACAATACGGTCGTTCAAATCCCCAGTGAGGAGATAACAGACTATACCGTTGTTACAAATGACTTTGATCCGACTCTTTTCAATGTGGATCAGGATATCCGTGTAATATATTCACATGCTGGCAGAAGTGCAACGACCACATTCCCTGTTATTATTTACGGCAAACCCGTTGTGACGGTTTCAGTAGGTGATTATGAGGGCGGCTGGACAAGTAAGGACGTCACATTTACCCTTGATGCAACGAATCAGGTTGAGGGTATCACGTATTATTACAGAACGGCGTCAGATACAGAGTGGAAGGTGCTCACAGGTAACGCTCTTACCGTAAGCACAAATATTGAAGAAACATATTATTTCAAGGCTGTCAACGGTGTCGGAATCGAAAGCGACGAAACCATAGGCTACGAAGTAAAAATCGACAAGGTAGTACCTGTATTTGAACTGATTCCCGAAGTGACCGATCTTACAAATCAGTCGTATAACGTAACTATTAACGTCAGCGGCATCGGTGATTCGGGTATTGCCTCCATAACGCTTGACGGCGAGGATCTTGAGGAAAACAGATCGTTTACCGTTCACCAGAACGGCACTTATACCGTAAAGATCACAACTGTCAGCGGACTTGAGAGCGAGCAGACAATTGAAATCAAAAACATAGACAAGGACGCACCGACGGTGCTCTCTATCGACCTTAAGCATAAAAACACAAGCGATGCCGCAAGGTTTTTCAACACCCTGACCTTTGGTCTGTTCTTTAAGGAAACCGTTGAGATCACCATAACCGCTGTGGATGTCGGCGTTGCGGGAATCGACCGCATCGAGTATCGCTTCCTTGACGAAAACGGCGACCCGATAGGTGACTGGGAGGTTTACAACGACAACAATAAACCCCAGCAGGATCCAGATTTCAAAGGCTATATCGAAGCGCGCGCTATCGACAAAGCCACCAACGTTTCAGAGAGCCTGTATTCCGAGGGCTACGTAATAGACGGCACAAATCCCACAGATATTAAGATTGAAGCTACCGACGCTGGCGGACTGTACGTAGAAGACACATGGACTTCGACCGACGTTACGCTGAAGCTTTCGTCATGGGCGTTCTCGGATATCTATAAATACTATTACAGAACCGAGACCGACGGCGAATGGATCGAGATGGAAGGCGATACCCTTGTCGCTTCAACTCACGGTATAACGAATTATGAGTTTAAGGCTGAATCATACGCCGGACGTGAGAGCGAAATTGTATCGTTCATCGTGAAGATCGATAAGAGCGTACCGGTGATCCGCGTTGATTTCGAAGGCACGTTTGGTCGTTGGACCGCGGGTAATGTTGTCTTTAATCTCTCCTATTCTCAATTGAGAGAAAATGAAAAAGTCATCTCCGGCGTTACCTATTATTACAGCACCAACAACGGTGCGGATTGGACGGAGATCGCCACAGGTGATGAGATCGTTCTTAACGAGAACATCAATGCCTATTATATCTTCAAAGCAGTCAACGGCGCAGGAGTGGAAAGTGCCACATCTGACAGCTATCACGTTATGATAGATAACGTTGCGCCTTCAATCGTATTTACTCCCGAAGTGACGGAGGAAACTCCCAACCCCTATGACGTTGCGTTTAACGTGACCGTAGGCGAGGCAGGTCTTGAATCTGTCACCGTAAACGGCGAGGACGTAACTGATCTTAATAAGATAACCATCGAGGAAAACGGAAAATACGTATTCGTGATAACCGGCAAAAACGGACTTGTCACGACCGTGGTTTTGACAATAGACAATATTATTTCCTATGAGATAGAGGTTACGAACATCTCCCTTACAGGCGTGACCTCAGGCGGCTTTGCAAACTATATTGACGAGCCCTTCGGCAAATATTTCAACGAATCAGTTGAAATCACTATCGGTGCATTCTGCACGGACGGTGCGCTGGGTGATATCCAATACAGACTTCTTAACGAAAACGCAGAGCCTACCACTGATTGGCTTGTTTATGACTCTGAAAGCAAGCCTACAATAGACCCGAATTTCAAGGGCTATGTTGAGGCACGCGCTTTTGACAGATCCGGTAACAGAATGTCCGAGACCATCAGAAGCGAGGGCATAACCGTTGACGGTACGGCTCCCACAGCGCCTGTTGTAACGGCGACCGTAGACGGCGAGGAATATACGGGCGAATGGACGGGCAAGGATATCGTTGTAACACTCAGCTCCACCGCATATTCGGGAATTTTAGAGTATTATTACAGTGTAGACGGCGGCGAGTTCATTAAGATCACAGGTAACACCGTAACTCTCAGCGACGACGGCGAACATATTTATGAATTCAAGGCTGTTTCAAAGGCGGGACTTGAAAGTGAGACGTCAACTCTCGGCGCAAAATATGAGGGCGCTAAACCTGCGCTGTCAGTAGATGTGGACGGTAACATCGGACACAGAACCTCCGACGACGTAAAGTTCACCCTTTCTTCACCCAACACCCTTTCGGGCGTAAAGTATTATTACAACAATGGCAGCGAGTGGATAGAGCTTGACGGCAATACTCTCCTGTTAGACGAGAACTGCGATACCACATACACCTTCAAAGCAGTCAACGGCGCAGGCGTAGAGAGCTACCAAAGCCCGTATTACAGGGTAATTATCGACAAGAGCTATATTCTTGTTGAGAAAAAGCCGATTTTGAACGTAGCAGTCAGCGGCGTGACCGACGCATGGACAGCAAATCCCGTTACATTCAAGCTTTCCGCAGACGAGCTTGAGGGAGATGTAACGTATTATTACACCACCGACGGTGAGAATTGGATCGCAATTGCAGGCGATACGCTCACCGTGAAGAACGACGGCACAGCGACTTATAAGTTCAAGGCAGTTGATTCAACCGATTCAAAGGAACGTGAGAGCCTTGAGAGCGCCGAATACACCGTGAAGATAGACACGGTAGCACCTGCGGCATCCGTATATATTGACAGCACCGACTTTACCAACTCCGAGCGCTCGGCTACGGTCATAGCTTCGGCAGGTATCTCGGGCATTCAGAGCATAACTGTCAACGGAATAGATATCACCGCAGAAAGCGCGTTCAAAGTAACGGAGAACGGCACATACACGGTAACGGTAACTGCGAACAACGGACTTTCGGTAACAACAACACTTACGGTAGCAAGCTTTG
>JAFLUM010000004.1 GCA_022508805.1 Oscillospiraceae bacterium | reverse complement strand
TTCGTTAAGGACATCGTTGTTGCAACAGCAGATGCTGAAATCGCAGCAGCAGGCGCAGAGCTTAAGTACGAAGTAGGTACTATGATCGAGATCCCGAGAGCTGCTCTTACGGCAGGCGAAATCGCAACTCAGGCTGAGTTCTTCTGCTTCGGTACCAACGATCTTACTCAGATGACCTTCGGCTTCAGCCGTGATGACGCAGGTAAGTTCCTTAACGCTTACTATGACAACAAGATCTTTGAGAACGATCCCTTTGCAAAGCTTGATCAGACAGGCGTCGGTCAGCTTATGGAATTGGCAGTTAAAAACGGTAAGGCAACAAGAGAGTCACTTCACTGCGGTATCTGCGGTGAGCACGGCGGCGATCCCTCATCTGTTGAGTTCTGCCACAAAATCGGTCTTGACTACGTATCCTGCTCACCCTTCCGTGTGCCGATAGCACGTCTTGCAGCAGCACAGGCAGCTATCAAGGATATGAAATAATCATAGTCTAAAATAAAACAATAAACACCGAAGTGCTTAGGCGCTTCGGTGTTTTTGTGTGTACCGGTATTTAAAATATTACCCAACCCAGTCGCTTTCATACGTCTGCATCGTGACGCTTTCTTTTTCGTTACTTGAGAGAGCTTGATATTTATCCTGATAGTAGTTTGAAGCCTCGCAGTCAAAGGTCGCGTCGGGATGTACTGTGATTATGGTACAGCCACGCTGTGCTCCCAGCTTATAAATGCCTGAGTACGCAAGGTAATCTATGCTGAATCCGTACGTCAGACGTATGCCCTTATAATCAAGCGAAAAGTTATTGAGATGGTCATGACCGCAGAAAATACCTTTAGTGCCGCCCAGCTCCTGCATCGTCTCATACAGATTATCCTCGCCGATGCCGCTGTAAATGACCTTGCCGGTTTCGCCTGTAAGACCGTATTTATACGTCACGTTTTCGGTGTTTTCATATCCGTTATCAACGTATTCAGTCCACGCATCCTTATATTCCGTAAGCGGTATATGGAAAAACAGAAGGGAGCTTACATCGCCGTATTTTTCCGTTGCATCCTTGTATTCCGCACTGTCGGAAGAGTAGAGCGAGGAAATAACAGCATTATTCTGCTCACTGAATTTGAGAGACTCCGTTTTATACCAGTCGATTTGATTTTGATGGATATTATCGTATTTCCAAAGGAGCCCTAAAAAGTCACCGCCCGTATACGAGTGCGAGTCCAGCAAAAACAGCGACTGAGTAATGATTCCGTCAGTGTTTTTGACGTTTATAACGCTGTTGCCGTAGCCGTCAATGTTCCCGTCACCGCTTTTAAAAAGGCAGTATTTAAGCTCATCACTTTCATAGAATTTTGAGATGTCCTCGCGTGAATAATAGCTATAGAGTTCGGTATCGTGATTGCCGAAAACGGGTATCCAGTAAACGCCGAGGGTCTCCATAAGCCGTGCAAATATTTTCGCCGAGCTGAGATTGTTAAATGTTCCCGCTTGGAAGGGAACGGGGAAGGCGATATCACCCGTGATGACCACAAGATCGGGCTTTTCGGCAGTCACCATTGATGCCACCGCGTTTATTGCCATAGCATCCTTTTTAATCGACATCCAGCCGCCGCCGATATGCACGTCCGTGAGCTGTAAAATCTTTAGATCACGGTCAGTGCTAAAGGTCCAGTTGCCGTCAGAATCAAGCTCAGGTATCACAGCACCGGGGTTTTCAACTGCTGAAAATGACTCCGCAAGCTGGGTGTTGGCCTTGTTGCCGATAACGGTCACAATAGCGCCCACAGCCGCCACAAGAACGATCACTGCGACAACAGCCCCTAAAATCCTAAGAATAATTTTTCCGATTTTTCGTCCTTTTACGTTTTTTTCCTTTTTCATATTATGTCCTCCCATTCAACGGCGGACTGAAGTCCTAACTCCTCAGTCAGCCGATTTTTTATTTTTTTTTGAACTGTCGAACGGCTCTCAACGGTCGTGCCGCCGATATATATGTCCGCAATGCGGCGACCGATACCGTAATTATGTATCTTTATATCCGAAACGGTTATATTTTCGTCTGTTTCAGATATGATTTTCCGAATTTTTTCCTCTGTTTCAACGTCGGAGCGCCCAATCAGCGGAGACAGCGAGGAAAAAACGAGCTTTATTCCTGATACCGCGATGATCAAGCTTATGGCAAGTCCTATAAAAGCGTCCAACAAAATTCCCGTCTTGTTTGTAAGCGTAAATGAGACAAGTGCCGCAACGGTTATGCCGCAGTCAAGGAAGGAATCCATCATAACAGTTTTTAAAACAGGGGAGCGGTCCTTTTTGTATTTAAAGCTCAGAAAAAGTCCCATAGCGAGCTTAACAAGACAGGTCGCACCAACGATCACCGAGTATTTTGCCGAAAACCATACGGGAGTCGGAGCGAAAAGTCGCTCCAGTGAACCGTATGCAAAGGATAATCCTGCGGCGGTCATAATAACTGACATAATAAATCCTGTGACATATTCCAGTCTGCCGAAGCCAAACGGGAAATTTTCCGTTTTTGGGCGGGAAAGAAAGAACACTCCCACCGCGGCGAGCAGGGCAGAAAGCGTATCCATAAGGTTGTTTACGGAATCGGTATAAATACACAGACTGTTCGTTCTGATACCGATGAAGAATTTAATAAAAAACAGAATCAAATTCACAAAAGCGATAAAAATCATTATCGGCGAGAGTTTTCGTTTCATATTTTTATCACTCCTATCCGTAAATATATGTAAAGATAAATTGCTTTACAGGATTGAAAAACCGTTGTATATCAAGGGATTTATAATTTGACCTTTCTAAAATTGTAAAGCTATACTACTTCACATCATCATACTGGAGGAATAAGCAGAAATTTGAGCAAATTCAGAGTTTTACGGTTCTTTATTCAAGCTCTGTATAGCGGCGATGGCGTCGAAAATTTCTTTAAGAGTGTCAAGGGGATTTTGCGAGGGCAGTTTTTTGACGTTTATGCTCTTTTTCCCCGAAGCCGTAACGCTTATTCGTCCGCGCAGCACCGATGAAAGCTCAAGCACCAGCGACGCGTTTATATCCTCACAGTAAAGAGCTATAATTTCGCCGCGTTGACCGATCTCATATATTCCCGATTTTGCCGCGCTGTTGCGGCAAAGGGAGACCTCAATAAGTCCGTCCACCGAGGGCGGAATATCCCCGAAACGGTCGCGTAGCTCGTCACGAACATCCGCCGCATCCTCTACTGTACGCACATCGGCGATTCTGCGGTATACCGCCAGTCTGTTTGAAAGTGCGGAAATGTAATTTTTAGGTATGTGTGCGTTGATTTGCAAATCGATAAGACATTCGCGGGTTTTTGGCACAGCTTCGCCCTTTTCTTTACTTATTGCCTCGCTTAAAAGCTTCATATACATATCGTATCCGACAGCAGCCATATGACCGTGCTGCTGTGCACCCAAAAGATTGCCTGCACCGCGTATTTCTAAGTCTCGCATGGCAATTTTAAAGCCTGAGCCGAACTCCGTGTACTCGCGTATTGCCTGTAAACGCTTGTATGCAACTTCCGTAAGATTTTTGTCACGCTTATATGTGAAATATGCGCTGGCTCTGCGTGCGCTTCTGCCTACACGCCCTCTTATTTGGTGTAGCTGAGCAAGTCCCAGCCTGTCAGCATCCTCAATTATAAGCGTATTTACATTTGGAACGTCCACACCCGTTTCGATTATGGTGGTGCAGACCAGTATATCGATCTCCCCGTCTGAAAGCGAGCGCCATATATCGCTTAGCTGCTCCTCATTCATTTTGCCGTGTGCGACCGCTATACGTGCATCGGGCAGAAATTCCTTTATTGCCATAGCGGCGGAGTCAATGCTCTCTGTCCTGTTGTGCAGATAATATACCTGACCGCCGCGGCGGAGCTCTCTGTCCATAGCCTCGCATAAAAGCGGCATATTGTGTTCTACGACATAGGTTTGAACGGGAAAACGATCGGACGGAGCTTCCTCAATGACCGACATATCTCTGATTCCCGACATGGCCATATTGAGCGTTCGCGGTATAGGCGTAGCCGAAAGCGTGAGAACGTCCACACCGGGAAATTTCTCCTTGAGCTTTTCCTTTTGCGCCACGCCGAAGCGCTGTTCCTCGTCCACTATCAAAAGTCCGAGATCCTTAAATTTTATATCCTTTGATATAAGGCGGTGCGTACCCACGATTATATCAATAAAGCCGGAGTTTACACCCTTTATTATCTTTGCCTGCTGCGTGGGCGTGCGGAATCTTGAAATCATTTCCGCCTCCACGGGGAAGCCGTCAAATCTTTTAAGTATTGTTTGATAATGCTGCAGCGCTAAAATGGTGGTGGGAACAAGTATTGCACACTGCTTGCCGTCTGCAATGCACTTGAAAACTGCACGGAGAGCTACCTCGGTCTTACCGAAGCCTACGTCGCCGCAAAGCAGTCTGTCCATGGGATGAGGTCTTTCCATATCCTGCTTTATCTCATCCGTACAGCGGAGCTGATCGCCTGTTTCCTCATATTCAAAACGGCGCTCAAAGTCACCCTGCATATCAATATCGGGTGAAAAGGCGTACCCGGGAGTGTGCATACGCTCCGAATAAAGCTTAATTAACTGATCCGCCATATCCTTGACGGCACCGCGAACCTTATTGCGGGTCTTTTCCCAGTCATTGCCGCCCAAACGGTTGAGCTTTATAGCTTTGCCGTCATCCTCGTGAGGACCGATATATTTTGACACAAGGTCAAGCTGTGTTACGGGAACGTACAGCACATCGCTTTTGGCGTACTTGATTTTAATATAATCCTTAACGATTTTGCCCGATTCAAGTTGCGTTACACCGTCAAAAATACCGATGCCGTGTACCGAATGAACAATATAGTCGCCCTTTTTCAGCTCGTCAAGGGAATGTATTGCGTCCCGTGCCTTAAAGCGCGAATTGCGCCGCTTTGAAGCGGTGATGTAAACACGTGAATAGGTGAAAACATACAGCTTTTCACGGGGATACGAAAATCCCGAGGATAGCGAGCCGGGCAGTACGCATACCGTTCCTTTCGGGAATTCGGCGGGAATAACAGGGAAGTATAATGCAGGTATTTTATCAGCCGTGAATTCCTCGGCAAGATTTTTTGCGCTCTTTTCCGTACCCGAATACACAACCACCGTGCTGTCACGGGTAAGCAGCGGCTCGATATCGTCCTTTAAAACGTCATATCCGCCGTTCCATACGGGCAGAGTGCCTCCGCTGAAGGTGGTAAGACCTTTTACGGGCGTGTCAAAGCTGCCGCGTGCAAAATTGTCTATATATGTTGCGCCGAAATCCTCATATTTCTTTATAAGCTCGGGAAAGGTGAGAGAAAATTTGTCAAGTCCCTTGCAGAGAGTGCCGTCCTCCAAATATGCTTTTATATCCTCAAATAATAGCTTTTGAGAGGAAGCAAACCGTTCCTTTATTCCGCCCGTTTCAAGGGCGAACAGCATATACCCTTGCGCATAGTCAAAAATTGTGGCAGGGGAGTAGATAAGCGGAAGATATTTGTCCGCCGAGCTGATTTTTATATTTGTTTTGAGCCGTTCAATGTCGTCATAAAGCTTTTCGCGGATGGCCTGTGCCCGTTTGCCCCTTTGTGAGCGCGCAAGCTCTTCGATCTTTGCCGACAAATCCGAATTACTATCAATAACGATCTCCTTTGACGGTGCTATGAGTATCTCGTCAATATTTACCGTGCGACGCTGTGAAGTAATATCAAAGCGGCACATAGTGTCAACGGTATCGCCCCACAGCTCAAGTCTGACGGGCTCATCGTCATCGGGTGAAAAAAAGTCGATTATTCCGCCGCGGTGGGAAAACTGTCCCACACCCTCAACAGAGTCAACGCGTTTATAGCCCGCCGCGTCAAGGGATGCGAGTATACTGTCAAGGGATATTTCCTCGTTCTTTTTAATAAGTACGGATTTCTTTCGAAGTATCTCGGGCGGAATGGTGTAAAGTGATGCCGCTTCGGCACTTGCTACCGTTATATCACATCTGCCGTCCAGCATTCTGCGAAGGGCTTTTATACGCTTTTGCTCATACTCGTACGACTGACCGTCGGTGGCACAAAAAGAAAGGCTGCGTGACGGAAAGTGCAGTACAGATACCCCGAATGCGGCAAGATCGTCGCACAGTCTTGATGCCGTTGCCTCGTCGGGCACGACAACAAGAGCCTTTTTTTGAAGGCTCTCGGTAAGTGATGATATAAGCTGTGCTTTCTGAGCGGGAATCAGTCCCAAAACGCCTTGAGGCAAAAAACTTTTTTCTATACTTCGCTTTACGGCGGAGTACTCCTCAAAAGCGTCTATAGCCCTTGTAAATGCCGACATAATTTTACCTTCAACCGTTAAATTTATTCATAGCCTCGTCTATAGCGCCGTCAACCATTAAATCAATGGCTCCGCATGCCCTTTTCAAGACCTCTTCAAGCGCGGTCAATTCATCTTTTTTAAATTCCGCCAATACCCAATCCTTTAAATCGTAATCGGGATGCGGTTTTTTGCCTACTCCGATCTTGATCCTCGGGAAACTGTCGCTGTTTAAGTGATATATTATGCTCTTTATTCCGTTGTGACCGCCGTCCGTACCCTTGCGGCGTATGCGAAGCTTACCCACGTCAAGGGTGGTGTCGTCGTATATTACGATTACTTTTTCTGGCGGTATTTTGTAAAATGATGCGCAGTCCCTAATCGCCTCGCCGCTGTTGTTCATAAAGGTTTGCGGCTTCATAACTATGCAACGGTGACCGTTTATCACTGTGTCACTTATAAGTGATTTGTATTTAAGTCTGTCAACTTTGAATCCGAGTTTTTCCGCGAGCATATCCACGCACAAAAACCCCGAATTATGCCGCGTCAGGGTGTATTCCTTACCGGGATTTCCCAACCCTGCCACAATAAATTCAGGTGTGCCGACAGACGCAGTCTCTTTTTTTCTGAATCTGTTGAACATATTTTATTTTACCTCTATTACTTTAATTTCCAGCCGATTTTATTGACTTGGCGGGCTCTTGCAATGCCGAGAGCCTCCTCGGGCACGTCGTCGGTTATAGTTGAGCCTGCCGCCGTGTATGCTCCGTCACCCACCGTAACGGGGGCAATGAGATTGGTGTTACAGCCGATAAACACATCGTCGCCGATGGTAGTACGGTACTTCGCCTTGCCCGTATAATTGACCGTCACCGTGCCGCAGCCGAAGTTTACACGCTTACCCACGTCGGAATCACCCACATAAGTAAGGTGCGAGACCTTTGTTCCCGTGTCGATATTGGAGTTCTTGACCTCAACGAAATTGCCGAGGTGTACACTTTCGCCTATTACGGAATTGGGTCGAATATGAACAAACGGACCTATATCGGCACCGCTTTTGACGGTGGATTTATAGCACTGAACGTTGTTGAGCTTTGCGTTGTCCTCTATAGTACTGTCGCTGATTATGGAATTAGGACCTATAACGCAGTTTTTGCCGATTTTGGTGCTGCCTTTTATCATAGTATTGGGCATAATAACCGTGCCCTCTCCGATTTGGGCTTCGGGGTCAATTATAACTCCGTCGCTGTAGGGTATATCCACACCCGCCGCAAGGCAGCGCTTGATCTGCTCAAATTTTAAAGCCTTATTTTGCTCCATTATCTGCAATCTTTCCTCTAATGTGAGAGTTGTTTTATCTTTATCTGCCACGGCAATTCCCGCCTTTCGGTTTATAATTTTATCATATTCAAAATGCTTTTTCAACAGTTTGTTTCGTTGACATTGCTATCATCAAGTGATATATTTTACATATACAATTTTGATTGAGAGGAAATAAAAGTGCTTTCTGTAATTATTCCCGCGTACAACGAAGAGACCAATATCAAAAATACTGCTGATACTGTCTGTTCACTTCTGAAAAATGCAGATATTGACTGTGAGCTTATCTTTGTAGACGACGGGTCAAAGGATAAAACGTATTTAAAGATATGCGATTCCGCGCAAGAAAATCCGAATGTGCGAGGAATATCCTTCAGCCGCAATTTCGGTAAGGAGGCGGCAATTTTTGCGGGACTTGAGGAAGCCGCGGGAGATTGTGCCGTAATACTTGACTGCGATTTGCAATTTCCGCCCGAAAAAATTATCGAGATGTACTCCCTTTGGCAAAAAGGCTATGAGGTGGTCGAGGGCGTTAAGCGCGACCGCGGCAACGAGTCGTTCTTTTACAAGATATTCGCAAAAAGCTTTTATAAAATAATAAGCCGTTTTGTGGGCGTGGATATGCAGTCAACCTCTGATTTTAAGCTTATTGACCGAAAGGCGATCGACGCCTTGCTGTCACTGCCTGAACGCAATACCTTTTTCCGTGCGCTGTCATTTTGGTCGGGCTTTAATTCTGTGCAAGTGGAATTTTCCGTGTCCGAGCGTAAAAACGGAAAAAGCAAGTGGACAATCGGAAAGCTTATCAAATACGCCGTGTCAAGCATAACATCCTTTACCACGGCTCCGCTGCAGTTAATAACCGTTATCGGCTCGATTTTACTCGTGTTTATGGCTGTGTTGGGCGTACAGACCCTTGTACGCTTTATGTTGGGACATTCGGCGGAGGGCTTTACCACCGTTATTCTGCTACTCCTGCTTGTCGGCGGTTCGCTTATGATGGCGCTGGGAATAATAGGCTACTACATCGCGAGAATATATGAAGAAGTCAAGGGCAGACCCCGTTATATTATCTCCAAAAGAACCGAAAACAAAAAATAATTTCTTTGCGGTACTGTGATTTTGCCACAGTGCCGCTTTTTTAAACTTGAAAAAATTACAATAAAATGGTATAATTATCTAATTGATTTTTAACTCAAGAAAGGTGTGAGCGTAATGAGCCGTAAAAAGTGGATAATTTCACCGATCGACAAGGATGCTGCGGCTCAGGTCGCCGAAAATCACAGTCTTGACCCCTTCACCTCTCTTATCCTCGTTTCACGCGGTATAACCGAATACGAGGACGTTGAGGAATTTTTTGACAACGATTTCAGCTTTTGCGATCCGTACCTTATCACCGATATGGACAAGGCTGTCGAGCGCATTAAAAAAGCTATAGAAAATTTTGAAAAAATATGCGTATACGGCGATTACGATGCGGACGGTGTGACCTCTACCGCGATCATGTACTCGTATTTTTCAAAGCACGGCGCTGACGTTATATATTATATACCCGACAGGATCACCGAGGGCTACGGAATGTCCTGCAGTGCTGTGGATAAGCTCCGCGCCGAGGGTGTAAAGCTCATTGTGACTGTGGATAACGGTATTTCCGCGGTCAAAGAGATAGCATACGCAAAGGAATTGGGCATCGACTGCGTTGTCACCGACCACCATATGCCCGGTGAGGTATTGCCCGATGCCGTTGCGGTTGTTGACCCACACCGCACTGACTGTAATCTGCTTTTTAGGGACTGGGCAGGAGTAGGCGTGGCTTTTAAAACACTTTGTGCGCTTGAAAACGGCAGTTATTGGAATGTTCTTAACGAATATGCCGATATTATCGCAGTGGGTACGGTCGCCGACGTGGTTGATTTAAAGGATGAAAACCGAGCAATAGTCAAATACGGCTTAGCAAAGATAAATTCGTCTCCATGCAACGGTATAAACGCTCTGCGTCAGGTGGCAGGAGCAGGCGAGAGAAGCCTTAACGCCACGGGAGTGACTTATTCTCTTGCACCGAGGATTAACGCCGCAGGCAGAATGGAATCGGCGGTCACCGCGCTTAAGCTTCTTTTGTGTGACGATTTATTGACCGCATTGGATATTGCCGAAAAAACGGATGAATGTAACCGCAGGCGGCATCTGGCAGAAAATGAAATAATGGAAGCCGCCGTCGCCGTTATTGAGGCAGATAACAGGCTTAAATATTCCCGTGTGCTGGTGGTCTGCGGCGAAAATTGGCATCACGGTGTTATCGGTATTGTAGCGGCAAGACTCTGTGAAAAATACGGCAGACCCGCAATCGTCATTACCTTTGAGGGCGACGAGGGTACAGGCTCAGCAAGGAGCATTGAGGGGTTCCCCATATATGATGCCATAAAGTCCTGTTCTGAGGTTTTGACCCATTTCGGCGGACACGAAATGGCGGCTGGATTAGGATTGAAAAAAGAAAATGTTGATGCCTTTTTCAGTGCAGTAAATGAATATGCCGCATCGCGTGAGCAGGTCTTTCCCGTTCTGCAGCTGGACTGCAAGCTCAATCCGGCATATATCAATAATGACCTTGTGCAGTCGCTTGAGATGCTTGAACCGTTTGGCGCCGGCAATCCGCAGCCGCTTTTCGGCATATTCGGTGTGCGCATAACGGCGATACGTCCTGTGGGTGAGGGCAAGCATATACGTTTGACCGTTGCGAAGGGAAGCGCACAGCTCACCGCGATGAAATTTTCCACTCCGCTCTCTGATTTCCCGTACCGTGAGGGCGATACCGTAGACTTGGCGGTGCGTATTGAGAAAAATGAATTCAGGGGAGAAATAAAACCCTCCGTGCAAATTCGGGATATGCGTTTTTCGGGCATGGATGACGATAAGCTTTGTAAATCTCAGGCGCTTTATGAAAAATATATGCGAGGCGAGGCGCTCTTAGAAAAAGAGGCACGGTTTATTACTCCGTCAAGGGAGTTTTTACTTGGAGTGTTCGGCTTTTTAAAGGTAAACGGCGGCTGGCAGTTTGATACTGTGAGTATGCTCGTGCGTGCAAAATGTCCGCCCGAAAAGCTTTGTACAATGCTCACCTCTCTTGATGTTCTTTGTGAATTGAGACTCATCAGGCGAAGCGGGGATATAATAATATTTGACGGTAACAACAAAAAGACTGATTTGTCACAGTCTGAAATACTTAATAAATTGATCAAAATGCAAGGAGGTGTCTGTGATGGCAACTGATGTTAATAAGCTATACGCTGATTTACGCAAAAAAATGGCGGTGGCTCATACAGAAGAAGAGCTTGCTGTCTTGGATAAAGCCTTTAATACAGCACAGGAATATCACGGCGACCAACTGCGTCGCTCGGGAGAGCCGTATATCATTCATCCCATAGCCGTTGCCGACATTCTTGTGGATTTGGGTATGGACTGTCCGTCACTTGCCGCCGCATTGTTACACGACGTTGTCGAGGATACTCCTTACACGCTTGAGCAACTTCAAGCGGATTTCGGCGAGACTGTAGCAACTATTGTTGACGGTGTTACAAAGCTGGGCAAGGTGCAGATAAGCTCCCGCGAGACAAAGGAGGAGCAGCAGGCGGAAAACGTGCGCAAAATGCTGCTCGCCATGTCAAAGGACATAAGAGTTATCATCGTAAAGCTTGCCGACAGACTGCACAATATGCGTACCTTAGAGTTCGTCGACCCGCAAAAACAGCGAGATAAGGCTCTTGAAACCTTAGAAATTTTTGCGCCCATATCCCACCGCCTTGGTATCCGCTCCGTTAAAGAAGAGCTTGAGGACAGGGCCATCCGTTTCCTTGACCCTGTGGCTTATGTTTCCATAGAGGAAAACTTGAAGAACTCAAGCCGTTCGGGCAACGATTTTATTGAAAGCACAAAGAGTAAGATTCTTGAACGCGTACAAAAAACCGTTCCGTCAGCGCAAATCAGCGGACGGATCAAAAGCGTTCACGGCATATACAGAAAAATGTATATGCAGGGTAAGCAGTTCGATGAAATTTACGACATTTATGCCGTGCGCATAATCGTCGACACGGTGATCGACTGCTATAACTGCCTTGGCATAATCCACGATATGTACAGACCGCTGCCCGGGCGTTTTAAGGACTATATTTCTACGCCTAAGCCCAATATGTACCAGTCTCTGCACACCACCGTTATCGGTAAGGAGGGTGTTCCCTTTGAGGTGCAGATAAGAACCTGGGAAATGCACCGTACAGCGGAATTCGGTATTGCCGCCCATTGGAAATATAAGCTGGGTATGTCCGGCGGAAAAAATAAGTTTGACGAACGGCTTCAGTGGATCCGCCAGATGCTGGAGGCTCAGCAGGAGGCGGGTGACGCTCGGGAAATAGTGTCGTCAATAAAAACTGACCTTATCCCTGACGAAGTGTTCGTTTATACCCCCAAGGGCGACGTAATAAATATTCCCCAGGGCTCAACAGTCATCGACTTTGCTTATGCTATCCACAGCGCGGTCGGCAATAAAATGATGGGCGCCAAGGTGGACGGAAGAATAGTACCGCTCGATTACGTGGTAAAAACCGGTGAAATTTGCGAGATACTTACAAGTTCTCAGCCGGGTAAAGGTCCCAGCCGCGACTGGCTGAATATTGCAAAATCCAGTCAGGCACGCAGTAAGATACGTTCTTGGTTTAAGCGCGAGCGGCGTGAAGAAAACATCATCGAGGGCAGAGCGGAGATCGAGCGTGAATTCAAGCGCAATTATATCCGCCTTACTGAAGAGGATGAGGAAAAGTTCATCAAAAAGCTGGCCGAGCGTCAGCGGCTTGATTCCATAGACGATTTTTACGCGGCAATAGGCTTCGGAGGAATTTCCGTAAACCGCCTTATGCCATATATTAAGGACGAATATCATAAAAATTACGACAGGAGCCGTGAGGAACAGCGCCAGAAACAGGTCAAAACCGCTCCGCGCAAGACAAACAGCGACGGCGTGACTGTTGAGGGGATAGATAACTGCCTTATCAAGTTTTCACGCTGCTGTAATCCTTTGCCGGGCGACCCGATAATCGGATTTATCACCCGCGGTCACGGCGTGTCAATTCATAAGCAGGACTGCACCAACGTGCCAAAGGACATAAAGAATTGTGCCGAGCCTGCCCGCTGGATAAACGCCTATTGGAACAAGAATGTCAAAGAGGAATACAAGGCAACTGTCACACTTACTTGCCTTTCACGAATCGGTCTTATGGCGGATGTCAGTATGCAGGTCGCCAATATGCGTGTTAATATTACGGATATAAACACGCGAGACACTAAAGACGGCAGATGTATTTTAAGCATAACCGTAAAGGTCGGCGGAATAGAGCACCTTAAAAACCTTATCGCTAAAATCGAAAAGGTTGACGGCGTTCTCAGCGTTGAGAGGTAAAGGTATGAAGGCGGTCATTCAAAGAGTAAAACGCGCAAGCGTAACCGTTGACGGTAAGATTTGCGGAAAAATAGATAAAGGCTTTCTTGTCCTTTTGGGCGTGCTGGATGATGACACCGAGTCCGACGCCGACATTTTGGCGAAAAAAACTGCGTCGCTCCGTATTTTTACGGATAATGATGACAAAATGAATTTGAGTCTAAAAGATGTGGGCGGTGAGGTGCTTGCCGTTTCACAGTTTACCTTGTGCGCAGACGTAAAAAAGGGCAACAGACCGTCCTTTACTCGTTCCGCACCCCCTGAGAGTGCCATCTGGCTTTATGAAAACTACTGTAAAAAGCTGTTGGAATACGGCGTTAAAAATGTCGAAAAAGGAATTTTCGGCGCTGATATGCAGGTTGAGCTTATAAACGACGGTCCCGTGACCATTCTTTACGATACTGAAATGTGGGTGAAAAGATGCTGACTGTAAAAAAAATTATTCTCGGTGAAATTGAAACAAATACTTACGTTTTAGAGTCAGATGCTGTTTGTGCCGTCATTGATCCTGCCATAGAAAGCCGAGAGCTGTCGGACTTTCTAAAGGGTAAAAGTGTAAAGTATATTTTACTGACTCACGGTCATTTTGACCATATTGCAGGGGTTGATTCAATAGTGAGAGAAACGGGTGCAAAGGTTTGCATCCATACTCTTGACAATGAAATGCTTTGTGACGGAAATAAGAGCCTTTATAACTCTAATTTAGGCGGTATTCAGCCCCATATAAAAGCCGATATGCTCTTAAACGACGGGGATGAGATAACTTTAGGTGAAACGGTTATCCGTGTAATGCATACACCCGGGCATACAAACGGCAGTGTTTGCTATATTCTTCAAAATGAAAGAATAATTTTTTCGGGTGATACGCTTTTCCGACTTACAGCCGGCAGAACCGATTTAGCAGGTATAGAACCCATTATTGCAGGGCGAAACGAGCTTAAATCACTGCAAAAAATAGCGAATCTCGCGGGTGATTTTAGGGTCCTCCCGGGTCACAATGAAGAAACGACGTTACAATTTGAGCGTGAAAACAACAAATATATGAGGAAAAAGTATGCGTCTTTCGGTTAATAATTTCCGTTATGAAATGGAAAAGCTAACAAGAGAATTTTTCCCCGATGAAAAATTAGAAATAATTGAGAGCGAGCCTGTAAGCGACTGCGAGCTGATAACGGAGCTTACGGACAAAATAACCGTGTCTGTAAATCTGCCGGGGTTTACTAAGACACTCACTGCACCGCTATGTGAGAACAACGAATTGCAGATGGGTCGAATGCTGTACTCTCTGTTGGGAGAGTATACGGGATTTTACCTCAAATGGGGAGTGCTTACGGGAGTAAGACCGTCAAAAATGCTTATTTTGACCGAAAAAAAGCTAGGCAGAGAGAATGCGGAAAAGCATTTTAAAAATGACCTGCTCGTGTCCGATGAAAAGTATGAATTGGCTCGAAGTGTGGCAGACCATGAAGAAAAAATAATCGCTCTGTCTGCTGATAATTCATATAGCTTATATATTTCAATTCCCTTTTGCCCCACTCGGTGCAGTTATTGCTCGTTTGTGTCACATTCTGTCGAGACAAAAAAAGCGAGAGAGCTTTTACCGAAATATACTGATTTATTACTGAAAGAGCTTGAAATAACAGGGGAAATTGCCGCTCGGTTAGGACTTCGACTTGAAAGCGTCTATGTGGGCGGCGGAACACCCACGACACTTAGTGCAGAACAGCTTAAAATGCTTCTGACAACGGTAGGCAATAACTTTGATTTATCCTCTTGCCGTGAATTCACCGTGGAGGCGGGCAGACCCGATACTATCACGGAAGAAAAACTTACCGTACTTAAAAACAGCCCTGTTGACAGAATCAGTATAAATCCCCAAACCTTTTGTGACAGCGTGCTCCAAGCGATAGGCAGACGGCACAGCGCACAGGATACGGTGGACGCTTTTATGCTGGCGAGAAAGTTGGGCTTTGACAATATAAATATGGATCTTATTGCAGGACTTCCCACCGATACCTTTGAGAGCTTTTGCCGTTCTCTTGACACTGCGGTATCCTTACAGCCTGAGAACATAACGGTTCACACTCTTGCGGTAAAACGTGCGTCAAATATCGGCGCAAATTCGCCCGAGGTCGCCGCCGAAAACGCCGAATCGGTGGCAAAAATGATAGATTATACCTATGAAAAGCTAAAAGCGAATTATCATCCGTATTATATGTACCGCCAGTCAAAATCGGCAGGCAGTCTTGAAAACACCGGATGGTGTGTAAAAGGCAAAGAATGCCTTTACAATGTGTTTATGATGGAAGAATGCCATACCATTTTATCGTGCGGAGGGGGAGCGGTCACAAAGCTTAAGGCACCTCAGGTCAATGAAATTGAACGTATCTTCAATTTTAAATACCCCTTTGAATATATTTCGGGATTTTCCGAGCTTACAGAGCGAAAGAAAAGAATAAGCGAATTTTATAATACATATTCTTGATATAGATTTATTTTAAGAGGTCTTTCAATGGCTAATATCAATAATGAGCTTGAATATATAAACGAATTGGCTCTGTCCTCACCATCAGAGCTCATAGAAAAAAGCGAATCACGGTACAAAAATATTATTTCCGACGTGTGCCGCCGCATCTGTGAGGACGGCGGGCGAGAGATAGTTATGTTGGCAGGACCTTCATCGTCGGGAAAGACCACTACCGCCAGAAAGCTCTCCGAGGAGCTATCCAAAAACGGTGTTAAGACATATGTTTTAAGTCTTGACGATTTTTATCTTGACAGGAAGGATATTCCGCTGTTACCCGACGGAACCAGCGATTTTGAAACGGTCTATGCCCTTGATTTAAAGCTGTTTGAAGAAACCGTGAACGCTCTTCTTCGGGGCGCAACGGTAAAAACTCCCGTGTTCGACTTTATAGAGGGTAAACGCAGTCGTGAGAGCTTTAACGAGATAACGCTGGGCGAGACGGATGCCGTTATTATCGAGGGTCTGCACGCGCTTAATCCCGTTATTACCGATAAAATTGACGGTAAGACACTAAAAATATATATCAGCGTGTCGTCAAGGATATATGACCGAAACGGCAAGATAATTCTCAATAAACGCAATTTGAGGTTTGTGCGCCGAATGGTCAGGGATCATAAATTCAGAGGCAGTACAGTTGACAATACTTATAAACTGTGGAAAAATGTAGCTGTGGGCGAGGATAAATATCTTTTCCCATACCGCGATAACGCCGATATACGGATAAACACTATCCATATTTATGAACCGTGCGTTCTGAAAAATGCGGCACTGAAGCTGTTGAACAGCAGTGAGATATCGAAGGAATATAAAAGCGACGCTCAGCGGCTTTATAAAGCATTAGAAATGTTTGAGGATTTGGATGCGAAGCTTGTCCCCGACGACTCGCTGCTGCGTGAATTCTTAGGTAACCGCTGATTACTATAGGAAACGACTTTTAAGGGTGTGAATTATATTGACGGCAAATAAAAGAAAAAATCAGTCCCTTTTAAACGGTGCGCTGATATTAAGCCTTGCAACTCTCATAGTTAAGGTCATAGGCGTAATTTATAAAATTCCGCTTTCAAATATGATTGGAACGGTGGGCAGAGGGTATTTTGATTCGGCATATAACCTTTATATTCCGATCTACACCATATCCATGGCGGGACTTCCCGTTGCCATTTCAAAAATGGTTTCACAGCAGATGGCCATGGGACATTACCGCGACGTAAGACTGATCCACCGCGTGGCAAAACGGCTGTTTTTCATAATGGGCATAATCGGAACTTTGGCAATGCTCATTTTGGCATATCCTTACGCATTGTCAGCCAAAAATATGAACGTTTTGCCTGCCATATTTGTAATTACTCCCTCAATATTCTTCTGCTGTATCATGTCCAGCTACCGCGGATATTACAACGGACTTCGCAATATGAATCCCACTGCGTTTTCGCAGGTGTTTGAGGCAGGCGGAAAGCTGGTTTTCGGACTTATCTGCGCAAGAATGGTTATAAATTACGGCTATTCCCGTTTTGAAGCAGGACTTACCGTGTTCGGAAAAGAAGTTGCCGATGAGACGGAGGCACTGAGCGCGATATATCCTTATGCCGCCGCAGCCGCCGCCGCAGGCGTTACGCTGGGTACGGTCATAGGTATGATTTATCTGCTGATACTTTATAAGATAAAGGGCGACCGTATCACAAAAACCGAGCTTGCATCTTCACCCAGACCCCAAAAATCTGGAGTCGTTGCAAAAAATCTTATCGTTTTTGCCATACCAGTCGTGGCAAGCTCGCTGGTATTCAGTATAACTAATCTTATCGACGCGGTGACCATACAGAACCGCCTTGAGCATATGATAGTCAATAATATGGATTACATCAGAAATCTGTATTCGACACAGCTTGCAGGGGTTTTGGATGCCGATGTTAAGAACTTCCTTTACGGAGCGTATTCGCTGTCCCTTGATTTTAAAAATCTTATTCCGTCAATCACTATGACGCTGGGTGTCAGCGCAATTCCGGCGCTTTCTGCCGCGTGGGCAGTTAAAAACAAAAGACAAATCAAGGTGTCCATTGAATCGGTACTGCGTGTCACCATGATGGTGGCAATGCCCTGCGGAATCGGTATGGGCGTGCTGGCTCAGCCAATACTTACGGCCTTTTACGGCAGCGGTAATTCGGCGGCGGGTATATCCATCGCCGCACCTGTTATGGCGGCTTACGGTTTTACGGTGTTCTTAATGTCACTGTCACAGCCGATGACGAATATGCTGCAGGCACTTGATAAGGCGAAAATACCGCTTATCTCGCTTTCTATCGGAGCGCTTGCAAAGCTTATCGCCAATTATATTCTTGTGGCAATACCGAGCATCAACGTAAACGGTGCGGTTATCGGTACCATTCTTTGCTATGCGATAATTGTGCTTATCAATCTTTTCGCATTGATATTTACCGCAAAAATAAGAATAAATTTCTTATCCGTATTCATAAAGCCCGTATTCTGCGGAATTCTCTGCGGCGTTGCGGCATACACTTCTTTCGGACTTTGCAACAGGTTTATCCCCGAATTTGTGCTTGCGGGACATTCCATGAAGCTGATTTTCGCTCTCGGAATTTCCATTGCAATGGGCGGAACAGTGTATCTGATTTCTATGCTTTTGATAAAAGGAATAGCCAAAGATGACGTATTAATGCTCCCCAAGGGAGAAAAAATTGCAAAAATACTTGCAAAATATGGATTTATAGAGTAAAATAGGATTGTATGATAGACAATTTTGATTTTAAAGAAACATATTCGGTAAACGATCTTGTCGAAATAGTCAGGATACTTCGTTCCGAAAACGGCTGCCCGTGGGATCGCGAGCAGACTCATAAAAGTATACGCCGCGATTTTCTTGAGGAGACCTATGAGGTCATTGAGGCAATCAATAAAGAGGATACCGAGCTTTTAAAAGAGGAATTGGGCGACGTTCTTTTGCAGGTGGTTTTCCATACGCAGATCGAGCGTGAAAAGGGCTCCTTTGAGCTGTCACAGGTTGCCGACGGTATCTGCAAAAAAATGATCGAGCGCCATCCCCACGTTTTCGGTGAGGCACAGGCGGACACCACCGACAAGGTGCTTGAAAATTGGGATACAATAAAGAAAAGGACAAAGCATCAAAAAACTCAAACCGAGTCAATGCTTTCAGTCCCGCGTGAATTTCCTGCGCTTATGCGTGCCGATAAGGTTCAGAAAAAGGCCTCAAAGGTCGGCTTTGATTGGGACAGTGCAGACGGTGCGTTCGATAAAATAAGCGAGGAGCTTGCAGAGCTTAAGAGTGCTGTTCGGTCGGGGGATAAAGCGAATATCCGCGAGGAGTTGGGGGATCTGCTTTTCTCCGTCGTGAATGCTTCCCGCTTTATCGGCGTTGACAGTGAAGAGGCACTCACCGCCGCGACGGACAAGTTTATCGACAGGTTTTCAGAGGTGGAAAAAGCCGCCGCTGAGAACGGTATTGATATGAAAACGGCGGAGCTTGCCGAATTGGACAAGCTTTGGGATAAGGCTAAGGCTATAAATAAGTCTTCAAAAAAGGACTAACCCCTTTTTGAAAATAAAAGAGAATTTTTTATTGGAGGAATTAACAATGAATAAGACAGAACTCGTAGCAGCAGTTGCCGAGAAGGCAGGACTTTCCAAGAAAGATGCAGACGCAGCAGTAGCAGCAGTCGTAACAGCAGTTACAGACGCTCTTGTAAACGGTGAAAAGGTTCAGCTTATCGGCTTCGGTACTTTTGAGACACGTGAACGCGCTGAGAAGCAGGCTCGCAACCCCAGAACAGGCGAGACCATGACTGTTCCCGCAACAAAGGTTCCCGCTTTCAAAGCAGGCGCAGCTCTTAAAGCAGCCGTTAAATAATTTGATTTTTTAAAGCTGTAGGGGGTCGCAGTAGCGGCTCCCTATTTTTAATCAGCAGTTACTCAGAGAGAGGCAGCAAAAATGAGACTTGATAAGTTTTTAAAGGTATCGCGCATAATAAAACGCCGCACCGTTGCAAACGAGGTGTGCGACGCAGGTCATATCAGTGTGGGCGGAAGAGTTGTAAAAGCGTCATATGACGTTAAAGAGGGCGATATTCTTGAGATACGTTTCGGCGAAAAAACGACAAAATACAAGGTGCTTGCCGTTACTGAATACGCCACAAAACAGTCTGCGGCTGATATGTACGAGGAGATAAAATAAGCGATAACGGCAAATAATTTGTATGTAATAAGGGAGAAGCTTTTTAAATCAGCTTCTCCCTTTCTTTTTTCTTTTACTTTTTTCCGGTCGAACCAAATCCGCCTGCGCCGCGTCCCGTTTCGTCAAGATCGTCGCAAACAACCGCTTCGGGTATCTCGACAGGCTTTATGACCATTTGTGCAATACGCTCAAAGGGCTGTATTTCATAGGGCTCATCTATCTGATTTATAACACCCACGCAAATTTCTCCCCGATAATCGCTGTCAATCACCCCGACAGAGTTGAGCAGTCCTATGCCGTGCTTTACCGCCAATCCGCTGCGTGAATGGATAAACGCCGCGTAATGTATATCACTGAGTCCTATGGCTATACCCGTCGGAATGACCGCCGTCTCACCTCTGCAAAGCCTTATTGGCTCATCAATGCAGGCGTACAGGTCAAGTCCGGCACTCCCGGGAGTACCTCGGGTGGGGATTTTTGCGTTTTCGCGCACCTTTTTAATTTTAAGCTCCATTATTCAACACCTCTGTAAAGAAGTCCGCGTGTAAACTCACCTGCGGGCTTATTTCCTGTTTTATATGAGTTAATGATCTCTTCAATCTCCGCCCGACTTTCGGTGGTGAAATTGAAAAGGCAAAAATCAGCAGGGGGGATTTCACGAAGCCTGTCCGCCATATATATCGGGCGGGAATTGAGAATTTCCGAATATCCAAAAGCACATCGAACGGGGAATTCTATACCCATTCTGTCGGTTATGCCGCTTTTTCTGCCGCATTCTGCACAGCTTTTTCCGTTTTTTACGGGGCAGTTGCGGGTCAACATCAGAGGAATTCTGCCGTAAACCGTTATTCCTTTCGGTATGGGAGCTGAAATTCTCCCGAATTGCTCTAAAGTGCATTCATTGGATACGGTAAATTCGTTTATGCCTATTCGCTTTGCCTCGTCAACTGACAGAGAGTTTAATATGTTCACCCCTGGTGAGGCGACAACTTTTTTCCCACACTCAAGGGCTATCGCCGCAGCATCCAATGTGTGGCAAAGAGCGGTATCGGCAGAGGTTTTGCTCAATATTTTTCGCACTTTGTCACCGTTACCGAGCATTCCGTGGGGCAACTCCACACAGTACCCGTTTTCCCGTATGATATTTTCATCTGTATCAAGCGGAATAAATATGCGCATGCCATCGGTATTGTCGGGTATCTGCTCCACGCTGTCAAATCTGCAATAAAAAGTATGTGTGCCGCGTGAGCTTATATCGGTAGGAACAGGAGAGGGGAAAAGGCTTAGCGTTTTCTCGCCGATGATTTGCTGTTCAAGCTGTGCGAGAGCACTTCTGCGCATAGCGTTAAGCGATGATATGGGCAGAGTAAATTCTATATCACCGTCAATTACCGCACTATCCGCAAAAAACTGTGTTCCGCCGCATTTTGAAAGAGCGTCAATTATGCGTTCTGCCGACAGCGGACGGTTTATTGGAGTTTCGCACATTGTGTCGCTGTATACGGTCGCCTTAAAACCCTTGCACTGAGCAGTCAGTTCAGCCTTTTCGCCGATCTTGCCGTGAAAAGTGAAGTTTACTTTGAAACGCGGTGTTTCCTTAGTATATATAGACGAGTATTTTACAAAAAGCTCCTTTGTGGCGGACTGTACGTTCTCTTTTTCCCGAAAACCGAACATGGTCCGTCCCGTTTTGCTTTTGTAATATCCGTCGGTAAAGCCTGAGCGCGAGAAAAGTGCTTCCAGATCTTTTTCTGTTTCGTAGATGTATTCGCTGTCAGCCGCCGCTCTGCACGCCTTTACCGCGGCGCATACGTATTCGGGGCGCTTCATTCTGCCCTCGATTTTAAATGATGAGATACCCATTAAACTCAGCTCGGGAATATTCTCAATAATCGAAAGGTCCTTTAAGCTGAGGTCGTGTCCCGTGCCGTTTTCGGCTTTAAAGGGAAGTCTGCACGGTTGGGCGCATAAGCCTCTGTTACCGCTGCGTGAGCCCAGCATTGCGCTCATAAGACATTGACCGGAAACGCACATACATAAGGCGCCGTGAATAAACATTTCAAGCTCAATGGGTGAGTTTTCACAAAGATATTTTATTTCATTTCTACTTAATTCCCTCGGCAGCACAGCGCGGCTGAATCCCATTTGTTTTAAGAGAAAAAGTCCCCGGAGGGTCCCTGTGCTCATCTGTGTGGACGCGTGCATTTCTATGTCGGGGCAAATTTCCCTCACTGCCCGTGCCACGCCCATATCCTGTATTATCAGCGCATCAGCGCCCATACTGCAAAGTGATTTTATATCATCATAAACTGCCGAAAGCTCCGAATCCTTAATAAGGGTGTTAAGAGTAACGTGCACCTTAACACCCCGTGAATGACAGTATTCAATTGCGCTTTTAAGCTGCTCCGACGTAAAATTCTGTGCGTTCCTGCGTGCATTAAAATTTCCTACACCCAGATACACCGCATCAGCACCGCTCAGTACGGCTGAACGCAGAGCCTCCCCACTTCCCGCGGGAGCAAGAATTTCTATATTACTCATTATCTTCTTGGCGGTTTGCTCTAGCAAAAAGATTTATCTGATCATTATTGAATTTTGCTTCGGTCTTAACGCGGTCCAGCTCACGCTTGTAATAATCTCTTTCGGATTTTGCCTTACCCGCGTCCTCAAGATAATCTCTTATCTGATTACGGAAATTTTCCACGTTCTTTTCGCTTTTGGAAAGCTCATCCGCAAGCTCTAAAGCGGCAAGGACCGCCGCCTGAGTTATTGTGACGAAAGAACCGCCTTTTTTCATGATTTCGTTCATTCTTTCGTCCAGCTTACGGCCCAGCTCTTCGGTATATTCCACGCTTTCATCAGTATTGATATAATAATTTACACCGCAAATGTTAAGCTTAACCCTGTTCATTTCCATAGCTTTTTACACCCCGATACAATAGGATAAAACAATTGTATCATATTTACTTTTCTTTTTCAAGCCTAACGCTTATGTCCGAACAGTGAATCAAAAAAGCCGCCCGGTGATTGCCGTTTACACTCCGCAGGACAGTCAAAATCCACTAAAATTGTGTCATCTCCGATAACCTTGATATCCTTCCAACCTATTTTTATATCCTCATATCTTCCGAGAATGCCGAACAATTTGGATCTTCCGAAAATGATTATAGACACAAGGCACGCTGTGGAGGTGTCTATCTCCACGTCGCATACGTTGCCAAGTCGGCATCCGTCTCTTAAGTTTATAACCTCTTTTTCGCGCATATCGGTAACAAAGCAGTTCATAAAAACACCCCTGCTAACATTCTATTTAGCAGGGGAGGCGTTTATTACGATTCTTTAATTTTTTTGATAGCTCCCTTTTCAAGCCGTGATACCTGCGCCTGACTGATTCCTACCTCTTGGGCGACCTCCATCTGTGTTTTTCCTTGAATAAACCGTAAATTGAGTATAGTTTTTTCACGCTCGCCCAGTGATTTTATTGTTTCCTTTATGGATATTTCGTTTAGCCAGTCATCGTCGCTTTCGGGGCTTCCGACCTGATCCATAACGTATATGGTGTCTCCGCCGTCGGAGTAAACGGGCTCATAGAGCGAAACAGGCTCGACTATCGCCTCCATGGCGAGTACCACGTCTACGGGATTTATATCCATTTCCTTTGCGATTTCTTCAATAGTAGCGTCTCGCCCTAAGGAGTTTTGTATCCGCTCCTTTATCTGCATTGCGTGGTAAGCTGTATCTCTGAGCGACCGGCTGACCCTTATGGTGTTGTAATCACGCAAATATCTGCGTATTTCACCTATGATCATCGGCACAGCGTAGGTGGAAAAACGCACGTTTTGGGTTATATCAAAATTGTCTATGGCTTTTATGAGACCAATGCATCCCACTTGAAAAAGATCGTCGGGATTTTCACCCCTGTTTACAAACCGCTGTATAACCGAGAGTACAAGGCGCAAATTTCCCTCGATCAGCTTTTGTCTTGCTCTATCATCGCCGTTTTTTACTTTTTTTAAAAGTTCGTTTTTTTCTGCTTCGCTTAAAACCTTGAGCTTTGACGTGTTTACGCCGCAAATTTCAACCCTGCTGTACTGCAAAAAACCACTCCCGAAAATTAGTCCGTTAAAAGTATTGCCATTTCTTCGGACTATAAACGGGAGCGGTTTAAATTAGTTTTTTATTTATGATTTATTCAACAGTAACAGATTTTGCAAGATTTCTCGGCTTATCCACGTCAAAGCCTCTCTCTACAGTGGTGTGGTAAGCGAGAAGCTGTAACGGCACTACTGTCAGTGACGGCGTGAGATATCTTGAAGCCTTCGGAATATATATTACCTCGTCAGCGATCTCCTCAATACCCTTTGTACCTTCCTTAACTACAGCGATAACAAATGCGCCGCGAGCACGCACCTCTTTGATGTTTGAGACCATTTTGCCGTAAAGCGAATCGTCCGTGGCGACGGCGGCAATGACCGTACCGTCCTCCACAAGGGATATGGTACCGTGCTTGAGTTCACCTGCACCGTAGCCTTCGCAGTGGATATACGATATTTCCTTAAGCTTAAGAGAACCCTCGAGGCAGAGAGGATAGTCAATTCCGCGTCCGATAAAGAACATACTGGAGCAGTCCTTAACGCGTTTTGCTAAACTTTTCGCCTTTTTATCGGTATCAAGAACATCCTTTATTTTTTCGGGGAGTGCCAATATTTCGGCAGTAAAATCGTCAAGCTCAGAATCGGATATAAGTCCTTTTTTATTCGCCAAATATGCCGACAGTATATAGGAAACGCCTAACTGTGCCATAAAGGCTTTTGTCGTGGCAACGGCTATTTCCGCACCCGCGTTTGTATAGATAACTCCGTCGCTTTCTCTTGCAATGGTGCTGAACAGGACGTTGACTATTGACATCGTGAACGCGCCTCTGCTCTTTGCCTCGCGCAGGGAGGCCAGCGTGTCGGCAGTCTCGCCCGACTGGCTTACGAATATGCAAAGGTCACCCTTTTCGATTATGGGATTTCTGTATCTGAATTCGCTGGCAATATCAACTGTTACGGGAATACGTGCCATATCCTCGATAATATATTTTGCCGTCATTCCCACGTGGTATGCACTTCCGCAGGCAACGATATATATTCTGTGAAGATTCTCCACAAAATTCTCGGGGAATTCAAAGGGGAGAGATATTTTTCCGTTTTTGATAAGCGGAGATACCGTGTCGCGGAAGGCTTTAGGCTGCTCGTATATCTCCTTAGCCATAAAGTAATCGTATCCGCCCTTTTCGGCAGCATCAATACTTAAATTTACGGTCTGAATTTCGCATTCTTTTTGTGCGCCGTCAGCGCCGAATACCTTTATTTCATCACGGCTGAGTTCAATAAACTCGCCGTCCGTGACGATATAGCAACGGTTGGTGTAAGGAAGTATTGCGGGAATATCTGATGCCAAGTAGTTTTTGCCTTCGCCCTTGCCGACGATCAGAGGACTGTCCTTTTTCATGGCGAATACTTTGTCGTCAAAGCCTTTTACAAGCATTGCTACGGCGTAAGAGCCGTCAAGACGCTCTGCAGTCTTTATCATCGTGCTTACTGCATCACCGTCAAACAGGGAGTCAAAAAGCTGTGCAATAACCTCAGTGTCGGTATCGGACTTGAATACATACCCTTTATTTATAAGCTCGTTTTTAAGCTCCATATAGTTCTCGATAATACCGTTGTGAACGAGCGTAACTACGCCGTTTTGGGATTTGTGGGGGTGTGCGTTGGCGTGATCGGGGATCCCGTGGGTCGCCCATCTGGTATGACCTATTCCCACAGTGCCCACGGGCGTGTTTTCATCGACACTTTTCTGCAAATTGTCAATTCTGCCCTTTTCTTTTATTACAGAAACGCCGTCGCCCTTGACCGCAATGCCTGCCGAATCGTATCCCCTGTATTCAAGACGGCGAAGTCCGTCAAGAAGTATGGGAGCCGCCTGTTCTTCGCCGATATAACCGACTATTCCGCACATAATAAGCCTCCGAATTTTTGTATTTTTAATAAAATTTCTGACGATAATATAAGTAATCAGCAGTTACTTTAAAAAAGGGGGAACCATAATGAATTTATCGTACATTAAGCTTGACGCCAAGGACAGACTCGTAAACAGTCACGCAAAATGCTTTTTTGTGTCGCTTATTCCATATACTGCTATTATATTTCTGTCCGCTTTGAATTATTATTTGTATATTTTGTTAGAAGGCAGTAATTTCACCGGTAGCTATTCAAGTTATTTAAAACCTACGCTTTTAACTCTCTGTATCATCCTGTCGTTTATACTGTACTGTGTCTCAAAGCTCTGCGCCGACCGATATTTTTTTGTAAAAAGCCGCAATCCCGCTTGTACATTGCGTTCGGCTCTTAAAAGCCTTAAATTGAGGCAATGTATAACCGCGGGAATGGTGCTCGTTCTCAAATTTTTTCTTTCAGTCGCCTGGAGTGCCGTATACCTTTTACCGAGTGCGGCAGTCGCTTTTACTTTGCTTTATTGCCTGCAAAGCGGCGAATACGGCAGAAATTTGCTCATAACGCTGGCGCTTTCCGCCGTAACGCTGTTTTTAACGGGAACGGTATTTCTTTATATCACGCTCAAAAGGTATTCAATGACAGAAGCCGTCATTTTTTCAGAGAGAGAAAAGGACTCGCTTAGAGTCATTGCCAAAAGCATTGAGCTTATGGAGGGCAATACGGTAAAATATGCCGCCTACTGCCTTTCCTTTATGGGTTGGGTATTAAGCTGTCTGTTGATTTTCCCCGTAATATACGTTTTGCCGTATAAGAATATGGCAAAATACAGTTTTTATGACAGTGTGACCTCACCGAGAAGTGAAAATGAAATACCGCCCAAGCCGATAGTTTTCAGGTTTCCTGAAAAAGCAAGGACGGAATAAATATCAAAGAATAATTCCAAGGGTTCCGGGCTTTGCCAAAGCCGCGTTGGATTCGTCAGTATCAATGTGCATAGCAAGTGCGAAATTGGGATTAACTCTTACAACAACGTCGCCGAAGATAAGCTCTCTCTCGTCTGAGGGAACTTTAACGCAGACAATTTGTTTGTCGGCAAGTCCGTACTTTTCAGCATCTTCGGGGGTCATATGTATGTGTCTTTTTGCAACGATAACGCCCTCGCTTATCTCGATTTCGCCCTTAGGACCGACTATCTTGCAGCCTGCGCTGCCCTTAACGTCGCCTGACTCACGAACGGGAGCCGAAACGCCTATGGCACGGGCATCAGATGCGGAAATCTCCACCTGAGTAGCATTTCTTACAGGACCGAGAATCGAAACGGCGGGGAACTGACTTTTGGGACCCACTACTGCAACTCTTTCCTCGCAGGCATACTGACCGGGCTGTGAAAGCTCTTTTTTCTTGGTGAGCTCATAGCCTTCGCCGAAAAGTATTTCAAGGTCTGCCTGGGAAACGTGTACGTGTCTTGCAGAGGTTTCAATTAAAACTGTTTTTTCCATAATTTATTCTTCTTTCATAGTTTATTTATGAATATATAATATCCCTTTTTTACCGTTTTGTAAAGCGAAAACGTCAAAGAAGCTCCCAAAATGAGGTTATGTAAAGATCTGAAACACGTTTTATTTCTTCCGCCTCAGATTTTGAACAACTGTCGTACACTCCGCAAACGGGAAAACCGCCTTTTTTTGCTCCGCGCACTCCCTGCAAAATATCCTCAAAAACCATACATTCCGAGGGCTTTAAGCCAAGCCGTTCAGAGGCGAGTAGGTATACATCAGGGTGTGCTTTGCTTTTGCCCGCTTCCTCAACATACGCCTTTGCGCTGAAAAGCTCTATTACATTATTCGAGGTCAGCACTGCACTGCAAAGCTGTTCTTCCGATGCGGTGGCATAGGCAATTTTCACGCCGTTTTCGTGGAGAGTATGCAAAAATTCATTTGCTCCGTCCTTTAAACGAATATGATTTTGATATGCCTCAAAGCAAAGGGAGCGCCATTCGTCAATAATGCTCTGTATGCTGTCGGGCAGTGAAAATCTTGCCTTGGTATATTCTGCCGCAGACGGGAAATGCATATTTTTAATTTTCTCTTGGTAGTCCGCGGGCATTTCTATATTACGCCGACTGAAAAACTGTACGTCAACATCGTGCCAAACCGCCATTGAGTCGAGTAATGTGCCGTCCAAATCGAATATAGCGCCCTTGATTTGCCTTTTATTTATATACATTTTGCACCGCCTGTGTTTACAAAATAAATATTTATGATAGAATTACTTATAAATAGTGTTCGGAGAGAATGAAAGATGAAGAATAAGCTGAAATTTTTATACGTTTTTGCCGCAGGCTCGCTGTGGGGCGTGATCAGCCTGTTTTTAAAACCCCTTTTGAATATGGGCTTTTCCCAGATACAGACCGTGACGATACGTTGCCTTATTGCGGCGGCGTTTCTCGGGGTGATCATGCTTGTCCGCGACAAAAGTCTTTTCAAATTCCGCCTCAGGGATATCTGGGTTTTTCTCGGCACGGGATTTTTAAGCCAGATGTTTTTCAGCATCACTTATGTTTATTCAATGACCTACAACGGGGTGTGCGTTGCTGTCATACTGCTCTATACGTCACCTGTGTTCGTAATGCTCCTGTCGCTTCTCTTATTTAAAGAAAAGATTACATACAAAAAGCTTATCGCATTAGCCTTAACTGTTGCAGGCTGTGTGCTTGTCAGCGGCTTGGCAGGCGGACAGTCAATCGGCGTTATAGGTATCGTCCTCGGCATCTGCACGGGACTCGGCTACGCACTTTACAGCATTTTCGGTCGGTATGCCATACAGAAAAACTACAACAGTATGACGACCACGTTTTATACCTTTCTGTTCTGCGGTCTGGGGTGCCTGCCCTTTTCAAAAGTAGGCGATGTCTTGCCGCTCATAAATACCCGTTCAGCGCTTGTGGCATTGGGACTTGGCATAGTCTGCTGTGTTATGCCCTATTTCTTTTATACAAAGGGACTTGAATATGTTGACAACACAAAGGCGTCAATAATCGTGGCGGTCGAGCCTGTGGTGGCGTCGCTTATAGGCGTGCTTGTGTATAATGAGGAGATGACGCTTATTAAATTCGCAGGTGTAGTGCTCGTTCTTAGTTCAGTGGTTATATGCAGTAAAGATTAGTATCCCAAAACGAGATATGCGGATGATGTCTTAAGTATATTTTATATTCCCCGTTGATTTCGTGAATACGCTTGACAAGATAAAAAATATCCTCACTGCGGTGGTATGCCGCAATGTTGAGCTTTGGTTTATATTCTTTTAAAGTCTTTTCGGCGCCGTCAAGAAATTCCTTTTCAGCCCCCTCAACGTCTGCCTTTATATATGTGAATATGCCGTATTTTTGATTTAAAGTGTCTACATCGGCACAAGATATGGTCTCACCGTCATCGAGTACGGCACTTCCCCGACCTTTGCCGCCGCCAAACGGTATATCGCCGCATTTATCCCACACGGCAAGGTTTAAAAGAGAAATATTATGGAGTCTTTCGCAGTTTTCAGTTAACTTGCGAAAGGCTTTTTTATCAGGCTCAGCAGCTGTAATATGAGAATATCCGTTCACATAGGACAAAAATTCGTCTACCGTATCACCGCGGTATGCGCCCAAATCAAGATAATTTTCATTGTCGGTAAGTTCGAGAATTGAAAAGGCTTCCGATTTATCGCTTTCACACTCAAAGGTGTACGACAGTTCCCCTGTAATTTGAAAATTAATTATACTTTCAAATACTGCTTTTGATTTTTCGTCTGCCAATAAATCATAAGCGTTTTCAATTTCTGACAGGTGACTTTTTAAAAAATCCTTGTTAAAAATACTGTCTCCGTATACGGGAACGGACGGCATTATCACACTGTGACGAGTTGACAGGGCCTTGATATTCTCAATGACTGATTGAAGGGGAGAGGCAAACGCAAGCGCAACAGTAAAATCACCGAACTCATTTTCAAGCGTGGATATACTTTTCACCTCAAAGCCGTGAAAACAACGCTTGCGAACAAAGCCGTCGCTTGCCGCAACTGCTGAAATTTTTATGTTAAGCCGTTCAAGCTCGTCAAAAACACGGTCAGCGCCGTTGCCCGTACCGTAAACTACGACAGGCAGAGCGGAATTTTTCAGTTTTTCCCAGGACGACTCCGTATTCAACAGCTTTGAAAACATATAACGTATCTCCAACTTAAAATTCTTTATTTTTCTTTCTTGTCACAAAAGTGTTCCTACGATAAATCGGAATTTATTGAGCTATCAATTTGACGAAAGATGGAGGAGAATTCTTCACTTGAAATACTTTTCTGAGGAAGCCACGAGCAATAAAGTGACTCGATATCCGATGTATACTTGGGGAGTAATGCTTTTACCATGTCCCGAGCATACAAATTGGCGTCAAGTTCGTATGGTAGATTCTCATAAACAAGTGAAAAGTATTCTTCGTTTCCCACAAGCCGGCAAGTTTTCCACTCCCCGTCGACAAGCTTAAAACATAGCCCATTATATAAAATTACATAATTGATACTTTCTCGAATAGGTTTAGGGAATTTTTGGGTATGAATGTATTGCAAAGCATGTCGAAGTTCATGGTAGAAATAGAATAATACCTTAAATTCTGATTCCTTTTCCAAAAGCTCCTTATTAAGGAAAAGTGTTTTTACCGTAATATCAAAGGTTCCGAAAGCATCTTCATACCCGGAAGGCATAATGTAGGAGAGTTGAATATCAAGATTGTTTTCTCTAATAAAAGAATGGAATAGTTTTTCTACATCGAATTTCAATTCAACCTCACCTCTAAATTTAGATTTATTTATAAAAACACAAATATAAAAAGTACTGTTTTATTGTATTTTAAAACATGAAAGTTGTCAATCTGCCACTGTTTACATTTGACAAAATGTGTGTTAAAATGACATCAATGGGAGATGAGATAATGGTAAAATATTTAAAGGAATTTGCCCTTGCCGTTTTGGCAGGTATGGCAATAAGCATTGGGTGCGTGGTGTATCTGTCGGTCGAAAACGCCGTTGCAGGTTCAATACTTTTCAGCGTGGGACTTTTAACGGTACTTTCTTTTGGTCTTAATCTTTTTACAGGCAAATCGCCTTATATCGTAAAAAATCCGCCGTCCTACATACTGTTCACACTGCTCGTTTGGCTCGGTAATTTCGTCGGTACGGGCATTTCGGCGGCACTCGTACATTTTACCCGCGTAAACGACAAAATAATCGAAAAATGTACATCTATCGCACAGACCAAGGCGGACGACAGCCTCATAAGCCTCTTTATTCTTGCTCTGTTTTGCGGTATGATGATGTTTATCGCGGTCGATGCCTTTAATAATCAAGGTGAAAAGAAAAACTTCTCCTCGTCGCTTATCGTGGTATTCTGCGTAAGCGTGTTTATTCTGGCAGGCTTTGAGCACAGCGTTGCGGATATGTTTTACTTTATGCTGGCGCTGAATTTCAAGGAATGGATCTTACCGCTTATCGTCATAACTCTCGGCAATGTTGTCGGCGGAAACATCTTCTGTCTTTTGGCAAAGCTCAAAAAGTAAATTAAAACACATAATTTAAGCCGCTTTTCGTTTTCGGAAAAGCGGCTTTTGTGTATATGCTATGTAGATTAAAACAGTCCGTCGATCTTACCGTCGGAGTCTATATCGATTTTATATGCGGCAGGCTCCTTGGGCAGTCCCGGCATAGTCATAATGTCGCCCGTTAAGCAGACGATAAAGCCTGCACCTGATGACAGCTTGACCTCGCGAACCGTCATTTTAAAGCCTTCGGGTTTGCCTAAAAGTTTCGGGTCGTCCGAGAGAGAATACTGAGTCTTTGCCACGCATACAGGCAACTTGTCTTTACCCAGAGCCTCAATATCCTTTATGGCTTTTTCAGCGGCGGCAGTATAAATTACTCCGTCAGCGCGGTAAATCTCGCGAGCAAGAATACCCAGCTTTTCTTTTATGGGCAGTTTTTCGTCATAGAGAGGAGCAAAATCAGCCTCACCCTTGTCAATCACCGCGCAAACCTTTTCGGCAAGGTCGCGTCCGCCTTCGCCACCCTTGGCAAATACCTCGACAAGAGATACGGGAACGTCCATTTCCTTACAGAAATTCTCAATAACCTCAATTTCCGCCTCCGTGTCTGTGTGGAATCTGTTGATAGCCACAACAACAGGCACGTTATACTTTTTCATATTTTCAATATGAGTTTTAAGGTTTACGATGCCCTTTTTCAGTGCGTCTACGTCTTCATTTTGAAGGTCGGCTCTTGCAACACCGCCGTTATATTTGAGCGCACGGATAGTTGCAACGATAACTATGCAGTCGGGACGAAGTCCTGCGTATCGGCACTTGATGTCAAGGAACTTTTCTGCGCCCAGATCAGCACCGAAGCCTGCTTCCGTAATGCAGTAATCGGCAAGCTTTAACGCAAGCTTTGTGGCGGTAACTGAGTTACAGCCGTGAGCGATGTTGGCGAAGGGTCCGCCGTGCATTATGGCAGGAGTATTTTCAAGGGTCTGAACAAGATTCGGCTTGATAGCATCGCGAAGAAGCGTTGCCATAGCACCGACAGCGTTCAAATCCCTTGCATATACAGGTTTGTTGTCAAGGGTATACGCCGTAAGTATTGAGCCCAGTCTCTCTTTAAGGTCGTCGATATCGGTTGCAAGGCAGAGTATAGCCATGATCTCACTGGCAACGGTTATCATAAAGCCGTCCTCACGGGGAACACCGTTGACCTTGCCGCCCAAGCCGATAACAATATTTCTAAGAGCACGGTCGTTCATATCAAGGCATCTCTTGAAAAGAATTCTACGCTGATCAATTCTCAATTCGTTGCCCTGCTGGATATGGTTGTCTATTATGGCACAAAGCAGGTTGTTTGCGGCAGTGATAGCGTGCATATCGCCTGTAAAGTGCAGGTTGATATCCTCCATAGGTATAACCTGTGAGTATCCGCCGCCGGCAGCGCCGCCCTTAACGCCGAAAACGGGACCCATTGACGGTTCGCGCAATGCGATAACGGCGTTTTTGCCGATTTTGTTCATTGCCTGTCCCAAACCGACGGTAATCGTTGTTTTTCCTTCGCCTGCGGGGGTGGGGTTGATAGCTGTAACAAGTATCAGCTTACCGTTTTCACGGTCCTTGTATTTCTCACTGAGTGAGAGAGGGAGCTTTGCCTTGAATTTGCCGTAAAGCTCTAAATCGTCCTCGCTGATGTTGAGCTTTTTGGCAATTTCGTTTACGGGCAGGCAAGTCGCCTGCTGAGCAATTTGGATGTCCGAAAGCATTTTTTTTACCTCCTAAATTATTACTATCTCATTATAAATGAAACCGAGATATAAAACAAGACTTTTTATTGACATATTTGCATTATAAATGTATAATTTTATAGATTTTATAAATGGTAGGAGATAGTCTGTATGGAATGGACAGGTCTTAATGAATTAAGAGAAAAATATTTAAGCTTTTTTGAGAGCAAGGGGCACTTAAGACTTCCTAGCTTTTCGCTTGTACCTCAAAACGACAAGAGCCTTTTGCTCATAAACTCAGGTATGGCGCCCATGAAAAAATACTTTACGGGCGAGGTGACTCCGCCCAGAAAGCGTGTTACCACCTGCCAAAAATGTATCAGAACGCCCGACATTGAAAACGTAGGCAAGACTGCCCGCCACGGAACGTATTTTGAAATGCTCGGCAATTTCTCCTTCGGCGATTATTTTAAAAAAGAGGTAATCCCGTGGGCTTGGGAATTTTTTACTGAGGTTATGGAAATAGACCCACAAAAGCTTTATGTTACGGTTTATGAAGAGGACGACGAGGCCTATGATATATGGACAAAGGACGTAGGAGTTGACCCGTCGCATGTTTACCGTTTCGGCAAAGCGGATAATTTCTGGGAGCACGGCGCAGGTCCCTGCGGTCCTTGCTCTGAAATTCACTATGATCGCGGCGAAGAATACGGCTGCGGCAAGCCGGACTGTAAGGTCGGTTGCGACTGCGACAGATATATGGAAGTTTGGAATCTGGTTTTCACACAGTTTGATAACGACGGCAACAATAATTATACACGTCTTGACCACCCCAATATCGACACGGGTATGGGACTTGAGCGCCTTGCGTGCATAGCGCAGAACGTGGACAACCTTTTCGAGGTGGACACCGTTCAGAATATTATGAAGCATATTATGCGAGTTTCGGGTGTCGAGTATCATAAGGACGAGAAAAAGGACGTTTCCCTGCGTGTTATCACTGACCACATCAGAAGCACTACGTTTATGATAGGCGACGGCGTTATGCCCTCTAACGAGGGGCGCGGATACGTTCTTCGCAGACTCCTTCGCCGTGCGGCAAGACACGGCAGACTGTTAGGTATTGACCGTCCCTTCTTGTCCGAGGTAGCAGAAACAGTTATAAAAGAGAATGTGTCAGCATATCCCAACCTCTTAGAGAAAAAAGACTTTATTTTAAAGGTTATCGCCAATGAGGAGGAGAATTTCTCAAGAACTATTGATTCGGGACTGCAAATACTCGAAAAAATGATCGAGTCCACAGACGGAACCGTTCTCAGCGGCGAGGATGCATTCAAGCTTTCCGATACATTCGGATTCCCCATAGACCTTACGAAAGAACTTCTTGAAGAGCGTTCAATGACGGTTGACGAAAAACGCTTTTACGAGCTTGCCGCCGAGCAGCGCAACAGAGCAAGAAATGCCCGTAAGGATGCGGGTAAGGATGCTTGGAAGGGCTCGGCTGATGCCACTAAAGATATGGATGCCACACTGTTTGTGGGTTATACGACTCTTGAATGTGACAGCACTGTCAAGGCAATAATCTCAGGCGAAAAAACGGTGGATTTTGCCGAAAACGGCGAAAATGTCACAGTGATACTTGATAAAACCCCGTTTTACGGCGAGGGCGGCGGACAGACGGGCGATATAGGCGAATTTTTAGGCAACGGCTTCAAGTTCACCGTGACAAACACCTCAAAAACCGGCGAGGGCGTATATCTTCATCACGGATATGTGAGCGACGGCGAGAGCATTGCCGTGGGACAGACCGTAAAGGCCGCAGTCAACGCAGAAAACAGAAATGCCACAATGCGCAATCACACTGCTGCTCATATTTTACAGGCGGCACTTCGTAAAATTCTCGGCACCCACGTCGAGCAGGCGGGTCAGCTAGTAAACAGCACGGAAATGCGCTTTGACTTTACTCATTTCTCGGCACTTACCGCAGAGGAGTGCAAAGCGGTCGAGGACAGCGTAAATAAGGTGATTTTTGCATCATTGCCTGTCGAGACATCTGAAATGTCCGTTGACGAAGCGAAAAAGATGGGTGCTATGGCGCTGTTCAGCGAAAAATACGGCGATATAGTAAGAGTCGTTAAAATCGGAGACTATTCCATCGAGCTTTGCGGCGGTACTCACGCAAAGAATACCTCAATGCTCGGACTTTTCAAAATCACCTCTGAATCTTCAGTAGCGGCAGGCGTAAGAAGAATCACCGCGGTTACGGGTACGGGCGTGCTCGACTATATAATTAAAAATAATGAGTTGATAAACTCAGCGGCGGCGGCTCTCAAGGTGGCAAACGCAAATGACTTAGCTCGCCGTGCAGCGGCTGTAAGCGCTGAGCTTAAAGAAAAGGACAGAGAAATAGAAAAACTTAAAGCGGAGATAAATTCAAATAAAGCATCGGATATTATGTCCTCGGCGGTGGATGTAGACGGAATAAAGCTTGTTACATTCAATGCAGGAAATGAGGGCGTTGATAATCTTCGTCTGATGGCAGATACCGCTCGCGAATCCGCACCCAATACGGTTGCAGTCATCGCCGGCACCAACGCTGAAAAGGGAACGGTTTCCTTTGTGTGTGCCTGCGGTAAAGAGGCAATAGCACGCGGCGCCCACGCGGGCAATATCGTCCGTGAAACGGCAAAGCTTGCAGGCGGTTCGGGCGGCGGAAAGCCCGATATGGCTATGGCAGGCGGCAAAGACCCGTCTAAGGTGGACGATGCTCTTATGCACGTTGGCGAGATTTTAAAAACCTTTTTGAAATAAGGAGAGCTGAATATGGATTGCCTTTTTTGCAAAATAGCGGCAAATGAGATACCGTCAAAGAAAATTTACGAGGACGAAATGATCCTTGCGTATCACGACATAGCTCCCCAAAGCGACGTGCACGCACTGGTGATACCTAAGGAGCATATCGCAAGCAGTGCAAACGATATCAATTCAAGTAATTCATCGGTCATTGCGTATATTTTTGAAAAAATTCCCGAAATAGCGAAGATTTTAGGAGTAGACAGCTACAGAATAATCAACAACTGCGGCGAAAAAGCGGGACAGACCGTAAAACATCTTCATTTCCACATTCTCAGTGGAGATAATCTCGGCGAAAGATTAGTGTAATATTGAGGGGATAAAAATGAAAAGACCTTTTGCAGTGATAGGCTTTTCAATGCTCGTTTCAGCAGTCCTGTTATATGAAACCGACTTAAAATCGACCGTTGCCGCTCTCTTTGCGGCGGCGGTCCTTTTCTGTTTTCTTTTGATTTTCAAAAAATTTCGTGATGATAAAACCGTACTTGTCGCCCTTTTGGCAGTGATTATATTCACGCTATCCTTTTTAAACGTACAATACAAATATAACCGTATTTCGGTAATAGCAAAGGATAAAATCAATATTAAAGCAGTTGTCTGTGAAACGCCGAAAGCCTCTGATTATGCGTTTACATATACATTAAAGCTTTATGAGATGAACGGAAAAAGGGAGAATTTTAAAATAAGGTACGTGTCGTCCGAAAAGAGAGAATTTTCCGAAGGGACGGTGGTCAGCGGTACTGTTTTAACTGAACCCTTTGAAGACGACCCCGACAGCCTTGAATACGGCTTGTCCAAAAAGCTGTACTTTACGGTTTTTGAATCCGACGAAAGCAGAGTTAACGCAACGGGAGAAACAGACAAATTCTATACGTTTATGGGCAGTCTTAAAAATCTTTTCACAAACGCCACAATGAAATATCTTCCCAACGAAAACGGCGCGATCGCCAACGCCATGACTGTGGGCGACCGTTCGGGAATAAGCCGATATACGATGAACTGTTTTAATTACGCAGGCACGGCACATTTGCTTGTTGTTTCGGGACTGCATCTGACTGTTTGGTCAATGGGTCTTGTGGGCTTTATGGCGAAATCACGCCGCACACGAAAATTAACCGTGCCTGTGGGAGTGTCGGTTATATTTCTTTATGCCGCCGTGACAGGATTCAGCACATCCGTTCTGCGCGCAGGGGCAATGGTCAGCGGAGTGCTCTTGGGCAAGCTTTTTCACAGGGGAGCGGACAACTTAAATTCCATTGGCTTTGCCTTGACTTTTATTCTGCTTTTCAATCCCTTCAGTGCCTATTCGGCATCACTGTGGTTTACTACCTTTTCGACTATGGGACTGTTAATTGCCTCACGCAAGGTTTCTGACTGTATTCTGAATACTGCCTTCGGACGCATATTTGCTCGATATCCGTTTTTTGTAAGTCTTGTGAATTTAATGTCAATAAGCGTGTCGGTCACTGTATTCACCATGCCGATATTTATATTAAAGTTTAATATGCTCCCCGTAGCATCTTTCCTGTCAAATATCTTATCGGAAACTGCCGCAGTCATACTTATGGTGACCACTGTATTCGGGTGTCTGTTTCATATTTGCGGTATCCTTCCGCTTGCAGAGACTGCATATTTTATAAGCGGAATACTTGCAAATTTTTTAAGGCATATTACTGAAAAAATCGGTATGGCAGAATGGTCAAACATTTCTGTATCGCATCCGTATTATAAATATTTTCTTATATTCGCTTTGAGTGTGACTGCCGTATGGCTGATTTTAAAAGCGTTCGGCAAAAATATTTTTAAGCACGCCTGTATATTTCTTGCAATAACCTTTTTGCTGACTACCCTTTACTGTACAAATTACGAACGTAAAATGAAGTCAGTCGACATAATATCGGGTAACGGCGAAATATTGATTTTAATAAACAGTAACAACAAAAGCGTTCTGATAGGCTGCGGCAACAAAAACTCAACATATTCTGTCACCGATGCCTTGAACACCCACGGCAAAAAGTCACTTGATGCTGTGGCGGTCACACATATGGACAGCTATACTGTCTCACACATTGCAAATTTGAAAAGTGTATTCCCACAGGCAAAGCTTTTGTTCTGCTTTGACGCACCCGACGTGTTTTTTGAGGATATAACGGAAAACATTGAAAGAATTACAGTTGGGAGTGTGTCCGTTGAACTGTCGGACCCCGAGACTTACGCAGAGATCACACTTAACGGTCAAAACATACTGGTCGTGTTCCCCGATTCCGATGAAAATGTGTTTGAAAACGGTAAAGAGTATGATATAATAACCTTGTACCAATCGGATTATGAAAGACTTTACGGTAAGGCAACAGAGTTTTTGCGTGATGAAAACTCACTCATATACATTTTAGCTGACGGAGTGACAACCGTCAAATAAACAGGAGCGTATAATGGCACAGATTTTTGAAAACGACCTAAAAAGGCAGATAAAAGAAAAAAATATGTCCAACTGCTACCTGTTTTACGGCAGTGAGGACTATTTAAAGCAGTTTTATGTAAATCGAATATGCTCAAAATTTGTGACCCGTGGCAGTGAGACGTTCAGTCTGCGCCGATATGACGGCAAGGACAACACCCTTGACGAGGTACTGGAGGGCGCTCAGTCGATGCCGTTTATGAGCGAATACTGTGTTGTAGTCGCCCACGATTTTCCGCTGGATACACTTGCGGCAGACCAAAAAAAACAGTTGAGCGAATTCCTAAAAGACACTCCCGACACATCTATAACGGTTTTTTGGATGGACAGTATTACGGTAAATCCCAAAGAATCAAAATGGAAATCCGTGATAGATAATTTCACCAAATATGCCGAAGCGGTGAATTTCGAAAAGCCGAGTATGCGAGAACTCAAACGGATAATCTGCGCATACGCCGCGAAAAACGGCTGCAAAATGGAAGAACGCACTGCCGAGTATCTTATTGAGCTTTCGGGCGACAGCCTGAACGTGCTTTTTAACGAAACTGTTAAGCTGTGCAATTATGCAGGGCAGGGCGGCGAGATAAAGCGTGAACATATTGACAGTATAGCCGTTCGTTCGCTGGAGGCTCGCGTGTTCGATCTGTCAAAGCTGATACTTGTGCACAACGCACAGGGAGCGCTGGAACTTTTACACACACTGATGCTTCAAAAGGCGGAGCCTATTGATGTTTTCGGCGTAATTCTTATGTCCTTTGCCGACATCTACCGCGCAAAAACCGCCGTTTCGGGCGGAGAAAATGCAACATATCCCGCAAAGCTTTTTGACTACCGAAACAAGGAGTTCCGACTGACAAACGGCGGAAGGTATGCATCTAAAATTTCAAACGAACAGCTAAGAGAATGCTTTGATTGCTTTGCCGAAAGCGACCGTCAGCTTAAAAGCACGGCGCAGGACGGCGAGATGATACTTGAAAGATTGATAGTCCGTCTTTCATTGATACTGGCGCTATGATAAAGATAAACGAAGCGGTAATAGTTGAAGGAAAATACGATAAAATAAAGCTGTCAGGGATTCTTGATACCGTGATAATCGAAACTGACGGCTTTGGCGTGTTTAAGGATAAGGAAAAACAGCGGCTTATTCGCTTTCTTGCTGAAAAACGCGGAATAATTATTATGACCGACAGCGATTCGGCGGGATTTAAGATACGCTCGTTTTTAAACGGTATAACCGACGTTAAAAACATAAAAAACGTGTTTATTCCCGACGTTTACGGTAAGGAGAAAAGAAAGACCGAAATGTCCCGCGAAGGCAAAATCGGCGTTGAGGGCATAGAAACCGAGCTGATACTTTCCGCTCTGCAAAAAGCGGGAGTTTTCTGCTCTGAAAACGACAAACCCTCAGGTCGTGAGATCACCAGAACAGACTTTTTTGAGGACGGGGTAAGCGGCGGAGAAAACAGCAGCGAAATAAGAACAGCTTTGGCGAGGGAGCTGGGACTGCCCACAAGAATTTCCGCCTCGTCGCTTCTGAAAATCATCAACACCTGTATGACATACGATGAGTATAAAACGGCGGTAAAAAAGATAAGGAAAATGAAAAATGCTTAATATTCTTGTACTTCTTTGCGGCGGAACCATAGGCAGCCGCTCAGAGCATGGAAAAATATCACTCGCCGAGGGCGGAACGCTGAGTGTAATTGAAAATTATAACAAAACGCATAGCGGTGTCAGCTTCACGGTTAAGGATGCTTCTCCTATATCAAGTGAGGAGATCGACGACAAATTTTACCTTTTACTGATAAATTTCTTTAAATCCTTTGATTTATCGGGCTTTGACGGCGTGATTATCACCCACGGAACCGATACGCTGTCATTTACCGCACCGCTGTTTTCCTTTGCGTGCCGAGATGTGCGTATACCCGTAATATTCGTTTCTGCAAGCTATGTGCCCGACGATGTTCGCAGCAACGCTCACCGCAATTTCGGTGACGCCGTGAGCATAATAAAGAACGGGATAAAGGGCATATTTTCGGTCAGTGACGGCGAAGCAGTGTTTGCACCCAGACTTTGTGAGGCCGATTGGCTCAGTAACCGCTTTACTTCATTTGACGGTACGCCGATTTTGAATGTGGAAAATGATAAAATTACAGTAAATAACCGTGAACTTTTAAAAGCTGTAAATGAATTTCAGGCAAAGGGCATACCCATAAATTCTCTTGACAATAAAATCCTGCTTATAACGCCATATCCGGGAATTGATTATTCCTGCTTTGATTTGAGCGCCGTTTCGGCGGTTCTTCATATGACTTATCATTCTGCAACCGCATCGTCAAACGGACTTAAGCTGTTTATTGAAAAATGCCGCAGTCTTGGTAAGAATTTTTATATCGCTCCCATAAAAACGGGGGATATGTATGATTCCACCGCTAAAATTCTTGAATACGGCGCAATACCGATGTATAAGATCTCCCACGAGGCAGCACTCGCCAAGTTGAAGATAGCATATAACTGTGACGGTGAACAGCGCGGCGAAATACTCAATTCAAATCTGTATTTTGAGCATATCTGAATGTGTATGAATTGTAAATTTTTGCGAAAATATTGGCAATTTGTATTTTTATGTGTTATACTTTAAGCGGTGAATGATGATTTACTATATCATTCCTCATTTCGGAGGTAAAATATGAGCACTGAAAGCATTTTCCCGATAAACGAACCCTTTTACGAGACGCGTAAAATTGAAACCTTTAAACAGCTTATTGACGAAAGTGAGAGGCTCTTCTCTGACCGTCCTGCATATAAGCTGAAAAACAGCGACGGTATTTATTACGACGTTACCTACAAAAAGTTCCGACACGATATTTATTACATCGGCAACAGCATTATTGCCGACGGCTTGTCACGCGAAAAAATTGCCGTTATCGGACAGAATTCTTATAATTGGTGTGTAACGTACCTTGCCGTAACGTGCAGCAACAATATAATCGTCCCCATCGACAAGGAGCTTATGACCGACGATATCGTCAATATTTTAAAGGATTCCGATTCGGTGATGCTGTTCGGTGACTCCAAATATATAAAGGCAGTTTATGAACGAAAGGACGAGTTCCCTGAGGAGTTCCGTTTCTTTTGCCTTGATAATGCTCCCGTTGACGGCGCGTGCACCTTCTCTGATTATCTTGAAAAGGGCAGAAGTCTTTATAAAAAAGGCGTTAAAAGCCTTAATGATGTGACCTTAGATAAAAATGCATTGGCAAGCCTTATTTTCACGTCGGGTACAACGGGAATGTCAAAGGGCGTTTGTCTGAGCCAATATAATATTTGTTCCGATTTAGTGGGTGTAAGCGGAGTCGTAAAGGTGTATCCCGAGGATCAGCTTCTCTCGGTGCTGCCACTGCATCATACCTATGAATGTACTCTCGGATTTTTGCTTGTCATTTATTCAGGTGCGTGCATAGCCTTCTGTCAGGGACTTAGGTATATTACAAAAAATATGCAGGAGGTAAGACCTACCGTATTCATAACCGTTCCGCTGATGATTGAAAAAATCCACGGCAGAATTATGAAAAAGCTTGATGAACGCAAGGGCGGAAAGCTGATTTTCGGTGTTGGAAAAACCGCTGCCGCGCTCGGCAAGGCTATCGGTATGAAGGATATCGACAAAAAGATATTCTCAGAAATTTTAGAAAATTTCGGCGGCAGACTCCGACTGCTCATAACAGGCGCCGCTGCACTCGATCCGCGAGTTGCCGAGGATTTTATAAAAATCGGTATTGATATTTATATCGGTTACGGACTTACCGAGTGCTCGCCGCTGGTCATCGGCAATCACGACAAGCTTATGCTGCCCGACTCTGTGGGAACTCCGCTGCCGGGAGTTGAAGCGAAAATCCATAACCCTGACGACCTGGGCGTGGGCGAGATATGGGTAAAAGGTCCCATGGTCATGTTGGGATATTACAATAATCAAAAGGCTACCGACGAGGTAATGACCGAGGACGGCTGGTTCAGAACGGGCGATTTGGGCACTGTCGACCGCAACAACTGCTATAAAATCACAGGTCGCTGCAAAAACGTTATCGTTACCAAAAACGGTAAGAATATTTTCCCCGAAGAGGTGGAGCAGTATCTCAATAACTCTCCCGTTATTGAAGAAAGTCTTGTTTTCGGCGACGATGTGGATGACGAAACCCTTGTCAGCGCAAAAATTTATCCCAATTACGAGCAGATAAAGAAAAACCTTAAACGTCAGGAGTTGACTAAAGAGGAAATACGCGAATCAATTGCCGAGGCGATAAAAGAGGTAAACAAAAAGCTTCCGCGGTATAAAAAGATAATGAATTTTGATATCCGCGAAAACGAGTTTATAAAGACGACAACGCAAAAGATCAAGCGCTATGCCAATCTTGAAAACAGAAAAGGCACAAAGAGCGAAGAAACAGACAAAACAGACGAAGAAAACAGTGCAGAGGAACAGTAAATGCTTTTAGGTTACAATGAAAACGAAAATTTTTCAAACGGAATATCGGTGCTTGCCCTGACTGCTTCTCCGCGCAAAACGGGGTATACGGCAAAGCTTTTGGGATCACTGCTTCGTGAATTTCCAAAGGGAACGGCTATTGAGATAGTCAATCTCTATGAGCTTGACCCCACACCGTGCAATGCCTGCGGATACTGCCGAGCGGTAAACGGCTGCACAAAAAAAGATTTAGAGGACTTTTTTAAAAAGTTCGAAAATGCGGACATAATAATATTTGCCACTCCTATTTATTTTATGGGCGTTCCAGCGCCTATGAAAGCGCTTATCGACCGTTTTCAGCGGTACTATGAAGCACGTTTTCGCCGCGGTGTAAAACACCCCATAGAAAAACACCGCAAGGCGGCGCTTATTGTGACATCGGGCAGTGACGGCGAAATCGGCTTTGAGGTCATCAAGCATCAGCTTTTGCAGGCGTTCACCGTGCTCAATATCGAGCTGTGCGGCTCTATGTTGGCACGCAATACCGATAAATGCGGAGTGGACAAAACGGACATTGAAAGAGCACAAGCACTTTACAGGAGCGTGAGAAAATAATGGCAGTTACTAAAGTTGATCTTATGAATTTTGCGACAGAGGTCTTGCAGTCGCAAAAACCCGTATTGGTGGATTTTTATGCCGACTGGTGCGGACCGTGCAACGTTATGGCAGGGGAGATAGAGGAATTTTCCGAAGAGACCGATAAGATAAAGGTCTGCAAGCTCAACGTCGACGAGTCTGCGGACTTGGCAATGACCTTCGGCGTAATGAGCATACCTACCGTTATCCTTTTTGAAAAGGGTCAGGAGGTCAAACGCTTTGTCGGCGGCAGAGAAAAGGACGACATCGCCCTCTTCTGCGGAGAATGATCAGCAAAAACAAAATAATTTTATAAAGAATCCCCCGAGGGGGATTCTTTGTTTTGTAAGGGAGCTAACCTTTTTATTATATAATTATTGAAAATTTTTCCTCGATAGTGTATAATATTTTCCATTGAACGAATTATTAAGGATGATATAGATGAAATTAGGAATAGTCGGACTTCCCAACGTGGGTAAAAGTACGCTTTTCAATGCCATAACCAACGCCGGCGCCCAGTCGGCTAATTACGCTTTTTGTACCATCGAGCCTAATGTGGGCGTGGTCGCCGTTCCCGATTACCGTCTTGATAAACTGACCGAGATGTACAACCCCGTCAAGACTACTCCTGCTACCATCGAATTCGTTGATATTGCGGGGCTCGTAAAGGGTGCGTCAAAGGGCGAGGGCTTAGGCAACAAATTCCTTTCTCATATCCGTGAGGTGGATGCCATAATCCACGTGGTGCGCTGCTTTGAAAATGACGATATTATCCACGTTGAGGGCAGCATCGACCCTCAAAGGGATATTGAAACGATAAATCTTGAACTTATCTTATCCGATATTGAGTTGCTTGACAGACGTATCGACCGCAGCTCAAAGGCGATGAAGGGCGATAAATCCCTTGCAAAAGAGGTCGATTTTCTTAAAAGACTTCGCGCAGAGCTTGAAAACGGAATAAACGCCCGCGCGGTAGAAATGGATGATGACGAGCGTGAGATACTTTCAACCGTGGCTTTACTCTCATCAAAACCCGTTATTTACGCCTGCAATATGAGCGAAGAGGATTTTGCCAACGATATAAAAAATAACGAAAGATACAACGCCGTGTGTAAGCTCGCCGAGGCAGAGGGCTCACAGGTTCTCCCGATATGCGCCGAGCTTGAGGCGGAGATATCATCCCTCTCCAAAGAGGAAAAAGAGATGTTTTTAAGCGATCTCGGCATTGAGCAGGGCGGACTTGATCTGCTTATTCAGCGCTCCTACAGCCTGTTGGGTCTTATTTCATATCTCACCGCAGGTCAGCCCGAGGTCAGAGCGTGGACTATTAAAAACGGTACGAAAGCCCCTCAGGCGGCGGGTAAGATACATTCCGATTTTGAGCGTGGATTTATCCGTGCCGAGGTCATAGCCTATGACGATTTGATGGCTTGCGGTTCAATGCAGACAGCCAAAGAAAAAGGACTTGTCCGCAGCGAGGGCAAGGAATACGTTATGAACGACGGCGATATCGTCCTGTTCAGATTTAACGTGTGATTTCAGGCGTTTATAAAATCAGCGTCTTTAATCTAATAAGCGCTCGTAGCTCAGTTGGATAGAGCGTCAGACTCCGACTCTGAAGGCCGCTGGTTCGACTCCAGTCGGGCGCGCCACGAAAAAAGACACCCTTTGGGTGTCTTTTTTCGAATAATGTTTGCCTTCGGCAAATGATGACGGCTTCGCCTAATGATGCAATTGTCAAAAGAACGGTAAGTCGGAATTTGTATAGGAGAATATCTTATGAAATTTCAGTTTTTGGGTACGGCGGCGGCAGAGGGTTGGCCTGCGGTATTTTGCAAATGTGAGCACTGTCTCCGTGCCGCAAGAGCGGGCGGGAAGAATATCCGAACACGCTCACAGGCTCTTATCAACGATGAACTGCTCATTGATCTTCCGCCCGACACATATATGCATAAGCTGCAATACGGACTTGACCTGAGCGCGGTCAAATATCTGCTCGTCACGCACTGTCATATGGATCATTTTTATCCGCAGGAGCTTTCCGTCCGCGGATCGTGCTACAGTCCTGTTATGGAGAGCCCCGAGCTACACATTTATTGTGCGGCGGAGACAAAAGAGCTGTTTGACCGCTGCACGCGTGATGAAATTGACGAAGAAAGCCAAAATGCACTCCATTGGCATATTTTAAAGGCGTTTGAGACGGTGCAGGTCGGACCCTATACCGTGACACCGCTGCCCGCCAATCATATGACGCAGGACGGCACGCACGAGCCGTTTGTCTATCATATAGTGGACAGCGAAGGCGTTTCAGTCTATTACCTGCACGACAGCGGATATTACTCCGGGGAAGTATGGGAATATTTTAAATGCCAAAAACATGCTGATCTCATCAGCTTTGACACAACTACAGGCGGCGTTCCTACTAATAAGTATTGGGGACATTTAGGTGCGCATGAGGTGTTGGAGGTCGCAGACGAGATGCGTGAAATCGGACTTATCGATGAAAAAACCGTCCGCGTAATGAATCACTTTTCTCACAACGGCGAATTTTTACACGAAGAGCTTGAAGCATTGGCAACACCAAAGAGATTTATAGTCGCATATGACGGAATGACTATTCAAATTAAAAAAGACCCACCAAAGTGAGTCTGAGAAATACCTAATGTAACCCGTGGCTACAATAAGAATAACAACTATAAAAGTTAGTTGCTTCATAGCATCACCCCCTAATTAAAGAGGGCTAATGCCATCTGATAATCAAAGGGCTAACCGCCTACCGTTTAAGGCTCATCTTGTTCCGATAAATATAATACAATGTTTTGCGGATACCAGTTATAAAATACATAAAAAAAGGGACTTTAAAAGCCCCTTTTTTTATAGAATAACAAACAGCATCAGGCTCTTATTTTTTATTTGCAAATTACCGTTAAAATACTGTTTGCATTAGCCTTAATTTTATTTTTAAATTCCCCGTCATAAACCGTTTTCAGCTGATATTCATCGCAGGACTCTATTACGGTCATTTTGGCAAAATTTCCGTCAAAAGTAACCTCTGTTTTTTCACCTTCGTTTACAATCACCGTCACAGTACGGTTTTCAGGAGTTTTAAATGAAAATATATTTAGTTTATTACTCTCATCGGGGAAAAATCCGTTGTCAAGGCACACGGAGCCTACGGGAATATATTTTGTGAAATGAGCAAAGCCGTAAAACCGTTTGGCAATATACCATTCGCTGAAATCGTTGTTTGCGGAAAGAAGCCCGTCGGAATAATCGTTGCCGTCCTCTTTAACTGAGATCTGATTTACTGCTACCCACGACGTCCAGCTCTCTGCGCCGCCGTAGATAAGGTCCTGACCGATAATCCTTGCGGTGATAAGTGCTCCCTTGAAATTCTTCGTGTGGCTTTTATTGGGTAGCTCGCACCATTCGCTCATATCGAACCGCAGCTCAGGGTGTTTTTTGACTATCCCGTTCTTAAAGCTTACCCTTGCCGTCGGATCATCGTCAACGTGATATGAATGATAAGCGAATACGGGCATAACGCTCATAACTGTTTCATCTTTTGTAAGAGCATCAAGGTAATCGGCGGTCAGTCCGCCCATTTCTCCGCTTTCGGGACCGTAGAGCTTCACATCCATATTCCTTTTAATAATTTCCTCGGCGAATATGTGATAAACCTCCATAAACTCGTCTATCTCATAGTGGCAGCCCTCCTGCCAAACGTATGAGCCGCCCCATTTCCATTGAGGCTCGTTTATGGGACTTATATATTTTACGGGCAATCCCTCGTCAATAAAATGCTGTGTTACATCGAGAAAATACTGTGCAAATTTTCTGTAATTTGCCTTCGGCAGGTTGCAGGTGTGGTAAAGCAGACTGCCCGATGCCTGACCCGTTGAGGTTTGGGAAAAATGGGGAGAATTTGCAAATAAAATCAGCGTGTCTATGTTTCCTTTACTAAGGCAGAGCTTCATCATATTCCGGGCACTTTGATCAAGTGAAAAATCGTATTCACCGCTCTCACTTTCCCTGTCAAAGACATAAAGACTTTCGGTATTTCTCCACGGGTTTGTGACACGGCAGTTGTCTTTGTCCGTGCCGCCGCCTACATTGTAACGGTAAATACTAAGCCCGAGCCCCGTTTTGCCGTATAAAAGCTCGGCTATCTCCTCGGCGGTTTTTGGGTCACGGCAGTATTGGCTCCACCAACAGGCAGATGTGCCCCAACCCTTTAATATTTGCATCTCAGCGGGATTTGTTAAGTTGACCGTCATACTGTGCCTCTATTTATTTTCTTTATATTCGACTGCCGCACCTATAAGACCTGAAAACAGCGGGTGAGGTCTTGTGGGGCGTGAGTTGAATTCTGGGTGAGCCTGTGTCGCCACGAACCACGGATGATCTTTAAGCTCCACCATCTCAACAATATATTTATCGGGGGAAACGCCGCAGATGTGCATACCGTTTTCCTCCATACGCTCACGGTAATCGTTGTTGAATTCATAGCGGTGGCGGTGGCGTTCGGTAATAAGCTGTTTTCCGTATGCCTTAAAGACCTTTGATGTCTCGTCGAGCATGCAGGGGTATTGTCCGAGTCTCATAGTTCCGCCCATATCCGTGACAGAATACTGATCGGGCATAAGGAAAATGACGGGATTATCCGTATTCGGATCAATTTCAGTTGTGTTGGCATCTTTAAGTCCAAGAACATCCCGTGCAAATTCAATTACCGCTATTTGCAGTCCTAAACAGATTCCCAAATAAGGGACTTTGTTTTCTCTCGCGTATTTCGCGGCTAAAATTTTGCCCTCGATACCTCTTGTGCCAAATCCGCCGGGAACGAGTATTCCGTCTGCCGAGCCGAGACGTTCACCGATATTTTCCTCTGTAAGTGTTTCGGAATCTACCCAGTCGATCTCGACCTTTGTGTCGTGGTCAAGTCCGCCGTGCTTGAGAGCCTCATTCACGCTGAGATACGAATCGTGCAGCTCAACATATTTGCCCACAAGGGCGATATTTACGCTCTTTTTGAGGTTCTTATTTGCCTCAGTCATCTTAAGCCAGTCGGAGTGATCGGGCTTTCCGCAGGTAAGTCCCAAAGTATCTATAACTATATCGGCAAGACCCTCGTTCTCAAGAGCCATAGGTATCTCATATAGCGTGGGCATATCAATATTTTCAATAACGTGGCTTGCGGGAACATTGCAGAACAGTGCAATTTTGTTCTTGATTCCGTCGTCAATGTGATGCTCTGTTCTCAGCACAATTATATCAGGTTTAATGCCTATACCCAAAAGCTCCTTAACACTGTGCTGGGTGGGCTTTGTTTTAAGCTCCATCGACGCACCGAGATAGGGGACAAGAGTAACGTGTATAAACATACAGTCTCCAGGTCTTTCCTGTGCAAACTGTCTGATAGCCTCAAGGAACGGTTGACTTTCAATGTCACCCACAGTTCCGCCTATCTCAACAAGCACCACGTCGATTCCGCTTACGGCGTTGAGGGCGATCCTTCTTTTTATCTCGTTAGTGATATGCGGAATTACCTGAATGGTCTGTCCGCCGTAAACTCCCTTTCTCTCGTTAGTGAGAACTGTGTTATATACGCTGCCAGATGTGCAGGAACTGTTTTTAGTCAGCTTTTCGTCAATAAAACGCTCATAATGACCCAGATCAAGGTCTGTTTCAGCACCGTCATCGGTAACGAATACCTCACCGTGCTGTATGGGGTTCATGGTGCCGGGATCAATATTGAGATAAGGGTCAAGCTTTATTACCGTTACCTTCTTGCCTCTGTCTTTAAGCAGTCTGCCCAGCGATGCCGCCGTAATTCCCTTACCTAAGCCGGAGACGACTCCGCCCGTGACGAATATGAACTTTGTTGCCATAAAGATCAACTCCAGTATCAGTTGTAGTAAAGATTATCGTTGTTTTTGTATGGCTCAAACGTAGCGGTTATTCCGAGCTTGCGGAAAACCTGACGGTCGGCGTCGGAAAGAACTACTGTCGAATGTGCATCGCTGCCTCTAAGATACTCAATGGCATCCAGCGCCTTTTGTGCAAGAGGATTCATAGTTGCGCAAATAGAAAGAGCTATAAGTATTTCGTCGGGGTGCAAACTGATGTCACGCTCATTAAGCCGTGCTGATTTAAGTTCTTGAATAGGCTCAATAACCGTAGGCGTAAGAAGCAGTGTGTCGTTACTTATGTTCGCCAGCGCTTTGAGCGCGTTTAAAAGCACCGCCGAAGATGCACTGAGAAGCTCCGAAGATTTTCCCGTGATTATCCGTCCGTCGTTAAGCTCAATAGCGGTAACAGGGGAGTCTGTGTCGTTCGAAAGCTCCAAGGATGCCGCTATGACCGCCCTGTCGTCAGTGGTAATATCAAGCTGTTTCATAATAAGCTCAATTTTATAAAGCTCATCCGAAACGTTCTTGTTGTTCTTCTGCTCAACAAGATAATTGCAGTAACGGCGAATAACCTCCATCTTTGACGCGTGGCAAACAGCCTCGTTGTCAAAAATGCAGTTGCCTGCCATATTAACACCCATATCCGTGGGCGATTTATAGGGCGACTGACCGTAAATACGCTCGAAAATAGTGTTGAGTACGGGGAAAATCTCCACATCTCTGTTGTAGTTTACCGTTGTTTTACCGTAGGCTTCAAGATGGAACGGGTCGATCATATTAATGTCATTAAGATCGGCGGTCGCCGCCTCGTAGGCGAGATTCACAGGGTGCTTGAGGGGCAAATTCCATATGGGGAATGTCTCAAATTTAGCATACCCTGCCTTTATTCCGCGCTGATGCTCGTGGTAAAGCTGTGAAAGACACACAGCCATCTTTCCGCTGCCGGGACCGGGAGCGGTGATAACGACAAGAGAATGGGAGGTCTCGATATAATCATTCTTACCGTAGCCATTTTCGCTTACAATAAGCTTTACGTCGGTAGGATAATTGTCGATGGGGTAATGACGGTAGACCTTTATACCTAAAGATTTTAACTTCTGCTCAAAAACGATCGCGGCAGGCTGATTGGCATACTGCGTAAGCACAACACCGCCGACCGTGAGCCCGAAGCTGTGATAAACGTCAATAAGACGCAGAACGTCAAGGTCATATGTAATACCTATGTCGCCGCGTATCTTATTTTTCTCAATATCCTTGGCACAGATGGCAATAATTATCTCTGCATCGTCCTTAAGCTGTAACAGCATATTCATCTTACTGTCAGGCTTAAAGCCGGGAAGAACTCTTGACGCGTGATAATCGTCAAAAATTTTTCCTCCGAATTCAAGATAAAGCTTGCCACCGAATTTACTGATCCTCTCCTTGATATGATCTGACTGCATACGAAGATACATATCGTTATCAAAGCCTATTTTACCCATACTCTACTCCTCACAAAAAAATACATTTAATAAATAATCAAAATCAGTTTTCCGAAGTCTTGCCGTCGGTGTCGTCTTCGGCATTTTCTTCTGACGGCTTGTCCGTTACGGCAGTAGGCTCATTTTGCCTGTTGAGCCAATTCAGAATCAGCGCATATATTGCAGACGCTGTCGGAACACCGAGTAAAACTCCAAGTATTCCGCCGATATTTCCGCCCACTATCACCGCGATAAGCACCAAAAGACCGGGGAGCCCCACGCTTTTGCCTACAATACGCGGATAAATTAAATTGTTGTCCACGGTCTGTAATACAAGTATGAAAACTAAGAACAGGAGCGCCTTTAAGGGACTGTCCATAAAAATTATTAAAAAGCTGATGGCTTCGCCGATTATGGGCCCGATAACCGGAATGATCGCACTTGCCCCTATGATCACCGACACTACTGCTGCGCTCGGGAATCTGAAAATTGACATACCGATAAAGCACATTGTGGCAAGCAGCGCCGCATCGGTGAACTGCCCTGTAATAAAGCTTGAGAAGGAGTTGGATGCAACCGTGCATATCTCACGTGTTTTGCCATATACACGTTTCGGAAGAGTGGCTTCGGCGATTTTTTGCACAAATCTGCCGATTTTTTCTTTCTCGGCAAGAACATAGACCGCAATGACCGAGCCCAGCAAAAAGCTGGTAACGCCCGAAACCAGCGAGGAGGTCACCCCAACGGTGGTACTCAATATATCGTTTTTACCTTCAATGGAAAAGAAGCTTTGGGCAGTATCGGCAAATCTTTGCCAATCGATTTTCGGATTGCGCAAAAACTGCAAGTTCACATCTATTCCAAAACGGTCGGTAAATCCGTCTATCCAATCCGCCAAGGTGTTGCAGTATGATGGGAACTTGTTTATAAGTATTCCCGCCGAGGCGGTAAGCTGCGGTATGATCAAAAGCATTAAAAGCGCTAAAATGCCCAAAGCGATGATTACTGTCAAAATAAGACTTATGGGGCGCAGTGCTTTGCGCACGGAGGGTCGGGAGCTGTTTGCCATGAAGAAAAACACCTTCGTCTCCAAAACGCGCATGAGCACGTTAAGTATAAATGCCAAACAAAGCCCCACAATAATCGGTGAGACTATTTTTAATATCCACGCAAAAAAGGAAGCAACAGCCGATAAATTTTGCGAAGCCGAGAAAAGGACGACTGCAAAGGTGATTATTCCGAGGATTTTTTTCACATTCTTTTTTGATAAGTCCATATTTCCTCCTAATACCCATATATTGCTTATATTTTGAAATATTATCAAAAATATTACCAATATATAGTATACACAATTCTATTTTCAATTTCAAGTAAGATAACAGGATTTTCGAATTTTTTTTACAAAATATTATGCTTTATCTTTAGGTCTGTAAAGAGCCGACATATCTACGTTTTCAAATGTTAAAAGCTGTATTTTTCTGTCCATTCCGCCGCCGTAACCTGTTAAATTACCGTTCGCTCCCACAACTCTGTGGCAGGGGATAATTATTGATATGGGATTGTGTCCCACTGCACCGCCTACCGCCTGCGCCGACATTCTTTCCTTACCCAAATCGGCGGCAACCTTTTGGGCTATCGCTTTGTATGAGGTCACTTCACCGTACGGTATCTCACACAATCGTTTCCACACGGCTTTTCGGAACTCATTTCCTGCAGGGGCAAGCGGTAATTCGTACGGTGACGGCTTTTCACCGGCGAAATATCTGTCAAGCCAAGCTGCGGCTTCTCTTAAAACCGCAGTGTTTTCTTTTAATGCAGGCGTTTTTTGGGGAGTATCCGTATAATACCTTTGACCTTCTATCCACACGCCCACAATATTTTCTCCGTCAGCGGCAACGGTGATAAGCCCGACAGGGGAAGGGTATTCGGTATAATAAAGCATATTTACACCGCCTTAAAATAATCAAATTTCAATTATGTATGTTACCAAAAAAACAGCAAATTTTCAATAAAAAACCGCCTTACTCATTGTAAAGCGGTTGCAAAATATTCTGTTTATCGGCGAGGCATTTATTATGCAGTTTTTTGTGCCTCATACGCTTCTCTTACAGCAATAGCAAGCTGATCGGCGCAGGAGGTGGGACGGAGTCCGCAGGTGTTACCCTTCAGCTTGTTTTCAATTTCATCTACAGTCAAGCCTTCAACGAGCTTTCCGATGGCTTTAAGATTTCCGTTACATCCGCCGAGAAATTTTACATCGGTGATAACGTCACCGTCTATGTGAAAAGTGATTTCCATTGAGCATGTGCCTTTTGTTTTGTAGGTGTAATCCATATTATAACAGCTCCCTAATTATTTCTTGTTGCAGATATCATTCCTAAATTGCAAACAAGAGTTTATCTAAATTTATTTTACAAAAATAAATTGTACTCCAATATCTACAAATTATCAAGCAATATTACAATAAATTTAGGCGGCAAGGGGTTTTCCCTGCCGCGTTGTCAGTTTATCAATCAATTTTCTCTATGTTCTGGAAGTTCTGCCCGAACACCTCATGGGACTGAGTGACAATAACAAATGCATTTTTATCAATACTTGAAACGACTCTTTTCAGTGTGGGGATCTGATGCCGCTTTACGGCGCACAGCACCACGTCGCGCTCATCACCGCTGTATGCGCCTTCACCCTTTAAGAGCGTTGCTCCGCGACGAAGACTTTTACTGATTTGATTTGCAATATCGTGCGGCGAGGTGGTGATAATGTAGCAAATACTTGAGTTTGCCGTGCCGTAGAGCAACAGATTTATCATACGCGAAGCAACAAATATTGTGATGATGGTATACATTGCCGCATCCATTCTTTTGAAAATGATAGCAAAGGCCGCAACAACTATAACGTCAAGCACAAGACCGATAGTGCCCAACGGAATAAAGGCATATTTTCGGCGCAACATACGGGAAACAATATCCGTTCCGCCGCTGGTGCCGCCGGAGGTGAATATAAGCCCGTATCCCAGTCCTCTTAAAAGACCGCCGTATACTGCCGCCAAAAGAATATCGTCGGTAAGCGAAATATTAAGCAGATTAAAAAGATCTATCGCCACGCTGGAGCCGACCATACCGATAAGAGAATAGATAATAAACCGCAGTCCGAACTTTTTCCACGCGACTGCAAACAGAGGTATATTCATCACAATAATAAGTATACCTACGGGGGAACCTGTAAGCAGATTTATTATTTGCGATATACCCGTAAGTCCGCCGGAGACTATGTTGTTTGGATATGTAAAAAACGAAAAGCTGATACCCACAATAACACAGCCGACAAGATTAACGGCAACATCCCGACCGTCTGTTTTAAGAAATTTAATAATTTTTCTCATAAAAACCCCACATATTTTTTCAGTATAATATAATTATATACGACATTATGCGGGATTTCAATATGCGGAAATCATAAATCCTTCTATTTTACCGATGATTTGCTCCGATTTACTGTCTTACATATAAAAGCCGTAACAACGCCTGAAATGAGTATGATAAGCAAATCGGCAGGTGCAAGAACAAGCCCTGTGAGTCCGTTGAAAAAGAAGCCCTCTCCAAAGCGGTATAAGTTACCGCTCAAGAGTATCATTTCACCTATGTACATTGCGAGCGTTGTTAAAACCGATATGGCTGTCGGCAACAGTATCGACAGCGTGCTTTTCTTTCCCAGTGTAAATGAGCCGACCAAAATACCCATAGTAACACCGAGCAAAGCAAAGAATACCGCCATCAACACTGCCGATACAGCGGAAACGGTGAGCTCACCCGTGCGGTAAAAGGACGTAAAGCAAGCCCATATGCACATTCCGAGAAAGGCAAGACTTGTAATACTTTGAAGTATCAGCGCCTTTTTCCTCTTGTAATTTTCGTAACGTATCATTTTGGCAAAGCCGTAAAAGCAGTTGAGCAAGGATATTATAAGAACCACCGAAATCAGATAAAAGTGGAGCTTAAATGCAGGACTGTAGCCTCCCAGTAAAACGTCAACTGCTTCCCACGTTCGGGTCTCAAACTGTTCGGGCGGAACATAGCACAGTCCCATCTGCCAGCTTTCAAGGAAAACGGCTTCCTGTGCCAGTACAAGTATTTTTGTCTCCATCAGTCTTTCGGCAACGAAAAAAATTCCAATTGAAAAAACCGCTCCGAAAAGAAAACTCAGTTTTTCAGACAGCCGTTGAAACAGGGGAATCAGCATCACGCCCAAAATAAGCGTTATTGCGATCGGCGTGTAAGGTATGACATACTTCGGATAGCTTTCAATCGGAACAGCACCGTTTTTCACCATTTCCGCAATGACCTTAACGCCCATATATATGGGATAAGCAGATACAATAACAACGCCTATCAGCGAGAAAATATAAAACCTACGGAAATTTTTCTTGTTCATTGTTGATCCTCCTTAATCAAAAGTGTTCTTATATACAAAACAGTGCTTTGCGCCTACGCCGGGCTGAGAGCTGACAATTCCCGCCATTATTTCTTCCCGTGTGACTGTCGGGTCGTCCACAAGCACATAATCATCATACGATGCATATTTTGCCAATACGGGTGCATCGCCCGTATAGTGCATAAGATACTTGAATTGTTCCTCATATTCGGTCTCTTTTTCCGTGCTCTGCCTGACTGTGACCGTGAATGTATCCCCATCGTACTCTAACGTATAGAAAAACAGCATCGGGTACAGGTCCTTTTCGACTTCATACAGCTCCTTACTCACACTGTCTTTATTAAGCGTATAATAATGCGCGCAAAAAACCGATGCCGATTCACCTCTGCTGACGGTTTCGTAGAATTTGTTCCAAATTTCATCTCCGGAGGTGCATTTTAAGTCCTCAAAAACCACTATCGAATCTTTCTTTGACGCTTTCAAAGCTTCGTCTGCCGTGCAAATTCTGTCAAAAAGCGTGTTCTCCTTTGCACAGGAAGCGCACGTTCCGATAATCAGAAAACTCAACAGCATTACAACTGCTTTTTTCATAATACTGCCCCTTTCATTCAGCATTTGTAAGCAAAACAATTATTACTGACAATATCAACACCGAAAATCCAAATAATGACAACCATGTCATTCTTTTATACGACAGAATATTCTCAACACGTGTCCTGATTTTCGCTCCGCCGAAAGCCGATGCAAACAGGCTTTTACTTTCGGCAATATCTACTAATGCCTTAGCGTATTCTTTTCTATGCTTTTCGTCATATTTGGTGATTGCCGATTCATCGCAGGCAAGTTCAAGGTCTGTAAGAAACAGCTTTAGGAAAATCCAAGAAAGGGGATTGAACCAGTGAATTGAAACTATCAAAAAAGCCAATATTCTCCACAAATTATCCCCGCGGCGTATGTGAGTATTTTCGTGCTTCAAGATATATCGATTATCTTCGGACTCATACGAGGACGGAAGAATGATTTTTGGCTTAAATATCCCGTATACGGCAGGACTTTGAACCTTTTCTGACAGATAAACATTGTCCCGCAAGTGCTTTGCACTATTAATTTCGTGCATAGTCGTGAAATAAAGAATTCCCAACGCGATGATGATCGCCAACGCCACGGTCAGCCAAATCAGCGAAGCCACCGCAAACACATCTTCAAGAAGATTTACCTTGTATGTGATTGGGAAATAGCTGTTTGCAGCCATAAGACTGTTAGTAACCGAAAAGGAAATCTCGTCGGCAGGCTGATATACAGTTACGGTTCTTGTCGTAAAACGGGATATCAGCGACATCAAGCTGTAAGGGCTGTTAAGCCCTACGGGAATACACATACGAAGAAAGGGGACTGCCCAAAGAAATACCGCTATTCTTCGCGGAATCACCCGCATTTGCCTTATCAGCAGAACGATAAGTCCCATAAAAGAAGCGATTATGCTCATGTTGAAGATCCAGTAAAAGAATTCTCCGAACATAATGGTCACCCTTTGTCGATAAGCTTATGAAGCTCGTCGATTTCATTTTCGGATAACTCTTCATCCTCAAGCAACGCCGAAAATAAAGCTTTTCTCGATCCGCCGAATACCTTGTTAAGCAAGGATTTTACCTCGACCTTTTGCATTTCATCTCGGGATACAAGCGGTGTGCAGATAAAACCGGGGTCGTCACGGCGAATAAAACCCTTTGCCTCCAACTTTTTTATAACCGTGTAGGTCGTGTTTTTGTTCCAGCCGATGGACTCGGCGGCGATAAGGCTTATTTCCTTCGCAGAAATAGAACCTTTATCCCAAATAATTTCCATTACCTTAGCTTCACTGTCAAATAATTTTTCTCTCATATTGAACCTCCAGACTATTTCTGTAGTCTATACTATCACGATAGTCTAAACTTGTCAATATAAATTTTTAAAAAGTTGACAGAAAAGCAAAAAAACGGCAGCAAGGATTTCTCCTCACCGCCGTAGTTGGACATATTGAATGTAAATCGTATTTATTCAAAAAAATCAAACTGTAACAGCTTGATCTTCTTTCTCTTTACCGTTTCGTGCTTTGATATCTTTAGCAAATATAGTCTTGAATACTGTTCTGACAAACGGCTGAATGAAAAATAACTGTGTAAAGAATGCAAAGGGGAAATTGAAGCATACAAGCTTAAGCCACTCCGCAAGCAATGTCCACATATTAAAGCCTGCTTGATAGTTATAGTAAAGAAAAGCGGCGATAAAACTCATTGCGGGACACATAATACCGACAGTTGCACAAATAATTGCCGTTTCAAAAAGAACGGGATGTGTCGTGCGTGGGTCGAAATTTTTGCAGGCAAGCCTAAAGGAGAGGGGGGACCCCAGAAGATTTTCAAGAGTAAAAGCTAATACAAACTCAATCAGTATTACTGCCCAAATCGGCACAGGGGTTCCGAACACCGAGACACCGCCCATTTTGTTGATAGCGGCAATCACACTTGTTTCTCCGGTAAGGCTCATAAACATATTTCCGTGAATAACATAAAGGCTGTAAAACACATAAGCATGCACGGTTATCACAACCGTGATAAAGGCAAAAATCATTCTTTGAAATTGGTTTCTCGGCATAAATATTCTCCTTTTTAGATAAACAAAAAAACACACGCCGTGCATGTGCCTAAAAATAAAAGACACATGCATTAAATCCGTACCGTAATCAGATTTACGCATCGTAAGATGCCACATGTGTCGTTGATTATCTATGATTTATTTTTTAATAATATATCATAAAATCAGAGAAAAATCAAGTTTAAATCTTGATTTCTCTCTGATGTCTGTCGTCTTATTCTTTGCCGTTCCAACAGTACGTGCAGAGCTTGCAGGGGGAAATGCCCACCGATTCGATCATATCATCCAAACGGTGGAAATTAAGGGAAGTGAAATTGAGCTGTTTTCCGATTTCGCTTACCATTTCTGCATAATTACGGCTGTCGGGATCGGCATAATCAGCCAAAACCTTTTCGCTTACATTGGGACCCTCACGGTCTTGAATTATCCGCCGTGTGATAAGGTCCAATTCAGAACTTGAACGGGAAAAATTCAAATATTTACAGCCAAACAGAAGGGGAGGACAAGCCGGACGGATATGCACCTCTTTGGCGCCGCTTTTATATAATAACTCAGTCGTTTCTCTCATTTGAGTGCCGCGGACAATGGAATCGTCAATGAGCAGCAGCTTTTTACCGTGAATGAGCTCGCTTACGGGAACCAGCTTCATTCTGGCGATAAGATTACGCTGACTCTGATGTGTGGGCATAAAGGAACGGGGCCAGGTGGGCGTATATTTTATAAAGGGACGGGAGAAAGGAATGCCCGATTCATTGGCATAGCCGATGGCGTGAGCCGTTCCCGAGTCGGGTACGCCTGCGACCACATCGGGTTTCACGCTGTCACGGCGAGCTAATGCGGCACCGCAACGGTAACGCATATCCTCAACGTTAACGCCTTCATAATTAGAGGTGGGATATCCGTAATAGATCCACAAAAATGAGCAGATCCTCATTTCTTCTTTCGGCGCGGCTACGGTTTTAACGCCCTCAGGCGTAATAAACGCAATTTCGGCAGGCTTTAACTCCCGATAATCAGTGTATCCTAAATTTATGTAGGCAAAGCTTTCAAACGAAACGCAGTAACCGTCCTCTTTTTGACCGATCGTCAGGGGAGTACGTCCTTTATAATCACGGGCGGCATAAATACCTTCAGAGGTCATAACCAGCATGGACATTGAACCGTCGATGGATTCCTGTGCAAAACGAATACCCTCGACAATGTCATTTTTCTGATTTATCAGAGCGGCAACCAGCTCAGTGGCATTTACGTTTCCGCCGCTCATTTCAAGGAAATGCGTTTTTCCGTTCTTGAAGGCACTGTCGGTCAGCTCTTCCATATTGTTGATTCGTCCGACCGTAGTAATAGCAAAACTGCCAAGGTGGGAACGGACAAGCAGCGGTTGCGGTTCACTGTCCGAAATACAGCCGATACCGAGATTGCCCTTTAATTCCGTCAAATCTTTCTCAAACTTAGTGCGGAAAGGGGCGTTTTCGATATTGTGTATGGCACGGTCAAAGCCGTCCTTGCCATGGACTGCCATTCCGCCACGCCGAGTGCCGAGATGGGAATGATAGTCAATACCGAAAAATAAATCAAAAACGCAATCCGATTTGGAAGCAACACCGAAAATACCGCTCATAGTAAGACGACCTTTCTTAGCAAAAAATATCTGTTTTTCCGTTTCAAAAAAACATTTCAATTATACAATAGTGACACAAAAAAATCAATTAAAATCATAGTATAAAAATATGGTATATCACACTCGAAAAATGTCACAAATGAACAAACGGCGACAGAGATTTCTCCCGCCGCCGAATATTTTGTTACTTGCAAACTTTATCTGTGTGTCTTTTGATTTTTTAAATTATCTATTTATTCATTTTTTCCGGCGAGTTGTTTCAATCGCTCAATCTCGCGCAGCTCATAGTCGATCTCTTCACCGTCGGTGATGCCATGCTCCCCACGCAGATGCGCAATGATGCGGCGATATTCCTCTATCGCGGAATCATAGTCACCGAGCTGCTCGTGGATCTGCGCCTTGGCGAATAAGCCGTCGGTGCAATGAGGTGCTTCCTGAACGGTGAAGGAGCGCTCAAATGCTTCCAGTGCTTTTTCCGGCATACCCAGCCTACGATATCCCTCGCCAAGATGATCGTACGTCTGCCAAACTTTTGGATATTTTACCACAGCCTGCTCCCAATACTCCTGTGCCGCAGTACGGTCTCCTTTTTCAAATGCCAGTTTCCCGCGGTAGCACAGATAGGCATAGTCTCCTTTTAAGTGTTCAATGTATTGCTCTGCCTCGGTGTATCGGTAATCGGACAGCAGACATTCGATGAGCGACAGCAACGCGGTGCGGTTTTCGGGTTGCTTAGCAAGAAAACCCTCCAGGTAGCGAATAACGCTGAAGTGGTTATCGAACCATTCGTCGCCGCATGGAGCGTTGTTTGCCTCACGGTATTCTTTCCACGTATTCCAGCTATCATTGTCGTTTTTTGTGTCACACTCCAACGCACGCTGAGCATAGTAAGACGCGGTCTCATGGTCACTGTGTGCGCGATGGTTATATAGCGCGGCAAGCGCGGTGAGGACCTCTGCATCATCCGGTCCATCCTTTATCCTGCGTTCGAGATACTCCACTGAACGGTCAAAAGTCTTCGGGTTGATGCGTCGTTCTGCATAAAGCATATTTCTGATGCGCTCCATCTCTTCAGCATGAGGCACCTCGAAAAGCTCGTCAATACTGACACCGAAATAACCTGCCAGCTTCGGCAGCAGAGAGATGTCCGGCTCGCTGGCACCGGTCTCCCATTTGGACACCGCCTGAGCACTCACACCTATAGCCTCAGCCAGCGTTTCCTGTTTAACATGCTTTTCCTGTCTGAGCTGTTTAATATTTTTTCCTAACATTGGTTGTTTCTCCTATCAGATTTTTTGAATTTATTTTGTTAAGGCGCCCTTTCATCCTTATAATACCGCGCTTATTTCAAAAAATCAATCGAGGTAAATTCTAATATATTCAACTGGTAGTTGTGTTACAGCGCGTGCGCGGCGGTGACATTCTCAGCTGGTTTTGCAGTGCTCGTAAAAATGTCATATAAACAAAAACGGCGGCAGGGATTTCTCCCCGCCGCCGTAGATATTGTTGCTACATAGTGTCTATATACTGTCCAAAGCGCCTATCTCATACCAATTTGCTTCAAGCTTGTGGTAATCCATTTCGCCGTACCACTCTTTGACCGATGAAATAGCCTTTTGTGTCGATTCAGACCAAAGTAAACCGTAATATTTTGTCTCGTCCTCCCAAAATATCACATATGTATCATTTACCCACAGAAAGTCAAATTCACTGCTTATAATTCCCACTGACTCATATATATCGTCAGAGACATCTTCGATAATGGTATCATTTGTAAGATCACGAAGTGTGCCGTCATAAAAATCGATCGCTATATGATCGCTGTCATCAATTCTGTGCTCTTCATAATAGGAACGGGCGAATTCTGCAACGGCGGTAAAATCAGCTTTGTTATCAGTGAGCATCTCGTTTTCGTATTTGCTGCAGCCGCTCACACCTATCATCATCGATATGACTGTTAAAAATAATACCATCCTTTTCATAACGACAATCTCCTTTTAATCATTCTTTGTTCAATAACCGCTTATAGGTAATATCCATCCCGAATGCGCCAAGGGGTGCTGTAATGATAATGGATAATACCGCTACGGAAAGTATAATGTTACCGCAAGGCAAGCCGAGGGATAGCGGAACGGAGCCGATTGCCGCCTGTACGGTAGCTTTAGGCAAATAGGCAATTACGCAGAATAGGCGCTCTTTGAAATTAAGGGGCGTACCGATAAGACAGAGCAGAACGCCCGCCGACCGAAAAACAAGCGCAATAAAAATCAGTCCGATTGCAAGAAGTCCGGCTTCAAGTGTATAGCGAATATCAACGGCCGCTCCCACAAGTACAAATAGAATTACTTCGGCGGCGATCCACAGTTTTCCGAACTTTTCCGACAGGCGCTTTGATACAAAGTCCGTACTTTTCATTTGCAGAACACACGCCATACTCATTACGGCCAAAAGTCCGGATACGGATACGATCCCTTCAAGCCAAGTTTCTATTGCCATCAGCAAAAAGGATAAGCCAAGCACAATAATCACCTTTGTGCTGTTTCGGATCAGATGTTTATGAGCATAGGATGTTTCAAAGAATGCGGCAAGCAACCATCCTAGTACGGCACCTAAAGCAATACCCAAAACGATAGATATGGGTATATTTACAAAATCCATCGGTGAGACCGAACCGCCCTGCGCCATACCGACAAAAGTGGAAAAAAGCACGATCACAAATACATCGTCAAGAGAAGCCGCTGCAAGAATAAGCTGCGGTATGCTTTTATCTGTTCCGTAATGCGTTTCCATTAAATTGACCATTTTAGGGACAACCACAGCAGGAGATACTGCACCGAGTACTGCTCCCATTATAGCCGCTTCGATTAGTGTAACACCCAACAGCTTCGGTGCAAAAAGCACAAATGACAATATTTCAAAGACCGCAGGTAAAAAGGACATCAGAATTGCCGGTCTGCCTACCTTTTTCAAATCGCCGACATCAAGAGAAAGCCCTGCCTTTATCAGTATGATAATAAGTGCCATTTGTCGCAGATCTGCTGATATGCCGAGAATAGACGGGTCAAAGAAATCAAGGACAAAAGGACCGAGTACAACGCCGGTCACAAGCATACCGATAATACGGGGCAGCTTTATCTTTTGACAGATTGCTGCCATCCCGAGACCGACAAGGAAAATAAGTGATAGTGATGTGAGCATAAAATCCTCCTAAGATGCAGAAAGGCTGATGCTATCTGCAAAATGAAACGCAGAAGTCATCAGCCATAAAAGCGGTTTTAGCAATATGCTGTGGGAGAACTTCATTCCCACTCCACCGTTCCGGGGGGTTTGGAGGTTATATCGTAGACCACACGGTTAACGTGCTCAACCTCGTTGGTTATCCTGTTTGAAATCTTAGCGAGCAAATCATAGGGGATCTGTGCCCAGTCGGCGGTCATAAAGTTATCCGTTGTGATCGCACGCAGAGCGATAAGATGGTCATAGGTTCTGTGGTCGCCCATAACTCCTACTGTTTTAACATCGGGCAAAACCGCAAAGAACTGACTGAGGTTTTGCTCATATCCGGTCTTTGCCATTTCATCACGGAAAACAGCGTCCGCTTCCTGCAAAATCTTTATTTTTTCAGCGGTGATTTCTCCGATTATACGGACACCAAGTCCCGGACCGGGGAACGGCTGACGCCATACAAGCTCCTTGGGTATGCCTAACTTTTCACCGACAGCACGAACCTCATCCTTGAATAGGTCGCAAAGGGGTTCAATTATGCCCTCAAATTCAACGTCCTCGGGGAGCTTGACTCTGTTATGGTGGGTTTTTATGACGTCCGCGTCGCCCTTGCCCGATTCAATGCAGTCGGGGTATATAGTACCCTGCGCGAAAAAGCCCTTATCATTTTCTTTTCTGATTTCATCCCAAAATACGTTGAAAAATTCAGTTCCGATGATTTTTCTCTTTTCTTCTGGGTCGGTAACGCCTTTCAGCTTTTCAAGGAAATGCTCTTGGCAGTTCACGCGTACAAAATTCATATCGAAAAGGGATGTAAACGTTTTTTCAACAAAATCTCCCTCATCTTTTCTCATGAGTCCTTGATCTACAAATACGCAGGTGAGCTGACTGCCGACAGCACGGGACAAAAGTCCCGCCGCAACGGAGGAGTCCACTCCGCCGGAGAGTCCGAGAATAACCTTTTTATCTCCGATTTTTTCACGGAGAGCTTTAACGGTATTTTCAATGAAATCGTCCATTATCCAGTCGCCTGAGCAGCGGCAGATCTCATAAAGGAAATTATGGAGTATCTCTTTGCCGTACTGCGAATGGGTGACCTCCGGGTGGAACTGCACCGCATAAATTTTCTCGTCGGGGTTTTCCATAGCAGCGCAGGGACAGTCGTCGGTATGTCCGATCACCTTAAAGCCCTCAGGTGCCTGTGAGATATAGTCAGTATGGCTCATCCACACGTTGCTGAGCTCAGGAATTCCCTTAAACAGCAGACTTTTCGTATCCACGTTAAGCTCGATTTTTCCGTATTCGGAAACGGGAGCGGTTTTGACCTCGCCGCCGCGCATCCACGAAATAAGCTGACATCCGTAGCAGATCCCCAAAACGGGAATGCCCAAATCCAGTATTTCGCTTGTATAGTGGGGGGAGCTTTCGTCATAAACGCTGTTCGGTCCGCCTGTGAAGATTATTCCCTTGTAGCCTTGCGCTTTTATTTCGTCAAGAGATGCCGTGTAGGGGAGTATCTCAGCGTAAACGTTGTTGTCACGCACCCTGCGGGCAATAAGCTGATTGTACTGTCCGCCGAAATCAAGAACGAGTATTTTTTCCATATTCGCCATCCTTAAAACAATTTATCTGTATAAAATAGCCTCTCTTTTCGGTCCGTTTGAAACCATTGTAATGGGGAAGCCGATCTCTTTTTCTATGAAATCAACATAGTCCTTGGTCTCTTTTGGAAGCTCGTCATAATTTTTAATGCCTTTTATATCACAGTGCCAACCCTTAAAGGTCTTTAAAACGGGCTTACATTTTTTGAGAATAGGCGTGGTAGGGAAGTAATCAATGACTTTTCCGTCAAGCTCGTAGCCAACGCATACCTTGATCTCTTCAAGATATGAAAGACAGTCAAGGGCAGTAAGAACCACCTGTGTAGCGCCTTGACACTCAACGCCGTAGCGTGTAGCAACGCAGTCAAACCAGCCGACTCTTCTCGGTCTGCCGGTGGTCGCACCGAATTCACCCTTGTCGCCGCCGTGTAAACGAAGCTCCTGTGCCTCGTCCTCGTCAAGAATTTCCGAAACGAATTCGCCTGCTCCCACAGCGGAGGAGTACGCTTTCGTAACGACTACTATATCCTTGAGCTCAGTTGCGGGAATGCCTGCGCCCACACAGCCGTAGCCTGCAAGGGTAGAGGAGGAGGTGACCATGGGGTAAATACCGAAATCGGGGTCTTTAAGCGTTCCGAGCTGACCCTCAAGCAGAATCTTCTTACCTTCCTTGAGTGCGTTTTTGATATAGGTGTGCGTGTCGCATACGAAGGGAGCAATTTTCTCTTTATAATCCATACAAAGCTCAAACAGCTCGTCCTCGTCAAGGAGCGGCTTGTGATAAACGTGTTCAAGCGTCAGATTTTTAAGAGTACAGATGTTTTTAAGCTTTGCTCTGAGCGTCTCTTCGTCAAAAAGCTCGTTTACCTGGATACCGATTTTTGAAAATTTATCTGAGAAGAAAGGAGCTATACCGCTTTTAGTTGAGCCGAATGCAGCTTTGCCGAGCCTTTCCTCCTCATATTCGTCAAGGAGAATGTGATACGGCATAACTATTTGGCAGCGCTCGGAAACCAGAAGCTTAGGGTCAAGTCCCGCTTTTTTTACATCTTCCAACTCGCTCACAAATTTGTTTATATCAAGAGCCACACCGTTACCGATAATATTTACGGTATTTTCGCTGCATATGCCGCAGGGCATAAGATGGAGTGCAAATCTGCCGTACTTATTTATAATGGTGTGTCCGGCGTTGGCACCGCCCTGAAAGCGAATGACAATATCAGCCTTTTCTGCAAGCATATCGGTTATTTTACCTTTTCCTTCGTCGCCCCAGTTTGCGCCGACGATTGCTGTTACCATAAGAATACTCCTTCCGTTCCCGTAATCGGGAGCACAGCGGCATAAAACGCCGTATATTAAAATTACGTAAATAGTATACAATATCTAAGCGCATAAAGTCAATGAAAACTGCACAAAGAAGAAGTAAAAAAAGCCCGAAAAAATCGAGCTTTTTTATGCACTTTATATATTGCGTTTATTCCTCAATCTTTTTCCTTCTTACGGTGTAAATAACCGTACCCGCTGCAGCGGCGACAACTATAACACCTACTGCCGAAACAATAGCGATCGTTCGGCCGGATGTTCCGGGAATGCTCGGCGACTCAGCATTTTGACCTTCGGCTTCGGTCGTGGGTTCCTCGGAAACAGCATCCTCAGTTGTGGATTCATCATTCTCTTCGGGAGGAAGCGGCTCAATATCCGAAATGTTTATGGACACATCTTTGTCAAAAGTTATATCGATAGGCTCGTCGTTTGAATCGGTAGCCGCAATATTCGTGAAATCGAAAGCAATCTTGCCCTCAGCGCCGTCAAGCAGATTAAAGGCATAAGTAACTATTTTTGCCTCCTCGGTAAGTGAGTCTGCAAGCACAAGGTTTGCGGTAACAACGCCGTTAGCGGCATCAGCATCATTGGTCATGGTCAATATGCTGTCACCTGAAATATAGTTGACAGCATTGTATGAAAGCTTAGACGTATCAAATGATACGGTCGAAGAGAATGTGGCTATGTCTGATCCTTCGGGAGCGGTAAGACGGACATAAACCACTCCGTCCTGACCCAGTATGTCTACTTTAAGCGTAACCGTTTTTGCCGCAAATGCGGTAATAACAGATGATATAATAAGTGCCAGTGCCGCAAGCACCGCAAATACCTTTGCAAATTTGGTTTTCATAAAGAATACTACCCCTTTTTCCTTTTTATTCAGTAAAATCATATCAAAAACACTCATATTTGTCAACGAATATCGGTAATTTTTTGATAAAGTGTTAAAAAATGCAACTTTAAGCTACAAATCTGCTTGACAATGTGATTTTTTGTTTTGACTGTACACTATGCTCAATTTATCGATATATCTTGACTTTTCCGCTTGCTGTGTGCTATGATGGATATACTTCAACTAAGTTGATTTTATATGACACTTGTTACTGCTGACAACATTTTCCTTGCTGCAGTGAACGATAATTTTTAAGGAGACTGCTTATCGTGAAAAAACTATCCCTTAAACTGCTTGCAGATACGGTAGTATCTAAGCGCAAGGCTCAAAAAATCACGCAGGCTCGGCTTGCCGAGTCCACGGGAATCAATCGCACGCTTTTGTCCCGCTTGGAGGCTCAGGATTTCACCCCGTCTGTCAACCAGCTGGAGGCTTTGGCAGAAACATTAGGCTTTGAACTGACCGATATGTTTGTTGATACCGATGCTGCATCGGTCGCTGTGGAAAAATCCTACAAAATCGCTGTAGCGGGAATGGGCTACGTTGGGCTTTCTCTGGCGGTCCTTCTTTCACAGCATAACACTGTCACGGCGGTGGATATTGTTCCCGAGAAGGTGGAAAAACTCAATAACTATGTTTCTCCCATTCAGGATGACTATATTGAAAAGTATTTGTCAGAAGCAAAGAACGGCACACGCGTACTGAACCTTAATGCCACCACAGACGGTGCCGCCGCTTATGCGGATGCCGATTATATTATTATTGCCGCACCGACAAACTATGATCCTAAGCAGAACTTTTTCGACTGTTCCGCTGTTGAAAGCGTTCTTAACCTTATTAAAACCGTTATATCCGACAGAGCCGTTAAGCCTACGGTAGTTATCAAATCCACGATCCCGGTAGGCTATACCGTTTCTGTTCGTGAAAAATTCGGTATGGATAACATCATATTCAGTCCGGAATTCCTTCGGGAATCCAAGGCGTTATATGACAATCTGTATCCCAGCAGAATAATTGTGGGCTGTGATGAAGCCACCGAAAATGCCGCCCGTATCTTTGCAACACTGCTACAGCAGTCGGCTATCAAGAATCCGGTTGAAACGCTGTTTATGGGATATACCGAGGCCGAGGCTACAAAATTGTTCGTGAACACATACCTTGCCCTCCGTGTCGCATATTTTAACGAGCTGGACACCTATGCCGAGATGAAGGAACTTAACACCGCGCAGATCATTAGGGGCGTTTGCCTTGACCCGCGTGTGGGCGATTACTACAACAACCCGTCCTTCGGATACGGTGGATACTGTCTGCCCAAGGACACTAAACAGCTTTTGGCAAATTATCAGGATGTTCCGGAAAATCTGATACAGGCCATTGTGGAAAGCAACCGAACTCGAAAGGACTTCATCGCTGACAGGGCTTTGGAGATTGCCGGCGTCTACGGCAACAACGATTCCTATTCATCTGTGAAGGAAAATCTGCAAAACGACATCGTTGTGGGGGTATATCGCCTTACGATGAAGGCAAATTCGGATAATTTCCGCCAGTCCGCAATACAAGGCGTTATGAAAAGGATCAAGGCAAAGGGTGCTACGGTTATCGTCTACGAGCCAACCCTCCAAGACGGCTCCACGTTCTTTGGCTCTAAAGTGGTTAATGACGTGGAGGAGTTCAAAAAAACATGCGGCTGCATTATCGCCAATCGTTACGACAGCGTTCTGGATGATGTGCAAGATAAGGTCTATACGAGAGACCTGTTCAGAAGAGATTAAAGACACATTGAGGTGAAAGTGTGAAACAACATATCGAGCTGAGCGGTGAAACCGTTTTGGTCACCGGTTCTCCCGGATTTGTCGGGGCAAATCTCGTTTTGCGTCTTTTAAAAGAAATGACATCGGGTACCGTTATCAGTATGGACAATATGAACGATTACTATGATCCAAAGCTGAAAGAATACCGCCTGAGCCTCATTGAAAATGCTGCGGAGACTTCTCCTGTAAAGCACGTTTTTATAAAGGGGTCTATCGCGGACAAAGTTTTGGTGGATAACGTGTTTGCGGAATATCAGCCCTCGGTGGTAGTGAATCTTGCGGCCCAAGCAGGCGTCAGATATTCCATCGACCATCCGGATGTTTACATTGAAAGCAACCTTATTGGCTTTTTTAACATTTTGGAAGGATGCCGCCGATATCCGGTGAAGCATTTGGTGTACGCCTCATCAAGCTCAGTTTACGGCGGCAACAAAAAGGTGCCCTTCTCTGTAGAGGATAAGGTGGATACTCCCGTTTCACTTTATGCCGCCACTAAAAAGAGCAATGAACTTTTGGCTCACAGTTATTCAAAACTCTATAACGTTCCGTCCACCGGTCTCCGTTTCTTTACCGTATACGGTCCCGCCGGCCGTCCGGATATGTTTTATTTTTCGGCCACCCAAAAGCTTGCGGCAGGCAAGACTATTCAAATCTTTAACTATGGCAACTGCCAACGGGATTTCACATATGTGGATGATGTCGTGGAGGGAGTTTTCCGTGTAATGCAAGGTGCACCGGAAAAGGCAACGGGGGAAGACGGTCTTTCGATACCGCCTTATGCAGTATACAACATTGGCGGCGGCACACCCGAAAACTTGTTGGACTATATTCAAACCTTGCAGGAAGAACTGGTCAGTGCCGGCGTTTTGCCGCAATCTTACGATTTTGAAGCCCACAGAGAGCTCGTCGGTATGCAGCCGGGCGACGTGCCTGTAACTTATGCGGACAGCAAGGCGTTGGAAGAGGACTACGGCTTTAGGCCCCAAATCGGCATTCGCGAAGGTCTGCGACAGTTTGCCCAATGGTATAAGGAATACTATATGTAAAATAAACAAAATACTAAAAACCACAAACCGATTTCGCAATTTCTGCGAGGTCGGTTTTGCTTTATCGGATACCGAACGTCAGTATATACCAATACTTAAAAAAGCCTTTTATATTGACTTTTATATGCTGTAAGAGTATAATAAAAAATAATTGCGCACTTATATGTGTAGGTGTCGGATTCAGAAAGGAAAATCATTTAATGTATATACATATTAAGCGAGTATTGGATTTTATCGCAGCGCTTTTTGCGCTTATCATACTGTCGCCGGTTATGCTCATAGTGGCTGTCATTATTAAGCTGACATCAGAAGGTCCGGTTATATTTAAACAGGAACGAATCGGCAAGGACGGCAAGGTGTTCTTGATCTATAAATTCCGTTCTATGTGCGTCGGTGCTGAGAAAACAGGCAGCGGCGTGTACTCAGGCAAAGGGGATGCTCGCGTCACAAAAATCGGCAAGATCATCCGTGCAACCAGTATTGACGAGCTTCCTCAGCTTGTGAATATAATTAAGGGCGAGATGAGCTTTATCGGTCCTCGTCCGCCGCTTACATACCATCCGTGGGATTACAGCGAGTATACCGACGAGCAGCTCCGTATGTTCTGCGTACGCCCCGGAATTACAGGCTGGGCACAGGTCAACGGCAGAAAAGGCGTTGAGTGGAATCACAGAATCGAGCTCAGCGTTTGGTATGTTGATAATATATCTCTTTTCTTAGATATAAAGATATTCTTTATGACCATATTTAAGGTATTCACAAACGCCGACAATGAAAATGTGGGCGAAACCGTCGCAAAAGAAGAAGACGTAAAAGAGGAAGAAAAGGAAAGTGTACACTGATGCCGCTTGAGCTTATGTATATTACAAACCGTCCCGACGTGGCGCTTATCGCCGAGGAGGCGGGCATCGACAGGGTCTTTGTCGATATGGAATATATCGGTAAAGATTTACGTCAGGGCGGAATGGATACCGTTCAGTCTCATCACACCGTGGAGGACGTTAAAAATCTGCGAGGCGTATTAAAAAACACTAAGCTTTTGGTGCGAGTTAATCCTATACACGGTGCTTATAATGACTGTGTGTCAACCGAGTCGGAAATAGACAGCATTATCGAGAGCGGTGCGGACGTTGTAATGCTCCCGTATTTTAAAACTGCCCGTGAGGCAGAACGCTTTATCACTGCTGTTGACGGCAGAGCGAGAACCTGCCTGCTTGTTGAGACTGCAGAGGCGGCCGAAAATCTTGATGACATTCTTTCGGTCGGTGGGATTGACGAAATACACATCGGTCTTAACGATTTGCATTTGGCATATAAAATGAAGTTCCTTTTTGAACTTTTAGCAGACGGTACTGTGGAGGCTCTTTGCCGAAAGATCCGGAATAAGGGTATCAGCTACGGCTTCGGCGGAGTTGCCCGTGTAGGTACGGGAACGTTGCCTGCCGAGTGCATTTTGGGCGAGCACTACCGCCTCGGTTCTGACAGGATAATCCTCTCCAGAGCCTTTTGCGACGTGAGCAAGGAAAAGGACATTGACTCTGTCCGTGAAAAGCTATGTTCGGGTGTGGCGGATTTAAGACAGTTCGAGAAAACCCTTAAAAGCTGGTCGCAGAGTGATTATGAAGAAAACTGCAAGAGGCTTTGCGATTGTGTCAAGAAAATAGTCAGTATGATGAATGCACCGAAGGGATAAGCGTATGAATTTGTTAGTAACAGGCGCGTTTAACTGCTCTTCGGAGCAAATTAAACAGCTTGAAGATATGGGATATAATGTGATATTTCAGCAGGATGAGCGCGGCGAGCTGGCGGTCGATGCGAAATGTATTGACGCTGTTATTTGCAACGGACTGTTTCTTTATCACAACATTGACGAGTTTTTATCGCTGAAATTGATTCAGCTTACTTCCGCAGGGCTTGACCGTGTTCCTCTTGAAAAAATATCCGAACGGGGAATAAAGCTGTTTAACGCACGCGGAGTTTACAGCGTTCCGATGGCGGAATTTGCCGTGTGCGGAGTGCTGGAGCTTTATAAGCATTCCGATTTGTTTTTTGAAAATCAAAAAAGGCGTATTTGGGAAAAGGACAGAACTGTCCGTGAGCTCCAAGGTGATACTGTCTGTATCGTCGGATGCGGTAGCGTGGGAACGGAATGTGCAAAGCGGTTTAAAGCCTTCGGCACTACCGTTATCGGCGCTGACTTGATTGAGCCGAAAAGTGAGTGTTACGACGGATATGTGCCGATGGACAGGCTCTCACAAGCTCTCATCGAAGCAGACGTGGTGATTCTTACCCTGCCGCTGACTGATGAAACACGCGGAATGTTCAATAAAGATATGTTTGCCTGTTTTAAGGACGGCGCAGTGCTCGTCAATATTGCCAGAGGTGCGGTCGTAAACGAAAAAGATATGATTTCGGCACTTGAAAGCGGAATTTTAGGCGGAGCGGTGCTTGATGTATTCCAAAACGAGCCCCTGCCCGAAAACAGTTCCCTGTGGAGTATGGAAAACGTGATCGTTACGCCCCATAATTCCTTTGTGTCCCTTAAGAACAACGGCAGATTATTTGACTTAATTATTGATGATCTTAAAGCATATATGGATAGAGGTAAAAATGTATGAAATTCATTTTGATTTCCCCTAAAAACCGTACAGCGTATAATTTCAGAGGAGATTTGATAAAAAAAATCATCTCTTGCGGATATGAGGTCATAGTGACGGGTCCCAACCGTGACAATGTGGAAAAAATCGAGGAGCTGGGAGCAAAATTCGTAGAAATTCCGCTGGAGAAAAACGGCGTTAATCCTTTATCAGATCTTAAATATCAAAAAGCACTGTATGAGCTTTTCAAAAAGGAAAAGCCCGACATAACGTTGGGTTATACCTCAAAACCCGTAATATACGGCTCAATAGCCGCAAAAAAAGCGGGTGTGCCTCATATTGCGGCTATGGTAACGGGCGCAGGCTATGCCTTTGCATCTGATACGCCTAAGGCAAAAGCAATAAAAGCTGTAATGTCTGTGCTCTACCGCAAAGCGTTTAAATGTGCAGACGTTGCGATTTTTCAAAATGCCGACGATAAAGAGGAATTTGTAAAAGAGCACCTTGTAAAAGAGGAAAAATGCCGTATTGTCAACGGTTCGGGCGTAAATATGGAAAAATTTGCTATTGCACCGTACCCTGAAAGGCTTACGTTCTTTATGTTATCAAGAGTCGTGTATGCAAAGGGTATCCGTGAATATCTTGCCGCCTGCGAAAAGGTTAAGGCGCAGTACCCTGACGTTCGCTGTATGCTGCTGGGTGCCTGCGAAAATATACCGGATGCTTTGACTCAGACTGAGCTGCAACCGTATATAGATAAGGGTATTATCGATCACTTCGGCGAAACCGATAATGTTGCCGAGTATTACAAGCAGTGCTCAGTCTTCGTTTTGCCCTCTTATTACCGTGAGGGTACTCCTCGAACGGCTTTGGAAGCAATATCAATGGGCAGACCTGTGATCGTGACCGATACCATCGGCTGCCGTGAAACGGTAATCGACGGCAAAACGGGTTTCTTGGTTCCCATAAAGAACGCCGATGCTGTGGCTGAAAAGATGACAGAATTCGTCAAATCTCCCGAGCTGGTAGCTGAAATGGGCGCTGCCGCCAACGAGTATTGCAAAGAGAGATTTGATGTAAATAAAGTAAACAAGGTTATGTGCGAATATCTTAAAATTAAAGAATAAAAAGTTTTTCGTCGGTGGGGCAAACGCTCCGGAAGGCGATGCCAAGACGAAATAAAATCAGCCATTGAAATGGTATAAGGAGAATTTGCATATGTTTGCTTTTGCAGTTCTCAAGTATATTGTGGAGGATATATATGCTTTTTAGTATTATTATTCCAATATATAAGGTTGAGGAATATTTGAACCAATGTGTAGACAGTGTTTTAGCGCAGGATTTTAAAGATTATGAGTTGATTTTGGTCGATGACGGTTCTCCCGACCGCTGTCCGCAAATCTGTGATGAATATGCGGAAAAAGACAGCAGAATTGTTGTAATTCACAAAGAAAACGGCGGATTGTCGGATGCAAGAAATGCGGGAATTTTAAAGGCTCAGGGAGAATATATAGTTTTTATTGACAGTGATGATTATTGGGATAATATGCACGCACTGTCCTTGATTGCAGATAAAGTAAACGACGAACATACAGATATTATTGCTTACGGACGTAAGCGATTGTACAATGGAGAGCTGCAGGACTGTAACCACAGATATTTTTCGGAATATAAAGGTCTTGATCCGGCTGAAACCCTTTATAGTTTGGTGGCTGACGGGAAATTATATGTTACTGCATGGGCTATGAGTCTGCGCCGTTCATTCGTTTTAGAAAATCATCTTTTGTTTAAAAAGGGGATAAAATCAGAGGATATCGAGTGGGGAATTCGACTTTTTGCTCTTGAACCGAGCTGGGCCTTTTTGACTGAAGTATTTTATGTATATCGAGCAAAGCGAGAAGGCTCGATCACCTCAACTGTAGATTACGCTCATACAGAAACTTATTATCATATAATAAAAGACTCTATTGATGTTGTTCAGTCCTGCAGTCCGAAAACGAAATATGCATTGCTTAGTTATATAATGTATCACGCTTTGATTTGCAATGCGTGGATAAGCAGAACCGAGTTGAGCAGTGAACAACGCAAGGATCTACACGAAAAACTGAAGCCTATTTTTAAAGAATATCTGTTAAAATATGATTTGAACAAAAAGGTCAAACTGAGCGGAATGATTTACCGTGTATTCGGATATTTCGGAATAACTAAGGTGCTGGGATTCTATCTGATACACCGCGGCAGATAAATATGTGAAAGGGGCATAATTTTGAAGGTTTTGGTTTTATCGTCAACACCTTGGTCAAATGACAACAGTTTTGGCTTATCATATAATAATATCTTTGACGGTATAGATGATTTGCGATTTGCTTCCGTATATTGTAATCCGGGACAGCCGAGCAACAAGTTTGATATGGTTTGCTTTCAAATTACGTTTGAAACACTTATTAAAAATCTAAAAAATCCAAAGATTTCAACCGGTAAGGTGGTTATACCCAATAAATCAGAAGGAACAGAACGCAATATAAAGGAACAAAACACTTTTGATACTGCTCGCAAGCTGAGATGGCAGGTTCTGTTTTGGGCGCGTGATTTTATATGGAAAATCGGTCGGTGGAATTCACCGGAGCTTCGTAAATTTTTGGACGATTTTAAGCCTGACCTCATTTTTCAGCCCGTCTATTTTTCAAGCTATCTTTCAGATGTCGCATTGTTTATCAAAGAATACACGGGTTCTCCGATGGTAGGCTATATTTCCGACGATAACTATACTTTGCGGCAGTTTCGTTTTTCACCCCTATATTGGATCGACAGGCTATATAAACGCAGAAAAGTAAAAAAGGTTATCGAGAATTGTGATATTCTTTACGTTATTTCTCAGATACAAAAAGAGGAATATGAAAAAATATTCACACCGCCCTGCAAAATACTGACAAAATGTGCCGATTTCAGTGAGCCTGCTCCCGAGTGGACGGTTCCCAAGGGTAAAATCAAAATGCTCTATACGGGAAATTTGGGTGTTGACCGATGGAAATCACTGGCGCTCATTTCCGACGCTGTCGAAAGATTAAATGCTGAGGGTCAGAAAATTGAATTAGATATTTACAGCGCTACGCCGCTGACTGAAAAGATGAAACGCTCTTTGAGCAAAAACGGTTCGCATATTCACCCGCCTGTGTCATACGAAACGGTTCAGACCCTTCAGCGTGAGGCAGACGTTTTGGTACATATTGAAGGACTGTCTTTAAAAAGCAGAATGGCGGTGCATCAATCATTTTCCACAAAGCTGGTCGACTATTTTAACTTAGGCAAATGCATTTTCGCAGTGGGCAAAGACGACGAGGCATCTGTCAAGCATTTAATTGATAACGATGCCGCCGTGGTAGCGCAAAGTGCTGTTGAAGTCTACCAAAACCTCAAGGATTTGTGCGAAAACCGTGAACAAATTGCCAATTACGGCAAAAAAGCCTATGAATGCGGCGCAAAGCATCACGATAAAACCACTATGCAGACTATGCTCCGAGAAGATTTAAAAGCAGTCTGTGAAGACAAAGGATAAATTATATGAAGATATTGCAAATAAACGCGGTATACGGTTTGGGCAGTACAGGAAGAACAACTGCTGAATTGGATCAAGAATTGGCTAAAAAAGGGATTGATTCCGTTATAGTAACCGCCATTTCAAATACGAAAAAAGAAAACATATACTTTGTTGGTAATAAATTAGACCGGAAATTTCATGGGTTGTTTTCTCGTTTGTTTGGAAAGCAAGGGTACTTTTCAGTTCGTGCGTCCAGAAAGTTGATCAATTATATTAATGCGGAAAAACCCGATGTGATTCATTTGAGAAATCTGCATGCAAATTATATAAACGTGCCGATGCTTCTTCAATTCATAGCCGATAAAGAAATTCCGACTGTCATTACATTGCATGATTGTTGGTTATTTACCGGAAAGTGTTGTTACTATACGGATGATAAATGCGAAAAATGGAAATTTGAATGCGGACATTGCCCGGCATTAAGGAAGTGGAATAGCAGTTGGTTTTTTGATTGCAGCAAGCGTATGCTTGCTGATAAGAAACAATACTTTTCTGCAATTAAAAAGCTGGCTGTTATAGGAGTATCTGATTGGATTACAAATGAGGCAAGGCAGTCGATTCTAAAAAATGCATGGAAAATCAAAAGAATATATAACTGGATTGATTTATCCGTATTTCATTCGATCGACACCAACGATATCCGGGAAAAGCTTTCGATAGATCAAGAGTTTGTGATACTAGGGGTTTCACAGACATGGTCGGTTGAAAAAGGGCTTTTAATATTTATTAAACTTGCAAAACAAATGCCGGAAAAGAAATTTGTTTTGATTGGCGATATGCCAGAACGGTTTGAGATGCCGGAAAATATTCTTTCAGTAGGATCGATTTCTGATGTGCATGAATTAGCCAAGTATTATGACATGGCAGATGTTTTCCTGAACCCATCCATTCAGGAAACTTTTGGAAAAACAACCGCTGAAGCGCTTGCCTGTGGAACACCTGTTGTAGGATACAATGTAACAGCAACGCCGGAATTGATAGGCAATGAATGTGGAATTGCAGTAGATCCGGAGAATGATCTTGATCATCTCAAAGCCGCTATTTACGAAATAGAAAGTAATACAAAAGCATATTACAGTCACAATTGCATTGAATTTGCAGAGGATAACTTTTCGAAAGAAAAGTTGATCGATGAATATATTGCTTTGTATGAGGAAATAATTCAATGAATTTACGACGAATTTCTGTCAAAAGCGTTTTATTAATTGTTTATAGCACCATATTGCTTGCTTTATTGATACTACCTCATTATAAGTATAGCGTTACTTACATGGTAATTATTTTAGCAAGCGCTCCGTTTGTTTTTGCGTATGCTATATGTGATTTGCATATTCTAAGAAAAATTGGATTTATTTTTGTTTGGCTTGCCATAATTGCTTTGTTAAGGTTTATGTGGAACACTCCATTTTATATTAGCGGAGCGGTAAACACAAGTATCATTTTATACCTCTGTATACTGGCGTATTTTATATTTGAGATTTTGATGATGCGAGATAACCGCCGAGAGATATTTTGGGTCATTGTTATCACCTGTTTTATGCTTGCTTTAATTGGATTTAATACGTTCCGAGAGTTTGCATCTAATCCTACGGTAGCGAGATTGCTTGCCAACGGAACGACCGAAGACGAATATATCAATCTTTTGCGAAGCAAAAATGTTGGGGGATTTGGTTTTTCTTATTGTATTGGTATGTTGACTCCCTATATTGCAATGAGGGTAGCCAGAGCAAAATGGAAAAACAAAATACCGGGCATACTGCTTTTGGGATTATTGCTGGTGTTCATTTTTTATACCCAGTATACAACTCTTCTGTTATTATCCGTATTTTTTACGGCGTGTGCGTTTGTAACCAAAAGCAATAATATGATATTTAAAATTACGTTTTTAATTATATTTGCCATTGTGTTATTGGAACTAAAAGATATATTTTTATATTTGACGATTCATGTGAAATTGGAAAATTTAGCATCGCATTTCAATGATTTATACATAATGATGACAAGCGGGAAAAGCAGTTCTTCAAGAACGGAATTATACGGAAATGCATTCGCGCTATTCCTTAAAAATCCAATTTTGGGGGCTGATCTAACGGATGCTTCTAATGCTTATATCGTGAATCACGCCCATTCGACATTCTTTGGTATGCTGGCCGGCGGAGGCATAGTAGGTACAGGAATATATTACGGAATCTTTTTCAAAGTGATCAAGAATATAAAGTCAGCTTTGGGTGATATAAAAGACATATTCCCTGTGTTTATTATGTTCTTTGTTTTAAGTTTTTTGAATCCTGTTTCTCATTTCGAAATAAATATTGTAGTATTTATGTTAATTCCACTATTTGAATACAAATATAAGAAGGGGTGAAGCAAGTGGAGCGACAGATTAAATATCCGTGGGAAATAGATGTAGCTGTCTTATGTATCTTTTTTGTTCGTGATAGTTGTTTTGCGCAAAGCTTTGCAGCTGTGAAGAAGGCACGTCCTCGACAATTGTTGCTTTGGCAAGATGGTCCCCGGGAAGGACGTCGGGATGATATAATCGGAATTCAAAAATGTCGGGAAATTGCGGAAGACATTGATTGGGATTGTGAAGTGTACAAATGCTATAATGAAAAAAATTATGGCTGTGATCCATCAACTTTTTTAAGTCATAAGTGGGCATTTTCCATTGTGGATAAGTGTATTGTCTTAGAGGACGATGTTGTTCCGGATAATAGTTTTTTCTATTTCTGCAAAGAGATGCTGGACAGATATGAAAAGGACACACGCATCAATAGAATATGCGGAATGAATCAAGTTTCTGGTTTTCAGTGCCCGGATAGTTATTTTTTCTCGAGTATCGGTTCCGTGTGGGGATGGGCTACTTGGAAACGGGTTGCCGATTTATGGGATGAAAATTATAATTTTTTAGAAGACGAATATACGATGACCGTATTGAGTGCATTAAAAAACACCAAGTCAGACCATGATTATTTTCAGACATGCCTTTCTCATAAGAAAGAGGGGGTGCCGCATTGGGAGACAGTTCAAACCTATGCAAGGCATTTGAATTCACAATTAAATATTATCCCAGCAAAAAATTTAATCAAAAATGTTGGATTAGGTGAAAATAGTACGCATTCCAATGCAAATATACAGTTGGTTCCTCGAAAATTAAGAAACGTATTTTATCAGGACAGTGATAAGTTGGAGTTTCCTCTGCGGCATCCTAAATATGTATTGGAAAATGTTACATACCGAAAAGAATTATTTAGAATAACAGGAAAAGACCATCCCTGGATTAAAAAAATGAGGATGTTGGAAAGTTTGTGGTTGCGACTTATACATGGTGATATTAAAAGTATTACAAAGGGTATCAAGCGCGTAATAAAGAAAGGATAACGATTGTATTTATTGTTTGGTAAATATGAAGTATTTAATTATAAGTGACGCTGCATCCATGCATGTTTACAATTTTATAAAGAATATGCTTTTGGGACGGGGATATGAAATTTATGTGCTAAGGCATTCTATACGTAAAATCCCCGAGCAATATGAGAAATTTTATAAAGAAAATAATATTACTGTGTTTTCTCCTGGCACGGAAGATGAGGGTAGAAGTAAAATTGACACAGCAAAAAGATTTTTACGAAAAATTCATTTTATGCGGCGACTCGGGAAAATAGATATTTGCCATATTCATTATCTGCACCGTTCCAGTTGTCTTCTTTGCCGATTGTTCAAAAGGAATATTGATAAATTGATTCTTTCTTATTGGGGAACGGACATTCTGAAACCGACTGACAAAGAAATAAAAGCTCAAGAAAAGTGTTTTCAATACGCAGATAAAATCACCGTTACCGTTGCGCATTCAAAAAAGGTTTTTGTTGAACGATACGGGACGAAATATAATGATAAGCTCTGTTTTGGGCGAATTACCTCTGGCTCGATTCCAGCGATTAAAGCGTATGCTGAGACGGTAACAAAGCAACAGTGTAGGGAGTCCATGAAAATTCCGGAAAGGAAAATATGCATTGTTTGCGGATATAGTGCTGATCCATCCCAGCATCAAGATATCTGCTTAGAGGAAATTGCGATGCTTCCGATGGAATACAAGGCGAAAATACACATTTTGATTCCAGTCCAATATGACAGAATAAGTTTAGCGTATATTGAAAATGTTAAGAAGCAAGCCGCTAATTGTGGATGCACCTATGATGTTCTTGAAGAGTATGTGCCGTTTGAACGTAATGCTACTATGTGCTTAGCAACTGATATTTTTTTGCAGCTACGTGACAGCGATGCATTTTCTAATGCCATGAAAGAACAGGTATATTCGGGTTCTTTTATGATTCAGGGGAGCTGGCTGATATATGAAGAACTTGATCAGTGTGGCGCACCGGTGGTTAAAATTGACCATTTAAATGAACTTCATGAAACTCTGTCAGAAATATTAAAATCATATTCGGCAAGTGATGAGATTCGGTTGTTTGAGCCGTTATATAATATTTTTTCAATGGATAAAGTAAGGGGAGAATGGGATGAACTGCTTGCTAGTTTATAAAATTGAGGGAGTTTATGATGAACGCCGAGATTACGGCGGATGAAAGGTTTTCTTATATTTGAAAAAATTGTTAAGTTGCTTCATTTAGATTGAATATTGTCGATATTGGGCATGAGATAACGGAAATGAGGAATATAGGATGAAAACTCAATGGAGTAGCTCAAAGCAAATAAAATTGGGCGCATTGATGTCGTATTTTACGATTGCGTTCAATATGATAGCGGGGCTGATCTATACCCCGTGGATGATCTCTAAAATCGGTCAAAGCAATTACGGTCTGTATACGCTGGCGACCTCGCTTATTACCATGTTTGTCATAGATTTTGGTATGAGCGCTGCCGTAACGCGCTTTGTTTCAAAGTACAACGCAGCGGGAGATCAGGAAACTGTCAATAATTTGCTGGGAATTGTTTATAAATTGTATTTGTTGATCGACGGTGTGATTTTTACCGTATTGCTTGTTGTAAGCTTCTTTCTTGATACCATTTACAGCAATCTGTCTTCAGCAGATTTGGAAACCTTCAAGATTTTATATCTTATTGTCGGTTTATTCAGTGTTATTTCCTTTCCGTTTACCAATTTAAACGGGATATTGACCGCTTACGAACAGTTTATCGGATTAAAGTTGGCGGATTTATTCCATAAAGCTTTTATTATCGCAGCGATGGTTATAGCGTTGCTACGCGGATACGGAGTTTTATCCCTTGTTACGGTAAATGCCGTATCAGGAATTCTGACGATTATTATTAAGCTATTGATAATCCGCCGAAAAACGGCTGTTCGTGTCAATTTCAAATACTTTGACCGAAATATGCTTAAGGAGATTTTCGGATTTTCCGTATGGACAACAGTCGGGAGCTTAGCACAACGGTTGATTTTCAATATAACACCGTCAATTATCGCCGCCGTATCTGTCACCGGAGCCGTAGGCTGTGCGATTTTCGGTCTGTCCAATACGATCGAAGGCTATGTGTATACCTTTGCTACTGCTATCAACGGTATGTTTATGCCGCGTATTTCAAAAATCATTTACGATGGCAAAAAAGAAACAGAGCTGATGCCGTTAATGATTCGTATCGGCAGAATACAATGCATGATCATAGGTCTGCTGGTCACAGGCTTCATTGCTTTTGGTCGCTCCTTTGTTGTTGATATTTGGAACAAACCCGACTTTTCGCAAAGCTACTTAGGCACTGTATTTCTTATCTTGCCCAGCTTCTTTTATTTGCCTATGCAGATTGCCAATACCACATTGATAGTAGAAAACAAGGTAAAGCTGCAAGCTTATGTCTTTGTAATTATGGGCGTTTTAAATGTATGCCTTTCGCTGGTTCTTTCCAAGTATTTCGGCGCGTTGGGTGCATCCATATCTATTTTTGTAGCATATATGGTCAGAACAATACTGATGGTAATTATTCATTACAAGGTCTTACATTTAAATATGCTGAAATTCTTTAAAGAGGTTTTCCTAAAGCTTTCGCCGTGGTTACTGATAACTCTTGCAGCCGGAATAGCCTTGGAGTATGTAAATCCCATAGCGAACAAATTTGTGAGATTCGGCACAAACGGCATAGCATTTGTCGCGTTATTTGCAGCTCTTATGTATTTCTTTGGGATGAATACCTATGAAAAAAATCTGCTGTTCGGTACAGTAAGAAAAATAACAAAAAAAATCAGACACTGATGTAATAATTTTTGCACAAATTTTTTATATAACGGATGAATTGAGGACAGCAAAATGAAAATAGGGACTCTTACATTTCATTGGGCTACAAACTTCGGGGCCATTCTGCAAGCATATGCTTTGCAGCAGTGGATCCGTAAGCAAGGAATAGAAACAGAAATAATTGATTACGTCCCTTGGAAAAACGTTCTTGGCCAAAGATATAATTGGATACGAAAACTTAAAATATCAAATTTCATTAAAGAATTAAAGCTGAAACGGTTTCGAAAGAAATATTTGGTTCGTTCCAAGAAATTTCCAAGCTCTGAAAAGCTGAAAAAATGCAGAGATTCATATGATATGGTCATTTGCGGAAGCGATCAGATATGGAATATGTCATTCACGTTCAATGGAGAGTTTAAGAATACATTGAGCTATTTTGCTGATTTTGCCGGCGAAAATACAAAACGGTTAGCTTATGCTGTCAGCTTCGGTACTGACAAGGTGTCTGATGACTACATTTCTTTAACAAAGACGGAGGTCAGTAAGTTTTCCTCAATTTCTGTACGTGAGCAAACAGGACTTGACGTTGTAAAACAATTAGGGTCGTCTGCTCGGGTCGTTTGCGACCCCACACTTCTTTTGCCTAAAAATGATTATGACCGTTTGATCGGGGAAGGTTCTGAGAGCGGTCAAAAAATTTTCTCCTACGTATTGCGTGACAACAAAGAAACGATAGAAACGGTAAAGCTCGTTCAAAAAATATTCGAATGCAATGATGAGATCGATACTAAGTCCAATTACGGACTGATTGAATGGCTTAAAAAAATTAAATATTCAGAAATTGTCGTTACAAACTCTTATCACGGGGTCGTTTTATCACTTATATTTAACACTCCGTTTGTAGCGGTTCTTCCGCCAGAATCAGGTATGAATGACAGACTCGTCACGATTTTAACGGAAGTAGGTTTAAGTGACAGGATCGTACAAAGTCCCGATTATGAAGCCATTAAAAAAATTTGCGGTTCCAAGATAGATTGGACTGCGGTGAATGCGTCGATAGAAGGAATAAGGCAAGATTCAGAAACCTATTTGTCAGAACATATCCGCCGAGTCTAATAATTGATTATAAAGCTGTTAGAAGGGTCGTCAAAAAATTATGAAGAAGATAGTTGAAAAACATCTGTGCTCCGGCTGCCATGCGTGTGCTTCGGTGTGTCCGAAGCAATGTATCGAGATGAAAGTGGACAATGAAGGCTTTTTATATCCTGAAATTGACGAAACAGCTTGTATTGACTGCGGTAAGTGCAAGCAGACCTGCCCTGTTTTAAAAAATGAGATAAAATCAGACGACGTTCCCAAAGCTTATGCAATGTATAACAAAAATGAAGATATTCGTCTTAAAAGCTCAAGCGGCGGTGTATTTGCACTGTTGGCAGAGCAAACGCTGTCAAAAGGCGGAATAGTTTTCGGCGCAGCGTTTACCGACGGTTTTAGAGCTGTCAAGCATATCGCAGTGGAGAGCCTTGTTGAGCTTCCGCGGCTTATGGGGAGCAAATATCTGCAAAGCGAGATAGGCGATTCGTATGTTCGTGCCCGCAAATATCTTGAAGATGGCAGACAGGTGCTTTTTACGGGCACACCTTGTCAAATCAGCGGATTATATGCTTATTTAAATAAAGATTACGACAATCTTTTCACGCAGGATATTATTTGCCACGGCGTTCCGTCGCCTATGGTATGGGAAAAATACGTAAAATTCCGCGAAGCGCAGGCCGCATCGACGACGCGGAGAACGTTTTTCAGACATAAAAAATATGGCTGGAAAACGTTCTCCGTACAATTTGAATTTACAAATTGTACGGAGTATGTACAGGACCTTTCTAAGGACCTGTACATGCGAGGATTCCTCGTCAACCTTTTTTTGCGTCCATCTTGTCATAACTGTTCGTTTAAACAACTGCACCGCCAAAGCGATCTTACAATAGCTGACTTTTGGGGAGTACAGAATATTCTTCCCGAATTCGACGACGATAAGGGCACTTCGCTGGTTATCGTTCATTCCCACAAAGGCGAGCAATTGCTGGAGCAAATAAAGGATAATTTGATATGGACAGAGACAAATACACCTTCCGCTGTATCATACAATTCGGCAATGCTTAATTCGGTGGCACCGCATCCAAAGCGTGAGGAATTTTTCAATGAGCTTGACACTGTACAATTTGACAGTCTTATAAATAAATATGCGGTAACCAAACGCACGGTTAAGTCGATTGGAAAATCTGTTTTAAGAAAAATCAAAAAATTAGTTAAGTAATTTTTTAGGGGTATATAATATGTTTAAAGGAAAAACACTTTTGATAACCGGCGGAACGGGATCATTCGGAAATGCGGTGTTAAATCGATTTATAGAATCCGATTTCAGTGAGATCCGCATATTTTCACGCGACGAGAAAAAGCAGGACGATATGCGCCACTCATTCCAGCAAAAATTTCCGCAAAGCTCGGACAAGCTGAAATTCTATATCGGCGATGTCCGCGACCTGCAATCGGTCAAAAACGCTATGCACGGTGTGGACTATATTTTCCACGCCGCCGCATTAAAGCAGGTGCCGTCCTGCGAATTTTTCCCCATAGAGGCGGTAAAAACCAATGTTTTGGGAACGGACAACGTGCTGACCGCCGCCATAGAAGAGGGCGTAAAGTGCGTTATCTGCCTTTCCACCGACAAAGCGGCTTATCCCGTCAACGCCATGGGTACGTCAAAGGCGATGATGGAAAAGGTGGTCGTCGCAAAATCGAGAACCGTCTCTCCTGACAGAACGAGGATCTGCTGTACTCGTTACGGCAACGTGCTTTGCTCACGCGGCTCGGTCGTTCCGCTTTGGATAGATCAAATTAAAGAGGGTAAGCCTATCACTATAACCGAACCCGAAATGACCCGCTTCGTTATGAGCCTTGAGGAGGCTGTTGATTTGGTACTCTTCGCCTTCGAAAACGGCGAAAGCGGTGATATCCTCGTCCAAAAAGCGCCTGCATGCACTATCGGAGTATTGGCAGTGGCTGTCAAGGAGCTTTTTGCTCCCGACAGCGAGATCCGCGTGATAGGCATTCGCCACGGCGAGAAGATGTATGAAACGCTCCTTACCAATGAGGAGTGTACTCACGCTGTCGATATGGGAGATTTCTACCGTGTCCCTGCTGACAAGCGTTCGCTAAACTATGACAAGTATTTCAGCTCAGGCGATACCGAGCGTAACGTTTTGACTGAGTTCAATTCAAACAATACGGAGCTTATGAATGTCGAACAGGTCAAAGAAAAACTCTTGACACTTTCTTATATTCGTGATGAGCTTGCGAATTTGGGCAAATAGATAATCTATGAAAGGACCGAATTATACGGTTTTATGAAAATTCTTGTAACAGGTGCAAAAGGATTTGTAGGTAAAAATCTTGTTGCCGCTCTTAAAAATATCCGCGACGGCAAGGATAAAACAACATCTTTACCCGCTGATATTGAGATTTGCGAATTTGATATTGATACAGATAAAGCTCTGCTCAATGAATATTGCCGTGGCTGCGATTTCGTGTTCAATCTTGCGGGCGTAAACCGTCCCCAAAGCGAAGATGAGTTTATGCAGGGCAATTTCGGCTTTGGGTCACTGCTTCTTGATATCCTGAAAAAATACGGCAACAAATGCCCCGTAATGCTCTCCTCCTCAACTCAGGCGGCGCTCGATAATCCTTACGGCAAAAGCAAAAAGGCAGGGGAGGACCTGTTTTTTGAATATGCCGAGGAAACGGGCGCAAGGGTGCTTGTATACCGCTTTCCTAATCTTTTCGGCAAGTGGTGCAGACCTAATTACAACAGTGCAGTCGCCACATTTTGCCATAATATTGCAAATGATTTACCAATAACTGTCAATGACCGCAGCCATAAAATGACGCTTGTGTATATTGACGATCTTGTCCGTGAAATGCTTGACGCTCTTTGCGGTAACGAGCACCGTGACGGTGATTTTTGCCGTGTTCCGACTGAGCATAATATAACCCTCGGCGAGATTGCCGATATGCTCTATTCCTTCCGTGACAGCCGAGAGAATAAAATAGTTCCCGATATGACCGACGGCAGTTTTTCAAAAAAGCTTTACAGTACATATCTTTCATATCTGCCAACGGACAAGTTCTCTTATCCACTTAAAATGAATATTGACGATCGAGGGTCATTTACCGAGATTTTACGCACGGCACAGAGCGGTCAGTTCTCGGTCAATATTTCAAAGCCCGGTATAACAAAGGGAAACCATTGGCATCATACGAAAAACGAAAAATTCCTCGTTGTCAGCGGCAGAGGAGTAATACGTTTCCGCAAAATCGACGAGGATAAGATATATGAATATTTTGTTTCGGGCGAAAAGCTGGAGGTAGTTGATATTCCCGTGGGATATACCCATAATATCGAAAATCTCGGTGACACCGATATGGTCACCTTTATGTGGTGCAACGAGTGCTTTGATCCGGCGAATCCCGACACATATTTTGAAAAAGTTTAAGAGGGTGTATGTATGAAAACGGACTACAGTGACATTTCCTTTAAAAATAACGGCAAGTTGAAACTGCTTATAATCGTGGGAACGCGTCCCGAGATCATACGCCTTGCCGCCGTTATTAATAAATGCCGTCAGTATTTTGACTGTGTGCTTGCCCATACGGGACAGAATTACGACTACAACCTGAACGGCATATTTTTTAAGGATCTACAGCTTGACGACCCCGAGGTGTATATGGATGCGGCAGGCGGTGACTTGGGCGAAACCGTGGGAAACATCATAAACTGCTCCTACAAGCTTATGACAGCGACTATGCCCGATGCACTGCTCATTCTCGGCGACACAAACTCCTGCCTGTCGGCAATAGCGGCAAAAAGACTTCACATTCCCGTGTTTCATATGGAGGCGGGCAACCGCTGTAAGGACGAATGCTTGCCCGAGGAGACAAACCGCCGCATAGTTGATATAATTTCCGACGTAAATCTCGCTTATTCCGAGCACGCTCGCCGTTATCTTATCGAGTGCGGACTGCCAAAGGAGCGTACTTATGTTACGGGCTCGCCCATGGCGGAGGTACTGCACAATAACCTTGATAAGATAATGAATTCCGACATTCACAACCGTTTGGGACTCGAAAAGGGCAGATATATACTGCTTTCGGCGCACAGAGAGGAAAATATTGACACCGAAAAGAATTTCCTTTCCCTTTTCTCTGCTATCAATAAAATGGCTGAAAAATATGATATGCCCGTGCTCTATTCCTGCCATCCGCGCTCAAAAAAAAGACTTCTGCAAAGCGGATTCATGCTTGACAGTCGTGTAATACAGCACGAACCCCTTGGGTTCCACGATTATAACTGCCTGCAGATGAATGCGTTCGCAGTTGTCTCCGACAGCGGAACTCTGCCTGAGGAATCCAGCTTTTTTACATCCGTAGGACATCCTTTCCCCGCGGTGTGCATCCGCACGTCCACGGAACGTCCCGAGGCGCTTGACAAAGCCTGCTTCGTGCTGGCGGGTATTGACGAAAAATCACTTCTTCAGTCCATAGAGACTGCTGTAGAAATGAATGAAAACAACGATATCGGAATTCCCGTTCCCGATTATACCGACGAAAATGTCTCATCCAAGGTGGTAAAAATCATTCAGTCATATACAGGCGTAGTCAATAAAATGGTTTGGAGAAAATTTTAAATTCATACAAAAAACCGTCGGTTCAAATTCCGACGGTTAGTTTTTTATAACCCTGATTCTTTAAATATGGACTGCATAATATCAGCATCGTTTTTATTCGAAGAAATAAGTCCTTTGCGGTGCCTGACGACGCTTTTATCACTTGAAAACAAGTAGGAGAACAGCCGTATTACCCAGTATGCTGGCAACAAAAACGGTGCTTTTTTCAAAAGGGGATATTTTAACGCCATATGCTTAAAATTCGGAAAAGCCGTTTCGAAAATTCGCTTAGCTTTTGATTTTTGGCTGGTAGCAGCCTTTGAGGCTACATCGGCGTTCTTGACAGGCGGTCCTAAAACGATATAATTTTCCATTATCTCCATGGTTTTGTCTTTAGGAGCGCCTTCAAACATACATTTACAAAGCTGTCTTATGTTTTGGGCAAACTTTTCTATTCCGATCGTCCTGAACTGTTCAGTTATATACTCAAAATTTAGTGACGGAATGCGTTTTTCCATAAGATAAAGGTCCATCATCGGGCGAAAGCAAGAGCCTGCTGAGGTATAATGTTCGGTAAGGTGAGCAAGCGTATAAACATAAAGGTCATTGGCGCTCATTTTGTATTCGTTTGTATCGGTCTGTTCGGCACGTTCCCATACATTCGCAAAATAGCCGTGCATAAAATATTCTTCCGTAAACAGTGATTTATGCACTTCAACGGTAAGAAAAGGTTCTTTTATGAGCACTATATCCTTACTGTTATTCATTTTAAGGTGATATCCCCGCGACAGCACGATATCACGGGCACGCTCAAGATCCTTTTCACGCACAAGAATGTCCATATCCACCATAAAACGCATTTCAGAGACCGGATAAAGAGCCTTTAAATGAGACCCCTTCAACAGCATAAAATCTATATTTTCCGCCGTGAAAATTTCTCGCAATTCAGCACTTTCCTCACTCTGCGACGCCTCGCGCATTAAGTTGGTCATATAAGACGTGCGGAGCTTTTTATAATGCTCTTCCGGAAAGCTGTCGGGTTTTTTATCCTTTACCGACAGATACAGTACGGTCTGCACTGAATTTGAAAATGCCAGCCTGGCGAGTTGTGAATAATCAATATCTTCGGGGGCGGTTGGAGCCGTATCACCGCATATCGAGGCGGCGACCAGCTTTAAAAAATATTCTTTTGTATGCAAATAATCAGCCATTTTGAATACCTTTCATACATTCTTACTTCTTTGCTCCAAAGAGTTTTTTCACTTTCCTCATGAGAATCAGTAAATATTTTCGTATAGGCAGGATCTTCACCCAAGTAAAGCTGTAAAGCCTGTATATTTTGTTGTCAGTGTCAAATTTTTTGCCGTTACGGTTTATAGCAGTAACAACTGCGATAATATTATTCGGCTTGATGCCGTACTCTTTTTGCCACTGGTTATCACCGCACAGAATAAAGCCATTTTCATTTTCGCCGATGATTCGGTGAAGTACAAACTGACCGTTATCGCGGCGATAAAAAATTATATCGCCGTTTTTAGGCGTTTCTGTTTTGGTTATATCAACGCTGTCTCTGCCCCAAACCAAGAGCGGCAGCATACTTGTGCCCGTTATCGGCAGTTCAACCGTTCCGCCCTTGTCAAGCCTTTCCCGTATTACGGGGTAAAGCTCAGAAAGTGTTATTTTCTTTTTATTCGTGTCGCCCATATTTTGCCCCGTCTGAAATACATTTTTACAGTCCGAATTATAACAAAATCGCATATAAAAGTCAACGCCGACCCCTTATAAACAGCGTATCCCACGCATTGAACACCGCAGCAGATATTATGATGAAATATCCGATAAAACTCAAAATATCAGGCGGCTGTTTAAACACTATAAAGCTTATAAGTGTAGTGAAAATTATCTGTGAGTAATCATAAATAGATATTTCCTTTGCAGGCGCTTTTGAATATGCCGAAGTGATATAGAACTGACCGATGCAGGCACATATTCCTGCAAGCAGCAGATATATAAGCTGTATGCCGGTCATCGGAGTGTATTCCATAATAAGTCCCGGCAATGTCACCGCACACGAAAACAGTGAAAAAGTGAAAACGATTATCGGTCCCTTTACACCGTTTTGCGAGAGTTTTCGCACATATGTGTATGCAAGTCCTGCGCCCATTCCGCCCAAGAAACCTAAAAAAGACGGCAGAGCATCGGCAGAAAATGAAGGTCTCATTACAAGCAGTGAGCCGCCGAACGCCGCCACGACTGCTACGGTCTGCCGCAAATTGGCCTTTTCTTTCAATACAAAGATCGAGAATATCACTGCAAAAAACGGTGAAAGCTTATTAAGCATTGACGCATCCGCAATATTTATATGGCTCACGGCGTAAAAATTGCAGAGTATACCTACAGTGCCCGCTGCCGCGCGGATAAACAGATATAATATGTTTTTACCCTTCGGTACGCTCCATATATGATCTTTAGTAATTATAATTGCCGAAAAAACGGCAGCGACTGCATTTCTGAAAAAGCTTTTCTGCATAATCGGCAGGTCGCCGGAAAGCTTTACAAAAAGGCTCATCAGCGCAAAGAAAAATGCCGAAAGTATTATGTATATTATTCCTTTGGTCTTATCGCTTTTTATCATATTACCTTATCTTCTCTGTTAAAAATATATAACTCTTTCCGATTATATTATCACAAATTTTCAGCAATAACAAGAAAAATCCCCGTAGTTTTACCTACGGGGAAAATTTATGTGGGAGAAGAATTATTCAGCGTCTTTTACTTCTTTTTCCTGACGCTTTGTATTCTGACCTGCTGCGAAGTTTACGCCTGTGTCCTTGGGCTCGTCCTCAGAGAAGGTGTAGTCCTTACCGGGGAGGATGGCGTTGAGAAGGATACCTGCGATAGATGCAACTGCAAGAGCAGAGAGAGAAATTGTGAAATTCTCGCTTATGTTGAACGTTGCTGCATTGCCGAGACCGAGAGCGGAAACAAGGATAACCGCTGCGATGATAAGGTTACGGCTCTTTGTGAAGTCAACCTTGGACTCAACAACGTTGCGAACGCCGATAGCCGAGATCATACCGTAAAGTACGAATGAGATACCGCCGATGATTGCAGTAGGCATTGAGTTGATGACTGCCGCAAATTTCGGTGAGAAGGAAACGATAACTGCGAATATAGCCGCAAGTCTTATAACTCTGGGGTCATATACCTTTGAGAGCGCAAGAACGCCTGTGTTTTCACCGTAAGTGGTGTTTGCAGGACCGCCGAATATTGATGAAAGAGTCGTTGCAAGACCGTCACCGATAAGTGTTCTGTGGAGTCCGGGATCCTTGATGTAGTTTTTGCCGACGGTAGCGCCGATAGCGGAAATATCGCCGATATGCTCCATCATTGTAGCAAGCGCTATGGGAACGATCGCGATGATCGAGCTTAAAATAAGGCTGGTGTTTTTCCAATCAATGGCAAAAATCGTTTCGCTGCCGTGAATGGGGAGTCCGATCCATTTAGCCTGCTGAACAGCAGTAAAATCAACAGCCCAGCCTTCAACGCCGAAGCCGTTGCCGACGATAAGGGCTACAACGTATGAACCTACAACACCGAGGAGTATGGGAACTATCTTTGACATTCCCTTGCCCCAGATGTTGAATACGATAACGATTGCAAGAGCGATAAGTGCAAGGGGCCAGTTAGCAGAGCAGTTACCTACTGCCGAGCCGGAAAGACCGAGTCCGATAGCTATGATGATGGGACCTGTAACTACAGGCGGGAAGAAGCGCATAACCTTGTTGATGCCGACAAGCTTGATGAGTCCGGCAAGAATAAGGTAAACAAGACCTGCACACGCAACGCCCAAGCAGGCGTAGGGGAGCATCTCTTTGTTGGGAACAGTACCTTCCTCAAGCATGGGAGCAACCGCGGCATAACCGCCGAGGAAAGCGAAAGAAGAACCCAGGAATGCGGGAACCTTCATACCCGTGATAACGTGGAACAGCAAAGTTCCGAGACCCGCCATCAAGAGCGTGGTAGCAACGTCAAGACCTGTAAGAAGGGGAACAAGAACCGTTGCGCCAAACATTGCGAACATGTGCTGGAAGCCGAGAATAAGCATTCTCGGGATACCGAGCTGACGGGCATCAGTAATGCCTGTTTCGGGAATTGCCGATTTTTTGTTTTTTGCCATTTTTATATCCTCCGTTTTAAAATGATGTAAAATAAATGCTTTCTGCGGACACAAAAAATATCTTGCCTGACGACAAGACATAATAAAAGCGGACCCATTTGCCCGCGGATATGTTGCATCCCGTCGTCATAATCCGCCGAAATCAAACTTATTTCTACTTATATTACCATATATAAAAGAAAGTTGTAAAGGTAAAAATCGACTTTTTTTCCAAACTTTAATAATTTGTATCATTGCACAGATTTGATGGCAGGTTTATTTCCGTTTTGCACAAAAGGTCATCCAAATTAAAAAGACGGCGCATATATTTCATTGTGATAGACAAATATATTGGTTATTTTAACTATTTTCATTAAACTTTTTGTAAATATTATACATTGACTTTAAAAAATATATATAATAATATTTAGATATAAAATATCTTTATGCTCCTATATATCATGCAACATTGGCAGTAATCTATTCCGACTCAGACACATACTGCGTGCCTTTTGCTTCAAATGAAGAGCTTTTTGGATTAAAAAACCTAAAGGTTTATACAGCTGAAAATTTGATGAATTTACTAATTAGGAGATATGACGAGTCGAAGCTTTTAGAAGAATCGGATGCTCTTATAAAATTGAGAAAGAAAAAGAAAACTACTGTTTAATAAGTTTAATAGTTAATAATCAGGCTACCGCTAATATCGTTCAAGGTGTTTTGCGGTAGCCTGATTTGTGCTTTTGGTTATATGCTTGAAAGAGCCTGCTCAATATCGGCGATAATATCGTTTACATTTTCAATACCGACGGAAAGTCTGATAAGATCTGCTGAAACGCCGCACTCAATCAGCTCCTTATCGCCAAGCTGGCGGTGGGTAGTGCTGGCAGGGTGCAAAACGCAGGTTCGTGCATCCGCAACGTGTGTTACGATAGCGGCAAGACGCAGTCCGTTCATAAACTTTTCGGCTGCCTCACGTCCGCCTTTAACGCCGAAGGATATTACACCGCAGGTGCCGTTAGGCATATATTTTTGTGCAAGTCCGTAGTACTTGTTAGAGGGAAGTCCGGGGTAATTGACCCACGCTATTTTGTCATTCGCCTCAAGATATTCGGCTATTTTCTGTGCATTCTGACAGTGCCTTTCCACACGCAGAGCCAGTGTTTCAAGTCCCAAATTCAAATAGAATGAATTCTGCGGCGAGGGAGTTGAACCGTAATCCCGCAAAAGCTGCGCAACGATTTTTGTAATATATCCTGCCTTGCCGAAGTCCCGAGTATAAACGGCACCGTGATAGCTCTCGTCGGGGGTGGTGAGTCCCGGGAACTTGCCGTTTTGCTCCCAGTCAAAATTACCGCTGTCGATCACCGCCCCGCCGATTATGGTGGCGTGACCCTCCATATATTTTGTGGTGGAGTGAGTGACGATATCCGCACCGAATTCAAAGGGACGGCAGTTTATGGGCGTGGGGAAGGTGTTGTCGATTATAAGCGGAACACCGTGACTGTGGGCAATTTTCGCAAATTTTTCAATGTCGAGAACGTCAAGGGACGGGTTCGCTATCGTCTCTCCAAAAACAGCCTTGGTGTTAGGTTTAAATGCCGCGTTGATAGTATCCTCATCGGCATTAGGGTCAACGAATGTAACATCAATACCCAGCTTTCGCATAGTCACGTTAAAAAGATTAAACGTGCCGCCGTATATGGTAGCAGAGCTGATAAAATGGTCGCCTGCTCCGAGAATGTTGATAAGTGCAAAAAAGTTTGCCGACTGACCGGAGGAGGTCAGCACACCTGCAAATCCGCCCTCAAGCATAGTTATCTTTTGCGCTACAAGATCATTAGTGGGGTTTGCAAGGCGGGTGTACATATATCCCGGCTCAAGGTCAAAGAGCTTTGCCATTGCCTCGCCTGTATCATATTTATATGTGGTGCTTTGATAAATCGGCATAACCCTCGGCTCGCCGTTTTTCGGTCTGTATGCACCCTGCACACATTTTGTTTCAATGCTGTAATCACTCATAGTGTTTTCCTCTTATATTTCCAAAAATTTTTTCATAAGCTCAACGCCGCTGCCTATAAACAGTCCCGTTGCCTTCGCCGTTTCCTCGTTTACGGTGTCAACGCCGACTGCAGGCTTTGATTTTTGATAAATCATAAACGGAACAGGGTCAGATGCGTGTGTAGCCGTAGCTATGGGCGTGGGGTGATCGGGGAGTATCATAATTTTGTAATCGTCATAGTCTTTAAGTCCTTCAAGCACGATAGGCAGCACCTGTTCGTCTATCATCTCAATGGCTTTTACCTTATTTTCCGACTCACGCCTGTGACCGCATTCGTCGGGCGCCTCAATGTGTATGTATGCATAGTCGCATCCGCTTTTAAGCGCCTCAACAGCCGCCTGAGCCTTGCCCTTAAAGTTAGTGTCGATATATCCGGTAGCACCCTCGACCTCGGGGGTCTCCATTTTGGCGCATTTGCCGATGCCCTTTAAAAGGTCAACAGCCGAAATAACAGCACCATTTATGCCGTAAAGCTCCTCAAATGGGGAAAGCATAGGCTTTTTACCCTCACCCCACAGCCATATGGAGTTCGCAGGTCGTCTGCCGTTCTTAACTCTTTGGGTATTTACAGGATGATTTTTCAAAAGCTCATAGCTTTTTTTCATAAGACTTATAAGATCCTCGGCATTTTCCGAATTTGAAAGATATTCGCCGATCACTTTACCCGAAATATCGTGGGGAGGTGTCATATTGCCAAGGTCTGTGGTGCCGTTTGCCCATACAAGGCAGTGACGGTAGCTTACACCGCTGTAAAACTTATATATATCGCTGCCGAAATGCTCCTCGACGGTTTTTATTATCTCAGCGGCTTCTTCTGTGGAAATATCGTCCGCACAGTAGTCCACCATTGTTTTGTCAGCGTAATTTTCCTCGTCGGAAAGCGTTACAAGATTGCAGCGCAAAGTAACGTCTGTGTCTTTCAAGTCCACACCGATGCTCGCCGCCTCAAGAGGACTTCTGCCCGTATAATAGATAGACGGGTCAAAGCCCATAACGCTCATATTTGCAACGTCGCTGCCGGGCTTCATACCGTCGGGGACGGTTTTTACAAGTCCCACTGTTCCTTTTTTGCCTAAAGAGTCAAATTTCGGCTTGTTTGCAACGGTCATCGGCGTTTTGCCGCTCAGCTGGGGCACGGGATAATCTGCCATTCCGTCATATAAAACTACGACGTATTTCACTTATATCATCTCCCGAAAAACAAAATATATGGGGTATTCTATCATATTCCACCGCCGTTTTCAATGATTGTTACCGCTCAAAAAGTCTTTTCCCATAAAAGTTTAAAAAATAATTAAAATTTATTGATGAGTAAACATAACAAAAAGCAAAGAAAATAAAAGAAAAACAGAGATTTTAATTTATACCGTTAAAAATTTAAAAATTATTGTTGACAAGTAAAATTCTCTGTGCTAAAATTCTCGGGTAACTTAAAAATAATATTTGGGAGGTAAGTTTTATGTCAACTTATATGCCGAAAAAGGGCGATATTACCCGTAATTGGTATGTGCTTGACGCCGCCGGCAAACCCCTCGGTAAGGTTGCGGCTGAGGCAGCAACTCTGCTTCGCGGTAAGCACAAGCCCACATTCACACCCAATGCTGACTGCGGCGATCACGTTATCATCATCAACGCCGAGCAGGTGGTTCTCACGGGAAATAAGCTTGAGCAAAAAATGTATTATCATCACACGGGCTACATCGGAAATCTTAAGGAAGTTAAGTATAAGACCCTTATGAGAGAAAAGCCCGAGTTCGCAGTTACCAAGGCTGTTAAGGGTATGATCCCTGACACAGTTATCGGCAGACAGGCGCTGACCAGACTCCGCGTTTACAAGGGTGCGGAGCATAAGCACGCTGCTCAGAAGCCGGAAGCAAGAGAATTTTAAGAAAGGGAGGCTGTAAATTATGTACGAGACTAATCCTTATTTTTACGGTACAGGCAGAAGGAAAAAATCTGTTGCCCGTGTTCGTGTATATGCGGGAACAGGTAAAATCACAATAAACGACAGAGATATTGACGAGTATTTCGGCCTTGAAACACTTAAGCTTATCGTTCGTCAGCCTCTCACATTGACAGGCACGACCGAAAAGTTTGACATCGTTTGCCGTGTTAACGGCGGCGGCGTAACAGGTCAGGCAGGCGCTATCCGCCACGGACTTTCACGCGCACTTCTTCAGTATGACGAAAATCTTCGTCCCGCTCTCAAGAAAGCAGGTTTCTTAACGAGAGACCCCAGAATGAAAGAGAGAAAGAAATACGGTCTCAAAGGCGCTCGCCGTGCACCGCAGTTCTCAAAGAGATAAAAAATGTTTTTTACAGCGTTTCGTTTCGAAACGCTGTTTTTTTACTGCTAAAAGGACAAAGATTATATTGAAATAGAAATTCATCTAAAATCAGAGGTGCGGTTATGTGCTTAATATGCGACAGAATTGAAATGATAAAAAACGGGACTAATCCGTATTTTGTAAAAGAGCTGGAAACGGGTTATGTTGTGATCGGTGATTATCAGCATTTTTACGGATATACATTATTCCTTTGCAAGGAACACAAAAGCGAATTAAGTCAGCTTGAAAAGCCTTTTCGCGATAAGTTTCTGTCTGAAATGGCAGATGTTGCCGCGGCGGTCGAAAGAGCCTTTCCCTGTGATAAAATGAACTATGAGCTTCTCGGAATGGGTGACGGGCATATGCACTGGCATCTAACCCCGAGACGGGACGGCGATTTAGAAGGTCATGGATATAATGAGAAGGGTCCGATATGGTGGTATCCGCTTGATAAAATGTATGACAAATCAAATCGCCCAAGCAAGCAAAAGCTTGAAGAAATGAAAGCAAAATTATTAAAGGAATTAAATGAGTTATGTTAAATAATAAAAAATATAATGGAGAACAAATTTCAAACAGACAAATAAAAGAGCTGTATGATGTGGCAAAATCAGTTGCCATACCAAAGGTGATCAGTGACCAAATGTGTTCTGGCGGAGTAGGTGCGGCAGTCTTGGCAAAGAGCGGAAAGATATACACAGGCGTTTGCATTGATACGGATTGCTCGCTTGGTATGTGTGCCGAGCGGAATGCGTTATCTACCATGATTACTAACGGCGATTGCGATGCCCAAATGGTTATTGCAGTGACTAAACTCGGTCAAGTAATACCGCCTTGCGGCGCTTGCCGTGAGTTTATGATGCAATTAGGCAATTCAGAACATATCAAAGTTATTATAGATAACAACGGTACTGCTGTTAATCTTGAAGATTTAATGCCATATCCATATTAGCAAAAATCCCGAAAGTTTGTCTTTCGGGATTTTTGCTAATAAATTTAAATTGTCATTTCTCACATTTTCCGCATTTTGAACAGCCGTTGCAGATGATTTTCATAGCGCAGGTTTTACAGCGTTCACCGAAATAAGGCACATAAAGCTCACTTTTTGGTATCGGCAGTCCAAAGGTGTCGCACAGCTTGAATTCTTGCGGCTTACCCACAAAATTCATTCCCGATTTATATGCCATTCTGCTTTGGAGCGATTTGTCGGGCATAGTGTACCGCTTCCCGTCCTTAATAAATACCGTTCCCGTTTCGGTAAACGCAAAGGTCACGTTATGTTTTACACATTCAGAGCGCAAGTTCTTTACCCAGTCAAAATTGCAGGGGCGGGCACCGTCATAATTTTCTCCGCCGCATATGACCTGTTCAATCTGACCGCTTTCAAGATACTTTTCAATGCTGACAGGGCCTATAAACGGAGCGCACATAATGCCCTTGTGCTTAAATGGGAGACTCAGCAATATGGGTATTCTCTCGTCTGCTCTGCGCTGATTTTCCGCGGTTACGTTGAAAAATACATTTTCCCAACCGTCACCCCAGTCAAAGGGCAGGCATTTTTCCGCCCGCTCGGGACGCTTCGTAAGTATATAAAAGACCACGTCGCTTCGCTGCTTTATAATATCCCACACGCTGTCACGCCATTCGTCTGCCTCGGGCAAAAAGAAATCTGAGGTCATACAAATCCGCACAGTTTCGCCGCTTTTGATTTTATATTCGCCGTTTCTGTATTTTGACAGCGGATAATTAAACCCGGTTTTCGTGCGGTATATCTCGCCGCCGTCCCTGTCTGAGCGTGTTTTGTCAAGATAGAACATATAGCAGTGCTCACAGCCCTCGCTGACCTTTTTGCATCCGTGCCACGGATTCCATATATCGTGCATTCTTTTTCCCTCAAAATCCGTATACTATTATATATGTATTTTATCATAAATTTTATATCGGCGCAAATCCTCTATAAAATGTAATCGGAATATTTTGCTTTTTTTGGAATATGCTATATATAGTAATCGCTGATTAAATATGACTGCGGTGCTTTGCGGACATTTTACGCCGTAAACGCGTTGCAAAATTTTGCAATACACAAAGTATTACTGCATTTTTGCGCCTTTTTACAACGAAAAATCTCTCGCAAATCACTCATGTCAATTCAATCATCGGCTACTAAAAACCGGCTAAATTGAGTTAAAATCGTAATATTTTGTAACCGTTTTGTAATAATTTATCATTTTTTTAAAATTCTCACAAAAAAAATTACAAAATCGGATAAAACACCACAATATATGGTTGATAAATGAACTTAATTTAACTATTCGGACAAAAAACGACTTTTCAATTTAGTTATTTTCAACAAAAAAGTGTTTTAAAAAAATTTGACTTTTTTTAAAGTGCTGAATATAATGTCAAGGTCACAAAGCGAGAATAACGGTCGTGCTTTAAGCGGGCTTTAAATATTGCTTTTCAAAGCGAATTTGGTGCACGCCCTGACGGGGTTCCCCGAAGGGATAACACGACTTATTAAAGGAGCAGAATGATGATAACAGAAATAAGAGGGTATGCAAAAGCGGTTCGTGTTTCGCTTATGCGTGTCACAGCGGTAATCTTGGTGCTTGCCGTGCTGTGCGCAGGAACGGCTTTCGCTGCCACGGGCGACTTGTATGTAGTTGATATATATGAGGGCCCACAGGTGACAAGAGTGGAAACGACCGAAAAGGACGCTTACGCTGTTGTCCGAGAAGCCGGAATTCAGCTGTGTGAGCAAGATAAGCTTATACTCTCTGACTTTACAGTCGGTGAGGACAGCAGAATAATAGTTTGCCGCGCAAGCCACGTAAGATTCGTGGATGCAGAGGGTAATGTTTCGGATTTGATTTTCGCAGGAACGGTAAGCGAGCTGATTGCCGAGCAGGGGATAGTCCTTAATGACCATCTCGTTTCCAGTGTCAACGTAAAAGCTGTTGTGACTGACGATTTAAAGGTCGAAATTCTTAATTCTTATGACCTTACAATTAACGTTGACGGTGAAAAACGACTGGTAAAATCCACTGCCGCAAATGTAGGCGAGTTGCTCACAGAGCAGGAAATCATTCTTGACGGTGACGATGAGGTTTCCCCCTCAGCGGACACTCCGCTCTCAAACAATTTGGTGATCGACGTGCTAAGGGTTGAATACGTTTTCCGCGACGTAGAGGAATCTGTACGTTATTCCTCAAAGACCTCGTATTCCTCGGCACTTGAAAAAGGAACCACAAAAATCACGCAAAAGGGTGTAAACGGCACTAAGACCGTTACCTACCGTGATAAGGTGGTCAACGGAACCGTCAAATCCACAACTGTTGAAAAAGAAGTCGTTACAAAACAGCCTGTTGATGAGATCACCACTGTCGGTACGTATGTAAAGCCGGTCGTGCCTGCCCGCATTCAAAAGAATGCCAAGCCGATTTCGGAGCTCGCACTTCCGTCGAAGTATTCCATCGGCGAAAACGGTGCGCCGACAAGCTATAAATCCACCATAACAGGTAAAGCAGCGGCATATTGTGTTCCCGGCGGAACTACTGCAACGGGTAAGCCTGTCAAACCGGGATACATCGCAGTTGACCCGGATCAGATACCCTACGGAACTGAGATGTGGATAGTCTCAACCGACGGTATAGTATACGGATACGCCATCGCCGCCGATACGGGCGGATTTGTAGGAAAAGGCAAATTTACGGTAGACCTCTATATGAACAGCACAAGCCAGTGCTATCAATGGGGATCACGCGATGTGATAATATATATTCTTTAATAGAATTTACAAAGGAGATTTCTTGTGAAGTCTCCTTTTTTATTGCTCTTTTTGAGCCAGTATGTTAGAATAATTATACAGATTTAGCGTGGGATGTGATAAAATGAGAGTTTTAACCGTGGATGAAATGAGAAAGGTCGAGCAGCTTGCCAACGACAGCGGAATTTCATATTTACAGCTTATGGAAAACGCCGGTTCGTACTGCGCAAGGATAATCCGAAAAGCCTTTGAGAATACGAATAAGCGTAAAGCTCTTGTAGTGTGCGGCAAGGGCAAAAACGGCGGCGACGGCTTTGTTATAGCACGAAAGCTCAGCGAGAACGGATATTCCGTTACCGTAATGATGGCTGCAAGCCTGCCTGCGGACAGCGACTCATCAGAAATGCTCTCGCGCATAAGAGCCATGGGTATACCCATTGTCTATTACGACCGTGGCGGCACTACGGACAAATATTTTGATAATGCTCAGATAATCATTGACTGTATTTTCGGTATCGGTTTTCACGGCGAGGCTGATGCGGCAACGGCGTCGGTGTTCGAGAAAATCAACACATCCTCTGCTTCAGTCATAAGCATTGATATACCAAGCGGACTTTCGGGTGACAGCGGCAGTGTCAGCGGCACGGCAGTGAATGCCGATATGACTGTCGCCGTGGCATCACTCAAGCCCGTGCACGTGTTAAAGCCGTCGAAAAAAATGTGCGGAAGAATCGTCACCGCACCCATAGGAATTCCCGAAAAATGCTTTGAACGGGTACGCACTACAATGTTTACCGTCGATACCGAGGAGGTAAAAAGCTTTTTCCCTGAGAGGGAAGCGGACAGTCACAAGGGAACATACGGCACGGTGCTTGTTATCGGCGGCAGCTACGAAATGCCCAACGCGGTATATTTTGCCTCGCAGGCAGCCGTTAACAGCGGCGCAGGACTTGTAAAAGCGGCGTTTCCGTCAGTGGCATACGGAGCTGTAGCTCCCAAAACATACGAACAGGTACTCATACCCCTCGGCAGCAATAAAAGCGGACGTATATCCGAGAGCGCCGTCGGCAGACTGGAAAGAGAACTGAAAAAATGCTCCTGCGTGCTTATAGGCTGCGGTATGGGAACCGATGCCGATACAAGAACAGTTACGGAATTTGTAATAAAAAATGCCGAAGTGCCCATAATTCTCGATGCGGACGGCATAAATTGCATTAAAGATAATATAGATATAATAGACAGCGCAAAAAGTCCCGTGATACTCACGCCGCATCCCAGGGAGCTGTCGCGTATCACAGGTATTTCCGTCGATGATATTCAAAAGGACAGAGAAGGCGCAGTGCGCACCTTTATAAGTGCGCATAAATGTGTGTTGGCACTAAAGGGAGCATCAACGCTTGTAGGGAGCTTTGAGTATGACGACATATTTGTCAATTCCACGGGAAATCCCGGAATGGCAACCGGCGGCAGCGGGGACGTGCTGGCAGGTATGATAGTGTCGTTTATAGCACAGGGACTCGATACATTTCAAAGCGCCGTGGCGGGCGTTTATATCCACGGTATGACGGGCGACAGCGTAAGTGAAAAATACTCGTTTATGGGCAATACACCCACGCTCATGCTCTCAGAGCTTCCCGCCGTACTCAAAAAATTCGAATAAACTAAAGGAGCACAAATATGAAAAAAATCCTTTGCGTTTTTATTGCGCTGCTGATGTTAGGCGGCTGCGGAGGTAAAAATTCAAAGGAAGTTGAAAACGAGCCGTTGGATTTCGGCGGATTTCAAACCACCGTTACAACCGTAATTAACGATGTTACGGTGTCGGCTGACGCGGTATATAAACCCTATGAAAGCCTTGATTTTACGTTCACCTCGCCGAAAACGGTGAGCGGAATGCAGATAAGCTGCCGTGACGGCGAATATACCTTGACGTCGAGCGGGCTGACTTTTACCTTTGCGGGCGATAAAATGCCTTTTTCAATGCTTTGCAAGGCGCTGGAGGGCTGTCTTGACAGCGTTCGCGGTGCCGTTCCCGATTCAGACGGTGCTTATACATACAGTTCCGACGGCAGGCTCTGCAAGCTTTTTGTGAATTCGGATACAGGGTGTTTTGAAAAGCTCACCGTTGACGGTGCAGATGTTTTATATTTTGAAAATTTTTCGTTTATTTAAAAGAAGATAGGACATACCGCCTAAAAATTGAATAAAATGTATTACTCCCCGATTTTTTTACCGAGTATGTTTATTTTAAGGTAAACGCGGTAAAAATAAGTGTATAAGATGAGAATTTTTCCAATGGAGAGTGATACAAAAATGAACGTTAAAAGAGGGGACATATATTATGCCGATTTAAGTCCCGTCGTCGGCTCTGAACAGGGCGGAGTAAGACCCGTACTTATCGTGCAGAACGACGTTGGTAATAAATACAGCCCAACCGTCATCGCCGCGGCTATAACCAGCCAGCAGGATAAATCCAGACTGCCAACGCACATAAGCGTGAACGGCAATGACTGCGGACTAAGCAAGGATTCTGTTGTGCTGCTTGAACAGGTCAGAACTCTTGACAAACAGCGGCTTAAGGAGCGAATGGGCAATTTGTCCAGAACCGATATGAACAAAATCAACAGAGCTTTATATGTAAGCTTCGGACTTTCATAGATTAACGGAGAGTCGTTTACAAAACGGCTCTCTTTTTGTGTGATACGGGCATTTACATAAATTTTTAAATATTAAAAAAATATGAATTTTAAATAAAACACTTGATTTCTTGGTAAAATATGGCTACAATATATTTAGCACTCTAAGTGTAAGAGTGCTAAAAAGATATATTCAATCTTTCAGGAGGTAATATAATATGACTATCAAACCGCTTGCAGACAGAGTTGTCTTAAAAGCATGTGAGGTTGAGGAAACTACCAAGAGCGGTATCGTTCTTGCATCCTCATCGCAGGAAAAGCCGCAAATCGCAGAGGTCGTTGCAGTCGGACCCGGCGGAGTTGTTGACGGCAATGAGGTCGCAATGTACGTCAAGGTCGGTGATAAGGTAATTACGGGTAAATATTCGGGCACTGAGGTCAAGGTGGATAAACAGGAGTACACCATTGTCCGTCAGTCTGAAATTCTCGCAGTGGTTGAATAATCGGAGGTAATTCATTATGGCAAAGCAAATTATTTACGGTGAAGAGGCAAGAAAGGCCCTTCAAACGGGTATCGACAAACTGAGCGATACCGTTAAAATAACACTCGGTCCCAAGGGCAGAAACGTCGTTCTTGACAGAAAATACGGTGCTCCGCTTATCACCAACGACGGTGTTACAATAGCAAAAGAGATCGAGCTTGAGGACGCTTTTGAAAATATGGGCGCTCAGCTTGTTAAAGAGGTCGCAACAAAGACCAACGATGTTGCAGGTGACGGTACTACCACCGCAACTCTGCTTGCTCAGGCACTCGTTCGCGAGGGCATGAAGAACGTTGCCGCAGGAGCAAATCCCATGGTAGTTAAAAAGGGTATTCAGGCGGCTGTTGATGCGGTAGTTGAGGAAGTCCTCAAAAACGCGAAGCCTGTTGTATCCTCTGACGATATCGCAAGAGTTGCAACTATCTCAGCGGCAGATGAGTACATCGGCAAACTCATTGCCGAGGCTATGGAAAAGGTAACTGCCGACGGCGTAATCACTATCGAGGAGTCCAAGACCAGCGAGACTTACTCTGACGTTGTCGAGGGTATGCAGTTCGACCGCGGATACATTTCTCCCTATATGGTGACTGATACCGATAAGATGGAGGCAGTTATCGACGACGCTCTCATTCTTATCACCGATAAGAAAATCTCAAATATTCAGGAAATTCTTCCGTTGCTTGAGCAGATAGTTCAGTCGGGCAAAAAGCTTGTTATCATTGCTGAGGATGTTGAGGGCGAGGCCCTTTCCACTATCCTTGTAAACAAGCTCCGCGGAACATTCACCTGCGTTGCAGTCAAGGCTCCCGGCTTCGGTGACAGAAGAAAAGAGATGCTTCAGGATATCGCAGTTCTCACAGGCGGTGAGGTCATCACTTCCGACCTTGGTCTTGAGCTTAAGGACACTCAGATTCATCAGCTCGGTCGCGCAAAGCAGGTCAAGGTTTCAAAAGAGAATACCATTATCGTTGACGGCGCAGGTGACAGCGGGGAGATCAAGGCACGTGTTGCACAGATCCGTTCACAGATCGAGACAACTACCTCTGATTTTGACCGTGAAAAGCTTCAGGAAAGACTTGCTAAGCTTGCAGGCGGCGTTGCAGTTATCCGCGTAGGTGCTGCTACCGAGACTGAGATGAAGGAGAAAAAGCTCCGCATTGAGGACGCTCTTGCGGCTACAAAGGCTGCCGTTGAGGAAGGCTCTGTTGCAGGCGGCGGTGTAGCTCTTCTCGGTGCTGTTAAAGCTGCTTCCGCTCTCCTTGATACCGACGATGCCGATTTCAAGACAGGTGTTAAAATCGTTCTCAAGGCTATCGAAGAGCCTATGCGTCAAATTGCCAAGAACGCAGGACTTGAAGGCTCGGTTATCGTTAACGAGATAGTAAACTCCGGCAAATCCGGCTACGGCTTTAACTTTGCAACAAGCGAGTACGTTGATATGTTTGAGGCAGGTATACTTGACCCTGCAAAGGTAACACGTTCTGCACTTCAGAACGCCGCTTCCGTTGCAAGTATGGTTCTCACCACCGAATCCCTTGTTGCCGATATTCCCGATCCTCAGGCTGACGCGGCTGCCGCAGCGGCAATGGCTCAGGCAGGCGGCGGAATGTATTAATTCTGTCGGTATAAGTTATATATAAAATTTTGGCGGACGCTTTCGGGCGTCCGCTTTTTTCTGCTTTAATCCTTTTGTAACTCTATTACAATTTTGTAATTTTTCTGTTTTTCGATAATTTTTTATTGACAAACGATAAATCATATGCTATTTTTTGGTAAAGAAAGGATATGAGTCTTATGATTGGAAAAAGCAATTCGCTTACACTGACAATTATTTTCACCGCTCTGTTTGCCGGCGTACTGGCGGTTTTAACCTTTGCGTGTCCTTGGATAGTCAAAGGTCTATGCGTACTGTTTCGCCGTGAGTATCTGGAGCAATTTCTCATTCTCGTTACATACGCCGCCGTTCCCGCAGGTTGGGGAGCCATATACTGCCTTTTCAGATTGCTTTTTAATGTGAGAAAAGAAATAGTGTTCGATGCTAAAAACGTCACCCTCTTAAACATACTGTCACTGCTTTGTATATATGTAGGACTTCTCAGCGCGACAGGTGCAATAAAATTTGTAGTATTTGCCCTTATTTCTGCTGCCGCGTTTTTCGCAGGGCTTATAGTAAGGGTAGTAAGCATTATTATCGCCAAAGCGATAGAGATAAAAGAAGAAAATGATATGACGATATAGGTGATAAAAATGGCAATAAAAGTAAATCTCGATCTTGCGCTGGCAAAAGCACATATGTCCTCGGGCGAGCTTGCAGAGCGCATCGGCATAACTCAGGCAAATTTATCTATACTTAAAACAGGCAAGGCAAAAGCGGTACGTTTTTCCACCCTTGAGGCTATTTGCCGTGAGTTAGGCTGTCAACCCGGTGATATTCTTGAATATATGGAGGATGATATGTATGAACAATATTCCAAACGCGCCTGAAAATATGAACGGCGGCATCAACAAAGTACAAAATAATCAACCGTTTTTCCCACAGTATACACCCACCTATCCTGCGGTAAATATGCCGAAGAAAAAGAAAAAAGAGATAAATTTCGGCAAGTCCGATTACATTTTCTGCGGCATTTTTGCGGCAATAACCGTCTGCATAGTCTTTTTTGGACTTTTCGGCGGTATGGGTATCGGCTTTACCGTCAGCTCCTTGGCCCTTGTGGCGGCGATGACTGCTTACCTGATAAAAAAAGAGTCGGTAACCGTATTTTCCATATCGTCAGTAGTGTTATCCGCACTTTCCTGTACCGTATTCGTACTGTATCACGATGACTTTTTATCACAGGCAATAGCCTTCCTTATTCTTATTGCGTCAGGTGTGCTTTACGCTGTGTCCCTTTGCGATAAAACAGTAGCAGATAATTTTTCGGGAGTATTAAGGCTCCTATACGCCGCAATTATTTCACCCGTGGAAAATTTTGCTGTTCCCGTAACGACGCTCATAAGAAACGATAAAAAGAAAAATGCATTGCAGATACTCATAGCTTTCCTTGCGGCAATTCCCGTACTTGCTGTCGTAATACCTCTGCTTGTAAGCAGTGATGCAGCGTTTGAAGGGCTTGTAACAAAAATAATTTCATCATTCGGTATGTCTTTGCTTAAGCTTATATGCTCTGTTCTGCTGTTTATGCTGATATTCGCCTTTGCGATATCATGTAAATTCCGACTTTTTAAAACGGATGCTAAGCCTGTAGATCTTACAAAGTTGAGAGTAGTAAAATCAATCTTTTCAATCACTTTTTTAAGTATTATATCATTCGTTTACCTCGTTTATATGCTTTCGCAGACGGCATATTTTTTCAGTGCATTTTCCGGAATTTTGCCGGCAGGGTATGAGTTCAGCTTCTCAGAATATGCAAGACGGGGATTTTTTGAGACCGAGATAATAGCCTTTATCAATTTGATTTTGCTCACTCTCAGCCTTGCCCTCACCGTAAGACGTGAGGACGGAAAGCTCAATGCGGCCTTTAAGAGTCTCATCACCTTTATCAGCGCGTTCACGGTGTTGTTTATTGCTACGGCAATATCGAAAATGATAATGTATATCGGTCAGTACGGACTTACCCGCCTGCGCCTTTTGACAAGCGTATTTATGGTTGCTACGGCGGTAGTTATCATCGCTTTTATCGTGCGGGTATATGTACCGCGGCTAAACTGTATGAAATATGCCGTGATTATTTCAATGGCTCTGTTTACAGTTCTCTGTATTGCAGGTATTGACAGAACCGTCGCGGCTTATAATGTTGACATTTTCTTAAGCGGCAAAACCGATACCGTTGACGTGGAAATGTTAAGCTGGCTCTCTGATTCGGCAACGCCTTATCTTTTAAAACTGACGGATTGCGGCAACGAGGATGTCGAAAGGCGTGCGGAACACGCTGTAAACGGTATATTCCATGATTACGGCAGTGAATGGCAGTTTTACGACGATTCACAGTTGCATTCCGAAAACAAATTTGACAGCGGATTTACCGTATCCAAGTATGTTGCAACTAAGCTCTTAAACGAACAAAAATATACCTACGATTTCTATAACAGTTACTATAACGGTTACCGTTATGATGACGAGAATGATGATACAGATAACGAGTATGCCGAGGAGCTTCCTAGTGACGAATTTGTGTGGGACGAAGATGTCGATTCGGATTGGCTTGGATAAAGAAATGGGAGAAAAATTATGAAAAGAGCTTGCTACATACTGTCAATGGCAGGATGTTTGTTTTCGGCTTTAAGCTTAATTCTTATGGAGTTTTTCCCCGAAATACGCGAATGCAGTCCGTTTTATCTGATTTTGTTGATCAGTAGCTTTCTAAGTCCGATTTTTGCAATTGTTTTGACAATAATTTTAGCCGTTTTACTGCCCTTATTTATTTCACTGTCACATTTTCGCAGTGAGGAATATAAATATGCTTCACTTGCGATTTGGCTCGTTTTATTATTTCCGGATGCTGTGATGTTGATTTCAGGTATAGGGAATGGGCTTATCCGACTTTTACTTAGCATTGTTTTTATGGATGAGGGAGTTATTCGACTCTTGCTCGGTGTTGTTTTTACGGTGTCATCCTTTTTTTGTGCAAAGGAAAACGAGCTTTAAAGAGGATATAATTTATAACGATTAAATTCGACAGGAGGTAAATTATGAAAAGAGCTTGTTATATACTAACAATGATATTAATTCCCCTTTCGGCATTGCTTGTGTTCTTTATCGGTGGCTTCGGTCCGTTTTTTGGGATTGTTTGGATAACCATATTCGGCGGATCGTTCGCTACTATAGGTTTAACAGCTTTAACGGCGATTTTGCAGATAGTGTTTATATCCCTGTCACACTTTAAAAACGGCAAATACAAATATGTCGCTCTCGCTGTTTGGATAGTTCTTTTAATACTCAACATAATTTTTGTGTTGGATAATTTTGACCCGATTACATACGCATCACCAATAATTACCGTTGTCTTAATGGTGCTGTCCTTTTTGTGTGCTAAAAAGCCGGAACCCACCGACGAATATCAACCTGCAACTATGAAAATAGCCACAGTTATCATCGCGGTTATTCTCACTGTGATCTCAATGTTTATATTGATGCTTGTATTCGTTGCAATCGGAGAAGTAGTAGAGCATGGCATCGGAATGAAAAAGTATATAGAGAACGAGGTACAAACGCCTGCATCCGAAGAAATTGCAGATAGTTTTTATTCAATAGATTATGAAAAAATAATTGGCGGATGGGTAATGCTTGACAGTAGAACAGCTATGCTTCCTTACAGATTTACTACCTTTAAAGCGTACTGGATAATTGAAAACGACCCAAGATTTGTAATTAAAGCTGAGTATGATACCTGGAACAGCAGTACAAACGAAACACCGCTTGTAAGTAAGGATTTTGAATATCCGAATGTACTCACCGATACGGTAACGGACGTTGAATTGATTGATTGGTATCCTTGGGACATTTTTGATAATGAAGAATGTGGCAAGTTGGAGCTTACACCCGAACAGGCAGAGACCTTCAGAGACGTAGCTTTCAGCACACACGACGAGAATACCGATAAAGAAAGAATAAAGCTCAATAACGACGATTGGGAATTTGATACTTACGGCACTATCATATCAAGAAGAGCTCTTTGGAGCTATAACGGTATTGATGCGATATATTATGTTTACGGGGAAATAATCAAAAATAAAGACGGCGATTACTACATTTGCGCCGACTTTGAGCGAAATTATACATCTTACGTGTTCCTCTGTACATCTTGCGAAAAAATCCCCGATGATATAGCCGAAAAAATAGACGCTGTCTTTGAATAATACATAAAAAAAGCCGACCCGTAATGAGTCGGCTTTAATATATTTATTTACGGCAGAAAATGGTCTGCTATCACAAACGCAGCAGAAGCCGCGAAATATGCAAGAGGAACTGCGGTACACCATATACGCTCAAGTTTAGGTGTGAATTTGCTTTTAAGCAACAGCCCCGCCGGGATGACGATACAGATGGCACTTTTTATCATAGCCCAATTAAAAACGTGCTCAAAAACAGGGATATTGTTGAACGGGATAAAAAGATATATTACAAGATATAATATTTGCGAAACAATAGCGCATACACACATAATATTTAACGTTTTATCGCGCTTTTCCTGCGTTCCTGATGCAACGGCGGTAAGCACTGCGGCATATAACAGTGAGGCCAGCACCTCCAGAACAGACGAAACTACAACAGAGAGCACAAGCCGAAGTAAGTAGAACACAAAAAAATCATCTGATGAAATATCTGTCGGGGTGTCGATTTGCGATACGAGATAGTTAAACGGACGCATCACCCATAACGGCAAAAGATACCAAATGAATTTATATTTACTGAGCTCTCCCGTAAAGTCAGTGGTTCCCAGTACGTGCTTGCATAATACTACGCAGCCGACAGCGGGAAGAATTTCAATAAAAACATTTCCGACAAGCTCAATGAATGAAAAAATCGGAAATTCCCATATTGAGCCGATACCTGCGAAAGAGAAAGCGGAAACAGAAATCATCCTTGGCAATTGTATCATAAATATTGCCGCTAAATATATCAAATAATATATCCAATAGAGCTTTAAAAAGTACAAAAATGGCTTTTGCGGGGCGTTTTTGATTTTCATATTTTTTCCTCCTGTTTTTAGTATATCATAACGGTGCAAAGTTTTTAATATATGATATTCACAAAAAATTCTGTTTTAGTTTGAGCAATACATATAAAGAAAAACGGCCATCCGAAAGGATGACCGTCGATTTCTCTTGGTTTGATTTTTGAAAACTCAGACCGCTCTTGTAACCTTACCTGAACGAAGGCAACGAGTGCAGGCATAAACTCTCTTAGGAGAGCCGTTTACTACTGCCTTAACTCTTTTTACGTTGGGCTTCCAAGTTCTGTTTGATCTTCTGTGAGAGTGAGAAACCTTGATTCCGAAGGCTACGTCTTTACCACAAAATTCACATTTTGCCATTTTTAAGGCACCCCCTTATTAACGCGATATAAATCTAAATCACAACAAATGGTATTGTAACAGAAAGTTCTATATTTTGCAAGTGTTTTTTCAAAAATTATTTAGGTTAAAAAACAAAAAAACTCTTGCATTCCTAAAAAAAATAATATATAATGATGATAACGAACATTTGTACGACTGAGAGGTATAAAAATGGCTGATAAGAAAAAGGCGCTGGAGACCGCGTTGCTTCAAATTGAAAAGACTTACGGAAAGGGCGCTGTAATGCGCCTCGGCGAGAACAGCTCGCTTAATGTGGAGGCTATCCCTACGGGCTCAATAGCACTTGATGCCGCAACGGGTATCGGTGGCTTGCCGCGCGGCAGAATAGTCGAGATTTACGGACCCGAATCTTCAGGTAAAACAACTCTCGCTCTTCACGTTGTGGCTGAAGCTCAGAAAATGGGCGGCGAGGCGGCTTTTATTGATGCTGAGCACGCACTTGACCCCGAATATGCTCAAAATCTCGGCGTTGACGTTAACTCTCTGCTCGTTTCCCAGCCTGACAACGGCGAGCAGGCTCTTGAAATTGCCGAGGCACTGGCTCGCAGCGGTGCTATTGACGTAATTATCGTTGACTCCGTGGCAGCTCTCGTTCCCCGTGCTGAAATCGAGGGCGATATGGGCGACAGCCACGTGGGACTTCACGCACGTCTTATGTCGCAGGCGCTCAGAAAGCTTGCAGGCGTCATAAACAAGTCTAATACAGTCATTATTTTCATAAATCAGCTTCGTGAAAAGGTCGGCGTTGTTTACGGTAACCCCGAGGTGACGACAGGCGGCCGTGCGCTTAAATTCTATTCGACCATAAGAATCGACGTTCGCCGCGCAGATCAGCTTAAAGGTCCCGGCGGTGAGTTTATCGGCGCACACACAAGAGTAAAAATAGTTAAAAATAAGGTCGCTCCCCCCTTCAAAGAGACCGAATTCGATATTATGTACGGTGAGGGTATTTCAAGGGTCGGCGAGATCGTGGATCTCGGCGTAAAATTCGATATCCTCAGAAAGAGCGGTGCTTGGTTCTATTACGGTGAGCAGCGTCTCGGTCAGGGCAGGGAGAACGTAAAGATCCTCTTTAAACAGCAGCCGGAATTTGCCGCCGATATTGAGGCACAGATCCGTGAAAAGCTTAAACACGATGTATCTGAAAGAAGAGCGCCTGCTGTCACCGAGGAGCAGCTTGAGCCTGTAAAAATGCCCACAACAAGGGCGGCAGCGAGAGCAAAGCTTGATATAGCAGTAGATGATGACGAATGATTTTATCGGTCAAGCAGGGCAAGGCTAATAAAATACATATTTATGTTGATGAAGAATACCGTGCTACCGTTGACAGCGATTTTTGGTATTCCGAGAGATATAAAAATTTAAAAGATATAAACGAGGACGAGCTGACTGAGCTTTTGAGCGCGGTCGGCTTTCGCCGTGCTTATAACAAGGGACTTGATTTCCTCTCACGCAGACCCTATGGTAAAAAGGAGCTTATCCGCAAGCTCTGCGAAAAGGGTCACGAAAAAGAGGCGGCCGAAAAAGCGTGTGAACGCCTCCTGGAGCTTGGAATTTTAAATGATGAGGAATATGCTCGAATACTTGCCGAAGAGTTGTTTGAGCGTAAGGGCTACGGGAAAAAAAGAATAAATCAGGAGCTTGTATATAGGGGTATAGACCGTGAAATTGCACAAAATGCCGTTGATGCTCTTGACAATGACGCCGTAAAACGTATTATATTAGTTGTCAGGAAAAAATACCTTAACAAATTGGACGACGAAAAGGGTAAAAGACGTGCTGTTGACGGTCTTATGCGTCTCGGATATTCATATTCCGATATCAAAACCGCTCTTTCGTCACTTACCGAATTTGAAGAAGATTATATTGAATAAAATGAAAGGCGAATACTGATATGAGCAAAAAAATCACTATGGTCTCGCTGGGCTGTCCCAAAAATCAGGTGGACGGCGAAATGATGCTTGGAACGCTCCGACAGGGCGGATTTGAAATTACCGACGACCCTGCTGACGCCGACATTATAATTATAAATACCTGCGGCTTTATTGAAAGCGCCAAGCGTGAATCCATCGAAAATATTCTCGATATGGCGTCATATAAAGAGGACAACCCCAACGTAAAAATTCTTGTTACCGGTTGCCTTGCCGAGCGTTACCGCTCTGAGCTGTTTGCAGAGATTCCCGAGGTGGATTCGGTGATCGGCATCGGAGCCAACGGCGACATTTGCAAAATATGCATTGATATTCTCGAGAACAAAAAGGTGGAGCTTTATCCTTCTAAGAATGAATTGCCCTTAGACGGTGACCGTGTGCTCACAACACCCGAGTATTCGGCTTATCTTAAAATTGCCGACGGCTGTTCAAATCACTGCACATACTGTGCTATTCCGTCAATTCGCGGCGAGTACAGAAGCCGCACTGCCGAAAGCATTCTTGACGAGGCGAAAAGGCTTGCGGAAGGCGGAGTAAAGGAGCTTATTGTCGTAGCTCAGGATACCACACGTTACGGCGAAGACCTGTACGGTCAAAACGCCCTTGTGCCGCTTCTTAAATCTCTCAGCAAAATCGATGGGATTGAATGGATAAGACTTTTGTATCTTTATCCCGAAAGAATCAGCGATGCACTTATAGATGAAATAGCGGAAAATGAAAAAATAGTAAAATATCTTGATATTCCCGTGCAGCACTGCAACGAGCGGATTTTAAAGCTTATGAACAGGCACGGCAACCGTCAGTCACTGACTGAGCTTTTCGCAAAGCTTCGCGAAAAAATTCCGAATGTGGCACTCCGTACAACGCTGATTGCCGGATTCCCCGGAGAGAGTGAAGACGAATTCCTGGAGCTTTGTGAATTTGTCGATGAGCTTCGCTTTGAGCGTATGGGTTGCTTTGCATATTCCGAGGAGGAGGGCACTCCTGCCGCTCAAATGGACGGTATGCTTGATCCCGAGGTGCGCGAAGAACGCGCCGGGATCATTAACGAGCGCCAAAACGCTATTCTTGACGAGATAAACGATTCGCTTATCGGCGAAACTCTTGAAACGATTGTAGAAGGCTATGATCCGTATACCGATACGTATTACGGCAGAACGTATATGGACGCTCCCGAAATCGACACACTTATTTACTTCACCTGCGGGTATGAATTAAACGACGGTGATATTGTTAAGGTCGAGGTAATGAATTCCGTCGATTCTGAACTTACGGGCGAGGCGATATGAAGCTGAATACTCCAAATAAACTAACTGTCGCACGAATGATAATAACGCCCGTATTTTTGGCGGTTATGCTGTGGGAAAGGCTTCCGCATAATTATTTGGCGGCTTTGATAATTTTTTCAATTGCAAGCATTACTGACGCAATCGACGGCAGACTTGCGCGGAAAAATAATCAGATAACCGATTTTGGCAAGCTGCTTGACCCTATAGCCGATAAAATGCTGACCACAGCCGCACTGCTCGGATTTATGAAAATAGGGCTTTGCAATATTTGGATAGTGATGATAGTTCTTACACGCGAATTCGTGATCGCTTCCATAAGAATGACTGCCGCCGCAGGCGGAGTGGTTATACCTGCAAATTTCTGGGGCAAGCTGAAAACCGTAACTCAGATGGGATTTACCGTTGTAATAATGCTTCTTTGCGAGGTGTATAGGTACGCTCCCGTCGTTGTCGGAGATTTAAATATACCCGATAAACTCAGCTTGTCAAATATTTCTAATTTTCTTTTATGGATAACGGCTGTTTTAGCGGCGATTTCAGGCGTGATTTACATAATAGACAGCAGAAAAGTTATCGATTATACAAAATAAGCTTTGCAAATGCTTCACTTTTGTGATACAATAGCATACACTGAGTAGGAAATATATAAAAAACGACTGTGACCGAAAGAAGTAACAGACAGCTTGTTTTATCAGAGATTGTGTGCCGTCGGCTGAAAGCGCGCATTAAAAGGGCACTGTGAAATGCGTTCGTGAGTCGGCGCGGGGAACAATAAAGTATCCGCGTCCGTTTGCCGCGTTAAGGTAGTTTGAGTTATAAATCGAAGTGGAACCGCGGTTTTATCGCCTTCGTTGGATTTTTTCCGACGGGGGCTTGTTTTTTGCGGTAATATATAAAGGAGAGATTTCATTAAAATATGTTTGATAAATTGAAAGAGGATATACAAACGGTCAGAGAGCGCGACCCCGCCGCAAAATCGGCGTTGGAGATACTGCTGCTCTATCCGGGAGTTAAGGCAGTCCGAATGTACAGACGGGCACATTGGTTTTATTTGCACAATATGAGATTTATCGCACGGTATATATCACAACGTGCGGTAAAAAAGACGAATATAGAAATTCATCCTGCCGCAAAAATCGGCAAACGCTTTTTCATCGATCACGGAACGGGCGTTGTGGTAGGTGAGACCGCCGAAATAGGCGACGATGTAACTATATATCAGGGCGTAACGCTTGGCGGTACGGGTAAGGACACAGGCAAGCGCCATCCCACCATCGGCAACGGTGTAATGATAGGCTCGGGAGCAAAAATACTCGGTCCCTTTAAAGTAGGAGATAACTCTAATATAGCATCGGGTGCGGTCGTGCTTGACGAGATCCCGCCCAACTCTACCGCCGTCGGCGTTCCTGCAAGGGTGGTAAAGCGAAACGGAGTGCGGGTGGATAATCTGGATCAGGTGCATATTCCCGATCCCGTTGCACAGGAGCTTTGCAGACTTAACGTGAAGATCGGTCAGCTTGAAAAGCAACTTGATGAATACAGAAAAGGAGATACAAAATGAGAGTTTACAACACTTTGACAAGACGTAAAGAGGAACTTAAAACAATCACCCCGGGCGAGGTCAAAATATATGCCTGCGGACCAACGGTATATAATTTTATCCATATTGGCAACGCCCGTCCCCTCTGTGTGTTTGACACTATGAGAAGATATATGGAATACCGCGGACTTAAGGTGAATTTTGTTCAGAATTTTACCGATATTGACGATAAAATAATTCGCCGCGCCAATGAGGAGGGGACGGATTACAAAACCGTCTCCGAAAAATATATAAATGAGTTTTGGACTGACACAAGGGGTATGAATATTCGTGAAGCCACCGTTCACCCCAAGGCGACCGAGAATATTGACGAGATAATCTCAATAATTGAGTCGCTTGTGGATAACGGTTATGCCTATCCCGTGGAAAACGGCGACGTTTATTTCAGTCCGAAAAAATTCTCGGAATACGGCAAGCTCTCACATCAGCCTTTAGAAGACTTGGAGGCGGGAGCCAGAATAAACATCGGTGAGCTTAAAAAAGAGCCTATGGATTTTGCCCTTTGGAAGGGTGCAAAAGAGGGCGAGCCTTACTGGGAGTCACCGTGGGGCAAGGGCAGACCCGGATGGCATATCGAGTGCTCGGCAATGGTTCGCCGATACCTCGGCAAGACCATCGACATACACTGCGGCGGTCAGGATCTTATCTTCCCCCATCACGAAAACGAGATAGCACAAAGCGAGTGCTGCAACGGAACTCCATTTGCAAATTATTGGATGCATAACGGCTATATCAATGTGGATAACGTGAAAATGTCAAAATCTCTCGGCAATTTCTTTACCGTACGCGAGGTAGCCGAAAAATACGGTTATGAGCCCATACGCTACCTTATGATATCTTCCCATTACAGAAGTCCCATAAATTACAGCGTGGATATTATTGAGCAGTGCAAAGCGTCACTCTCCCGCCTTTATAATTGCCGTGATTCCCTTGATTTTGCATCGGAAAACGCAGTGGATACGCTTCCCGATAACGCTGAGGATATCAAAAAGGCTCTGAATTCCCGCCGTGAGCAGTTTATCAAGGCTATGGACGATGATCTCAATACGGCTGATGCCATATCGGCAGTTTTTGAGCTTGTAAGGGATATCAACACAAGCGTTGTTACCGCAAGTCCCTCTGCGGAGCTTGTCCGTGAGGCAAAAGAGATTTTCGATGAGCTTACGGACGTTCTCGGACTCGTTTATAACAGAAAAACCGACTCCCTTGACAGTGAGATCGAAAAAATGATCGAGCAGCGAACCGAGGCGAGAAAATCAAGAAACTGGGCGGAGGCCGACAGAATAAGAGACGAGCTTAAGGCCATGGGTATCGTGCTTGAGGACACTCCCCACGGCGTAAAATGGCATCGTGAGTAAGTTCTTTCCAAATGTTAATTTCTTTCGCAGATAAGCGTAATTGAATAGGTGTTGCCGACTGCAACATATTTATATTTGCCGACAGTGATAATGATGTTGCTGTCGGCAAATTTTATTTTATCAGCGGTTATCCCGCAATTTTGCAGAACAGCACTTTGCTCTTCCACACTGCTGCCTGTCAGTACACAACAGAGCTGTAAATATGTATTTATAAGCGAATTTATGTCACCGTTATCCGTCACCAGCACGGACGCTCCCTTTATGTTGCTGTTAGTATCGAGAAACAGCGTAATAAGGCTGTTGCCACGCTCCGAAAACAACCACTCAGAACCGTCCTCTGAGCTTCCGAGCAAAAATTCCGAGGTCAAAAAATCGGTTTCAAAGCTTTTATTCATCCTGTCAACAAACTGTTCTATACCGAATTTACTTTCCTGTGAGCAGGCACAGAGAAAAATAAATGAGAGTGCAAATATAAGCGCAACAACCTTTTTAAACATTTTTACCACCTTATGATCAATAATTTTTTTTAAATATTTAATAATATGTTGTACGTGCCTATAAATTTACAGTTTTTTTACAAAAATATTATTGGAAATCGCTGTGAAATGTAGTAGAATATACTATGAATATATATAGAAGGCTGTGAGTTGCTTGTTTAAAAATTTCAAGAAAAAAAGTCTGAAATCGAAAGTAGCCATAATCGCGTTTATCGTCGTGATACTTGCGTTGACGGCTTATGTTTTGTATTCGAACTTCAAGCCGGAACCTCCTGCAGAGTATGATGTAGCGGCAGTGGCATACGGTACGGTGTCAGACACGCTGGACGTCAGCGGAACAGTCGAGTCAGGCTTGTCAGAAACCTTTACGGCAATCGAAGGCGTTACCGTGGAAGAATTGTTGGTAAGTGTCGGCGATAAGGTGGAAAAAGGCGATAAGCTCGCCAGCTTTAACGTGTCGGGGGCGTCCGGGTATTTGAATGATGCCAAAAAAGAATATGATAAAGCCCTTGCCGATTATAATAACGCTAAAAATTCAACGGACAGCACAGCAAAAAGGAAAAATGAACTTCAGTCACAGATAGATGCAAAAAACAAGGAAATCGCGAAAAAACAAAAGGAGATAGAAGAATTGGAGCAGGAGCTTGAGAGTGCAGGCACCGTGACTCAGCAAACGGCTATCTCCGAGGAGCAGATAGCAGTAATTGCCGCACAGCTTGCGCAGAATGGCGCAACCGAGGAGCAGATAGAGGCGTTTATCACTGCGGCGTCGCAGGTACAGATACCCACAGTGTCGGCAGATACCGAAAAAACTCAGCAGCTTTTGCAGAAAAATCTTGAATTAGCGCAGCTCAACTCACAGCTTACCGCTCTTCAGGCAGAAAACACAGTAACAGTCTCAACGGATAACGATACGATGCTTTCTGCGCTCAAATCGATTGCAGATACAAAAAAACAAGCATACGATGAGCTTAAAAATTTGATCGATACAATGGAAAACGGTTGGTATGCCCAAAATACAGGTATAGTGACCGTGGTTAACTTAAGCGTCGGCAGTAAATTTACTCCGCCTGCCGATAATGCCGTATCGCAGTTCGATTTATCGGCACTTCTCGGCGGACAGAGCGTGGACGGCAATACCTCCGCTCTTATAAGCTCGCTTTTAGGCGGCTCAGACAGTGCGCCCACGGGTGTGGGTATCATTATTGAAAGCTATGACGATCTGGCGGTTACCGTAACTGTAGGCAAATCAGACCTTCTCAAAATAAAAAAAGGAATGACGGCAACGGTAACAAGTCTGAACTCTGAATATGAGGGCGAGGTCGTATATGTGGGCGCTACCGCTTCAGGATCTTCGGGGCTTGATCTCAGTTCTCTTATGGGCGGAACAGGCAGCTCAGGCGGCGCTGTCGTTAAGGTCAAAATAAAAAATCCAGATGAAAACGTCGTAATCGGCTTTGACGTTGATATAAAGATCAATCTTCAGCAAATCGACAACGTTATAAAGATTCCCGTTGAATGTGTTGTTTACAATAACGGCGAGTATTACGTTTATATATATGACACCGACGGACAGACAGCCACAAGGCGCAATGTTATACTCGGCGCGTTGGATGACACCAGCTATGAGATCATCGAAGGACTTTCCGAGGGAGAAAGAGTCGTAAAGAGTCCTGACCCCAATATGGAGGACGGCACAAAAATAAAACAAAAAACCGCTTGATAGGGGTGTAGATATTGAATATTAAAGAAAATATCCGCATTGCCGTATTCAGCATAAAGACAAACCTTTTGCGCTCGCTTCTTACTATGCTCGGTATAATTATCGGCGTTGCTTCCGTTATTGCGATAGTCACGGTGGGTAACGGCGGCAGAGATTACATTGTCGGTATGATCCGCGATATGGGTAACAGCGCAATAGCTCTTACGGTCAACTCGAGAAATGCCGATGACGAGGATTATTTTACAGACGCCGATATAAAGGCAATAAAAAAGCTCAGCGGCGTTCAGTATGCGTCAATGCGGTCGATGGCAATGGCTCAGATGACCGTACATGACGAAACGGGCTTCCTTATGGGAATAGGCTGTAATACGGATATGCAGATGCTTATGCGCACTCCTTGTCTGTACGGCCGTTTCTTTACTGAGGACGAATATGATAACGGAAAGTATGTGGGAGTTATCGACTCCGGCAGCGCACTTCAAATGTACGGAAAAAAGGACGTAGTAGGCGAGTATATCCGCTGTACTGCCAACGATATGACCGTCTCAATAAAAATAATCGGCGTTGTCGACCTTATGGCGAGTATGAATCTTGATACCGATGAAATGATGGAGAATATGTCCTCCATGGGCGGTATGGAGATAATGAGCTGTATGATGCTGATGCCTGCTCCCGTAGCGTCGGCCCTGAACGGCTCCACGTCCGGTCGGTACGATATGATAACCATAACTGCCACCGATGAGAGTATGCTGGACGGTATCGGTGCGTCGGCAATCAACTACATTCGTTCCTTACACGGTAATCACGAGAAGGATTGCTACAGTGTCACGAATATGGCAACATATATTGACCTGCTTGACACCGTTATCAATGTTTTCACCATATTTATCGCGGCTGTCAGTGCCATTTCACTGGTGGTCGGCGGAATCGGCGTTATGAACATAATGCTCGTTTCAATTACCGAGCGCACGCGTGAGATCGGAATAAGAAAGGCGCTGGGAGCCAAAACGGGTACGATCATGTTCCAGTTCTTGACCGAATCCGTCATACTTTGCTTAATAGGCGGTGTCATAGGACTTTTGCTGGGCGTTTCGGGAGCGGCATTGGTGTCGTATATTATGGGCGTGCCTCTTCAGGTCGAGCTTTCAACAGTCGCGTTGGCAATTGGCTTCTCTTCGGCGATCGGAATTATATTCGGCGTTTATCCCGCAAGGAGAGCTGCTAAGCTTCCGCCCATCGAGGCACTTCGCAGAGACTGAAATATAACAGTTTTTGAATTTTTACCTTCAAAAAACACGGCGCATATACAGATGTATATGCACCGTGTTTTTTTGTATATTTCTGTGGAATATTTGTTCTGTAAAGAATAAAGCTTTACAAATTTTTTATGATTATATTTCAAAATGTCTTGAAAAACCGAAGTTTTTGACAGTATCAACAGAGTTTTCAACAATTTCAAAGTTCAAATTAATTTTTTAACAATGTGAATATTAAAATTGCCATAGTCAAAAAGCAACCGAAAATCTTATAAAATATACATATTTTTTTGCAAGAAAAACAGTCTGTTCCGCCAAATTCTGCGCAAAGTATATGTTTGCTTTGTAATTCACCGAATTTTTTATCGAATAATAAAATTAAAAATAATAATTTGCTGTCGAAAAATTTTTAAAAATAATTTTACATTGCCTATTGCCATATTTTACCATTTATGGTAAAATATGGCAGAAATTAGAAATCACAAAATGATTTAAAAATGTATGGAGGTCACAAAAATGGGAAACAATCTTAAAGTACTGCTTACAGGTGAGGGGAGCGAATTCGGGAAAAATTGTGCTAACGTATTAAGAACGTACGGCTGCGACGTCACTCTTGTGCCCAAAGACGGAAAATGCCTGCTCTCAAAGTTTGAAAGCACCGGTGCGGACGTGCTTGTTATGGATGCATTTATGTCCAATCTTGATGCGCTTGGAGTTATTATGAAACTCACGGACAGCGAAAACCGACCGCTTATAACCGTTATGTCCAGCTCGGATAATCAGCGCTTTGAGCACGAAATACTTAACGCCGGCGCAGATTACTATTTCCTTAAACCCTTTGACATAGATATACTGGCTCAGCGTATAACTCAGCTTACAGGCTGGAACCGCAATAAATCAGATTCCGGAATCCAGCGTGACAACGATTTAGAGGTGACGGTCAGCGAGATAATGCATCAGATAGGCGTTCCCGCTCATATCAAGGGTTACCGCTATCTGCGCGAGGCGATCGTTTTGTCGATAAACGATAAGGAGATGATGAATTCCGTCACAAAGGTGCTGTATCCCACCGTAGCAAAAATTTATTCCACGACCTCTTCGCGGGTGGAGCGCGCCATTCGCCACGCTATCGAGGTCGCGTGGGACAGGGGAGACGTTGACGTTTTAAGCTCCTATTTCGGCTATACCATTCAGAATTCACGCGGTAAGCCGACAAATTCCGAGTTCATCGCAATGATAAGCGATAAGCTTCGTCTCCGTATGAAAATATCGTGATATTTTTAAGATATGACCGTATCCTGTCCTGTAAAAGTAAGGGCAGGATACTTTTTAATATATACATATTTTTAATAAGGATTGATATGTATTATATGAGTAAGGTCAGCTTAATAATGCCGGTTTACAATGCACAGCACTGTCTAAAAAAATCCGTTGAAAGCGTGATAAGGCAAACGCACACGGATTTTGAACTGATCATTGTGGAAAGCTGTTCACAGGATAACAGTGCGGCAATGTGCGATGAATTTGCGAGGTCAGATTCGCGGATAAAGGTTTTCCACGAAGACAAAGCCCGCGGTCCTGCATCTGCCCGAAATATGGCTATTGATAAGGCTTGCGGTGATTATATTATGTTTATCGACTGCGATGACTGCATTGAGCAGAATATGTTAGCGTCAATGCTGTCCGAAATCGAAGCCGCAGGCTGCGATATTGTTATCAGCGGATATTATCAGGATTTTCTTGACAGTGATGATTTGTTTTTGTACAGCGTTGAAGTTGATCCGCCTGTAATTTTTGCCGATAATCACAGGGACTGTGTTGCCGCCGTACCGTTTTTGGATGCTGCAAAGGTGCTTGCCGTAAGCTGGAACAAAATTTATAAGGCTGACGTTATCAAAAATAACGGCGTTAAATTTGCGGATTTAATGCACAGTGAGGACTATTTTTTTATAATCGACCTGTTTAAATATGTAAATTCCCTTAAGACCGTTCAAGATAAATATTACCACTATATGAAATATCAAAGGACAAGTCTTACAAATAAGCCGTATTTACAGGGCTTTACGGAAATTATCAACAACAGATTTTTCGCTCAGCGGGAGCTTTTAAAAAGCGCCGGAGTTTACGGCGGAAAACCCCGTGAGCTCATGTGCGCCGTGCATATTAAACACGTTTTTTCCGCCATTGTGAATGAATGCGGCACTGAGAGCGGAATCACTTCGGCAGAGCGGCGGGAAAGAGTGAAATCGCTTTTAAATCATATAAATACCGTCGAGGCAAAAAGATACACTGCCGACATTTCTAAAATGCAAACAGTAATGAATGCGTTAGTAAAGAGCGGCAGCCCTTTTGCGGCAGAGGTCGCAGGCAGACTGATTTGGCTTATACAGCATAAAGCTCCGGCTTTGTTTAACAAAATGAAAATTAAGTAAGGAAATGAAAAATGCGCAGAATACTTGTGTACGGAATGACCGAAAACAGCGGCGGCATCGAAGCGTATTTGATGAATTATTTCATAAATCTTGACCGCAGTAAAATCATATTCGATTTTGTGACCGACTGTCCTGTTATGGCATACGAAAAAGAGGCAGTATCACTCGGCAGTAAGATTTTTTATATTCCTTCACGGCGTGAGAATATCATAAGGCATATGATGTCCATAAGAAAAATTGTTTCCGAAAACGGATATGATACGGTTTATTACAATATTCTGTCAGCCTCGGCAGTGTTTTCAATGTTTGGACTTTTCGGCAAAAAAGGGATTAAGATCATCACCCACAGCCACAATAATTCCGTAGGCAATTTAAGGGTGCATCTGATACTCAGACCCTTACTCAATTTTATGACTGATAAAAGGCTTGCCTGCTCAAAAGGGGCGGCAAAATTTATGTTCGGCGAAAAGTATGCAAAAAGCGCGACCGTAATAAACAACGCCGTTGATACCGAACGGTTCAAATTTGACCAATTCGTCAGAAACGAGGTAAGAAAAGAATTCCACATTGAAAACAGGCTCGTTATCGGTCACATCGGCAGACTGTGTTATCAAAAAAACACGCTGTTTTTAATAGATGTTTTTAATGAGATATTAAAGCATAATAGAAATGCCGTTTTGCTGTTAGTCGGCGACGGCGAGGATAAAGATGCCGTTCTAAATAAAATAAAAAATCTCGGACTGGGGAAATGCGTTATTATGACAGGTGTGCGCTCCGATGTCCATAGAATACTTCAGGCTATGGACTTACTTTTGTTGCCCTCACGGTTTGAGGGACTTCCCGTCGTATTGATCGAGGCGCAAAGCTCGGGACTGCGTTGCCTTACAAGCAGCGCGGTCACGAAGGCGGCAAAGGTGACAGAACTTGTTCAATATATAAATTTAAACGCGTCTGCCTCCTTTTGGGCGAAAAGAGCTTTACAGTGCGCCCGTTATGAGAGAGCGGACACCTCTGAGGAAATAAAAAACGCAGGCTTTGATATTAAAGCGCAGGCAGCGCATTTACAGGATGTGTTCTTATAATATGATTGGTAATAAGGCGTTTTACGGTCTCCGCCTTTTGATAATGATAATATTTACCGTGTACGGAATGATGCAGCGCCTTACGCCGCTGGGATTTATTTGCGACAGCTATATTATCCCCGCAGTTATGCTCATTCTTTCTGCCGTATACCTGATTTGGGATATTTTTACAAGGCGGAATATGTTCAAGGCACGTTATACGGTACTGCTTATCGCCTTTATCGCCGTGACGGCTCTGTCGTCACTTATCAACATCAAATACGGCGTATATACCAATATAATGATAATGATATATCTTGCCGTTGATTTTCTGATTTTCTACCAATTCGGAAACCGTGATATTGCAGAGGTAAAAAGAGAATTCAGAATAATCGGTTACATTATCGCGGTGATGAGCCTTATTTACGTGCTTATCTCCCTTTCAACGTACTTTTTATGTATGGAATATCAGTACGTAATGGAGGAGTCGGGCAGAATAATCGAGCAGGGATATCAGTCGGGGTATCGCAGAGTATGGGGATTTTACTACGAGACAAATTTTCAGGGCCTTATGGCGATCGTCGTAATATATTTCTCACTGCTTAATATTAAAAACGGTAAAAACAGACCGGAAAAAGGTTTTAACGCCCTTAATGCTGTCATACACTTGATTATGCTTGTTTTAACAGGCTCACGCTCGTCAACAGTAGCTTTTTATGTGTCCGTATTTGTATGTGCATTTTATTTTGCAAAATCAATAAGTGGTAAATTTGATTCAAAATTTTGGCGAGAACTTACAATAAGAACGATCAGTGCAGGACTTGCCTGCATAGCGGCGTTTGGCATAATTTCCGCAGTAAAACAGAGTTTACCCTATTTACAGCAGTATGCTCTTAATAATGTCAGTCAACAGACAAGACTTGATTACGCTGATTTTATAACGAGAATTTATGCATTTAACGGCAAAGAAGTCGAATTTAAAAATCTTAATGTAAATTACAATGAACATGACGGCGGAGAAGCATTTGAAAGGCAGGAGATAGTCCGCCTTGATATAGAAACAAAGGACGACCGTTCCAACGGGCGTATTCACGTATGGCGCGACAGCTTTAAACTTTTCACCTTAAGGCCGCTTTTGGGCGTGTCTCCGAGTATGAGCAACAGAGCAGAATTTGCAAAAATACACTTTCCCGATGCGTGCGAGGAGATTGTCACAGGTGTATCACTGCTCAACGGTTACCTTGAGGTTCTCATCGGCGGAGGACTTGTAAGCGTTACTGTGACAGCCGTGTTTTTTATTCTTTGCCTTAAAAAACTTATGGGATATCAGCAAAAAAAGCATACCCACAGAACTGATCTCGGATTTTTGACAGCGATTTTAGTGGGAATGTTGACTTTTGTCCTGTTTACTACCGATTTATTCTATTCCCGAACGGTATACACTTACTTTTTCTGGATAACCTTGGGATACGGTATGTATCTTATCGAATACGACGAAAAAAACGATAAAAAAAACAATAATTTTGCTGTCCTCTGTGATACGCCTATTCAAATTATGAACGCCGTAAGATTTGCCGAGAACCACGGCAACGGGGACATTTATATTTATCATCAGTTTAATGCTTCAAGAGAAATATCAGACCGTTTAAAAAATCTTGACATTTTTAATAATGTTTACGATATCGAAAAATACAAACCGTGCAATAAAATAATCACGTTTTTAAGGCTGATTTTTCCAAGATACACAATAAACAAATACAGCAGTGAAAAAATACCGTTTAATAAAAAGGATTACGGTACTTTGGTGCTCTGCGCAAAGACTCCATTTGCCATAAATATGCATATTGCTCTTGACACGGCGGACGTAATAATGTTAGAGGAGGGGGCGGGGGTGTATTTTGTCAATGTTAATCGCGACACCACAAGGCTTTTCAGATTTATGGACGAAATTGTATTCGGCGGCAGACTGAAAATAGAACCTTCAGCGATTTACGTAAGCAATACGGAGCTTTATTCGGGCAAAATGACTGATAACTGTATACAGCTTCCGCAGTGCAGTGCTGAATGTATTGAAAATCTTGAAAAAATATTCGATTATCACGAGACAAACTCATATGACAAAAAAACCGTCTGCCTCACCCAACCGTTAGACGAAATAGACGGTACACTTAAAATTTCTGAATCCGAACTGCTAAAAAATATTTCGGAAGCTGTCGGCGGCAGCCTTGTAATAAAGCTCCATCCGCGTATGCAGGATTTTAGCTCTCAGGGACTCACGATTGCCGAAAATAATTTGTGGGAGCTTGAATGTTTAAAAAATAAAATAACCGATGACCGTGTTTTGATATCCTGCTTTTCAACGGCTCAGCTCATACCCAAAATTCTTCTTGACTGTGAGCCTACGCTCATTTTCACATACAGAATTTTATTTACCGAGGACTCTTTTAAGGGCGAAAGATGGCAGGGAATAATCGGATTTATTGATAAACTGAAAAAAATATACCGTTCGCCCGAAAAAATATTTGTCCCGCAAACGAAAAAAGAGTTAATAGAATTCCTTAAGAGGCAATATAAATGAATATAGGCAAGCTGATAAAATCGAAAAACGTCAATGTCACGGCGTTTTTCAATATGGCAGGTCCCATTATTCTAAACGGTATAAGCTTTTTTACCGTGCCCATATTCACAAGGGTTTTGGGCACGGCGAATTACGGCATTGCCTCGCTCTATGTAACATGGGTGCAGATTTTTACAACGATAATCGGTTTGCAGACTTCGGGGACAATTTCCACCTCTGTCGTCCATTTCCCAAGGGAAAAACAGAATCCGTACCGATCATCCGTTATAACAATATCCTGCTGTTCGCTGGCAGTCGTCAGCGCGCTGACGGTGATATTCATTGAGCCCATAAAGGCTGTAACGGGCTTCAGTACCTTTGTAATAGCCTTGCTGATTCTCCACAGCTTCGGAGCATTCTCGTTAAACTTTGCTTCAAGCGTTTTCATTTACCAAAAAGAGGCTTATAAAAACTTTACATTTTCCCTTTTAACAGCCACGCTGACAGTTGTACTGTCGCTCATACTCATATTAAAGGTTTTCCCGCAGGAAAATAACTATTTGGGCAGAATTATCGGCTTGGCGGCGCCAAATACAGTTATCGGCATCGCATTGGCCGCCGCTATTGTTGCACGCGGCAAAACGGGATTTAACAAGGAATACTGGAAATACTGCCTGCCGCTGTGTCTGCCACTTGTGTTCCACGGTCTGTCGCAGACGGTGCTTTCACAGACTGACAAAATTATGCTCAAAGCCTTTTACGGTGATTCCGCCGTGGGAATTTACAGCTTCGCAGTGACGGTTTCGCATATTCTTGTGATCGTTTGGAACGCTCTGAACAATACATGGGTACCCGTCTATTATGACCATATGAAAGCGGGCGACTACGGTGTCATAAAAAAGAGAACAAAAAATTATATATTTCTGTTTACAGTGCTCACTATGGGATTTTTGATGATCTGTCCCGAGGTCGTCAAAATATTTGCAAACGAGGATTTTTGGCAGTGTATCGAATATCTGCCGATGCTGGCAGTCAGCTCATATATGATATTTTTATATTCTTTCCCTGTCAATTTTCAGTTTTACTACAAAAAATCTTTAAATATTGCGGTCGGAACGCTGTTCTCGGCGGCAGTCAATATTGTTTTAAATTATTTTCTTATCGGAAAATTCGGTATGAAAGGTGCGGCAGCGGCAACCCTTACGGCGTATACGGCGTTGTTTATATTCCATCAGTTAATTGCAAAATACGTCCTGAAAGAAAAATACACATTCGGCATAAAAACCTATTATAAATCTATTATCAGCGTTGCCGTAACGCTTGTGCTCTATTATTTATTAGCTGATTTTTGGCTCGTGCGCTGGGTGCTTGCTGTCTTTTTAGGTGTGTCTCTTTTATATAAAACCGTCAAAAACAAAGCAATTTTTTAAATAAGCGTTGATTAAATGTGAGGTTAAGTATGGAAAAAATATTGGTCACAGGCTCAGACGGCTTTATCGGCAGTCATTTAACAGAGGAGCTTGTAAAAAAGGGCTACTCTGTCAAAGCGTTTGTATATTACAATTCCTTTAACAGCCGCGGCTGGCTTGATACTCTGCCGAAAGAAATTATGGATAGCGTTGAAGTTGTGGTAGGCGATATCCGTGACTCATACGGCGTAAGAGAGGCAGTAAAAGGTGTTGATTCCGTATTTCATCTGGCGGCGCTTATAGCCATACCGTACAGCTACCGTTCGCCGGAAACTTACGTGGATACCAACATAAAAGGAACTCTCAACGTCTTGCAGGCGGCAAGGGATTTCGGTACACAAAGAGTCCTTGTGACCTCTACCTCTGAGGTGTACGGCACAGCGCAGTATGTACCGATAGACGAAAAGCACCCTTTACAGGGTCAGTCGCCCTATTCCGCAACAAAAATAGGGGCAGATAGATTGGCGGAGTCCTTTTACCGCTCATTTAATCTGCCCGTAACTATAGTAAGACCATTTAATACCTACGGTCCACGTCAGTCTGCAAGAGCGGTCATACCGACAATAATCACACAGCTGCTCTCGGGTAAAAGGGAAATAAGGCTCGGCGCACTCACGCCTACAAGAGATTTTAACTATGTTAAAGACACCGTTAGCGGCTTTATTTCCATCTACCGCTCCGAAAAAGCCGTTGGGCAAGAGATAAACATTGCAACGGGAACAGAAATTTCAATAGGCGAACTTACCCAAAAGCTTATAAATATGATAAATCCAAACGCAAAAATTGTTTGTGACGAAGAGAGATTACGTCCAGAAAAAAGCGAGGTCAACAGGCTTTTAGGCTGTAATAAAAAAATCCTTGAATTGACCGATTGGCGACCGAGTTTTACTCTTGACGAAGGGCTCGGGCAGACAGTTTCCTTTTTTCGTGACAATTTGGATAAATATAAAGCCGACATTTATAATCTGTAAGGCGGTGGAAGAATGACGGGAAATTTTATTCCCCTGTCCGTACCTAATTTAAAGGGGAATGAGCTGGAATACGTTGCTAATGCCATCAAAACGGAATGGGTATCGACAGGCGGACCGTACGTTGACGGTTTTGAAAGGAAAATCGCCGAATATACGGGTGCAAAAGGCGCAGTGTCCTGCCAAAACGGCACGGCGGGACTTCACATAGCTTTAATACTTACGGGAGTTACGCCTGCTGACGAGGTCATTGTCCCAACGCTCACGTTTATTGCCGCTGTCAATCCCGTTAAATATATCGGCGCAGAGCCTGTTTTTATGGACTGCGACGACTCTTTGTGCCTTGACCCCGTAAAACTCAGGCAGTTTTGCGAGGAAGAATGCAATTTCACAGACGGCAAGCTGTTCGACAAAGCAAACGGCAGACAAATCAAAGCAGTTGTAGCGGTTCACGTATTCGGAAATATGGCGGATATGGAAGCGATAACCGATATCGCTTTAAAATACAATTTAAAAATCGTGGAGGATGCCACCGAAGCCATAGGCACATATTATACCGACGGAAAATTTAAGGGTAAATTCGCAGGAACAATAGGCGATATCGGCGTTTATTCCTTTAACGGCAACAAAATCATCACCACAGGCGGGGGAGGTATGATAGTGTCAAATAACGCTGAATACCTAAAAAAAGCCAAGCACCTTACCACTCAGGCAAAGAGTGACGGGCTGTATTACACCCATGATGATATCGGCTACAATTACCGAATGACTAATTTGCAGGCGGCTCTCGGTGTGGCTCAGCTTGAGCAATTAGAAGACTTCATAAAAATTAAAGAAAATAATTATAACGAATATAAGAGAAGATTTGACCGTATCGACGGCTTAAAGCTTTTAAATTTCAGAAAAAATATAAGATCCAACCGCTGGTTTTATGCCTTACTGTGTGACGGCTATAAGCTCAGCCGTGACTCCCTTATAAAATATTTGTCGGCGCATAATATTCAGTCAAGACCCCTTTGGGGACTAATAAGCGACCAAAAGCCGTATGCAGGTGCAAGGACATATAAAATTGAGAGGGCGAAATATTTTGGAAAAAACATTGTTAATATACCCTGCAGTACGAATTTGACCCTTGACGGTATTGAAACGGTGGTAAACGCAATAGAAAATTCCTGAGGAAAATTTATGGAAATTAAAGATATACTCATAAACGACTCCTGCACTGTCCTGCAGGCTATGGAGCTTTTAGATAAAAACGCTAAAAAAATACTGTTTATTCACATGGACGAAAGGTTAGAAGCTTCGCTTACCGACGGCGATATCAGGCGGTGGATATTAAAGGGCGGCTCACTAAATGCACCCGTTAAAAATGCCGCAAACTATTCCCCCAAATACCTAAGATCCGAAAGAAGAGAAGAAATATTCGGTTATATGAAAACACACTCCATCGACGCTCTGCCCATAGTAGACGACCGCAAGAAAATCATAAACATTGTTTTTAAAAATGACCGTGATGCTTTTCTGAATAGGGAAAAAATCAATATCCCTGTTGTAATGATGGCAGGGGGCTTGGGAACGCGTCTTTATCCTTACACAAAAATTTTACCAAAACCTCTGATTCCCGTGGGCGACATTCCCATAGCCGAGCTTATTATCAACAGGTTTCGCCGTCTCGGCTGTAATAAATTTTATCTTATCGTTAATCACAAGAAAAATATGATAAAGGCGTATTTTAACGAAATTGATAAAAACTACGATATAGAATACATTGACGAAAAAAATTCTCTCGGCACAGGCGGGGGACTGAGCCTTTTAAAAGGAAAAATAAATAGGGAATTTATTCTCACGAACTGCGATATTCTTGTTACCGAGGATTTTGCCAAGATTTACAGGCAACATAGGGATAACTGCAACGATATAACAGTGATCTGTTCGCTTAAAAATTTCACCGTTCCCTACGGAGTCGTGGAAATAGGCGACAACGGAGAAATCGAGGATATGCGTGAAAAACCGCAAATGTCGTTTTTTACGAATACAGGTTGTTATATAGTCGAGCCGCATATAATAGACAGTTTGCAAATGAATAAGGCCGTTGATTTTCCCGAAATTATTGAAAAATGCAGAGAAAAGGGAAAAAAAATAGGCGTTTATCCCATAGGTGAAAACGACTGGATGGATATGGGTCAGCCTGAGGAGCTTGAGAAAATGAGGGAAAGGCTTGAAACATATGAGCAATAAACTTGTTTTGGTAGGAGGCGGAGGGCACTGCGCGTCCGTCATTGACACGGTGCTTACCTCGACGGAATACGAAGAAATAGTTATCACCGACAAAGAAAGTGTAGGCAAAAAATTGTTGGGCATCCCCATAGTCGGCACAGACGACTGCCTTGAAAAGCTGTTTCAAAAAGGTTTTACTGATGCGTTCATCACGGTAGGTAGTATCGGCGACCCGAATAATCGTCGAAGAATTTATAATCAAATTAAAAAAATCGGATTTAATGTACCGAATATAATTGACAAAACGGCGAGCGTCAGTAAAAACGTGAATTTAGGCGAGGGGATCTTCATAGGAAAACAGGCGGTAGTTAATTCGCTGGCGGAAATCGGTAATAACTGCATCATAAATACCGCAGCCGTAATAGAACATCAATGTAGTTTAGGCGAATTTGTACACGTTGCGCCTCACGCCGTGCTCTGCGGAAATACTGCCGTCGGTGACGGTTCGCATATCGGCGCAGGTTCGGTAATCCGTCAACAGATCAAAATCGGGAAAAATGTCACTATAGGTGCAGGGAGCGTTGCCGTAAAAAATATTGCTGACGGCAAAACTGCATACGGCAATCCCTGCAAGGAGAAAGAAAAATGAGTGTTTACATTATCGCTGAGGCAGGAGTCAATCACAACGGCTCTTTGGAAATTGCCAAAAAGCTCGTGGACAAAGCGGCGGAAGCAGGTGCGGACTGTATCAAATTTCAGACCTTTAAGGCTGAAAATTTAGTATCAAAATACTGTGCTCAAGCTAAATATCAAAATGAAAATACGGGTAAAATTCAAAGCCAGCTACAAATGCTCAAAGAATTAGAGCTTTCCTTTAATGATTTCGAAGAAATCAAAAATTACTGCGATTATCGAAAAATAGATTTTCTGTCCACACCCTTTGACATCCCAAGCATAGCCTTTTTAAATACACTCGGTATGAAATTTTGGAAAATACCGTCGGGTGAGATAAACGACTTGCCGTATCTTATGGAAATAGCCAAAACAGGCAAACCTGTCGTGATGTCAACGGGTATGTGTACATTAGAAGAGGTGGAAACAGCAGTTAAAATACTCCGTCAAAACGGTTCGGGGGAAATATCGCTTTTACACTGTACCACAAATTACCCAACGCCGTATGAAAATGTGAATCTCAACGCAATGATAACTCTGCGCGAAAGATTTAACTGTACTGTAGGCTATTCCGACCACACAAAAGGCTTTGAAGTGTCTGTCGCGGCTGTGGCTATGGGCGCTCAAATTATCGAAAAGCATTTTACGCTTGATAAAAATATGAGCGGACCTGATCACAAGGCGAGCCTTGAACCCGATGAGCTTAAAAATACGGTATCGTATATAAGAAATACCGAAAAAGCTTTAGGATGCTTTGAAAAAAAGCCTGATATATCTGAGCTTTCCAATATATCCGCAGCAAGAAAGAGCATTGTCGCAAAGCGCGATATCAAACGGGGCGAAATATTAACTGAGAATAATATCACCGCAAAGCGTCCCGGCAACGGTATTTCGCCTATGAAATGGTTTGAGGTGCTGGGAACGGCGGCGGTCAGAGATTTTAAAGAGGACGAGCTGATAGAGCTATGAAAAAAATTGCGGTTTTGACCGCCACAAGGGCGGAATACGGACTGTTAAAGCCTATTATTGACGCATTAAATAAAACCGATGATTTCAGTGTCAAGGTCGTTGTAACAGGCGCTCATTTGTCGCCTGAATTCGGACTTACCTATAAGGATATTGAAAGCGACGGCATAAGAATCCACAAAAAAATTGAAATACTTTTAAGCACCGATACTCCTTCGGCAATATCCAAAAGTATGGGACTTGCAATGATGGGCTTTGCCGATTATTTTGCCGAAAGTACGCCCGACGCGCTTATGGTGCTCGGCGACAGATACGAAACGCTGGCGGTCTGCTGTGCGGCTGCGAATGCACGCATTCCCATAATCCATCTTTACGGCGGCGAGACCACCGAGGGCGCAGTTGACGAGGCTGTCCGCCACGCCATAACAAAAATGAGCTATCTTCATTTCACAAGCACAAAAGAATACCGCAAAAGAGTAATTCAACTGGGCGAATCACCTGAAAGAGTGTTCGCTGTAGGCGGCACGGGAGCGGAAAACGCCCTCAAAACGCCGCTTATGTCAAAAGAAGAGCTTGAAAAAAGCCTTGCTTTTTCCCTTGACCGCGATTATGCCGTTGTGACCTTTCATCCCGTAACGCTGGAAGAGGATACTTCAAAAAAACAGTTCGGCGAGCTTTTAAAGGCTTTCGGCAAGCACGGCGAAATGAAATATATCATCACAAAGGCGGGAGCGGACTCTGACGGACGGATAATAAATAAGATGGTAGACGAGTTTGCAAACACCAATGACAATGTCTGCGCTGTCAACTCGTTAGGGCTTAGGCGGTATCTTTCGGCACTTAAATACTGCAAAACGGTCATCGGCAATTCGTCAAGCGGACTTTTGGAGGCGCCGTCCTTTAAAATACCCACCGTGAATATAGGCGACCGTCAGCGCGGCAGGATACGGGCAGAAAGCGTTATTGACTGCGAACCTGTTTGCGATGATATTTGCCGTGCCATAGATAAGGCAAACAGTACTGAATTTGTTGAGCTTGCCCACAGAACCAAAAATCCCTACGGCGACGGCAACACATCTGAAAAAATAGTCCGTATTCTAAAAGAAAAAATGACAGATTTTACATCCGATAGGCTCAAAAAGAAATTTTACGATATTAATATTAATGTGGAGTGATTTATTGAAAAAGATAGCCGTTATCCCTGCCCGTTCAGGCTCTAAAGGTCTGGCAGACAAAAATATAATCGATATTTGCGGCAAGCCGTTGATGTCGTATACCATTGAAGCGGCGTTAAAATGTAATATGTTTAACGCGGTTATCGTTTCAACGGATTCACTGAAATACAAAGAAATTGCCGAAAAATGCGGAGCAGAGGTTTATATGCGCGGGGGAGAGCTTTCAAGCGACACTGCGACAACTTATGCGGTGCTTGAGGATTTACTGCACCGCCTACCTTGCAATATTGATTATTTTGTTCTGCTCCAACCGACCTCGCCAATGCGCACCGAAAAGCATATATGCGAGGCGTGCAGGCTGTTTGAAGAGAACAGACAGGACTTTGATTTCCTTGTGTCGGTAAAGGAGGCAGAATTTCCTTCATCTCTTGTCCGACCTGTCGGCGATGACAAAAGTCTAAAATATTTTGATGACGATTTTTCAGTCTACCGCAGACAAAATTACAAAGAGTACAGCCCCAACGGAGCTATATACATTGCCAAACCCGATGCATATTTCCGGCAAAAGCACTTTTTCGGTGCGAGAAGTCGAGCCTTTATAATGAATAAATATGAGTCTGTCGATATCGATGACGAGCTTGATTATGAGCTTGCCTGCATACTTATGAAAAAATTATCCGTGATTGACAAAGCACGGTAATTATGGTAAAATTTCCGTACTTTGTAAGTGAGAAGTCAAAGGACTCACATATGGCACAACAGTCATATCGGAGTCCTTTTTATTAAGACGAGGAGAAGGTTTATGAAGCTGTGGGAGCTTTTTGTAATAGCCGTTGGACTGTCAATGGATGCATTTGCAGTTGCAGTGTGTAAGGGACTTAAAATGCCAAAAATAAATTATAAGCAAACAGGGCTTATCGCACTGTTCTTCGGCGGATTTCAGGCACTTATGCCCTTTATCGGCTGGCTTCTCGGTAAACAGTTTGAAAGCTACATAACAAGCATCGACCACTGGATAGCTTTTGCACTGCTTGCGTTTCTCGGCGGCAAAATGGCATATGAATCCTTTAAGAAAGATGAGGACGCGCTGGAGTCTGTCGTAACTCTCGATTTAAAGGAGCTGACAGTCCTCGCAATTGCTACAAGCATCGACGCTCTTGCCGTCGGCATAACATTTGCATTTTTAGGCGTGAATATCGGTGCGTCCGTTTCGCTTATCGGTGCCACTACATTTATACTTTCCGCCGTGGGAGTTTTTATCGGACACAAATTCGGCGCAAAATATAAAAGCAAAGCAGAGCTTGCAGGCGGCATCATTCTCATTTTGATAGGACTCAAAATTCTTTTGGAGCATCTCGGAATTATAAACTGGTGAGGGATAATAATGATCAAAGCGGTGCTGTGGGATATTGACGGAACCTTGCTGAACTTTTTAAAGTCAGAAAAATACGGCATAAAAAAATGCTTTGAGCTGTTTGGACTTGGCGAGTGTACCGATGAAATGATTGAAAGATACTCAAAAATAAACCAAAAATATTGGAAACGCCTTGAGCTTGGTGAAATCACAAAACCGCAGGTTCTTCGGGGCAGATTTGAAGAATTTTTTACCCTTGAAAATCTCGGTTTTGACCGTATTGATGATTTTAACAGCGAGTATCAAGTAAGATTAGGCGATAAGGTGTTTTTCTTTGATAACGGACCGGAAACAGTGGAGGCGCTGCGTGGCAGAGTAAAGCAGTATGCGGTGACAAACGGAACTTATATCGCTCAAAAAAGAAAATTAGAGCTTTCGGGACTTGACAAAATTTTCAACGGAATATTTATTTCCGATAAAATCGGCTTTGAAAAGCCGTCCGTAGAATTTTTTGACTATGTTCGCAAAAATATTCCTCCATACGACAACAGCGAAATAATGATAGTCGGTGATTCACTCACAGGTGATATGCGTGGCGGAAACAACGCAGGCTATCTCTGCTGCTGGTATAACCCCGACGGAAAGACAAACAATACCGATATAAAAATCGATTATGAAATAACCGACTTACAGCAGGTCATTGATATAATCGATAAATTAGCATAAATAAAAAACGGCAACTTCTCAAATAAGAGAAATTGCCTTTTTTATGTTTTGCAATACTACAACTGCTGGGCTTCGTACTGAATCGTATAAAGCTGATAATACCGTCCCCGTGCCTTGAGCAGTTCCTGATGGCTGCCCTGCTCCTGAATTACGCCGTGGGACAGCACGATGATATTGTCAGCGTGCTGAATAGTAGATAATCTATGCGCCACGATCAGCATTGTGCCTATATTTTTCATTTTTTCAAGAGAATCCTGAATCAGCAGTTCAGTTTCGGTATCAATATTGGCTGTTGCCTCGTCCAAGATCATAACCGCAGGCTTATGAAGAATTGTGCGGGCAAAGCTCAAAAGCTGACGTTGACCTGCGGAAAAGTTGTTGCCGCGTTCTCTGACTACCTCGTCCAAACCGTCATCTAATTTACCGATAAAGCGGTCGGCATTAACATATTTGCAGGCTTCCCAAATCTGTTCTTCGGTAAAGGACTCTTCACGAAGAGCAATGTTACTGCGAATAGTTCCCGAGAACAGGAAAACGTCCTGGAGCATCTGCCCAAAGTGCCGACGAAGAGAGGAGATTTTAATATGACGGATGTCGATGCCGTCAATTAAAATCTGACCCTTTTGAATATCGTAGTTGCGGCAGATAAGCGACAAAATAGTGGTCTTGCCCGAACCTGTAGAACCTACAAATGCCACCGTCTGTTTTGGGTCAATATGGAACGAGACACCTTTGAGCACCCATTCGCCCGGGTTATAGGCAAACCATACGTCTTTAAACTCTATCTCACCGCGAATCTCTGACAGCTCAATGGCATCAGGTTCGTCTGTGAGCTCGGGCTCCATATCAAGAACCGAGAAAATCTTTTCTGCCGAGGCGAAAGCCGACTGGAGCATATTGAACTGCTCGGCGAGGGTTTGAATGGGATTGAAAAATTTAGATATGTACATATAGAAGGTGACGATTGTGCCGCCGGTAACGACCTGCCCCATAAACACCGTGTTATGTATATATCCGCGTCCGCCTAAATACAAAAGACACATAACCGAGGAAATATACAGCATATATACCATAGGTCTGAATATACCGAAAACAAAGATTTGCCGCTGCTTTGATTTTTTCAGTCGGTTGCTGCGTGTCAAAAAGTCCCTGAATTTCTCCTGCTCACGGTTGAATGCCTGTGTGATTTTAATACCCGACAGATTTTCTGACAGATATGTGTTGATGTCGGTGGTGTTATCCTTTACCTGTCGGTATACACGGCGGCTGAATTTTCGGAAAATCACCGTAAACAGCACAAGGAACGGAATAAAGCACAGTATCATCAACGTGAGCATATAGTTTTTAATAAGCATAGCTCCCAGTACGCCGAACACTATAAACACGTTTTTAACCATGGTGACCAATATGTTGGTGAACATCATCGAAATGGCATTGGTATCGTTACAGACGCGTGTGACCAGCTTGCCTACGGGAATTTGATTGAGCTGATTGTGTGACAGACTCTCAATGTGAGTAAATACATCCTGCCGCAGTGCCGAGAGAATTTTTTGCCCGGTTTTTTGCAGAATAATTCCCTGAAAATATGTACAAACCATAGAGACGATAAGAATTCCTGCATATATGCCGACAGTCGCAAACAGGTCGGCTAATTCAAATTTGTCCTTTATCATCTCTTCAATATTGCCTACCAAAAGGGGAGAGATCAGGTCGTAGGAAATTGACAAGAGCATTAAGAGCAGTACCACAAGAAAATTTCTTCGGTACGGCATGGCATATCGCAGCAAGCGGCGTAAAATTTCACCGTCAGGCATATTACGGTCAAAGCCGATAGCCTGTTTCTTGTTCTTGATGCCGGCGTAAGCTACTACAAAGATAACGGCAAAAACACCGATGATGCTTCCGACTATAAGGATAGGCAAATACTCACGCATTGTGTTTTCCCCCTTCCTCTTCAAGACGCTGAAGGTCCACCATATGACGGTAGTCAGGGCACGTCCCGTACAGTGTATCGTGGGGACCTACCGCCGCCACTCTGCCGTCGTCAATAAAGATAATTTTGTCCATTTGCTCAATGGTGGAAATACGGTGAGCAATGAGTATTGTTGTGCGCCCTTTTCGGGTAGTGCGTAGATTTTCTAAAATCGTCCGTTCCGTTTTAGTGTCAACTGCGGAAACGGAATCGTCCAAAATCAGGATGGGAGCATTCTTCAAGAGCGCTCGGGCTATTGAAATTCGCTGCTTCTGTCCGCCTGATACGGTAACGCCCCGTTCACCCAAAACAGTCTCATACCCATCGGCAAATTCCCTGATATTACCGTCAACGTCAGAAAGAACCGCTACCTTTTCTATCTCTTCACGGTCGATATCATCTGTTGCAAAAGCTATGTTATTGGCAATGGTGTCGCTGAAAAGAAAGTTATCCTGCGGAACATATGCCACAGCGGCGCGGACGTCACGGATGGAAACACTGTTTACATCACAGCCGTCTATAAAAACAGTACCGTCAGGTACATTATACGTTCGCAGGATCAGATCTACCAGTGTGGTTTTGCCTGCTCCTGTTTTACCTACAAGACCAACGCTCTCACCGGCATTGATACTGAAAGAAACGTTTTTAAGGACGTCGTATTCCCCGTCGGGGTAACGGAAGGTGAGGTCACGAAACTCTATATTACCCTTTACACTGTTTAAAGCCGTCACGTCGGGGCGGTCTACCACATCCTGTTTGGCATTCAACAACTCACTGATACGGTTAAGAGATGCCTTTCCGCGGCTTGTCATATCAATAAGCTCAGATACAGCCATAATCGGCCAAACAATGGCGTTGAAATAGCCTATGTACTCCACTAACTGACCTGCGTTAAAAACACCGTTATATACAAGCCATCCGCCGTAGCCTAAAATAATACAGATGACTGATTCCACAAACAGTGTCACAAATGTACGCAAAAGAAGCGAAGCCCGTGTAAAGTCCACATTGGCTGTTTCGTTTTCTCTGTTCAGCTTTTTGAAGGACCAAAGCTCTTTGCCCTCCTTGACAAATGCTTTTACCACGGCAATACCCGAAAAGCTCTCCTGCGAAAAGTCGGATAATTTAGAAAAAGCGGCTTGTCTTATATCCCATTTTTTCGTCATATATTTTCCGATAACGGTGCTCGACCCCAAAAGGAGTGCCATGGGAATAAGTGACAGTCCCGTGAGCAGAGGGTTCATCTGCCACATTCTGTAGATCGCCAAACCGCCTAAGAGCAAAGCATCAAAAAGCATCAAAAGTCCTGAGCCGTAGCAGTCCTGTACAGTTTCCAAATCGTTGGTAAAAAGGCTCATAAGGTCGCCGACTTTGTTCACTTGATAAAATTGCTGTGAAAGATCCTTGGCGTGGTCAAACATTTGGTTGCGCAGATCGGTCTCCACCTTAATGGCAGAGCCGAAAAAGCAAATGCGCCAAAGAAAACGCCCTGTCACCATAGTTAAAATCACTATGATCATAGGGAAACAGATACTGTCCAGCAAAAAATCCATATCAAATGGCTTCCAAACTCCGTCAACGGTAACGCCGCCGTCATTTATGCCGTTGATAACAAGCTGCAACAGATTAGGGATGACTAACTGCATATAGTCCACCACGACCAGTGACACCAAACCGAGCAGCAGCCAACCTGCGTATTTTATGTAAAACCGATTTATATGTTTTCCGAAAATCATGTGTAAAGCTCCTTTTTTGTAGACATAAAAAAGTATAACATAATTACAAAGTCTCCGCAATGTAATTTGTGCAGAATTTTGTTTAAAAAAGTCTGTACAAGGCACAAAAAACGATGTATACTTATTGGGTTTAGACCTTATTGTACATTCACGGAGGAAATAATGACTCATACACATACACATATGCACAGCACTCACTCTTCTCAAGTAAGAGATATGACAGTCGGTAACCCGTACAAGCTGATGATAGGCTTTGCATTGCCTATTTTTTTAAGCGACCTGTTTCAACAACTCTATAACACTGCTGACGCGTTGATAGTCGGACGGTATTTGGGAACTGAGGCACTGGCGGCAGTAACATCCTCTGGTGCGCTTATCTTTTTGATGATAAGCTTTTTTGCCGGAGCGTCAATGGGCGGCGGAGTAGTTATCGCACGGTATTTCGGTGCCAATGATGCAGAACGTGTCTCAAAAGCCATTCATACGCTTTTAGCCTTCGGTATTGTCAGTGGAATAATTCTGACTTTTGCGGGTGTATTGTTCACACCCACGATTCTCAAATGGATGCAAACAGCCCCCGAGGTCTTTCCGAAAGCAGTGGAATACTTTCGTTTCTACTTTATAGGCGGTCTTTCTATGGTTCTTTATAATATCTGCCGCAGCATTATGAACGCCTTGGGTAACAGTCGCCGTCCGCTGTATTATTTGATTTTTTCGTCACTTCTCAATGTCACACTGGATCTGCTGTTTCTTGCGGTATTCCGTTGGGGCGTATGGTCGGCCGCGGTGGCAACGGTCATATCTCAAATGGCAAGCGTTGTACTCTGTATGATATATCTGTTCAAAAAAGGCAATATTTTCACGGTGAAGCTTAAAAAGATACGCTTTCATAAGGCTCTTCTCAAGGAAATTATCCGTTACGGATTGCCTTCGGGAATTCAAAATTCCGTTATCGCTTTGGCAAATGTGGTGGTACAGTCACAGATAAACTCCTTCGGAAAGCTGGCAATGGCAGCTTACGGGGCACACGCCAAAATCGAAGGCTTTGCCTTCTTACCCATTACAAGCTTCAATATGGCGTGTACCACGTTTATCAGCCAAAACCTCGGCGCAAAGCAGTATGAACGCACAAAAAAAGGCGCTCGGTTCTGCATTCTCTCAGCGGTACTGTTGGCGGAGCTTATCGGAGTATGCGTATTTCTGCTGGCTCCTCATTTTATCGGAATGTTTGACAAAACTCCGGGTGTTATTGCGCTCGGCGTTCAGCAGGGACGAACGGTGGCACTTTTCTACTTCCTTTTGGCTTTTTCCCATTCTATTGCCGCCGTCTGCCGCGGTGCGGGCAAAGCCTTTGTGCCTATGTTCGTTATGCTGTCGGTTTGGTGCGTAATACGCATCATCTATATCGTGCTCGTCACACAGCTGATAGGCAGAATAGAGCTTATTTACTGGGCATATCCGATCACGTGGGCGATAAGCTCAGTCATATATCTTATCTACTATCTGCGGTCGGATTGGGTTCACGGATTTGAAAAATAGCAATTTGAAGAACGGTAAGCAAAAGTTTACCGTTCTTTTTTGTAACCTTTTCCCTTGCTGATTTGTTATTATATAGGTGGTATCTTTGGCTATACTTCAAATTATGTCAATTTAGTATCAATTCAATGCAAAATCTTGTTATATAGGGCTTGGTGTTATAGAATGTATTTATCAATAAACAACTGCACGGAGAGGTGAATAAAATTATGCCTTCGCGAAACGGAATACTGACTACTTTGCGTGCAAAAGGCCGCACAGTTCTCTTTACTTTACTGATTTTTGTCCTGACCGTAGCGCTGACGCTGGGTGTCGGAATGTGGGCATATTGTGCACAGCTTCTGACCCGCTTTAACGAGACATATACATCTATCGTTTTGGCTGAATATATGGGCGAGGACTATCCCGATGAGAACGCAGCAGACGAGCAGGCGAGGCAGGCCTCGTCCGCTCTTAATGATGCTGCCATTTCCGCTGTGGACGGCGTGGAGCTTTGGGAACGCACGGATAGTACGCTTGTCAATATGGCAGGCTATAAGCTTGCAGGCGCCGACGTTCCGTACAGCGACTGTGGCGTGATCGTTGTATCCAATCTTTCCCCTCGGGAAAACGGATTTTTAGGCAGGATCGATCAGGTTTTATACACCCGAGAGGGTAAGGACAATGTCTTTGGTCTTTTTGATCTCAGCGACACCGATCTTTCACTTTCAGCCGATTACGGGAAAAAGTATTTGGTGCACGGGCGATTTGTCCACATCAGTTCAAATCGCACGTTCGTTGTAACGGGTTTTTACGAGGGATGTGAAACAAAGCCGTGGTTAGAGCTCTCAGGTGATGATGATCCCGCTTTGACAGACAGCTTATTCGTCCAAACGGCGGATTATTACCGCACGGCAAACAACACCGCTACCCTGACGTCAAGCGATAATATTGCCGCTTTAGAGCCATTTCAGCAGGGAACTCTCTACCTTGAGGACGGACGTTTTCCTATGTCCGGCGAATCGGGTGTGTGCTTGCTCAGCGGCAACACTGCCGAACAAACGGGCATAGGCGTGGGGGACACGGTAGATATTTCTCTGCTTATATCAGATTCGGAGAATCGCTACGATTTAACTAAGACCGACGATAACCGCACCTTGGAAGTTGTGGGTGTGACAAATAAACAGGCAGATTACGCGGGTGTTATATGGGTGTCAAAGGCTGAAGGCGGCTTTTCCTCACCGCTGTTCGGCTACGGACTGGGCAGAGCGGTGCTTGATAATGATTTTGCCGTTCAGGCTGCGGCGAAGCTGGAGGAGCTTATGCCCCCGCAGGTGCGTATGACACTCTACGATCAGGGTTATTCCGCTGCTGCTCAGCCCATTCAAGCTCTGCGTTCCACCGCTATGGTGGTGACGGCCGCAACTGCTTTAGGAGCACTGGCGGTACTGTTCTTATTTGCCTATCTTTTTGTAGGACGGCAGCGGGAGACGGTACATGTGATGACCTCGTTGGGAACACCTGTGGGCAAGATACGGGTTTGGCTCTTGTCGGGAGCATCACTTATAGCCTTCGCGGCATCGGCAGTCGGCGCGGTCGTTGGACATCTCTCTCTGAACGGGGTCACAGCTTTTGCTTTACTTATTGCGAAAAAGCTTTATGCCGTGGACACACGTTACAGCAACGCGGCTCTCGGTGTCATTCGTGATGCGCCGAAAGCAGGCGGCATTTCCATATGGTATTCTGTTTTAGTCTGCGCAGCAGTGTTTATTGTTGCACTGATTCTTTGTCTTATTTTTCTGCATCAGGCACGGCGGGCGGACACCCTCAAAAAAGGCAAGACTGCTGTCAGAGTACCCAAAGGTAAAACCAGTCTTTTCGGACGCGGTGCAGCACGGTTTGCGTTGCTTTCTGCCAAACGCGGCGGTTGGCGGTCGGGAATTGTTCCTGCGGTGGCGTTGGTACTCACAATTATGATAGGAATTCTGACCGTCGAGACCTCAGGCTGGAGTAAGCAATTAGACGAGCTTTACGAAAACAGCCGATTAGAGGGACAAGTGGTCTCTCTGAACGGGCGCAGTGCCGCCAATATAGATATATCCGCTCCCTCAGCCCGAAAGCTGTGGAAATCAGGTCTTTTATCTGATATTTCAGTTTCTTTAAACTGGAATTACTGGCTTGAAGAAGAAATGCCGCCTTTTGGAGACAACGCTTTCGGTGATGAGGCAAGAGAAGGATGGATAGACAGTCAACCTGTGCTGGCGGCGGCCAACAGCCTCGATGCTATCCCTGAATTTTACTATACCGACCGACCGGAGATACGGTGGCTTGAGGGTTGGGGCGAAAACTTCTTTGAAGATACCGAACTTCAGCCCGTTTACAGCGCTTTTAGGTCTTACGGTGAGATGTCACCTTATCCGGTAGTTGCCGGCAACGCTTTTCTGGAAAAGCGCGGCTTACAACTTGGTGATGAGACATATATCATGCTCCGTACTACGCATCATTATATGATTCCGCAAGGCTACTACTCTTGGAAACGGGAATTCCCGCTTCCGATCAAAATCGTAGGTTCTTTCCAGCAAATGGGACAAAAAGCCAATCTCTATGCACCGCTCAGCTTTTGGTGCGACCCTGCTTGGATCACGGGAGAAACCGATATTATGGAAGAAAACGAACCGCTCCCGTCCACGATCTACACACAGGAAAACTTTGAAAAGCTTTATTACGGCACAACCACTTTCCAAACCTGTCGATTTACGTTAAACTCCGCTTATGACTTGGAGTCCCTCAAGACCTTCCTGTCAGACAATTCCTACAGTCAGGTGGGCAAGGTAGAACGTAACCGAACCACCGTTTTACTAAAGGACCAAGAATTTACGGAAACACTGGGCGGACTGCGGCGGTACATAGCTTTCAGCAATATCCTGTTACCTGTGCTGTTTTTGGCGGTGGCGCTTATCGGCTTTATCATATCCTGGCTGATGATAAACGGCAGAAGAATGGAATTTGCCGTTTTACGAGGCATAGGGGCCTCACGCAGACGGGTGTTTGCAACATTTTTCTTAGAGCAAGCGGCACTGTGTA
>JAFLUM010000030.1 GCA_022508805.1 Oscillospiraceae bacterium | reverse complement strand
AGCATTATATGAACGGCAAGAGCATAGCTGAGATATCAGTGCAGCTCGGTATTCCAGAAAACACCGTGAAAAATCGCCTGTTCACAGGGAGAAAGCATATTCGAAAGGAGTTTGCTATGGAAAATTATTCTAAACAGAGTTATGAACCCGACGATCTGTGGATATCCAACAGTGGACGGAGTGGTTTGGACGGTGAGCCTTTTTCCACGGTAGGAAATGACAAGATAGCTATGAATCTGCTGATACTTGCGTATGATAAGCCCGTTACCATACCCGAGTTGGCGAAAGCAATAGGCATATCAACAACGTTTATTGAGCCTATCGTTGAGCGGCTTGTAAAAGATGAGCTTATGAAAGAGTCTGCCGACAAGGTATATACCGATCTTATAATCTACACCGAAACCGACAGAACGGTAAATGTACCTTTGCAGGTCGAACTTGCAAAGCAGCTCTGCGGCGACATATGGAAGATAGTTGACAAGGGTCTGGAAGAGCTGCGGGAGAGGAACTACTACAAAAAGCAGAGCCGTGAACAGGCTGTAAAGCTGGAGAGCTTTTTTGCCGTGCGAACAGTCTTGCACGCTGTAAATAATGTGCGTGACGAGGTATGCGGAGGTATGCTCCCGTTTGAGGAATATCCCGACAGACCGAATGGCGGCAAGTGGTTCGCAATGGGGAATGTATATCCTCATGGCTATGATTACGATTCGCGCAGCTATGTGATATATGACATAAGCGGTGAATGTGTCACCGATACAGCCTACGTTCTTGGCGCAAAAAGAATATCTCTATGCAGTTATGATACCGACCCTTCTATACTTGGTAAGACTGATCATAATTTTTCGCACCTGTCCTCAATGACAAAGTTGTATTATTCGGTATATCTCAGAAATTACGATCTATTTGAGATGTTTGACGGGAAAGTACTTGACAAAATAGACGAGCTTATCAGCATAAATTTTTTCCGCAGAGATGATGACAAGAAGCTGCTGCTCAATATCCCCGTGATAGCAATGCAGGACAGGTGGGATATTTATAAGCTGAGTGAAAAATACGATAATATGATCTCGACGGAGTTCCACAATGAATTTATGAAGCTGATGAAGAATCCCGTTAAGCTGCCTAAACATCTGAAGTCCGTACCCAGGTGGCAGCAGTATAAGCAGTGCTGCGACAGTTTCCCGATGGCAGTCGTATTCGAGGCTAAGAACTGCGGATTGTTTCTCAATGGGTACGATAAGCCTGCGCCTGCGGTGATGCTCTGCGTAGAGAAATAGGCTTTGTCCATTTGGTTAGAATTAAAACAACACGCCAAAAATATAGAGCCGATTTTACCGCCGTCAAGGTAGTAAAGTCGGCTCTTTTTAAGTGTTTGTAAGCGGGGAATTAAAATCATTTTAAGACTTTTGCATTTTATTCCTCTAAAATAGACATCTGATGTATTGCAATCTTATTGAGCTGAATTAAACGTTCCTTTTGACTTATCCCATCTTCAATCAGCACTGCATTTATGTTTTCCATATTCGATATACATATCAATTCATTTTTCCCCTTCGTACGCATTTTACAAATCCCCATTCTCAAAAGCTACTTTTACCTGTTCCAGATCATCATATCGGGCAACTATAACCTTCATTATTTCTTCATCCGGCTGCCATAAATCCGGAACCATTATAGGTTTACATCCTGCCCTATATGCGGATAACAAACCATTCTTAGAATCCTCCAACGCATAGCATTCTTTCGGT
>JAFLUM010000003.1 GCA_022508805.1 Oscillospiraceae bacterium | reverse complement strand
AAAAATTCTTAGGGTCCTTTTTTCTTGTCGTTGTTTAATTTTCAAGGTGCAAAAGACTGCGCTCTCAAGTGGCATTTGTTTGTGCCCTGCTCAAGGCGCTCGTATATAATATCAAACAGAGCGACAAATGTCAACAGCTTTTTTAAAAATTTTTAAGCCTTTTTATAAACCCGTCCGGGTGTTTCTAATTTGTACTACTAAAGCAATAAAAATCGGCAGAATTGTAAGTTTATTGTATACATATTTAACATATATTAAACTTTTCAAATCAAAAACTATTGACAAATATTTTGATATTGCATATAATACATTTGAACAGTTATTCAAATGAAAATTTGAGTTGATGTTTAAAGTTGCTCATGTGTGCTACATACAATATATAATAAGGAGATGAAAGAATGAGTGATGCTGTGAAAAAAAGTGCATCAAAGGATGCACCGAACTGCGAATATCTTTGCGTACACGAGGATATTATCAAAAAGGTAAACGAAACGATGCCCGATGAGGAGTTCCTTTATGATCTTTCGGAGCTTTTCAAGGTTTTTGCGGACAGTACGCGGATAAAAATTCTATATGTGCTGTTTGAGTCAGAAATGTGCGTTTGCGACATAGCCCAAGTGCTGAATATGTCGTCCTCCGCCATATCGCATCAGCTAAGGGTGCTTAAGCAGTCACAGCTTATTAAATTCAGACGTGACGGCAAGACTATTTTCTATTCGCTTGCCGACAATCACGTTAGAGCTATTCTCGACCAAGGAATCGAACATATTTGTGAATAAAGGAGATAATCATTATGAAAAAGACATACAAGCTTATTGACCTTGAATGCGCTAATTGCGCTGCAAAAATGGAAAACGCTATCAAAAAAATCGACGGTGTTGAAAACGCTAAAGTCAGCTTTATGACACAAAAGCTGACTATTGAGGCTGACGAATCTGCGATTGACGGTATCATTAAAGAGGCTGCGGCAATCTGCAAGCGCATTGAACCTGACTGTAAGATAGTTTTTTGAGGCATAATATGAGCAAAAAACAGAAAAAAGTCATTATCAGAATAGCGGTAAGCGCTGTTTTACTTATAACGTTTGGAATAACGGAGCATTTTATAGAACTAAAATGGTATGTGGCTCTGCCAATGTTTCTTATCCCCTATTTAATTGCGGGATATGATGTTTTGTGGAAGGCTGTTCGAAACATAGCGCACGGACAGGTGTTCGATGAAAATTTTCTTATGGCGATAGCCACTATCGGCGCTTTGGGAACACAGCAATTTGACGAAGCGGTATTCGTTATGTTGTTTTACCAAGTCGGTGAGTTTTTTCAAAGTGCGGCAGTCGCAAAAAGCAGAAAATCAATATCAGACTTAATGGATATTTGCCCTGACTACGCCAACATTGAGAAAGACGGCGAGATAATACAGGTTGATCCCGAAGAGGTAAATATCGACGATATTATAATAATAAAACCCGGCGAAAAAATCCCGCTGGACGGTGTTATTATTGACGGTACGACAAGCATCAACACGGTTGCATTGACGGGTGAATCTTTGCCGAAAGATGCAGATGTGGGTGACACGGTAACAAGCGGATGCGTTAACATGAGCGGTCTTATAAGAGTGCGTGTAACGAGTGAATTCGGCGAATCGACCGTAACAAAAATCTTGGAGCTTATTGAGGAGTCCTCTTCCAACAAGGCGGCAAGCGAGGATTTTATAACACGGTTTGCAAAGTATTACACTCCCACAGTCGTTATCAGTGCGGTCGTTTTAGCTTTACTGCCGCCGATTATACTCGGCGGAGGATTTACGACGTGGCTGACGCGTGCGCTTACATTTCTTGTAATATCCTGCCCGTGTGCCCTTGTTATCTCAATACCTCTCACCTTTTTCGGCGGAATCGGCGGAGCATCAAAAAAAGGTATACTCGTAAAAGGCTCGTGCTATCTGGAGGAGCTTGCTAAATGTGAAATTGCCGTGTTCGACAAGACAGGTACACTGACGGAAGGTTCCTTTGAGGTTACGGCAGTGCATCCGAATAAATATGACGAGGATAAGATGCTTGAATACTGTGTATTGGCTGAAGGATTCTCCGACCACCCCATAGCAAAATCCGTCAAAAAGTATTACGGTAAAGAAATTGACTTTTCAAGAATAAATGCTGCTCAAGAGATTCCCGGGCACGGAATCAAGGCAGATATTGAGGGTCACACGGTGCTGGCAGGCAACGGCAGACTGATGGAGAATTTCGGGGTAGAATATCACGAATGTCATAAAATCGGTACGATTCTTCATATGGCTGTCGACGGCGTTTACGCGGGACATATAGTGATATCGGACAAAATTAAAACAGGCTCAGAAAATATGATACGGACTTTAAAGACTCTCGGCTGTAAAACGGTTATGTTGACGGGCGATAAGGACAATATCGGCAAGGCAGTTGCCGCAAAGTTGGGCATTGACGAGGTGCATACGCAGCTTTTGCCTGCCGACAAGGTTAATATAGTCGAAAAACTATTCTCGGAAAAGAGTGAAAAAGGCAGACTGCTGTTCTCGGGCGACGGCATAAACGATGCTCCCGTTCTGTCCCGTGCTGACGTGGGAATAGCCATGGGCGGTATCGGCTCTGATGCATCTATTGAGGCGGCGGACATTGTTATTATGGACGATGATATATCCAAAATCGGTACGGCAATGGGCATATCGAAACGCACGCTGAAAATAGTGAAGCAGAATATTGTGTTTGCCCTCGGGATAAAAATACTGTTTCTTATTTTGGGCGCTTTCGGTATCGCCAATATGTGGATGGCCGTGTTTGCGGACGTTGGAGTTAGTGTGATAGCTATACTTAACGCTATGCGGGCGTTGAAAGTAAAATAAATGTATTATAAACGGTTTACTCCCTCAAAGAGGGAGCGGAGTGGTAAGTTTTCTATATAAATAAGCTGGCATCCAATTTAGATGTCAGCTTTTTTTATTCTATTCATTTATTCTCCAATGCTTTAACAGCCTTTTTAAGCGGTTTTATCATATACGCATTGCGAATAAAATACGGGTCGGGGAAAGAATAGCGGTAGTATTTTTCGACAACCATTAAAAAGCTTATGTATCCGAGCATTATATTGAACCGTATTTCGGTGTCTCGGTTTATTTCAATGTCCTTACCGCCTGCTTTTTTGTACTCTTCAATTATGCCTTTCTTTTGACTAAGCGAGGTTTTCATTATATCCGTTATAACGATGTCGCTGATAAAATCTCCGAAAAATGCACGTTCGGGGTCGATTATATACACTTTTTCGCCGTCGAAAATCATATTTTTATCCCACAAATCGAAATTGACAAGAGTACAGTCGATGCTTTTTAACAGTTCTTTATTTTTGTCAACGGCATTTATAAGTCTTGCGCCCAATGAAAGCTCCTTTTTAAGAAACGCTTTCCCGTATTTTAAGCTGTTAAGCTTATTCTCGCCGTCACGGTAGAGATTCGTTATCATTGCTCGTATTGCGTCATACCAATTATCATACTCTCCGTTGTAGCCGTATCCGTCGCCTCTTAATTTATGATGCTTAGCAAGAATATCCAGTATGATTTTTTGCTTTTGAGTATTAGAAAAATCAGTCTTATCAAGAGTTTTTCCGCTGATTTTATCCATTATGAACCACTCATAGGAAACCGCGCTTTTCGACAGATCACTGTAAAGCACGCGCGGTACGGGAATATCGGTTTTGTCGCTTATAAGTGAATAAAAATCGATTTCCCGCTTCATTATTCCCTTTTCATAAGTGAGTAGGTTATCCTCATTGTCGGGCGACAGCTTGATTATTGTCTCTCCCCTGTCTGTTGGCACGCTGAAAATAGCGTTGAATTCTCCCTCGGTCACGGGTATAGGCTCACCTGTGACATTAAATCCTGCTGCGCTGAAAAGTTCCTTAACTTTTTCGGCAGTTATCGTCACCTTAGTTCTGCTGCCCATATTTGATACACCTCACTTTGAGATAATTTTATCATAACAGTATAAAAATAATATAAGAATTCTTATAAAAATATCGAAATTATGTTGTATTTTTTTGATGCCACGTGTTATGCTTAACTCGGTGAAGGCTTATGAAAGATTATTTAAAAAGCATTGAGATTTTGCCCAACGATAAGGATAATATTGAGTTTTGGGAGCGGGAAAACCGTAAATCGCACACGTCTTATGAAACGGAAATACTGTTTTACTCATGTATGATGCACGGAGATACTGAACGGCTTGGAGCTTGTCTAGAAAATTTGCTCGCGGAGGGCATCGTTGCAGGAAAGCTCTCGCAAGACAGTCTTCGCCAAATGAAATACTGGGCGGTTAGCTGCATTACCATTGCCGCAAGATATGCTATCCAGGGCGGTCTTCCCGAAATGGAGGCATACAATTTGAGTGATTCGTGTATTCGCCGCATAGATGTGATGAATGACGAAAATGAGATAATGGACTATCTTATTAAAAAATGCTTTGAAATCACCGAGTTGATAAAATCCATAAGAATTCGCCACAGTTATCCGTCGTCTGTCAGAAAATGCGTGTCGTATATCGACAAAAATCTGCATTCAAAAATTACTCTCGCGGAACTTTCCGCCGAGTGTGGACTATCCAAAGATTATTTGTCACAGCTTTTCAAGAAAATCACGGGACTTACCGTTACGGAATATGTAAAAAAGCGCCGTCTGACCTCTGCAAAGATGCTTCTTGACAGAGGGACAACGCTGAGCGAGGTGGCTTACGGATTGGGATTTTGCTCCGAAAGCTACTTTATTGCCTGTTTTAAAAATGAATACGGTATAACTCCGAAGGAATACGTTGCATCTAAAGGAAAGCTGTAAAAAAACCGCCGACCAAGCCGTCGGCGGTTAATTTTTACTTCTGATTACATTTAACAGCGTCTATTGCCAGAGTTACCATAAGGGCAAGAAGTGCATCGGCAGGGTTTTGAACGTCGATAACGTATGTATCGGTCCACCTGAAAAGCTCTTTTTGAATGGTGGCTACTGTAAATGCACCCTGCTTTATTTGATAATCCCACTGCCAAAAATCGCCCTCAACGCTCCAGCCGTTGCAGTCTATTGAAAAGGACGGCTTGAAAAAAGTGAATTCCTTAACGATTTCGCCTCGGTATACATCCCCGATATATATCTGAAATCTCGGCAGGAATGTCAGCACTCTCTCGTTGAGAGTCGCAATGTGCGTGCCGTTAGGGTCATATATTTCAAGCCTGTGCCCCCACGAGAGCTTGCCTTTTACGGTATAAGCCGTACTGCCGTCTTCATAATAAATATCGTAGCTATCGAACCAAGAGAAAAAGCGTTGTTTAAACAGTAATTTCACAGTGAATACTCCCTTTAATCGAGAAAATCACGTAGCTTTTTGCTGCGGCTGGGGTGACGGAGCTTGCGAAGCGCCTTTGCCTCGATTTGACGGATACGCTCACGGGTGACATTAAATTCCTTGCCGACTTCCTCTAAGGTACGGGGATGTCCGTCGTCCAAGCCGTAACGAAGCGAGAGCACTCTTTCCTCACGCGGGGTAAGGGTTTTAAGCACCTCGGCAAGCTGTTCTTTTAACAAAGATATGGATGCAGCATCTGCGGGAGAAAGCGCATCGTCATCGGGTATAAAATCACCGAGATGGCTGTCCTCCTCCTCGCCTATAGGCGTTTCAAGAGATACGGGCTCTTGGGCAAGGCGTAAGATCTCGCGTACCTTTTCAGGTGACATATTAAGCTCCTCGGCAATTTCCTCCGCCGACGGATCGTGTCCGTTCTTGTGAAGGAGCTGACTGCTTGTCTTTTTGACCTTGTTTATGGTCTCGACCATATGGACGGGAATACGTATCGTTCTCGCCTGGTCGGCAATGGCGCGGGTGATCGCCTGTCTTATCCACCAAGTGGCATAAGTTGAAAACTTAAACCCCTTTGTATAATCGAATTTTTCAACAGCCTTGATAAGACCGAGATTGCCCTCCTGAATAAGGTCGAGGAACTGCATACCTCTGCCCACATAACGCTTTGCAATGCTGACAACAAGTCGCAGGTTAGCCTCGGCAAGTCGCTGTTTGGCTTTTTTATCGTCATCGGCTATACGTATGGCAAGCTCAATCTCCTCTTCAGAGGTTAAAAGCGGAACTCTGCCTATCTCTTTAAGATACACTCTGACCGGGTCGTCCATAATAAGATTTTTGGCATCGCCGTTTCCGCCCTCATCGGTTTTTACCATATCCGTTTCATCGGTTATAGCATCCCTTGCCATATCGCCGAGGTCATCAATCAGCTCGATATTGTTGGATTCGATGAGCTCATAAAGTCTGTCAAGCTCGTCCATCTCAATTTCAAGCTCAAGTATCGCATTGTCGATTTCCTGAGTCGTCAGTTTACCGACCGCCTTGCCTTTTTCGATAAGAGCTTTAATTGCAGATTTTTTGTCGATGTTTTCCATAATTTCTCCTTCACTTGATCCTTTAAGTAACCGTCGGTCACTTAAGTATTTTTAAAAAACTTCAAAAAGTCCTCGTCGCTGATATTCTCCACATTCAAATCAGCAAGGCTTTTTTTATTTTTTTCATTTAATATTACGTTTATGCAGTCATTGCACTCGTGAACGGTATTCTTTAGTGTGTGCGAAACGGTTTGTATCTTTGCCACGGCTTTTATCTCATCCTCGGTAAGAGTACTGTATAAAAAAGATATTTCCGCAGATTTGCCGTCATTCAATCTATCGCGGACAGCGGTGTAAATACGTCTGTTAAAATCCGTGACAAAGCCCTCGGGCAAGAGTTTTTCATCGACAGCTTTTAAGAATTCCGGATTTGCCATAACAAGGGCTATCAGCGTTTCTTCCGCTTTTGCGGCGGCGAAGTTTGTTCTCCGTTCAGAATTCAGCTTGTCCAGCATATCCTCGCGGCGCTGTACATCGGTGAATTCGCGTTTTTTTCGGACAGCGGCGATTTTTCTCTCTGCTTTTTTTGCCTGTTCCAGTATAGCCTCCTTTGAAACAGACAGCTCGTCCGCTATGCGTGAGGCGTAAATATCGCGTTCTATGGGTCCAAGCTCTGCAAGATAATTTGACGCACTTAACAAATACTGCCTTTTGCCGTCGTCAGTGGTTATATCGTATTTAGCTCTGTCCGACAAAAGTTTGAATTCGATCTCATTTGCTGCGCCTGAAATTATAGCACGCATTTTTTCGGGACCGTAATTTTTGATTATCTCATCAGGGTCCTTGCCACCGTTTAAATGAAGCACCTTTATTTTGGCGGGGGTATTTTTGAATATGGTCAGCGCTCTTGACGCCGCCTTTTGCCCCGCCTCATCGGCATCATAGGAAATGAGTATTTCCGAAGCATAACGAGACAGCAAATGTGCCTGCTCCGCAGTCAGAGCCGTACCGAGTCCCGCTACCGTATTGGTAAATCCTGCCTGATGCATTGCAATGACATCCATATATCCTTCGCAGAGTATAAGGCTGTCTTTACCGCTTTTTTTCGCAAGATTTAACGCGAATACACCTTGACTTTTTTTATATACAGGAGTGTCGGATGTATTAAGATACTTTGGCTTGGAGTCGTCCATAACACGTCCGCCGAAGGCTATCACGTTTCCGCGAATGTCGATTATGGGGAATATTACCCGATTGCGGAAATTGTCGTATATTCCTCTGCCGTTTTTGGACGGACGTGAAAGGTTCGCAAGTATCAGCTCGTCGCGGGTATATCCCTTTTTCTGCAAATAATCTGACAGTGCAGTGAATGAATCGGGGGCAAAGCCCAATCCGAATTTTTTTATGGTTTCGTCTGAAAGTCCGCGGTTTTTAAAATAAGCGTATCCTATTCTGCCACTGTCCGTTTTAAGGCAGTTATGGAAAAATTTTGCCGCCTCACGGTTTGCCTCAAGTATACGCAGTCTCCGTTTATTCATTGCATGATCGTATGTATTTTCTTCGGGCATATCCATACCCGTGCGGTCTGCAAGAAAGCGCACAGCATCAATATAATCAAGATTTTCAATATTCTTTATGAACGTAATCACATCGCCGCCGTTGCCGCAGCCGAAGCAATAATAGGACTGGGTATCGGGATACACCGTAAAGGACGGCGTTTTCTCATTGTGGAACGGGCAAAGTCCTTTGCTTATTCTGCCGTTCCTTTTTATATTGACATAGGATGAAACAATACTTTCAATATCGGCACGCTGACGAAGCTCGGCTAAAAAATCATCGCTTAAAGCCATAATCAGCCCTCCTCTAATCCGATATCGACCCAAGAATCGGGGATAAATATTTTCTTATAGACTGCCAAAAGATAGCGGTCGCTCATACCTGCAATATAATCGCAAGCGGCTCGGGATGCGCCGTCATCCTCTATTATGTACGCAAATGCGGACGGAAGCTTATCTGGATTATCGACAAAATAGCCGTAAAGCTGTTTTATTATCGCTATTGCCTTTGTCTCTTCACTTTTACAGCATGGATTGGTGTAAACCATATCAAACATAAAGCTGTGGAGCTCGTCAAAAGGCTGTTTGACCTCCTCTGACAGCTCAATATCCTCGCTACTGTTTTTTACCGTGTCCACTACCAATGTATTTATCCTTGCGGATTTGGTAAAGCCGAGGGTCTTTCTGATTTCAAGTGGAATGTCCTCTTCGCACATAACTCCTGCGCGGACTGCGTCGTCAATATCGTGGTTTATGTATGCGATCCTGTCGGCGAGCTTCACTATTCTGCCCTCGAGAGTATCAGCCTCTTTACCGCGGGTATGGCAGACTATTCCGTCGCGAACCTCGTAGGTTAGATTAAGTCCCCTTCCGCCTTTTTCCAGCTTTTCAATCACCCTTAGACTCTGCTCATAATGGCGAAAGCCGCCGGGAAAAACACTGTTAAGGGCACGTTCGCCTGCGTGTCCGAACGGAGTATGTCCGAGGTCGTGACCGAGTGCTATCGCCTCAGTAAGATCACCGTTTAAAAACAGTCCGTTGGCAATAGTTTTTGCTATTTGCGAGACCTCAAGCGTATGAGTAAGTCTTGTTCGGTAGTGGTCACCCTCTGGAGACAGGAACACCTGTGTTTTATGCTTTAATCGGCGAAACGAATTTGAATGTATTATTCTGTCACGGTCACGCTGAAAATCCGTACGCAGCAGGCATTTTTCTTCTTCGCGCTCTCTGCCGCGTGTATTTACGCTGAGGCAAGCTCTGTTTGAAAGTATCAGTTTTTCATTATTTTCAAGTGTTTCACGAACAGTCAAATCATTTCGCCTCCTTATTTTTTGTTTCTATTTATTTATACGACCGAAAAATGAAAAATCCTTTATTTTTTTAGGAAAAAAATCTAAAATTCACAAAAATCCTCTTTTATTACCGCAGCAGTCAACTTTCCGTTGCTAAGTTCCGTAAGTTTTGCAGAAAAAATCGGGACATATTCAGATTTAAACCGAAAAGTTATATCAACCGTGTCGGTAAACTGTGTGTCAAGTATGCGTGCACCTTCGGCAGACAGGAACGCGCCTATTTTACCGTAAAAAATGTAATCGCATTTAAGCTTTAAATCGCTGCACGGTGACATAGTGATGATTTTTGCACTGTCAACGGCGATTTTCGCACTATGAGAATACGCACGGACAAGCCCTCCGCCGCCCAAAAGTATTCCGCCGAAATAACGGGTTACTACTACTGCAGTGTCGGTTAGTCCCTCTTTCTCCAGCACGTCAAGTACGGGAACGCCTGCCGTACCCTGAGGCTCGCCGTCATCGGAATAGCGTTTAATGCCGCCGTCACGAAGAATATAAGCATATACATTATGAGTTGCATCCCAATGCTTTGATTTGATCTCGGCAATAAACCCGTTTGCTTCTTCTACGGTCGCAACGGGTCGAGCGTAGCCGATAAATCGGGAACGCTTTACAACATATTCATCACTGCCGAATTTTTTTACGGTTTTATATTCCGCTGACGCCATAGTTCCTCCGATAATATACAGTATAAAACAAAAGGTGGTACATTTTTGTACCACCCGGATGTTATTTGGATTCGAGATTGTAACGCTTGTTAAATCTGTCTACGCGTCCGCCTGTGTCAACAAGCTTCTGCTTACCTGTGAAAAACGGGTGGCAATTTGAACAGATATCAACCTTTAATTCATCTTTAGTTGAACGGGTTTCAAATGTGGCACCGCAAGCACACTTAACTGTTGCTGTTTTATACTGGGGATGGATTCCCTCTTTCATGAATTGTCACCTCTTTCAAGCACATATTTACATAGCCTAATAAGTTTATCACAGCTAAATTCAAAAATCAAGTACATTTTTAAAATTTTACGGAAATTTCTTTTGAAAGCGAAAATGAATAGAGGGTTACGGATACATCGGTTAATCCAAAGCACTGTTCTGCCGCTGTTTTGTATATCATCATTTGCCGACAGTATTTTTCCGCAAGCTCGCTTTCATCCTTAACACAGTCGGTTTTATAATCAACTATCTCTCCCCTGTCACCGTTAATGATGAGTCCGTCGATAACTCCCTGCACCACGGCGGTTTCGTCTGAAAAGTCTTTCGGTACATCATCATTTACAAATGAGAGCGGCACTGACATAGTAAATTTTTGCTCACGTAAAAATGAGTCGGCAGCTTGTATCCGTCTGAAAAGCTTGCTTTTAAGGAAATCAGCGACCCTTTTTCTGTCAACGGCATCAGCCTCTTCAGGGGTGAACACTCCCTCGTCCTTGAGGCGTTCAAGCTCCGCATTAACACTTTCGGCGGCTTTCTCGAAATCACATTTTTCCATAAATCTGTGATTAAGTGTTCCCCGCTGTGCGGGAGTGAGCTCGCTTTGTCCCATAAACGCAGGGTTCTCGCTTGCCACAAAATCATTTTTTTGCTCTCTGTCCATTGCAGAGGCGGTATATTTTACCGCAGTTTGGGCAAGAAAGTCGTAAGGATAGGTATAAGATACTTTTTCATCGATGATTTTTATCAGTCTGTCGTCCGCCTGTGCCGCTTCTTCTGTTTTTTCCTCAATTACTGTTTCGTCGGGCGATCGGGTGATTATAAAATCAATATCACACACGTTGTCAACAGTACGGAGTGACGATATGCCATTATTTTTTGCGAAATCTTTAAGTCTTGGATGATAAAGCATTGCGACGGTTATCCACTGCATAAAGCTACTGCAAAATGACAGCGGAACACTCCTGTCATCACGCCCTGTATAATACCTGCTGTATAATTCTTTTATCTTATTTTCGGGTTTATACATACTGCCCACAAGAATAAGCCGTTCACGGGCTCTTGTCATTGCAACGTACAAGACTCTGAGTGATTCGCTGAGCTCCTCCAGCTCATTTTTTATTTTTGTCGAGGTAAATGTCTGCGTTGCATACTCCTTATGCAGCTCACTGTCATAACGAAGGGCACCCACGCCGAGATCCTTGTCCGCCAAAGCTTTGATGTCATTCTCCTGATTAAATCTCCCGCCGCAGTTGGCGACTATGACTACAGGGAATTCAAGACCTTTACTCTTATGTATGGTCATTATGCGAACTACATCGTCATTTTCGGATACAATATTTGCATCTTCAAAGTCATAATCGTTTTTACGCAGCTTATCAACATAGCGGATAAAGCCCGACAGTCCGTGTCCGCCGTTTTGCTCATAGCCTTCGGCATAATTTATGAGCATACGCAGATTTAATGCACGTTTTTCGCCGTTTTGCATTGCACCGACAACGCTGTCGTAGGCTGTTATCTCAAATATTCTGCGGATAAGCTCACCGATGCCAAGAGTTACGGAAAGTGTACGAAGAGACGAAACTGTATCAAGAAAATACTTGATATTTGCATCCGATTCGTAATTATTTTTAAGAATATTATAAATCGAGCCCGTTCGGTCATTACAACGGAGCCGTGCAAGGTCGTCCTCGGTAAACGGGAACATGGGCGAAAGCATAACCGACACCAGCGGTACGTCCTGGACGGGATTGTCGATAACCTTAAGCATTGAAAGAACGGTGATGACCTCGGCATTATCAAAAAATCCGCCGTCTTTCTTAAAATGTACCGGTATGCCCATCTTTGCAAGCTCGCGAACGACTGTGGGAGCCTGACTTTTAACGGCTCGCATCAGGATACATATATCCCCGTATCTTACTGGACGCTCTTCGCCTTTTTTGCCCACTGTCATTTTGCTGTTGACTAAATCTTTAATAAGCTTACCGATATAGCGGGATTCATTTTTGAGATTTGATGCTTTCGGGTCGGGAGCCTCAACAATATGCACCTCAGTATCAGCGTGACTGTGCTCTTCATAATCGGCTGCAAAGACAAGCTGTTCACCGTTTTTGTAATCAATATCCCCCAATTCGCGGCTCATCAAAATATCAAAGAAAAAGTTGACTGCATCCGTTACTCCCCTGCGGCTTCTGAAATTGCGGTCAAGGGATATTTGGGCGGGATAATCGCCGCTGTCATAATCGTTAAATCGGTCTTTAAACGATATAAAAATTTCCGGCATTGCCTGACGGAAGCGGTAAATGCTTTGCTTAACGTCGCCGACCATAAACTTATTTTCGGAATTTTTTGAAATGGCATCAAAAAGAAAATTCTGCGCTTCGTTAGTGTCCTGGAACTCGTCTATCAGTATCTCGTCATACGATTCGCTCAGTTCCATTGCCAACGGTGTTTTTTCGGCATTTCCCTCATCGTTCCGCCGTACAAGAAGGCTTAAAGTCATATGAAGTATATCAGAATAATAATAGGCGTTTCGCTCACGCTTTAATTCTAACAATTTCTCGGAAAAACGCGTAGAACATTCTCTTAAGGCAGACATAATGGGACGAAGATATTCCATATCGCTCAGGAAATCTGCTGAGTAGCAGGACATAAGCTGTTGGGCTTTTTCAATATCTTTTTTCAGAAGATCACGTCTGTCCTTTATTTCAAAATACAAATCGTCTTTTTCATCTTTGGAAAAACTCTGAAATTTCTCGAATTTTAAGCCGTCGACCGCTGTCTTGATATCATCCCACTTGCCGCTGTACGTCATATCTATAATTTCCCGTATCGACTGTGAAATCTCTGTTAAATCGCTGTCGATAGCCTCGCGAAGCTTGCCTTCATCAGGAGCATCGAGAAGAATTTTGTCGATTTTTACGGAAATATATTTAAGTATCTTTCTGAGTCTTTCAAGAGCAAAGCTCCCCCACACGCTTTGCTCAATGGGCAAATTATCAAAATAATGTTTAAAATTATTCATTAGCCATAGATCCGGATACGGTGCGGCCATTGAAAAATCATACATATCGAAAATCGCTTTTATAAGATTTTCATCACTTTTGCCGTTGGTAAACAGCTCTAAAAGAGCGGCAAAATCTTCTCTGCCTTCAAGATATATCTCATCAAGAATTTGTGTTACCGCTTCACGCATAAGCATTTTGTGTTCGGAGTCGGTAAGCATTGAAAAATCCGGAAGTATATCTAAATCCTCAAAATTATCCTTAATAAGTCGACTGCAAAAGCTGTCCATAGTGCAAATGTCAGCGCCTGCCAACAGCATTTTTTGACGTTTTAAATATGAATTGGCAGGATCACTCTCTATCATTTCTACAAGACGCTTTGAAATACGCTCGCGCATTTCTGCCGCTGCGGCCTTTGTAAAGGTCACCACCAGCAGTCTGTCAACGGACGTGGGATGCTCCTTGTCGGTAATTCGCTCTATCACGCGTTGAACAAGCACGGCGGTCTTTCCCGAGCCTGCCGCTGCAGAGACGAGCACCGTGCCGCCGCGGGCCTCAATTGCATCGCGCTGTGCCTTTGTCCAGTTAGTTCCCATTACGTTTCGCCTCCCAACATATTCACAGCATCGTTAAAATCGATTTGCTCGATTTCTCTTTGGGCTCCGTCAGCTTCGCGCATACAAATATCCGCATATTTGCAGTAATCGCAAGCCTTTTCAACAGGGAAAGCATCGATCATACCGCTTTGCAAATCTTCCGCCATTTTTTGCACCGCAGAATTAACTTTTTTTCTGAGTGCTTCAAGAGATTTTAAAGAAATAACATTACCTGTGGCGTTGCCGCTCTTGTTAATTCCCGCAGGAATAAACACACCGGCACCGTCCTTTTCCATAGCGTCGATAACGCTTGTGTTATTCAATATCATACCGCTCATTTTCAGTTCTTTTTGCAATTCGGATTTGATTTTATCACTGCCAGAATAGCGAGAGAGCTTTCCCCTTGTAAGGCGCGGACTTTTAGCCTGAAAGTACAGAATTCCGGCGGGAACAACATTGCCGTAACGCTCTTTGCCGTTTTGCCATATTGCAAACAAATAAATGAGCATTTGCATATTAAGTCCCGCAAAAACATCGTAAAGATTGAAGGCTTTTCCGCCTGTTTTATAGTCGATAACGCGTACAAAGGTGTTATCATCGGTTTTATAGGCATCTACACGGTCGACGCTGCCTATTATTTTTACCGTTCCGCCGTTCGGCAGAGTTATACTGTACGGCATTATGTCGCCGTCGTTGTTGATGGACAGCTCAAAGTCAACGGGAATAAAGCTGCTGTGGGCAAGCTCGTCTATCATATGGAGCACAACTTTTTGTGCACTGCTTTTAATAAGCTGAATGCTTCTTAAAAAAGCATTGCTTTTCCCGCTGTACCCGCCCAGCTTTTCATCGGTGTAACTGTCTATTATACTATTGATTTTCTCTTTTATTCCACTTTGAGATAGCTTTAGACAAGCTTCCTTGGAATTTTCACGCAAAAATCTTTCGAGGACAAAATGTATCAGCGTACCCGTTTGAGCGGAGTCCAATTCTGCCTCTCTGCGCGGTTTCGCCTTTATTCCGTACTCACAGAAATATTCAAAGGGACACTTATAAAACTTTTCGGTCTTTGACGCGGAAATATACATATTTTTACCGAAAAGCTCTTCTGCGATCTTCCCGTCCTTTACGGTAAAAGATTTTTTCCCAACCTTATCAAGCATTGCAAGCTCTGCGGAATCAGCGGAATTATTATTGAAATAGCTGTATAGACTTGCGCCGAGAACGGAATTTTCTTTTATCTCGCCTGCAAGAGTGGCAAAAGCGGATTTTCGGCTTTCTATTCTGTCAAGCTTAGCCGTTTCAGTTTTTGACGTGCTCACATTCGGGAAAATACGCTTTATCTCGTCTACCAGCTCTGACGGGGTGAGCGATGAAGAGTCGCTTCCCAGTGCCGAATAGCTTATATATAATTTATCGGTTGCAAGGGTCATAGCGTGATAAGCTATAAATTTTTCGCTGACACTGTTATATTCAAGGTTACTTACTATATCAGCGCCGTTATCAATAAGCTCACAGCGTTCACTGTCGGAAAACAGAACTCCGCCTCCGCAATCCATCGGAAATACGCCTGTGTTGGCGCCCACTATAAAAGCTGCTTTTGGAGCAGATGCTCTTATTCTGTCGGCGCTGCCTATTATGACCTCGTCAATACCGTTGGGGATCTCGCCGATGTCCTTAGCGCCGACTGTTATCGCAAACAACTCGCTGTATCTCCCGACGGACAGAGTCATTTTCCCTAAGGAGAAATAAAGGCCATCCAAAATTTCGGTGAGGATCTGCCAAATTCTGCCTTGTTCAAGGGCAAGCTCACTCTCGTTACCGTCCTCAAGTAAAGTAATAAGAGATTTTAGATTTTTATCTACACCGACACGGCGTAAAAACAGGAACAGCTCACGCGAGATCGTTTCACCGTCGGTATCTGCGATTTTCCCTTTAAGCGACAGAATAGGTGCGACGATTTTTTCACGCAGCATATTTAATTGTGATAAGATTTTTTTATTATCGTCAGTGAATTCCACGCCAAAGCCGTCGGGATTACCGCTCCACTCGCTTTTCCACTCGGAGGATCGGATATTCCAGACAAGGCAATAATCCTCAATCAAGGCGATTTCCTCCACCGAAAATCCGTAAAGTCCCGTTTTTAAAAGGCGCAGTACAGTCTCGGTTTGAAAGCCTTCTGTAAGAATATCAAAAAGCGCAGTCATAAACACCATCAAGGGCTGTGTCTCTACAAGACGGCGGTTATCCTCAAAGCAATGTATTCCGTATTTACGGAAAGACGACACGAGCTCATTTCTGTATGTTCCGCCGCTGCGCTCGATCACGGCAATATCACGGTAACGGAGTTTTTCGGTCCTGACAAGGCGTTTTATCTCCGCCGCAACGGCATCGCATTCATCGGTTTTTGAGCGGCAAGGAATTAAGGTGATACAGTCACACGGCTCATCAAATATTGAATGCTCGCTCGAGAAAAGATTTTCCTCAAGGATGTTAAGCGGCTCTGCCTTGAATTCACGTTTGGCATAAAGCACCTTTTCGGGTGCAATTTTAACGCCTAATCTGTTTGCAGCCGCTTTCAGCTTTTTGATTTCGCACACGGCGTTGTAAAACAGCTCATACCGTCCGTTATTTTTTGATGTGTCGCAACAGAAAGAAACGTAGACATCATCAGATACCTGCATAATTCTTTCGATTATTTTGTACTCCTGCGAGGAAAATCCGGAAAAAGCGTCGATAAACACGGTTTTTCCGTTGAAGAAATCAATGTCACCTAAAAGGTCATACAGCATATCAAGATAGGCGCTGTCGTCAGTGAAATTTTTGGATATCAACGCATCATAGCAGTCGAAAATCAGTGAAAGCTCCGAAAGTTTTCGCTGAAATGACACTTTTTTCACTTTGGTTGAAAGCTCCATAAGCTCACCGTTTGAAATACGGCATTTTTTCATTTCGCTGTGAAATTCAAGCAAATCACCGATAAGCGCAGGACGGCGGCGATACCTGTTGAAAACGGATAATTTGCCCTCCAAAGTCTCAATAGCTAAGCTCATAAGTACGGCACGAGTACCGTCATCGGCAGTTTTACCGCTGATTTTTCCGTACTCCGACAAAAGTCTTTCGGCAAGTCGTGAAAAGCTGAATATCTCAACATTATTTATTTTTTCGTTACCCAAGCTCAATAACATCGCCCTCTCAGTCTCAAAAGAGAACTGCTCAGGTACAATTATGATATCTTTATCCTTGCCTGTGTTGGCCAAATCAGCCGCAAGTCCGCGTATGTACCGCGTTTTGCCGCTGCCTGTCCGTCCTGTGATAATGTTAAGCACAGCTTTCCCCCATTTTTAAATTAAATAAGCTTATACAGCTTTGCACCGTGAGAATTAACACGGCAGTTGAAATTGCCGTTGACTTTTTCGCCGTCAGCTCTTTGCCACAAGTCACGGAGAGTATATTCGCCGTCCAATTCATACTTTGTCAAATCTATTTCAATATCCCTGTCGGTGTCAGAAATATTGAACACTGCAAGCAACGGCTTTTCGTCCTCGCTTACTGCCGTCCAAATAACGGTATCGTTGTCACGGTAAGCCTGTTTTCCGTCGTGAGAATGCTGATTGACCGCCATAACCTCAGGGTTAGTCATAAGCGAAAGAGTAAACTCGTCATTATCACGCATTTCGCCGCCGAACATAAGCGGTGAACGGAAAACCGACCATAAGGTCATCAAAGTTATCTGCTCATCCTTGGTGAATTGAGTGTATCTGCCCTGTCCGCCGTGGCAAGTGCCGTTCATGGAGAGTCTGCCCAGTGGAAGCATATCGCAATCGGGCCAGCAGCCTTCACTAACATAAGGCGCCCATTTTTCGCAGCGCTCAAACATAGCGTAGAGCTGATTCCAGCTATCCCAAAAATCTCCCGTAAGACGCCACATATTGGCAAATTCGCACAGATGGTCGGCAACCTCAAGCTGAGCAGGTCCGGGAGAAAGGCTTAAGACGATATCCCTGCCTGTTTTGTCAATGGCGTGACGTATCATTTCGATTTCTTCCTTTGCTGAATATGGAGCATCCTTACGGAACTCGGTATTGCAGATATCATCTACTTTAACAAAATCAATGCCCCATTCTGCGTACATTGCGAAAATGGAGTCGTAATACTCCTGTGCGCCTTCCCTGCGCCAATCGATGCCGTACATATCGGTATTCCAAGGGCAAACAGAAAAATGATGGGCAATTTGGCGGGCAGTCTTGTCGCTGCCGAGAATTTTTGTATTTCTGTGAACAGCCTGACGGGGAACTCCGCGCATAATATGTATACCGAATTTTAGACCCATTGCGTGGATCTTATCGGCAATATTTTTAAATCCGACACCGTTCGCCGACGAAGGAAAGCGGTTGACGGCAGGAATGAGCCGTGAGTACCCGTCCATACAAAGCTCTGTAAAGTTGTTGTAATCGTTATCCTTCGCTTTCGGCTCATACCACTGAATATCGCAGACAATATACTGCCAGCCGTATTTCTTTAAATTTTTCGCCATATATTCGGCATTGCCCAAAAGCTGTTCCTCATTGACAGCCGCACCGTAGCAATCCCAACTGTTCCAGCCCATTGGAGGAGTCAGAGCAAGTTTATTTTTATCCATATTTTTCTCACCTTTAACTAAAATAAAATTACATATATTCTATCATTTTGTACGGCTTTTGTAAACATCGGCATGGGTAAAAAATCGGACATATACCGCGAAAAAGGACTTTACTGTTTTTTATAAAAATTCCTTGACAACAAATAATATTTGTGATATTATAACTAAGCCAATGAGGAGAGGTAGCGAAGCGGTCATAACGCGGCGGTCTTGAAAACCGTTTGAGGTCAAACTCACAAGGGTTCGAATCCCTTCCTCTCCGCCATCTTTATTAAATATCGTTTAAACACGTTACACTTGCAGAAGTACTCAAGTTGGTGACGAGGCGCCCCTGCTAAGGGCGTAGGCCGGGAAACCGGTGCGAGAGTTCGAGTCTCTCCTTCTGCGCCAAAACGGAGCAAAGTTTACGCTTTGCTCCGTTTTATTTTTAAGTATACCGGTGATCATATGTGTTACTATCTTTACGGTTCTGTTAATGACGGAATCAATATGAGTGATTATGAAAAAGCAGTAGAAAATTCAAAATACCATTTTAATATCGGCAATAAGGACGCTGTAAATGCCTGTGTTATAAACTGTGGACACGAATATAGAATTACGTCTGATATGTGTGATTGCGAAAATCCCATAGGCACAAAAAAAGTCGGTAAGAAAGATTTAAAAGATTTTGAAGAGGTGCTTTTAAATCTCAGATCCGTGCGGGGAATCAAGTATATTTATCTCAGCAAAAATTGGGTCGAAGAAACGAACGAGGAAGAAGAAACCGTTCACATAAATGATATAGAGGTTTTACCTTTCCTTGCGAACATCAAGGAAAATTGTCTTTACAGGATAGATTTGTATAGAAAATATTTTTAATTTTCACTTATAGTGTTAAGGAGAAACAACATGAAAAAATCTGAGCAAAAAAATGAATATGATGCCATCATTAAAAAAATCAGTATAAAGAGAAAATTGATAATTATTACTGCTGTTATTATATCAATAGCAATAATAGCTGTTGCCTCCCCTAATCATCTCGAAATTTTAGATAGGACAATTATTGATACAAAAGGAATACATCCCGTTTTCACCGTAATGTTGGTTTTGTTGGTTTTATTTATTGAAACAATTGCTTACGGTATTGTTTCTATGCCGACAACAACATCTTTGGATGTTGAATGCGATCCGCAAAAATACTTAAACCTAAATGCTACTCTTACAAAAGGTAAAGGGTCGATCCCTGTATATGCGACAGGTTATTTATATATTGGGAATTTTCCGCTGGCTATGGAATACGCCGTAAAAATGATAGTAAGCGGCAAACAAAATTGGATGATGGCAGGTCTTTTTAATAAAGCACGCTGTGAATTTTTATTAGGTAATTATGAAATAATGAAGAACACTGTACAGCAGTATGCATCCACTCTTTCCGACATAAAAAAAGCGGCTCCTGCATACCGAAAATTTAATGATATTATGATTTTAATGTGCGCTATTGCCGATAATGATCAAGATAAAATCAATACATATCGAAAATCTATAGAAGCTTGGAACAGTTCAAAAGCTACAGAAGGATTTATTAACTATTTAAAAGGCGTTTCTGCATACAGTTTGGACGATAAGGATGAAAGCGTATACCGTTTTATGGCGGTGAAGGATTCTTGTGAAAAAACTGTCCTTGCACGACTTGCAGATGAGTATCTATTACAATTAAAATAAACACTTTTAATTAAAGCATCTATTGAAAAAATTGCCGTACCGTCGGTTATGACGGTACGGCGTTGTTTTTGCGATTATTTATAGTAGAAACACTTATAGAATATGGGATAAGCGTTAAGGAATTGCTGTAGGTTAGTGCGGGAGTTTGAACCGGGATCGTTGATTTTAAAGCCCGATGCTGTGAGGGTATCCCCTCCCGTAAAGCCTGTGATAACTACCCAATGCTGACCGCCTGCTGAGGTCTGCGCGCCGAAGAGAACGGGTTTGCCCTGCTTTAACTGCTCATATATTGCCGCGAGATATCCTGAGCTGTTGGTTACAGCAGTATAGTTGCCGGGCCAATACACGCTGCCCGTTGACGAATACGTGAGCTTTTTTGACATAGCGTCAGGATAGATTACCGTATCGGTTCTGTAAGATTCGATCATCGCTATCGCGGTAGTCGCACATCCGATTTGTGCAATGGTTTTTCCCGATGATCCGATAGTAACGCTCGCCCAGCGGCTGTCGGTCTGCTTGAAATTGGGAACATTCAGCGATATGGCTGAATATCCGCTGTTCTGTGAGTTGGACAGATACTGTGCGCTGACGTATCCCGTTTTTGTTCCGTTATAGAGTATGCGTTTCCAGCTGCCTGACGTTGAGAGCACTATGACTGTTTCGCCTTTTGTAAGACTTCCTGTAACCGCATAGGACGTATCTGCACCGCTGCGGACGTTCAGAGTGCCTGACTGAATATTGACAGTCGCAGGAGAAGCGGATACGGTGGTTATATAGTCTGAATGGCAATATCCGTATTGATTTTTGCCGTACTCCACGTACCACCAAGAACCTGATTTGGATATAAGCGTTACATATGAGCCTTTGCTGAGACTTGCTACTACAGTAGCAGAGGTCGAGGCGCTTTGTCTGATGTTGAGCGTTCCGCTTGATACGGAAACGACTCCCGCCTGTGACGTTGCCGTTGCCGCATATGATTTGACGGGTACGGCGAGTATTCCCACTGAAATTATAACCGCAAGAAAGAGTGATAATATCTTTCTCATTTTTTCACCTCATATTTGCATTGTTGCATATTTGAGTTTGCACACGATTTTCTCTCGTCGGGTGCATGCTCATTATAACAAAGGTCATTTTTCTTGGGAATACGCCAAATAATGTTAAATCAAATTTGGAAAAATTGTTAAATTTTGTATTTTATACGATTTGCGTACGCATAAATATAAAGAAACCGACTTCGCTGAAAAACGGAATCGGTTTTTATGTATTATTTTCTGCAATAAAGTTCAACGGATTTTAATGTTGCCTTTACTCGGTATGAGGTTATCACGATTTTAACGCGCTTAAGGCCTTGCTTTTTAAAACGGCAAATACGTTTTGCACCGATAACAGTTGACTTTGTAACGAGCTCCCAACCGTTGCCGTTGTCGCCGTAAACCTCAAAGTTTTCGATCTGCTGACCTGTTGCGATGTTTTCTTTGAGAACGATTTTATCGGCAGTTACCGTTTCGGAAAATTCAATTATTATTTCGGGAGCAGTATCGTTTTCGGCGCACTGCCAGAACCCCTCTCCCTCGATAATATTTATTACGCTGTGTTCGTCGTCAAGCTCTGAGGAAACGGATACCTTAGAATTTTTTGCAAGATTTTCGGAAAATTCCTTTTTAAGCTCGTTCCCAAATCGGCGCAGAGCGCGCACATCATATTTTGAAAGCAAACCGTTTTTATCGGGCGGAATGTTGAGCAGTAATGATGAATTTCCGCCGACTGCCCCCCAGTAAATATTCATCAGCTTTTTGACGGACTTGACTTTAAAGTCCTGCGAGCGGTGATAAAACCATCCGGGACGGATAGAAACGTCCGTTTCGGCAGGATACCATATAAAATCTTTTAAGCCGTCAATAAATTTACGGCTGCCGATGTCCTCTGTGCTTGCGTTGACGTTTTTAGCGAAATCGGGCGTGTCTTCTTTTTGAGAATGCTCGGCAGTATAAGCCTGATTTCCCACGAAGGACGGCACAACGCTCCATTCGGACTCCCTTGTTTTGCCTGCCTCGTTGCCGCACCAGCGTACATCGGGACCACTGATGCTGATGACCGCATCAGGTTGCAGCTCACGGATAACAGAATAGTATCCGTCCCAATCATACACCTGCTTTTTGCCGTTGGGACCTTCGCCGCAGGCGCCGTCAAACCAAAAGCAGAATAAATCGCCGTAATTTGAGGCAAGCTCGCGAAGCTGATTTTTAAAATATATATTATATTCATCTGTGCCGTAGGTTTTTTCGTGCCTGTCCCACGGAGAAAGATATACGCCGAATTTTAGACCGTATTCGCGGCAGGCGTCGGAGACCTCTTTCACGATGTCCCCTTTACCGTTTTTGTATGGACTGTTTTTAACGCTGTAGTCGGTATATTCCGACGGCCACAGACAAAATCCGTCGTGATGCTTACAGGTGAGCAACAAGCCTTTAAAGCCTGCGTTTTTTACTTCCCTTGCCCACTGACGTGCATCCAGCTTTTTAGGGTTAAATTCCGACGGACTTGTTTTTCCGTCCCCCCACTCCTTACCCGTAAAGGTATTCATACCGAAATGGCAAAAAACGTACATTTCAAGCTCTTGCCATCGGAGCTGGCGCTTTGAAGGAACAACACGGGCCGCAAGCTCATAGGATTTTTCAGTCTGCATCATTTGTTGCAACGATATTCACTCCGGTTCCGAGAATATTTTCGATTACCACGTCGCCGATTTTTACGGGTGCTTTGGCCGAGGCTTTGTTGATTACCTCCATGCACGCCATCATCATACCCTTCGGAACGGGTTCTGAGGATTTTACCGGCACAACATATGATTTTTCGCTGCCCTCCACCCTGACAGTTGTCGTCAACATTCTTGTGGGGCTTGTAACCTCGGTTCTGGCATAAGCATCACCGCGTTTGCAGGTGTTGCCCATGACTTCGAGCACATTTCCGCCGTCGTCCAAAGTAACAGTTATTCCGCAGCCTAACGGACAGGCAACGCATACAAGTTCTCTCTTCTCCATTTGCTTACGCCTCCACTCTTACATTGATAACGGCGTTCGCGGGAAGCTCGCCGATAACCGACTGCTTTAATGTAACGTATTCCATCTCACCGGGGGTGAGCTTTTTCTTTTTCTTGGAAAGAATTTCTTTGCCGTCACATTCTACGACGATTTTCGCATCGTGGAAAACAGCACCCACGCGGAAATACAGCTTAACGTCACCGTCGGTTTTGCAGTTTATTCTTTGGGGAACGATATATCTTACGCCATCAGTGCCCTTTGTGAAGACACATTCGCCGCTGATTTTTTCACCCTTTATGTATTTAGCCGCGCCCAGTCCCGCAATTTGGCTTTCCTGAGTAACATAGTCAACAAGATCGTGAACCTGAAGCACATTTCCGCAGGCAAAAACGCCTTTGTGGTCGGTCTCACGGTATTCGTCAACGAGAGGACCGTTGGTGATTCTGTCAAGCTCGATTCCTGCGTTTTTGGAAAGCTCGTTTTCAGGGATAAGTCCCACGGAAAGCATAAGCGTATCGCAGGGAACGTACTCCTCAGTGCCGGGAATCGGCTGTAGTCTGTCGTCCACCTTGGCAATAGTAACACCCTCAAGACGTTCTTTGCCGTGGGTAGCAACCACCGTACAGCTTAATTTAAGCGGAATCCCAAAATCGTCAAGGCACTGTACGATATTTCTTGTAAGTCCGCCTGAATACGGCATAAGCTCGCACACCATCTTGACCCTTGCGCCCTCAAGAGTCATTCGGCGAGCCATAATAAGACCGATATCGCCTGAACCGAGAATGACCACCTCGTGACCGGGCATATAGCCGTTTATATTGACGTATTTTTGTGCAGTACCTGCCGTCATAATACCCGACGCGCGGCTGCCCGCGATGCTGAGTGCTCCTCTGGGTCGCTCACGGCAACCCATTGCAAGAACTACGGCTTTAGCCTTTATTTTTAACAATCCGTCCTCTTTATTTACGGCAGTGACGGTGTTATTCTCGGCAATATCGAGCACCATAGTATCGGTTTTAACGGCAATATCCGTTTCTTTAAGTAAATCAATAAATCTACCCGCATATTCGGGTCCCGAGAGCTCTTCGCCGAAATAGTGGAGACCGAAGCCTGTGTGTATACACTGCTCCAAAATACCGCCAAGTGTCTCGGCTCTTTCAAGCACGATTATTTTTTCAACGCCGTTTTCTTTTGCGGCAAGTGCCGCCGCCATACCCGCGGGACCGCCGCCTACAACGGCAAGATCAAATTCAAGCATATCTCCCACCTCACTTCGTCCTCTCATAAATGATTTTTGACTCGCCGCCGAACTTTGTGATCTCGTTCATAGGAACACCCAGTTCGCGAGCCAATATCTCGACCACCTTACTGCCGCAAAAACCGCCCTGACAGCGTCCCATACCCGCTCTTGTTCTGCGCTTTACTCCGTCCACGTCACGCGCACCTGCAGGAGCTTTGATAGCATCGATTATCTCGCCCTCGGTCACCGTTTCACAGCGGCATACTATTCTGCCGTAAGCGCTGTTTTTCTTAATAAGCTCTTCGCGCTGTTCGTCGGTCATATGGCGGAAGCGGACAGGTTCTTCTCTTGTATCGGTATATTCTTTCTTTTCAATAAGCTCAATTTTCTCGCCTAAAATCTCACGAACCCTTATTGCAATTGCGGGGGAAGCAGAAAGTCCCGGCGACTCTATACCTGCCGCATTTAAGAAATTGCCGCTTTTCTCTGACCAGCCGATAATAAAATCATCGTTTACGGGATGTGCCCGAACGCCTGCAAATGAAGTAATAGCATTTCTCACAGACACGGTGGGAACGGATTTTAATGCCTTGTCCACTATATCGAGAAGTCCTTCGGGTGTTGTGTCGGTATCTTCCTTATCGTCGATATTAACTGCAGTCGGTCCAATGAGCAGATTACCGTCGACGGTGGGGGTAACAAGAATTCCTTTGCCCATCTCATTGGGACACTGGAAAATGGTATGCACCGCCAAATTGCCTACGGATTTGTCCAGCAGATAATATTCGCCCTTTCTCGGGATAAGCTCGATTGAGTCATCGCCCACCATTTTGGCAAGCTCGTCCGAAAAATTGCCCGCAGCATTGATAATGTATTTTGCCGAAATATCGCCCGCTGAGGTTTTAAGCGTAAAGCCACCGTCATTTTCTAATATTTCGGTCACTTCGCAGTTTCTGATAAGCTCAACACCGTTTGTAACTGCATTTTCCACTGCCGCTATGGTGAGCTCGTAGGGGCAGACGATGCCTGCACTTTCGGAAAGCAATGCACCCACAGCCTTGTCGCTGATATTCGGCTCGATACGGCGAAGCTCGTCACGGTCTATGACCGAAAGACGGGGAACACCGTTCTTAACTCCCCTCTCATACAGCTCTTTAACGTGCTCCATTTCAGAATCCGAAAAAGCCACAACGAGAGAGCCGTTGTTTTTATAAGGGACAGAGAGTTTTTTGCAAACCTCAGGCATCATAGCCGTTCCCTTGACGTTCAGCTCTGCTTTAACGGTACCGTTCTGAGCGTCAAAACCGCCGTGAACGATTGCGCTGTTCGCCTTGCTTGTACCCATAGCAATGTCGTTGCAACGCTCAAGCAAAGCTGTTTTAAGCTCAAAGCGGCTGAGCTCACGGGCAATGAGTCCGCCCACAACGCCGGCGCCTACAACTGCTACATCGTAAGTCATAAATATACCCTTCCTCCGAATTTGAATTATTCCAATTAATTGTACCACATTTCTGCATTTTTTTACATATTTTTACCGATATTTTTTAGACATTTTTTATCTGTTGCTATCCTTTGAGTTGTGCTTTCATTTTGTCGCCTATACGTTTGATTATCCTTTTTTCAAGACGGGAAATATAGCTTTGAGAAATACCAAGCTTATCGGCGACTTCCTTTTGCGTAAGCTCCTGTTTATCGCCGAGACCGAAGCGCATATCTATTATGATCCTTTCACGTTCAGGCAGTGTGTCGATGACCTTTAAAAGCATTCTTTTTTCGTCCTCTTCTTCAATTTCACGGTTTATCTCGTCGGAGTCACTGCCGAGCACGTCGCAAAGCATCAGCTCGTTGCCGTCCCAGTCAATATTGAGCGGCTCGTCAAGGGATATTTCCATTTTTTGCGGTGCTATTTTGCGAAGATGCATCAAAATCTCATTTTCTATACACCGTGAGGCATATGTGGCAAGCTTTATGTTTTTACCCGGGCAAAAGGTGTTGACGGATTTAATCAGTCCGATAGTGCCTATTGATATAAGATCCTCAATATTAACTCCCGTACTCTCAAACTTTTTTGCAATATACACTACCAGCCGCAAATTATGTACAATAAGCTCTTCACGTGCTGAGGCATCCCCTGAGGCCAGCTTTTCGCTTAATTCAAGCTCACGCTCCTTTGTGAGCGGCTCAGGCAGTGACATAGGTCCGTTTACGTAATATATACCTCTTTTAAAAAGTTTCAGATACAGTTTTTTAAAAAATAGTTTCAGTTTATTCATTTTGCAGCTCCCTTTCAAGATTTATATTTAATATTATTTTGTATTCGTCTAAGTGTGTCAGACTTTCGCCGACATACACCTTATCCGTTGTAAATTCGCCTATTTTAACACTGTCAGGGCGAAACGCTTTTATGATAGTATTTCCACTGACTGTGCTTATGGGAATAAGACGTATTTTTTCATTTCCCTGCATTTTTTCAATAGGTATATCCCCTCCCATAAGCTCACGGAATACCGAACTGCACACCATAATTACGGGAAATCCCGAAAAGGGCTCACGCAGGTTGTTGCCCGTATCCATAAACCCGGTGCAGGAAATGTTTTTTCCGTTTTTTTGAAGTGTTACATAATATTCCTTACTTTTAGGCGCTTTTTTATCAATAAATTTTGATACAAGTGTGATTAGGGCGTATGCAACTGCTGAACAAACCACCAAAAAGGTCATATCGACATCAAAATAGACAATACCGTTTGTGTATATCATCGTTTCAAGTCCGAAGCACATATACACGGCAAAAACAAGTCCTCCGAACACAAAGCTTATAAAAAACAGCCACAATGCTCTTTTAAAAAACTGTTTGACAGAGCCGAAGCCGAAAGAAATAAATACCATTACAAGCGATGCGGCGATTTTGAGTAAAGTCATTATGATGCCGAGGGAGTCAATAAAAATGAGAAGAGATGCTACGCCTCCGCTGAGTGCTCCCAATGCGAGCCGTAATCGGGAAGTATGTGAGCGCGATATTTTTTTGACCGCCGCCAGCATAAAATAATTTACCAAAATATTAAGTATTATCAAAATGTCTATGTAAACCGTCACTGTATTCACCGCACAAAAAAGCCTGATACCATTATAAAAGGTATCAGGCATTAAATTTGTCATTGTGTGTCAATGAATTTATAAAGTTTTGAGGTAATCTTCCAATATCAGCACTGCGGAAACCGCGTCAACAACCGCCTTTCGTTTTTTGCCGCGGACATCTGCACTGTTTAAAATATTATGGGCGGAAACTGTGGTGAGCCGTTCATCCTGAAAGAAAACAGGGATGCCTGTATTTTGCTCCAAAAGCTCGCCGAATTCTCGGCAGGCATCACAGCGAAAGCCGTAAGTTCCATCCATATTTTTGGGGAGTCCCACGCAAAAGCGTTCGATCCTTTTTTCGGATGCTAAATCGGCAATTTTTTCCAAAAGTCTGTCTCTGTTCCTTTCGGTTATAACGCAGACGGGCGATGCCAACATCTGCATTTTATCGCACACGGCAATGCCCGTTCTCACGTCGCCGTAATCCACAGACATAATTATCATATGTCTGTTACCTCCGTTTCCTCCATTACGTTGTTATTGGCAAGCGCTCTTGAGAAAGCGTATGCACTGCGGACAGAGGTGAACACGGGAACACGTTTCATTAAGGCAGCACGGCGAACGGTCAAATTCCGTTCGTCTCCGCGGTCGTTTTCAAGCGTAGAGACAACGTACGAGAATTTATTCTCGTTTATCATTTTGACAGCATCTGCGCCAACGGAGCTTGCGGCTATATGATTGGAGTTAAGGAGCTTTGCTGTATCGCCGACGGCGTAAACTCTGAAGCCGTGAGACAAAAATTTCTCCGCCATTTTTACAGCGTTATTTTTGTCGCTCTCGCTGACGGATACCAGCACTGCTCCTGTGCGTTTTATTCTCGTTCCCGAGGCTATCATACCCTTTAAAAGGGCATTATCGAAGGTATCGCCTACGCCCATAACATCGCCCGTGGATTTTGTTCTTTCACCGAGAAGCATATCGGCACCCTTAAGCTTTTCAAAGCTGAAAACGGGCACTCTTACGAAATATTTGCCGCTCTCATTAGTTTTTTCACCTTGAAGCTTATCCCCCGCCATACAGCGTACAGCCATAGACACAATATCGCAGCCGGAGGCTTTGGTCATAAAGGGAATCAACGCGGTATCGGTAACGGACGCTTTTGTCACATACAAATTATTGTCGTACAGAACGAATTGCAGGTTGAGCATACCTTTAAATGAGATTTCAGCGACAATTCTTTTTATATACTCGCTGAGCTCTGCACGGATATTACTGTCGAGGCTTACCGGAGGCGTTACAGACATTGAGTCGCCCGAGTTAATATGAGCTCTTTCAACGTGCTCACAGACAGCGGGAACAAAATGACTCTCGCCGTCCGAAATAACGTATGTTTCAAAGCAAGTGCCGACAAAAATACGGCGGCTGTTGGTATGCTTGACATTTGCGTAATCGAGAATATCAAAAAACTCGATTTTATTGGTGATTTTTCTGTAGAAATCAAGGTCCGGACCGAGAATCTTGACACCGCATTCACTTATTATTTTTGAATTTTTAATGGCGTCCTCACCGCCGAACATCAAAACCGCGTAATCCGGCTTTTCGGTTCTCACCACATTCGCAATGTCCTCGGCACAAAGGGGCTCGAGATAAACGCGGTCGGCAATGCTGTAATCAGTGGTAACGGATGCAGGGTTATTATTGAGAACTGCGACCTCAAACCCCATTGCCTTTAGTGCATTTATACAGTGCACCGTGCAGTAGTCGTTATCACCGCTGCGACCTGCAACAGAGGGACCTGATCCTATTACAAGCACACGTTTTTTGTCGGTGTTTCTGCCGTCAAGACAGATTTGTGCCTCGTTATCGGCACCGTATACGGAATAGAATGCTGAACAGGTGTTAATGCTTTTATATTCCGCATCAATAGTATAGACCGGCTCTTCACCTGTTATCTGTGCTATAGCGCGATCGGTAAAACCGATATTTTTTGAGTATTCATATGTGGGTGTACTGTTGTCGGTTTTAAGTAATTTTTCAGTGTCGGCAATATTTTTGAGTTTGCGTAAAAACCATTTGTCTATTTTGGTAACCGAATGAATTCTGTCTATGGGAATATCTCTGAAAATTGCCTCATAAACCGCGAAAATACGACGGTCGTCTGCCGTTTCTATAACCTCGGTAAGCTCTTCATTGCTTATGTTTTCAAGCTGTTCAAGGTGCGGAAGATGATTTTTATTGACACTTCTTACAGCCTTCATAAACGCCGACTCAAAGCTCGTTCCCACTGTAAGGCACTCGCCTGTTGCCTGCATCATAGTGCCCAAACGGCGATTAGCGTCGTTAAAGCTGTCAAATGACCATTTTGGGAATTTAACGGCACAGTGATCCACTGTAGGTTCAACGTCGTTATCTATTTCAGAAAGCGTTTTGCCGAGCGCTATTTTTGCCGAAACATAGGCAATTCTGTATCCTGTCGCCTTGGAGACCAGGGAAGACGTGCGGCTGACTCGGGGGTCAACGCCCGTCACAACGTAATCCTTACCGTCGGGACTTAAGGCAAACTGGACGTTGCAGTTACCCTCGACACCAAAACCGGAAACGATCTTTCGTGCAGCACGGCGCAGCATTGTTAACTCGGTATCGGTAAGTGTTTGTGCAGGGATCACCGCGATGCTGTCGCCCGTATGTATTCCTACCGAGTCAACGCTCTCCACGCTTGAAACGCTGATGCAGTTATCCTCGCGGTCGCGGATAATTTCAAACTCGATCTCTTTCCAGCCTGCTATACATTTTTCAATGAGTACCTGACTGACAATCGACGTTTCAAGGCTTTTTTCCGCCTTTTCAAAAAGTCTTTCCCGAGTATAACAGAACTCCGCACTCTCGCGGTCGGGAGTATAAGCAGGACGCACTATGACGGGATAACCGATTTTGTCGGCAAAGTCGCAAGCCTCTTCTGCGCTGTTGACAACAAGCGCATCAACAGTCGGTTCGCCCATCTCAAGCAAAGCGTCTGTAAAGGAATGGCGATTTTTAATGCTTCTGATAACATCGGGGTCAACGCCTAAGAGCTTTGTATCTGTTTCTTCAAGATATCCGTTTTGCGAGAGATCGAGACCGAGTTCCAGTCCGTCGTCGCCGCCGGATGATGCAAGCAGAGCGTCCGGACGCTCTTTTTCGAGTATCTTTTTTACGCTTTCGATATTTAGCGGTTCAATATACACCTTGTCTGCAAAATTTTTATCGGTAGCAAGCGCCGAGGGAGTGGAATTTGCAAAAATTACTTCTATCCCCTCTTCTTTAAGGGCACGGCAGACCTGTAATGCTGAATAGTCGAACTCCAGCGACTGACCGATTTTGACGGGACCCGCTCCGAGAACGAGGACCTTTTTGTATTTATTCATCACTCTCAATTGTTATTCTCCTTCTTCCGCCGGTTCGGTCACGGGTGGTGCGGGGGGTGTAGTCACGGGTGCAGTAGTTTCCGCAACTTTTGTGGTAGTCTCCTGAGGATTAGTCGCCTCGACGGGAGGCTTCGGCGTATTATCACCTGATGCCTGTGTAGTTCCTTCCTCGGTCGGTTCTTCCGGAGCGCCGCCGCACTTGGTACACGTTGCAGGAAGATTAGACACCTTGTACCAGCCTGATGCCTTTGAATAGCAGCCGTCACCGGCAAGAAGTCCCGTTTCTGTACAGTAAGTACGCTGTACCGCCTGATCGGTATTCCTCTCAAAGGATTTAGGTGCAAGATTTTTGTGCACGCGGTCCATAACCGTTTTAAATATTAGACCTGACGGATTGCCGCTTGCTTTGACTTCCTTATTATAATCATAACCGAACCACACGGCAGCCACGTAATAGGGCGTACCTGCAACGCACCAACGGTCATTGTTGGCACTTGAGGTACCTGTTTTACCGAATGTGGTGAAACCGCTGACACCGTAGCCGCGTCCGGTTCCTCCGGCGCCTACAAATACGGTACGCATCATCTCATTCATAACGTAAGCCGTTTCGGGTGAGATTACCTGCTCGCCCTGCGGTTCGCCGTCCTGCGAAACATTTTGGAGAATTATATTTCCTGTACTGTCGGTAACATAGTCATAGCAATACGGCTTATAATATTTTCCGCCGTTGCCGAAAGCGGCAAAGGCCGCCGCCATTTGCAGCGTTGTAACACCGCCGTGTGTACCTCCCGTTGCCATTGCCGACGGTTGAGTGTTGTCCTCGCCGTCAACGAGCGTCGTTATATGGAATTTATTTGTAAGATAATCATAGCTCGTTTCAAAGCCGAGTTTCATCAAAAGCTGAGCTGCTACGGTATTATAAGAAATAGCTATCGCGTACTGAACGGTAACATAACTGTCAGGCGAGCCGAGACTTCCGCCGTAATTTTCCGGCCATCTGTTGCCTCTCCAGATAATACCGTAATTTTGCACAAGCGTTGACCATGTGGCGTAATCTTCTTCAATAGCCGGTGCATAAACGCTGAGAGGCTTAATTGATGAACCCGGCTGTCGCACAGCCGAAACGGCACGGTTGTTTGTGCGGTTCTGCGTTTTTTCGCCTGCTCCGCCGACCATTGCGACGATTCTGCCCTTGTAATCCATTATCGTCATGGCGGATTGATACAAATCATCTGTGGAGCTTACGCGCTGACTCGGGAAATTTGTACGGTGAACGTATACGTCCTCGGCGATCTCCTGAATACGGGTATCGACCGATGAATAAATGCGAAGTCCGCCGGAATAAATCATTTTCGTCGCTTCGTAGTTTGAGTAGCCTTGCTCCTTTAAGTCTCTTATTACGGAGCTAATAACGTAATCGGTATAGTAGCTTTGGATCTCATTTTCTTCGGCGGTTACGGTGTCGTCCTCATCGTCCGCCACATATTTTTCACTGTTTGTAAATACCAGCTCATACGCCACAGCCTCGTCATGCTGCTCTTGGGTGATCATACCCTGCTCAAGCATATATTTAAGGCACAGTTCTTGGCGTTTCTTATTATTCTCGGGCTGCCACAACGGATCATAATCCGCAGGTGTTTGGGTAATGACAGCGAGAGAGGCACATTCAGCAAGATTAAGCTCCGAAACATCTTTACCGAAATACTTTTCAGCCGCGGTTTGCACTCCGTAGCAGCCGTGGCTTAAATAAATCGTATTAAGATACGCTTCAAGGATAACGTCTTTATCGTCATAATTCTTTTCAAGATTGAGAGCGGAAATAATTTCGTAATATTTTCGGCTTATTGTCCTGTCGTTTTCGCCCGTCAGGTTTTTAATAAGCTGCTGAGTAATGGTAGATCCGCCCTGTTTAAACTTATTTTTAATAACACCTAAAACGGTTCTTACCCAGTCAACACCGTGATGCTCGTAAAACCGCTTATCCTCTAACGCGACGAACGCCTTGCCCATCCACTCGGACATATCGTCCAAATCGACCCACACACGGTTCTGCTCGCCGTGGAGGCGGGTGAGTTCAACGGGATTATTCTCCCCGTCATAGACATAAATGATCGTGGTCTGGTCTTGATTTTGCTTATAGAACTCAAGATCAACAAGGCTTTCGCCGTTGACCGATTTGACCATATCGTGCAAAACATATGAGCCGATAATAAGACAAATCATAAAACCTGTAAATCCTACTGCTAAGAGCGCTTTAAGAATCGCTTTGGCTTTCGGGGACATTTTGCTGTTCTGTTTTGAAGTCTTTTTTCTCATAATCTTCCTCCGAAGCTACTGTTAATTTAAGTATAGCACAAATATCCGAAAATGTTTAGCATTTTTTCATATTTTAACAATTTTTAATAATTTGTAATTATTTTGAAATAATAGAGTTGAGGGAAGTGACAATATTGAGAAATAAAAATACCAAAACAGCGTTGTTTTCAGCCGTTTGCATTTCTTCATTCATACTGCTTTTTATTATGATTTATACGGATAACAGCCGTGCTGTACCCGAAAACTCCGACACTGTACAAAGCGATTATTACATTGTCTCGGAATACGAGGGAAAAATCGCAGTTTTTAAAAACGAAGAAAAATTCCCTCTTGAAATATACGATTCTTTCACTGCGATTTTACCCGATACTGACCGTGAGCTGTTGAAAAACGGTATCATAGCAAATTCAACCGAAGAGCTGCAAAAAATCATTGAGGATTATACGAGTTAAAATCATTTTATTTTGATTTCAATGTCCTTTTCCGTTCCCGAAAGGGTTATTTCGATCAGTCCCCGATTTCGCAATACGAAATCGGCTTTTTTGCCGTTTATATATACCTCGTAATTTTCTTTTTTGTCGTTCATCACGGCTATTAGGGAGTATTTCTCATTATTTCCGTAGTATTTAAGTCTGAATTCGGCTTCGGAGGCATCATCGTTGAACTTTTGGTTCATCACCATAACGTCAAAGCCCGATGAAAGGGTTTTCGGCTTAAAATAGGCGTTTGTCCAAATATTTATGGGCGTTGAAAGTCCGCCGAAATTATGGAACCAGCCGCCTCTGCCTGAGGTTATGTTGAGCATTTCGAAGGTGTAGTAGGAGTACTCCACCTCACGCTTCCAAGCGTTAAGGGCAGTTTCGGCAATTTTGAAGGCAAAATCTGTCTCGCCTAAATCCAGCATAGTTTTCCACACGAACCACTGATGTGAGAACCACACGTTACCGTTCCAATAACCGTTCGTGATATAGTAGGATGCACTTTTATCAACGGCGCTGATACCTACGGAGCTGAACATTTCGTCATCGCTTTTAAGGTGACCAAGTATTCTGTCACGCTGTGCAGGCGTAACTGCACCCGCGATTATGGGGTAAATGCCGTCCATAGTTTTATTGAGGTTTTCGCCCTGCTCTGTTTTGAAAATATCTGAATATTCGCCGTCACCGTTATGAATTACATATGAAAAATATCCGCTGTTTTCGTCCCAAGAGTATTTTTGCAGTGCGTCGGAAATGCGTGAAATATCTTGAAGATATGTGTTCTTGTCGTCCTCTTTACCGAGAAGATCTGCCGCCATATAAAGGATTTTGGCGCATCTTATGACCTGACACGAGGATATGACGGGAGTTGTATATTTTTGAATACCGAGCCTATACATTTCCTTTTGCGGCGGCAGGTCGTCCATACCGCTGCAATTATAAAAGTAGTCAAAGGTGGTGGTCAGACCGCTTTTGAATTTTGCAGTTGTTGAGCCGTTGATTTTACCTGCAAGGAAATCGTAAAACAGCTTGACGCGGTCATAGTAAGCCAACAATGACCTTTTATCCCCTGCCCGTTTGAGCATTTCAAGATACTGATAAATATGCACGGGCACAGGTGAACCGTGGAGTAAAAATGCGTAGTCGGGGTTATCCTCGGTACTTAAATAGGTGTCGAGAATGTAATCGGCAACCGTGGGAGCGAACTCCAGCATATCAAGACCGATAAAGCCTGAATCCCATGTATAGAATGAGTCCCAGCGTTTGCCGGGCGTATGGTGGAGCACGTACTCACCGTGGCGGTAAAGCGGATAAACCACGTTTTGGAATACGGTTGCACGCAAAATTTTATTTGACAGCTCATATTTTTTACCTGCATCGGTAAGTTCAAGCTGTTCAAGTGAATTGCAAGCATCGGAGTATATTTTTTCATAATCCTCTGCAGATTTATAATCTGTTTTACCGTAGGATATAACGGCATATTCCGTATGGGTCGTATGCGGCTGTACATAAAGTGTATGGACGACGGTGTTGTGATAAAAACCTTCATCGCTGTGCTTTTCGGAAAATGAGCCTGAGAATGTCTCAAGCATATTCTGAAAGCTCTCATCCGGCTGAGATATACGCGCGGTGGGGCTGTCCTCCAGACAACCTGTGTCAAAGTCGCGGCAACGGGTGCTTGAGTTAAAGGTCTTTACATAAAACTTGTCGGACACGCCGTCATATTTATATGAAACGAGCTTACCGTCACATTCTGAAATCTCGATTTGAGGATAGCAATTGTGCTTTTCGGTTTTGACGGTAACATCTTCACCCTTTTCGGTTACGGCAAAAAAATCAAACTCAATGCCTCCGCCTCCCTCTGAAATGAGGGTAATACTGTTATTTTTCTCTTTAATCTTGAACGGTACGGTGATAATGCCCATATCATCCGCAGCGGGGAACACTATGCTTTCTCCGTTCAATGTAAATCTGCTGATTTTATTGTCGGTGGTGCGGTAGCGTACAGTCAGAACAGGGTCTGAAAAAGCATACGGACTGTCGAATTCATATACTATTCTGTCGCCTTTTTCCTCACCTAATTTTGCAAAGGGCGGAAGAATATAACGGTTGTGCGAGCGGTCGCCCAGTCCCCTGTGATAGGTAAATCCGTCATCGAAAAACTCGCCTTTTTTCATTGCATCAATAGTCTGTCTGTCCCACGGACGGTCAGTGTTGTACTCGTAGCTTTTATAGTCGAGCGCCTTTATAAATATGCTTTTTGGGGGCAGAACGGGAGTGCATAAAAGCACATTGGGGTACTCTATTGCCGAGAACAGATTTAAAAGACAGATTTGTATAATATCCGTATTATTGACAAACTCTGTGCGGACAAGCACACTTTCAGAGTCAAGCTTTGTAAATGACACATCGGCGTATACTCTGTCCTTCCACTCAAGGTCATATCTGTAAGAATAAAAAGAATAATCGCTTTTCGCCTCCCACGGGTGAACGCCTGTGGGAACGGTCACGTTGGGCACACGGCTGTCGGCATTTTCTATGGCAGGACTTACGACCAGGTCAAAGCGCACTCCGTCCTCGTTTTCATGGTCGACAATTCGGGAAATACCGCTGTATTTTTTGGAATACGGACCCCACTTGCCGAGTAATTTGTTCATTTTTTCCGTTACTGAATTCATCAAAAATACCTCTGAAATAATAATAGAGTAATTATATCAAGAATGACGTCTCATTTCAATATTCGTGCAAAAAAATCCTCGCCGTGAAGCGAGGATATGTAAAGAATTTATTTGATTTTCGGAATATCAGACAACACCGTAAGCCATCATTGCATCGGCAACCTTTAAGAAGCCTGCAATGTTTGCACCTGCGACAAGATTGTCCTCCATACCGTACTTCTTGGCAGCCTCGGCGCTCTTTTTATAAATATCGATCATAATGTCACGAAGACGGGCATCAGTCTCCTCAAATGTCCACTGGTATCTGATGGAGTTTTGGCTCATTTCAAGAGCTGATGTAGCAACACCGCCTGCGTTGGCAGCCTTAGCAGGTCCAAAGAGAACGCCGTTTGCCTGGAATATCTCAATAGCCTCAGGAGTTGAGGGCATATTTGCACCCTCGGCAACGGCTATTACACCGCCCGATACAAGTGCCTTTGCGCTTTCTATGTCAAGCTCGTTCTGAGTAGCACAGGGAAGAGCGATGTCGCACTTAACGTTCCATACACCGCTGCAGCCCTCATGATACTCAGCCTCAGGATGAACGGTGACATACTCCTTGATTCTCTTGCGCTCAACCTCTTTGAGCTGCTTAACAAGATCAAGATCAACACCGTTTTTATCATAAATATATCCGTTAGAGTCGGAGAAGGTAACGACCTTTCCGCCAAGCTGCATAGCCTTTTCCGCCGCATAAATCGCCACGTTACCCGAACCGGAAATAACGACAGTTTTTCCTTCAAAGGATTTGCCCTTATCCTTAAGCATTTCTTCGGTGAAATAGCAAAGTCCGTAGCCGGTTGCCTCTTTTCTTACAAGGCTGCCGCCGTAGGAAAGTCCCTTACCGGTAAGAACGCCGGAGAAACCGTTTTGAATTCTCTTATACTGACCGAACAGATAGCCGATTTCACGGGCACCTACACCTATGTCGCCCGCGGGAATATCGGTATCGGCACCGATGTGCTTTGAAAGCTCAGTCATAAAGCTCTGGCAGAAGCGCATAACCTCAAGATCGGATTTGCCCTTGGGATCAAAGTCGCTGCCGCCCTTTGCGCCGCCGATGGGAAGTCCCGTAAGCGAGTTTTTGAATATCTGCTCAAAACCGAGGAACTTGATAATACCCTCATATACCGACGGATGGAAGCGTAAGCCTCCCTTATACGGTCCGATAGCTGAGTTAAACTGCACGCGGAAACCGCGGTTGATTTGTACATTTCCGTTGTCATCAAGCCACGGAACACGGAACTTGATGATTCTTTCAGGCTCAACAATACTTGCCAAAACGCCCTTTTCGATGAATTCGGGATGCTGGTCAATGACCGGTTCAAGAGATTCCAAAACCTCTTGAATCGCCTGTAAAAACTCGGGCTCGCCCGGATTACGCTTTTTTACCGTTTCGATAAGGTCGATAAGATACTGATTTTTCATTTTCACACACTACCTCGCTAAATGGAATTTAGTAAAAAAATACAAGAGAAATTCTATCATAATATAAAGTGTAAGTCAAACATTTTTGGCGGATTTTTTTGAAAAATTGCAAAAATCATAAAAATTTATGCATATTTAAGTATTTTTTATGTTTTTATGAATTTTTATTTGTTAAAAATTGCATATTAATCATTAACATTGAACAGTCTGCGCAGCTCACCGAGCGCTTTTTTCTCGATTCGCGATACATAAGAGCGGGAGATGCTCAGCTTTTTTGCAATCTCACGCTGTGTAAGGGGGTCTGTATCGTAAAGTCCGTAACGCATAATGAGAATTTTGCGGTCACGGGGATCTTTTATACTTTCAAGATAGCCGTACAGCTTTTCGGTTTTTATTTTCATATCCACATCGTCGAAAACGGTCTCATCGCTGTAAATAATATCGGTAAATGTAAGCGGATTGCCCTCACTGTCGGTATCTATCGGCTCGTTCATAGATATTTCCTGTGCGCTTTTTTTTCGGGAACGGAAATACATAAAAATTTCATTTTCGATACAGCGTGAGGCATAAGTAGCAAGGCGTGTGCCCTTTGTGTAGTCGAATGTGTTTATGCCTTTAATAAGCCCTATTGTGCCTATGGAGATTACGTCCTCCTGGTCGGAATAATTTGAGTAGTATTTTTTGATTATGTGAGCCACAAGCCGCATATTGTGGTTTACAAGGCGGTTGCGTGCCTCAATATCGCCGTCGCGGTGAAAGCGTATAAGCTCCTCTTTTTCCTCTTTCGCCGACAGCGGCTTTTCAAAGGAATTGTTCGAGGAAAGATGGAGCATAAAATACAAAAGATTTGTCGAAATACTTTGAATAAAAGACAGTAACATAAAAAACACCTCCCGACAGTATATGCGAAAGGTGTTTTTCCGTTGCAAGTCCTAAAAATGACAATTTGAATTAGCCGGTGCAACGGATATTGACTTTTATTTATCTTAAAGATATAATCGTACCATAATATAGGGAGTTGGTTTTTATGAATTTAAAAAAGAGAACAGTCATCAGCGTATGTCTGTTTATGCTGATTTTCGGCGGTCTGCTTATAACCGCCACGTTCACCGATTTGCAAGTGAGTACCTTTCTTACAAAATTTTCTCTTCCACAAGGGCAATATTACGCAGATGACATTTTCGGCGTTGTATTTGAAACGATAGGCACTTCACCCGAATATTTTATCGGTGCCTTCGCTGCACAAATAATTCTTATTTACATTACCCGATTTTGGGAAAATAAAGCATTTAAAACAGTTCTGCAGGCAATTTGTCTTATGGGAAGCTGCATATTGTACTCTGCGTGGTTTAAGGAGATGTTCAAATATATCTTCCGTCATTTTGAAACCGTTGACGGCAGCCTTCCGACTTTTATATTGGGAGTTGTCGCATTTTTAGGGATTCTTACCACTGTTTTTGCCACCCTTGCGGTAAATAATTTCTCCGATGACAGTATAAAAAAGCTGCTTAAGTTTTCGTTTATTACGCTTTTCGCCATGATTGCGGCGGTACTCACGGTTCAGATAATAAAAGAACCCATGGGACGTATGCGCTACCGTGCAATGAACACCATAAACGATTTTTCGGGATACACCCGTTGGTATGTAGCAAACGGTCAGCCGGATAAAGAGATGATGCTCACACTTTTCGGCACTACGGACGCATATAAATCATTCCCCAGCGGTCACACCAGAGCTGCCGCAGCGACATTTTATTTAACGACAGTTGTTGATATTTTAAATGTAAAGGACAAATGGAAAAAAGCTGCCGTGTGGATAGGCGCATTTTTATTCACAGCGTTGGTAGCAGTCAGCAGAATTATGGTGGGCGCCCATTTCTTTAGTGATGTTCTCATAGGCGGAACCATAGGCTTTTTGTATGTTATTCTTTCAAAAGAATTCTTTATCTGCGGCTGTTCCCATATTAAGTCACTTTTTCGAAAATAATCCTACACCTTAAATCTATAAATGACAAAATCCCTTGAGTGATATCAAGGGATTTTTTGTTATTTGCCGTATTTGCGGGGAATTATGTTATTAGTGACATAAAGAATAATGGGATTTGCAAAGTGAAGTTTGCCGCTATGCGGCAAGTGATGTTATGCTGCGCATAATGATGTTGCTCCTTGCGGTCGCAGTGATGCAATGTGTTCCGCATCATGTGCCGAAGGCACACATCATTGCCGCAGGCAACATCACGTCCGAAGGACGCATCACGTTCCGCGCAAGCGGAACACATCATTCGAAAAAAGACACCATACGGTGTCTTTTTTCGTGGCTGGGGTGGCAGGATTCGAACCTACGAATGCAGCAGTCAAAGTGCTGTGTCTTACCGCTTGACGACACCCCAATATTTAAAACTCCGCCGAATCGCTATGAAAGGCGGAGAGATTTTTGAGTGGGGTGGATAGTCGGATTCGAACCGACGGTCTCCAGTGCCACAAACTGGCGCTTTAACCAACTAAGCTATACCCACCGTATAAAACGAAAATGGCGCGCTGAGAGGGACTCGAACCCCCGACCCTCTGCTTAGAAGGCAGATGCTCTATCCAGCTGAGCTATCAGCGCATAAAAATGGAGCGGGTGATGGGAATCGAACCCACACAACCAGCTTGGAAGGCTGGGATTCTACCATTGAACTACACCCGCAGTTTCAAGACGCAGATTATTTTAACATACTGCTGTGCCTTTGTCAACATTTTTTTGCTGTTAATTTTAAATTTCTAAAGTTGGTCTGAAGTTAATCTATTTCTGTACACTATGTATCTTTGCACACTCTATCGCAATAAAAAAGAAAACAGCACAGATACATTTCTGATACCTGCACTGTTTCGCTATAAATCCAATTTTATTTTATACCAACGTATCCGCTTTCTTCGATAATTTTTTGTCCTTCCTCCGACAGCATCCAATCAATTAAAATCGGAACATTTTTATTGTCGTTATCCTTTCGGTATACGGCATAAAATTCACTTACGATGGGATATGTTTTATTACGGATATTTTCGGCATTTGGATATACTCCGTCAAGAGAAAGCATTTTAATGTTGCCGTCCTCGACTATTCCCTCCACATAAAAACGGAATGAAAATCCGATAGCTCTGCCGAAAACACTGTTTTTTGCTTTGATCTCCTCGCCGTCCATAAACGACAGCATAGCCGTTTGGCTGCCGCTGCCCTCGTTCCTTTGCAGTGCGGCAATAGGAGTATTTTCTCCGCCGACCTCTGACCAATTCTTATATTTGCCCGAATAAATCCCTTTGACCTGCTCAACAGTGAGACTGTCAACGGGGTTTTCTTTATTCACGATGAACACAAATGCCTCATAGCCGATAGGCACAAGCTCCAGCTGGGCGCCCTGCTCTTTTGCATATGCAAGCTGATCCTCCGACGGATAAGCGCAAAATACTATATCCGCCGTACCGTCTACTACTGCTTTATATGCTCCCCTTGTATTGGTATACTGCAAAACGCTTTCAGGTGTAAAGTTTTCGCCGTCAAATGAACAGGATGTTTTGGGGTAAACAGCATTGACGAACGCAGAAAAGACAGGATATAACGCTGCCGCGCCGTCGATAACGGGCAAATCTTCGGTGAGCTTTAACTCGGAATTTACTTTTACTATTTTAGAGTTTTCATCAAAGGGTAAATATTCATCAAGCTCAACGGATTTCGCCTTCAAGCCGTCGCTGTAGTCATTAATACATCTTTTTGTAAATACGTTGTATATCCCGACGTCAAATATTACAAATGTGAGAACGAGTGCGACTATGACAAATATCTGATAACACAGTTTTTTCATATTTTCACTTGCTCTCGTTTGAAATGTATGACGTTATCGAGGCATTTTCACGCAAATATACAGTGTAGCCCGCCAAGGCGACAGTACTGATAATGCCGAGCACCAGTATTATGGCTATTATTTTACTGAACAGCTTATCGTTCATACTTATTGCTCCTCACATACTGTCTATGCCGGTTAGAAATGAAATGACCAGTAATACGTCAATCGCCGCAAAGACTACTGTGAGGATCAACGAACTGATGAACGATTTACGGAAACTTTTCCTCTTTTCTATATCCTCTTTAGGTGTCTTAAAAAACCGTACCAAATTAACAATAAAGAATATAAATGATACTAATATAGGCAGCCAAAAAGGCCACAAAAAGAGTAATGTCTTAATTATATTTATTATATAGTCAAGCCAAATAAAAGAATCACTCATAGGGCTGTCCTTCCCTTATTTTTTCTGACCGTAATAGGCGTTGGCGCCGTGTTTGCGAAGATAGTGCTTATCGAGAAGCTCTTGCTGCATTGGGGTGATGTCGGGATTCATAATGAGATTATGCCACGCCATAAACGCAAGCTCCTCCAACACGACTGCGTTATGCACTGCGTTGTCGGGGTCGGTTCCCCAAGAGAAAGGACCGTGGCTGTGGACGAGCACGGACGGGATATCATCGGGATTTTTATCATTGAAGGTTTCGGTTATTACGTTTCCTGTTTCAAGCTCATATTTCCCGCCGATCTCTTCCGCCGTCATTTTGCGTGTGCAGGGAATCTCGCCGTAAAAATAGTCACCGTGAGTCGTTCCGAGGGCAGGTATTCCCCTGCCCGCCTGTGCGAACACTGTCGCCCAACGGGAATGGGTATGAACAACGCCGCCGATGTTCGGGAAGGTGTTATAAAGGACAACGTGAGTATCCGTATCGGAGGACGGGTTTAACTCGCCCTCCACCTTTTTTCCTGTTTTTAAATCCACGACTACCATATCCGAGGGCTTCATACCGTCATACTCAACGCCTGACGGCTTGATGACCATAAGCCCCTTTTCACGGTCAACGCCCGAGACATTGCCCCAAGTAAAGGTGACGAGAGAATATTTGGGCAAAAGCAGATTTGCTTTACATACCTGTTCTTTTAAAGCTTCAAGCATCTGATTTTCCTCATTTCAGCTTCCACGCAAGGTCATTGAGGAAGAGTTTTTCCTCCAAAGACTCGGGAGTGGTATTTTTATCAATATGAACGAATTCAATGTCCATCATTTTTGCCCAGTCACGCATTTGCTCACTTGTTACATCGTGAGTAAGCACCGTGTGATGAGCTCCGCCCGCGGTTATCCAGCATTCAAGTCCTGTTTCAAGTGACGGTTCAGCCTTCCACATTACACGGGCAACGGGAAGATTCGGCATCTCCATAATGGGTTTAACGCACTCAATGTCCTGACAAATAAGGCGAAGTCTGCCGCCCATGTCAATAAGGCTTACGACAATTGCCTTGCCCTCTCTGCCCTCGAAAACAAGTCTTGCAGGGTCTTTTTCATTCATACCGATTCCGAGATGATGCGTTTCAATTCTCGGCTTTCCTGCCGCCAGTGAGGGGCAAACCTCAAGCATATGAGCGCCGAGGCTGAGCTTATTATTCTCATCAAGATGGTAGGTGTAATCCTCCATAAAGCTGGTTCCGCCCGTTTTGCCTTCACCCATAGCCTTGATTATAGCGGTCATAGCGGCAACCTTCCAGTCGCCTTCTCCGCCGTAGCCGTAGCCTTGAGCCATTAAGTGCTGTGAGGCAAGACCGGGAAGCTGCTCCATACCGTACAGATCCTGGAAAGTGTTTGAAAATGCCTTACAGTTTTCTCTGTCAAGCATTTTCTTTATGGCGATTTCTTCCTTTGCCTGATAGCGAATAGCATCCAAATTATCGGTTGCAATATCGTAATTTTCTTTATAAATTTCAACAAGAGCATCAATTTCGGTCTCTGTTACCTTGCTCATTTCCTTAACAAGGTCGCCCACAGCCCATGTGTTTACCTGCCAGCCGAGCTTTGTCTGAACTTCAACCTTATCGCCCTCAGTTACGGCAACCTCGCGCATATTATCGCCGAAACGCATAACGGAAAGCTCTTTACTAAATGCAACTCCGACGGCGGCACGCATCCAATCGCCCAGCCGTGTGCGTACATTTTCATCTTTCCAATAACCCGCAATAATTTTGCGCGGCATACGAAGTCTTGCGGCGATAAAGCCATGTTCACGGTCGCCGTGTGCTGCCTGATTAAGATTCATGAAATCCATATCGATTTCTTCATTGGGGATCTCTTTATTGTACTGAGTTGCAAGATGGCAATAGGGCTTTTGAAGCTCTGTAAAGCCGTTTATCCACATCTTACTGGGGCTGAAGGTGTGGCACCAAGTAATGATACCTGCGCATTTTTTGTCAAAATTTGCTTCTCTTACCACGTCGGAAATTTCTTTGTTTGTTTTTGCGGTTACTTTGTAAACGATTTTGCAGGGAAGCGAACCGCTTTCATTTAATTCGTCCGCCATTTCCTGTGCTCTCTTTGCAACGGTCTCCAAAACCTCGGGACCGTACAGAAACTGACTGCCTACTACAAACCAAAATTCATAATCTTTGAGTGCCATAATTATTACTACTCCTTTTGTAATATATTACTTTTATTTTATCGACTCGACTGCTGCTTTTTCCGCCGCAAGTCCTGCCGTATAATTTTTCATAAATCCGTTAAATCCGTCAACATCCTCGCCGTAAGGCTCGATTACAGAGCTTTCGGTGTCAGCAAAGACCTTTTCGTTAAGATAATCGCCCAAAGACAATCCGCAAGTATCGGCGGCATAAGCGGCAAGGACAGCTATGCCCCACGCTCCGCCCTCGGCAGCGGTCTTCATAACGGCGACGGGAGCATTCATAGCCGCAGCCATAAGCCGCTGACCGACTACGGGAGTTTTGAACAGTCCGCCGTGACCCATAAGGCAGTCAACGCTCACCTTTTCCTTATCATAAAGCAAGTCCATACCGAGTTTGAGTGTTGCCATTGCGGCGAAAAGCTGTGCTCGCATAAAGTTGGCAAGTGAAAAGTCAGCATCAGGACGGCGCACGAGCAACGGTCTGCCCTCGGAAAGTCCCGTTACAGGCTCGCCCGAATAATAGTTATATGATATTACTCCGCCGCAGTCTGCCGCGCCCTCAAGAGCCTTGGCATACAGTGCATCATACAGGTCCGGAGTGCTTATCTGTGCGCCCGTGACCGCATTCAGCTCTTTGAAAAGTCTTACCCACGCGTCCAAATCGGATGTGCAGTTATTGCAGTGAACCATCGCAACAGGTTTGCCGTCGGGAGTGGTGACCATATCTATTTCGGGATAAACTCCGTTCAGTGCTTTTTCCAAAACGATCATTGCAAAGACCGATGTACCTGCCGAAATATTGCCTGTACGCTGTGCAACGCTGTTTGTTGCGACCATACCTGTTCCTGCATCGCCCTCGGGCGGACATACGATGCATCCGCCTTTAAGAGTCCCTGTGGGGTCAAGGAAAAGAGCGCCCTCATCAGTTAGCCTGCTGCATGCATCGCCTGCCATAAGGACTTTTGGCAGAATTTCGGTTATATTCCACGGGTAATTTTTACCACTTATTTTGTCGGCAAATTTTGAAAGCATTCCACTGTCATAGTCGTTTTTCTCGCTGTCAATAGGGAACATTCCCGATGCCTCGCCCACGCCGAGTACCTTATCGCCAGTGAGCACCCAATGCACATAGCCTGCGAGGGTGGTGATAAACGAAATATCCTTTACGTGCTCCTCGCCGTTTAAAATCGCTTGATAAAGGTGTGCTATACTCCAGCGCTGTGGGATATTGAAGCCGAAAAGCTCCGTCAATTCTTCCGCCGCCTGACCCGTTACGGTGTTTCTCCAAGTTCTGAAAGGAGTGAGAAGCTTGCCGTCCTTGTCAAATACGAGATAGCCGTGCATCATTGCGGAAAATCCTGCGGCACGTAAAGCCGTGATTTCCACCCCGTATTTTTCTCGAACTTCATCTTTTAAGTTTTTATAAGCGTCCTGTAAACCTTCACGAACAGCATCAAGGGAATAAGTCCACAGTCCATTTTCAAGCTTATTTTCCCAAGTATGACTGCCCGATGCGACAGGATTCATATTGCCGTCTATAAGTACGGCTTTAATACGGGTCGAACCGAGCTCAATACCTAAGGAAGCCCCGCCTTCAGAAATAATGCGTGCAATATCATTTACCATATAAATCACCCATATTTTTACTTTATTATAATAATACCTTAATTGAAAAATTAAATCAATAATAATCATAAAAAAAACAGCCGTACAAAACGGCCGTTTGAAAAAATCTTTTACTGTTTATGACACTCATCCGACATCGGGCAGCATCCGCACGAGCAACCGCAGGAGCTTTTACCCTGTCTTTTATCTTTTCTCATTTTTATTATGACTGCAGCAACGATTGCAATAAGCGCTATGCAAATTATGACAGTTCCCATATTGGCTGATAAAAATTCGAGCATACTATGACCTCCTTACGGAATTTAAGCAAATTTGATTATTTGTTTATTTCGCCTTATGTGTAAGTTTATTGGGATCTTTATACGGTCTGAAAAGCATATAAAGTATGATCATCATAACGGTTATTGCGGAAATTATGCCTGCAAGGCTTGCACTGCCTTGGAACATCATACCGAATTGATACACCATTAGAGATATGGCGTAGGCGAAAATGCACTGATAGCCTAAAGCGAAAGCCGTCCATTTCGCGCTGTTCATTTCCCGTCTTATTGCTCCCATAGCCGCAATACACGGCGCACAGAGAAGGTTGAAAATAAGGAAAGAATATGCAGTCAGCTTTGTCATACCCTCGAAATTGAGCACGCCGAAAACGCCGACGATCTCTTCCTTGGCAAGAAGTCCCATGACTGTTGCAATTGAGGCTTTTGTACCTGCATCCCCTGCGCCAAATCCGAGTGGTACAAATATAAATTTGACCGCATTGCCGATTATGCCTAAAATACTTGCATCAAGCTCCATTTGCATATCAAATCCGAAGCCGCCGCTTTGGAGTGTTCCAAAATGCGAGCCCGCCCAAATAATAATGGATGCTAAAAGAATAACTGTTCCCGCTTTTTTGATAAATGAGCTTGCACGCTCCCACATACTGCGCATAACGTTGCCGAAAGTGGGCAAGTGATAAGCAGGCAGTTCCATAACGAACGGTGCAGGGTCACCTGCGAACATTTTGGTCTTTTTAAGCATTATTCCCGAAACAATTATCGCCGCAACGCCTATGAAATATGCGCTGGGGGCTACCCACCAAGCCTTATTGAAGAGAGCAGATGCGATAAGCGCGATAACGGGCAGCTTTGCGCCGCAGGGAATGAATGTGGTGGTTATAATGGTCATACGGCGGTCACGAACGTTTTCAATTGTTCTTGACGCCATAATTCCGGGAACGCCGCAGCCTGTACCTATAAGCATCGGTATAAAGGATTTACCGGAAAGTCCGATTTTTCGGAAAATTCTGTCCATTACAAAGGCTACACGTGACATATATCCGCACGCCTCAAGGAAAGCGAGGAATATAAACAGAACTATCATCTGCGGTACAAAACCGAGCACCGCTCCTACGCCGCCTACGATACCGTCAAGGATAAGTCCCTTTAGCCACTCGGCACAATTTACAGAGTCAAGTCCCCTTTCGACAAGAACCGGTATACCGGGTACCCATATGCCGTAATCGGCAGGGTCGGGAACCGCATCAGATTCAAGAGCATTGTCAACTATTATGGAAATATCGAAATTTTCTTTTGCAAGCGAGTCACCGTAAGAACCGTAAGCCTCCTCAAATGCGCCGAAATCTTTATTATTTATCGCAGTGAGAATATCGTCTGCGCCGATAACATTTGTGTCTGCCGCTGCGGTCACAGTGGATTTAAGTTCATTTGTCCAAATATTTTCGGCGGCAAAATCAGTCATTGCATTGTCATAAGCGCGTGCACCCACTAAGTGCCAGCCGTCTCCGAACACTCCGTCATTCGCCCAATCCGTCGCCCAAGCGCCTACCGTAGTGACGGATATGAAATATACAAGGAACATAACAACGGCAAATATGGGCAGAGCTAAAAATCGGTTTGTGACGACTTTATCGATTTTATCGGAAGTGGTAAACCTATCAAGGTGCTTTTTGGTATAACAGTTTTTGAGAATTTTGGATACATATATGTAGCGCTCATTTGTGATTATGCTTTCGGCATCGTCATCCAGTGCCGTTTCAACCGCCTTAATATCCCATTCAATGTGATCTATGACCGATTTTGAAAGCACTAAATCGTCAAGAACTTTTTCGTCCCTCTCAAATAATTTGATTGAATACCATCTTTGCTGTTCCTGCGGCATATTGTGAATAGCCGCTTCTTCAATATGGGCAAGGGCGTGCTCAACGATGCCGCTGAACATAGGCAACGGCATGGTTTTGACACTTTCGGCAGCCTTAATCGCGGCCTCGGCAGCCTCTGTAATACCTGTTTCTTTAAGGGCGGATATTTCCACTACCTCACAGCCGAGATTGCGTGAAAGCTCGTTAATATCAATTTTATCGCCGTTTTTTCTTACGATGTCCATCATATTGATGGCTACAGCAACGGGGATTCCAAGCTCTGTAAGCTGTGTTGTGAGATACAGGTTTCTTTCAAGATTTGTGCCGTCGATTATATTTAAAATTGCATCGGGACGTTCGTTTACAAGGTAATTGCGAGCAACGACCTCCTCCAGCGTATAGGGTGACAGTGAATATATACCGGGCAGATCCATAATGATGACATCGCTGTTATTTTTCAGCTTGCCCTCTTTCTTCTCGACTGTTACACCGGGCCAGTTGCCGACAAACTGATTTGAACCTGTAAGGGCGTTAAAAAGTGTTGTTTTTCCGCAGTTGGGGTTGCCCGCCAGCGCAATTTTAATGCTCATAATTATTTCCTTTCGAGTTAGCATCTTCTAACCTTTTGGCAAAGTATAGTTTAGGATCAAGAAAAGCAAACCTTTAATTCAGATTTCTACCTCAATCATTTCGGCATCGGCTTTTCTAATTGAGAGCTCGTAGCCGCGCACGGTCAATTCAATGGGGTCACCGAGCGGTGCTACCTTGCGAACATAAATCTGAACACCCTTTGTTATGCCCATATCCATAATACGGCGCCTTAATGCACCTTCGCCGTGAACCTTTACGACAGTCGTCGTGCCGCCTACCTTAACGTCTCTTAATGTAGCTCTCATTTTTATTCTCCTTGGCAAAAAATGGTTAGTCAGTGCTAACAAAACAATTGAAACAAATTAGTTAGTCATTGCTAACCTTTGATAAAATAATATCTTAAATATCTATTTTTGTCAACGGTTTTCGGCTTTATTTTCATCTTTTAAGACATTTTCGGCGATATGGCTAAATGTTAGCCTCGTTTAACACATCCAATAGTATATTTTAAATAAAGAAATGTGCAAGTGAGCTTGCAACACTGTAGTTTGATATATAAATATTACAAAATCGGGACAAATATTACTAAAAATCAAGCTCCCTCAAAGAGGGAGCTTGGGTGTTAAGCTTTCTTCTTTTTGCAGACGAAGCAGAGCCAGCCGCCGTCCTCAAAACGGTTGATTATTTCAAAGCCGTTTTCCTTGAACGCGGCGGTTACCTCAGGTTCGCGCGGTTCAATGATTCCGGACGTTATAAACACACCGTCGTCCTTTAAGAATTCGCCGACCTGTGAGGCGAAGAGAATAATTATATCCGCCACGATATTAGCGGCGATCACGTCAAACTTACCTGTGACTTTATCAGTCAAGTTGCCTTGCAGGATTTTATATTGAGGTTCGGAAAATCCGTTTACAGTGCCGTTTTCACGCGCTGTTTTTACGGCGAGCGCATCAATATCCACGCCTGTGGCATTGCCTGCTCCCAAAAGGAGAGTTGCAATTGACAAAATTCCGCTGCCGCAACCGCAATCAAGAACGCTGTCGCCTTTTTTAACGTATTTTTCCAACGCTTCAAGGCAAAGGCGAGTGGTGTTGTGTCCGCCCGAACCGAAAGCGAGTCCCGGCTCAATGCTTAAGACTGCCCTGCCCTGCGGGTCATAATCGTCTATCCAAAGAGGTCTAATAAGCAGCTTTTCGCCTATCCTCATAGGCTTGAAATATTCTTTCCAGTTATTCTCCCAATCCTCGTTTTTACAGGGTTTATATTCGACTGTATAGGGAATTTTTTCACTGTCGTATCTCTCTTTTAAGAATGAAACAGCCTCCATATAGCTCTCTTCGGGAGAAATGTATATGTGAACATATGCTTTGGTTCTGTCTTTTTCGAGAAGTTCCTCATCAATCAAGTCGATATTGGCAATTTCCAGTACCTCTTCTTCAAGTGCACTGTAATCCTCAACGTAAATTCCGTAGGGCACTGCCATATGGGCGATATCAGCCGCACGGTCGATATTGACCGCATCGACCTCGATTTTTATTTCAGTCCAATCCATTTTTATCCTCCTAAACAAACTAAACAAAAAGCAGAGGAATAAAACCTCTGCTCTGTTTTGCGTTTTGATGAAACAGCGTTAGATCTGCTCCTTGACCTTTGCAGCCTTGCCGACTCTGTCACGAAGATAATAGAGCTTGCTTCTGCGGATCTTACCGCGTCTTACAGTTTCTACCTTTGCAACGTTGGGAGAGTTTACGGGGAAGACTCTTTCAACACCTACGCCGTAGGAAACGCGGCGAACGGTGAATGTCTCAGAAACTCCGCTACCCTTTTTGGCGATGATAGTACCCTCAAAGACCTGAATTCTTTCTCTCTCGCCTTCACGAATCTTAACGTGTACCTTTACAACGTCACCGACTCTGATTGCGGGGTTGGCCTCTTTGATCATGCCCTCTGTCATCAATTTTAATGCGTCCATAACTAACCTCCGATAAAATTTTCAAGCGTTCGTACCAAAAGTAAAAGCAGAGGACCGCCCGAGATTATAAGTTATTATGCGGCTAATGCCGCAAATGCCTAAATATAATACCACAGCACTTTACAAAATGCAAGTATTTTTTTAATGTTTGTTAGATATTTCATTTTATTTTTTTACCGAAAAATTTTGAAATCTTGACTGCCTTTTTTAACTGATTTTATCAAGGCACAGAACCGTCCCCTGTCTTTTCTTGTATTGTAGTATGTTATTACACCGTTTACATTCTTACTTGTTTTGATTCCGTTTTCTTCTTTTTATCTTATGAATAAGTATAGATCCGATAATAACTATAATTGCAAAAATCAAGTAAGTATAATTAAGTGTTTGCCCGGGAATTCCATATTTTCCCTGAACAAAACCGTTAACAAAAGCCATTATTAAGATAATCACTGTAGAAATGATTTTTAAAATTAAATTATTATGCTGAAACAGGAATTCGTTTACTGATTCAATTATCAGGAATATTATTGCAAACAGTGTCGTTGATAAAACTAAATAGAGCATTAGCGTCTCACCTAAATTTGGTTTTTTATCTGAATATCTCCATATTCTCGGTATAGGACTGTATTTTTGTTATATCAGCATCGCGTTCGTCGATGCCGGTATCCTTTACGATAGCGGATATCAAAAGCGACGGATTTATATTCACCGACGTTCCCGAGGACAGAACGGTTTTTAAAATGAGCTTTCCGTCTTTTTGGGACAACTCATAGGTTTTGATATGCTCTTTTATATTGATTTCTTTAGTTACCTTTTTTCTGCCCTGCTTAGCTTTCTTTTCTGCCATAATTTCTTCCGATGCAAGCAGTGTGTGCGCTTTGGCAATAAGACTTTCATTTGGATATGCAAAAACTATTTCATATTCGGCATATCTTATATCGGATGCTTTAAATTTTGGTACGGCAATTTTTTTAACGCTGATACCCTCGGGCATTGTTGCGTTCAGTCTTTCGGTTAGTTCAGTTAAATCAACTTCCTCGGTCAGTCTGAAATCCACGGTCTCACAATAGCTCTCTACCCCGAGGGATAAAGGCATTGCGAAGGTTAAAAAGGCGTGTGGATTAAAGCCTTCGGTAAACCAAATAGGAACGGCAGCCCGTTTCATTGCTCTTGAAAGGCAGCGTACCGTGTCAAGGTGAGAAATATATTTTGCCGTGCCCGTTTTTGTGTAAAACATTCTCACGTCGGTCCACGAATTATTTCCTTGCATCGCATTTACCTCCGTTCAGCCTGTTTGCTCCGCAGGCAGCGCATTTTATACGGCAATGTGGAGTAGTTTCGCTTTTATGAGCCTTTTTGCTTTCTTCAATAAGGAATTCTTTGCGGATGCCGTAATCCATATGATCCCACGGCAGAATTTCATCATACTCGCGGCGGCGGTTGGCGTAAAATTCAGTGGTAAGTCCGCACTCTGCAAAGGCTTCAAGCCAATTGTCGAAATTAAAGAACTCATCCCAGCTATCGAATTTACAGCCCTTTTGCCACGCTTTGTATATGACCTCACCAAGCCGTCTGTCTCCACGGGCAAACACGCCCTCCAGCACGCTGGTGTTAGACTGATGGTAGCTTACGGAAATTTTTCGGCTTTTCACGCTTTCCATAAGATGCTTTTGTTTTTCTTGGAGCATATCCGCAGTATCCTGCGGTTCCCACTGGAAAGGAGTAAAGGGTTTCGGTACGAACGATGCACAGCTCACGCTGACGGTAACAGCCTTACCTTTTGGCTTATTAGGATTACTGTAATACAAATCCACAACCTTTTGAGCAAGGTCGGCAATACCTGCAATATCCTCAAGCTCTTCCGTGGGAAGTCCCATCATAAAATAGAGTTTCACGGCAGTCCAACCGCCTTCAAATGCTTTTTTGGCGGTGTTCAAAACTTCGTCCTCAGTGACATTCTTGTTTATTGCATCACGGAGCCGCTGTGTGCCTGCCTCGGGGGCAAAGGTAAGACCGCTTCGGCGGATTTTTTTAAGCTCCTCCAATAGCTCGTCCGAAAAATTATCTACACGCAGTGACGGCAACGCAACATTTATATTCTCTTTTAACGCCCAGTCAAAGAGCATTGGTATGAGTTTGTCTATTTTTGTATAGTCGCTTGTACTCAGCGAACAGAGTGATATCTCATCATAGCCTGTGGCGTCGCTGATAGCACGGCACTGGCCGTTGATGACCTCGGGGGATTTTTCGCGTATGGGTCTGCCGATAAATCCTGCCTGACAAAAACGGCAACCGCGTATGCAGCCGCGGAACACCTCGCCTACCGTTCTGTCGTGAACCACGTCGATAAAGGGTACGACGAAATCCTTGGGATAAAAAGCCGTATCCAAATCACTGATAACTCTCTTTTTCACCTTTGCAGGAGCGGTCTCACGGTTTGTTATCGATTTTACCGTTCCGTCAGCGTTGTATTCCACGTCATAAAATTCTGGCACGTAAACGCCATCAATTTTTGCCGCTTCGCGCAAGAATTCAAGCCTTGTTGAGCCCATTTCCTTATGCTTTATAAGTAAATCAACAAGCTCGTTTGTGACCTCCTCACCCTCGCCCGGCAGGAATATGTCAATAAAATCCGCCATAGGCTCGGGATTGCACACGCAGGGACCGCCGGCTATCACAATGGGAGTAAGGGTCCTTCTGTCCTTTTTTAAGACAGGCACGCCGCCCAAATCAAGCATATTGAGCACATTGGTGTAGCTCAATTCATACTGAAGCGTAAATCCGATAAGATCGAACTCATCAAGACTGTCGCCGCTTTCATGGGCGTACAACTTGATATTATTCTCGCGCATCAGTGCTTCCATATCCTCCCACGGGGCAAAAACGCGCTCACACCACGCGTCCTCACGGTCATTTACAAGACCGTAGAGTATTTTAAGTCCCAAATGGGACATTCCGATCTCATAATTATCGGGAAAGCAAAAGGCATATCTTAATTTTACACTGTTTTTATCTTTTATAACGCTGTTCAGCTCCCCGCCAGTATACGCAGCGGGCTTTTGAACTCTTTTGAGCAGCGGTTCAACTTCCTTTTTAACCATAGTCAGACCTCACATAAATTTCTCTGTTTATAATACAATAAAAAATAATTTTTTTCAATATTCATTACTGCCGAAAAGTGAGGCGGTGAGGAAAATTGCTATCATCAGCACGGAAAAATTGTATTTGCTGACAATAAAAACGTAAATTCCCCAAAGATACATAAGGGAAATAAAAAATACTGACGTGATTTTGAGGATATGCGAGCAAAGGTCTGCATCAAATTTTCGTGACAGCAGAAAATACAGTGCCATTCCTCCGTCAAGTCTTTTGATGGGTAAAAGATTAAAGGTCATAAGTATAAGGTTGATACAGGCGACTGAGAGGATCAATTCGTTTTCATAAAAACATAGAGCGATTATACAAATAATGACCGCAAAAGCATTTGCCATAGGTCCGCAAAGTGCTATAAGCATCTCGTTTTTTATGCTGATTTTCACGCTTTGCATACGTTTTATATTCATACCCGTAAGCTCCAACCGCACGCTTTCGGGAGGATTTCCCACGGCGAGCATAGCGGCAAGGTGCCACGATTCGTGAAAGAGAGATGATAATATTGCTATCAGTACATTAGACGGTGCACGGAACGATAAAACAAACGCGATAAAAGCGGCAAAGGGAAAGGTGATCACAAAGTTGATACTCTTTATTTTAAAACGCATCTGTGAGCACCCACAGAGGATCAATATATTTCCCGTCTACTGTTATTTCAAAATGGAGATGATCGCCTGTGGCGGCTCCCGTACTGCCCACAAGCGCTATTGTCTCCCCTGCTCTGAGCACCGTGCCCTCCGTTACAAGGAGTTCACTGCAATGATTGTATGTTGTCTTCAGGCTGTCGCTGTGCTTTATAATAATATAATTTCCTCTTGTGTCATTGAAGTCTGCTTTTTCAACCGTACCCGAGTACGCGGCAGTAATTTTCGTGCCCTTCGGTGCGGCGATGTCAAGTCCCGTATGGAGTGAATATTCACCCGTTATGGGACTTATCCTGTAGCCGAAATTTGAGGTTATATTTTTGCTGTCGACGGGCGTGAGAAGCTTTACCGTCAAATAAACGGGAGAAAAGATTGCCTTTTCTCCCGCTTTGTAGGATACCGTTTCCCCCGAAGGTGCCGATGTTTCATTAGTTGATTCTTCATTTTCTTTATAAGTATCTTCCTGTTTGATTGACGGTGCAAAGGTAGACTGAGCCACCCTTTTGAATACGCCGAAAACCTCAGACACGCTCATATCTTTTTGTGAAATGTCGCTGTAAAAGGATTTGATATTTTTTGAAAGCTTACCGTCCGTTCGGCACACTGCAAACAGTATTCCCGTGACTGCAAGAGATAAAATCAACTGAATGATGATTATTTTTGTCATTATATTTTTCGGCTTTTCATTTTCCGTGGACTGTCTGCGAGCAGAACGACTGTATTCATAAAAATCATTGTCCATAACATCACCGATAAAATATATGATGACGTTACGGACAATATTCTTTTATTTAATTTTTAAAAATATTTATAATTTTTTCTGTATCGTCGGATTTGAGCGTTCTTTTGCTTTCGGTCTGTAAGATGTAATCAAGCAGTGCCTGTTCACCTTTTATTACAGCGACATTTGAATCTGCATCATCAGTGATTCTGAGTTCAGCATTTGCATCTGCAAAATATAGGATCGGGTAAACATCCGCCGTGATTTTGAGATCTTTAAATAATTCAAACATTCTTCCCGCCTGACGGTGAGCCTGCTTTAGCGGGTTTTTGACCTCTTTTTCATAGGTGTTGCCGTTTTTACCGTATTTTATCTGTTTCCAGCTTTGCTGTGAGCTGTTGCCGACAATAATTCCGCGGTAATTCTTTGCCTCGACAATGAAAACACCGTTTTTACAGACAACTGCAAAATCCAGTTCATTAACGCTGCCGCGGTTATGAATAACGGGATTGGTTATGACGGTATAGTTTTTCGGTAATCTCTTTAACACTTGCAGAGTGGACTTTTCGCCGTTAACACCTGACTTTAACACAGCGTGTTTTTTTCGGTTTATAGCTGTGACAAGCATCATCACAAGCGAAAAAGCAAATGGGATAACCGAATAAGCTGCGGATATTTCAAGCTTTTGGGACAGTACGGCAACAAGTAATCCTATACCGACACAAAGGAACAGCAGAGCAAAAATAAATGAGAAAGCAGTATATAAGAACGCTTTGTTTTTATTGGATTTTAACTCTGATTTTACCTTTACAACCTTAGCCATATCAGAACACTTTTTTCATAACCGCGCCGTCCTTGGCAGAGGAAACGAGCGTCGAATAGCGTGCAAGCCAGCCCGTTTTGATATTGGGCTCAGGTCGCACATAGGTCTTTCTTCTCTCTTCAAGCTCCTCGTCGGAAACGCGAACGTTGATTTTGCTTTCAGGGATATTTATATCAATAATATCGCCCTCGTAAATAAGACCGATCTCTCCGCCTGCGGCAGCCTCAGGAGAAACGTGACCGATCGACGCGCCGCGTGATGCTCCGCTGAAACGGCCGTCTGTTATAAGCGCAACGGTTTTATCAAGTTTCATACCTGCAAGCGCAGAGGTGGGGTTGAGCATCTCGCGCATACCGGGTCCGCCGACAGGTCCCTCATAGCGGATAACGACAACATCGCCGTCCTTTATTTTACCGTTGTAAATTGCGTCAATGGCGCTGTCCTCCGAGTCAAAAACTCTTGCAGGACCTGAATGGGCGAGCATTTCGGGAGCTACTGCGCTGCGCTTAACAACACAGCCGTCCTTTGCGATATTTCCCCAAAGAATGGCGATACCGCCCGTTTCGCTGTACGGATTATCTATAGGACGGATAGCGTCCGTATTCTTTATGTATGCACCCTCAATATTTTCGCCTACGGTCTTGCCTGTTGCGGTGATAAGTGAGAGATCAATAAGATTTTTCTTTGCAAGCTCTGCCTGAACAGCAGGAATTCCGCCTGCGTTGTTGAGATCGTGCATATGAGTTCCGCCTGCGGGAGCGAGATGGCAAAGGTTGGGAACTTTTGCGCTTATCTCGTTGAACATATTAAGGTCAACGGGTACTTCTGCCTCATTGGCGATAGCAAGCAGATGCAGAACGCTGTTTGACGAGCAACCAAGTGCCATATCGCAGGCAAGGGCATTTTTGATTGACTTTTCGTTGATAATATCACGGGCTTTGATATCCTTTTCCACAAGGTTCATTATCGCCATACCTGCACGCTTGGCAAGCTGAATTCTGCCGCTGTGAACGGCGGGAACCGTCCCGTTGCCCGGGAGAGCTATGCCGATAGCCTCCGCAAGGCAGTTCATACTGTTGGCTGTGTACATTCCCGAGCATGAGCCGCAGCCCGGGCAGACATTATTTTCAAATTCAAGCAGCTTACAGTCGTCGATCATACCCGCTTTTCTTGCGCCGACCGCCTCAAACATTTTTGAAAGTGAGGTCTCAACGCCGTCAACAAGTCCCGACATCATAGGTCCGCCTGAGCAGACAACAGCGGGAATATTAAGACGAACCGCCGCCATTATCATACCCGGTACTATCTTATCGCAGTTAGGTATAAGCACCGCACCGTCAAAGCCGTGAGCCATTATCATAGTCTCAACGCTGTCGGCAATAAGCTCGCGGGATGCAAGAGAATATTTCATACCGATATGACCCATGGCAATACCGTCGCAGACGCCGATAGCGGGAACCATTACGGGAGTACCGCCTGCCATTCTTACACCCGCCTTAACGGCATCGGCAATTTTATCAAGATGAATATGCCCGGGTACGATCTCGCTGTGTGCCGAAATAACCGCTATAAGCGGACGCTCAAGCTCCTCGGCAGTATAACCCATAGCATAAAAAAGGCTTCTGTTCGGGGCACGTTCAACGCCCTCGGTAACACTTTTACTTCTGAGTTCCATTGTAATTCCTCCAACCGTATAAGTTTACGTATATTTTAATATTATCTATCGAAAAATTCAAGTACCTGTATTATAAAAACAGGGCGGCTGATTTTGCCGCCCCAAAGTCATTGATTTGATTATTTTTTAAGCCAGCTCATCATCTTGCGAAGCTCTTTACCGACCTTTTCAAGAAGATGCTCGCTCTCAAGGCGGCGTGTGGCAAGGAACTTAGCCTGTTTGCCTGCTCTGAATTCCTGAATAAATTCGCTTGCAAAAGTACCGTCCTGAATCTCACTCAGAACCTTTTTCATTTCTTTTCTGGTGTCTTCGGTGATAAGGCGTTTACCTGTTCTGTAATCGCCGTACTCGGCGGTGTTGGAGATAGAATAACGCATCATCGCAAATCCGCCGCTGTTGATAAGATCAACGATAAGCTTCATTTCGTGGATGCACTCAAAATATGCCATCTCAGGCTCATAGCCTGCCTCAACAAGTGTATCAAAGCCTGCCTTCATAAGCTCGGTTACGCCACCGCAGAGAACTGCCTGCTCACCGAAGAGGTCAGTCTCGGTCTCCTCACGGAAGCTTGTTTCAAGAATGCCTGCACGGCCTGCGCCGATGCCGCAAGCGTATGCAAGAGCATAATCTTTTGCTCTGCCCGAATAGTCCTGATGAACGGCGATAAGGCTGGGAACGCCCTTACCCTCAACATACTGTGAACGCACGGTGTGACCGGGACCCTTGGGGGCGATCATAACAACGTCAACGTCAACGGGCGGCTTGATCTGATTGAAATGGATATTAAAGCCGTGAGCAAATGCAAGAACATTTCCTTCTTTAAGGTTGGGAGCAACGCTCTCGGCATAAATGTCAGCCGCAAGCTCATCGGGAACGAGCATCATAACGATGTCGCCTGCTTTTGCCGCATCGGCAACGCTCATAACCTTAAGTCCTGCTTCCTCGGCAAGCTTCCAGCTCTTTGAGCCCTCGCGAAGTCCGACAACAACGTTCACGCCGCTTTCGTGAAGGTTCTGTGCGTGAGCATGTCCCTGGCTGCCGTAGCCTAAAATCGCAACCGTCTTACCGTCAAGCAAACCGAGATTGCAATCGGTGTCATAATACTTTTTGATCATATTTGGTCTCTCCTTAAATATATTATTTTATATCTTTGAATTCACAGGGATTTTTACACACCCTGCAGTCGCCTATAATTGTATCCGAAACGGTCTTGCCCGCGGGGATCATCGGAAGGACTCTTTCATCCTTATCGACAGCACAGTCTATCCAAACAGGTCCGTTTTGCTTTTTGGCGTCCAGGAGCGCCGCTTTGAACTCTGCTATGGTAGAAGCTCTGTAGCCTTTAGCACCGAAGGCCTCGGCAAGACGGGCAAAATCGGTTTTACGCTCAGGGTCGGTAGCTGAAAAGCGTCTGCCGTAGAAACAGCGTTGCCACTGACGAACCATACCGAGAACACGGTTGTTCATAATGACCGTAATAACCGGCAAGTTGTAGCTTACAGCCGTGCAAGCCTCGTTAAGATTCATATGGAAAGAGCCGTCTCCCGTTATGTGTACCACGGGAACATCATTGCCAAGCGCCGTTTTTGCGCCGATAGCCGCACCGTAGCCGTAGCCCATTGTGCCTAAGCCGCCGCTGGTGAGAAAACCTCGGGGGCGAATATGGCGAACATACTGTGCCGCCCACATCTGATGCTGACCCACGTCGGTAACTACCACCGTATCTTCACCCATTATGTCGCATATACTGCCTATAAGCTGATGCGGTGTAATTTTTGTATCGTCGTCGACGGGAATATAGTCGTCCTTTTTATACCCGTCCAAAGCCGCAAGCCATTTATCTCTGTTCTTATTCTTGATAAGCGGTAAGAGATTTTCGAGAATGACTTTCACATCGCCGATAAGATAGCGGTCGACCCTGACGTTCTTATTTATTTCGCTTAAGTCTATATCAATTTGAATTATGGTTGCTTTTTTGGCAAATTCAGTGGTATTAAGGGCAACGCGGTCGGAAAAACGCGTTCCGATAGCTATGAGCACGTCCGCATCATCCACCGCTTTATTGGTGACGTAAGCTCCGTGCATACCGATAAGCCCTAAATTAAGCGGGTGATTATAGCCCATAACTCCTGCCGCCATAAGAGTGTGGCATGAGGGAATATTTGATTTTTCAACAAGCTTTAACGCAAGGTCCGACGCATTTGACGAAACAACACCTCCGCCGAACTGAATAACAGGTCTTTGAGCGTTGTTGATAAGCTTTGCCACCGCCTTAAGCTCGTCCATATCTATGACAGTATCGTCTTTAATCTCTATTATACTCTTTTTCTCGAATTCGGTAACGGACGAAAGAATATTTTTAGGGATATCTATGAGCACAGGTCCTTTTCTGCCCGAATTTGCAATACGGAACGCCTCACGAATGGTATCGGCAAGCTCGTCCACATTCTGAACCATAAAATTATGCTTAGTGATGGGCATTGTTATACCCGTTATGTAGACCTCTTGAAAGGCATCGCGACCGATAAGTCCAGTGCCCACATTACCGGTGATGGCTACCATGGGAACGCTGTCCATATAAGCAGTGGCAATACCTGTTACAAGGTTCGTGGCGCCCGGACCGCTGGTGGCAATAACTACACCTGTTTTGCCCGTTGCCCTTGCATAGCCGTCAGCCGCATGAGCAGCACCCTGCTCGTGAGCCGTTAATACGTGCTTTATTTTATCGCTATACATATACAGAGCATCATACAAATCAAGAACAGCGCCGCCCGGATAACCGAAAACGGTGTCAGTCCCCTGCTCTATGAGTACCTCGGTCAATATTTGTGAACCGTTAAGCTGCATTCTCTTTCCACTCCAACAGTTTTATATCAGCGTATAGAAACACATTCTAACAATATAGTTTATACTAATTGCACAAAAAAATCAATTGTAAAACAGTAAAAAAAGCAACAGATATTTGACTCTGCTGCTTTTTGAATTTATGCAATTTTATATATTTGTGTTGTCCTGCTTATTATCGGTACCGCTTTCGACTTCGGCAGACTCGGTATTCTCTTTACTTTCTTCCGGAAGCTCACCTGTTTCCATAAGCGCTGTGAACTGTTCGCCGTTGATACGTTCAAGCTTTACAAGAGTTTGTGCCACCAGATGAAGCTTGTCGATATGCTCGGTCAAGATGTTTTCCGTGCGCGAATACGCCTCGCTGATTATTCTTTCGACCTCTTCGTCAATGGCTGAGGCAATATTCTCTGAATAGTTTCTCATATGGTTATAATCTTTACCTAAGAATACCTCGTCATTGCCTGTGCCGAAAGCAATAGGTCCAAGCTTTTCGCTCATACCGTATTTAGTTATCATATTGCGGGCGATCTCTGATGCACGCTGAATATCGTTTGACGCGCCCGTGGAAATATCGTTGAAAATAATTTTTTCAGCTACACGTCCGCCGAGAAGTGATACGATATCGTCAAGCATTCTCGATTTCATCAAATGCAACTCATCCTTTTCGGGTTGGTAAAGCGTAAAGCCGCCTGCCATACCGCGCGGTACGATCGAGATGTGCGTAACGGGGTCTTTATTTTCAAGATAATATGATGATATCGCGTGACCCGCCTCGTGATAAGCCGTGAGTGATTTATCCTTCTCCGATACCTTTTTGGATTTTTTCTCGCTGCCGACGACCACCTTCATGGTAGCCTCTTCGATTTCGCTCATTGTAATAGCCATAAGCTTTTTCTTAGCTGCGAGAAGGGCTGCCTCATTGAGAAGATTTTCAAGATCGGCGCCTGTAAAGCCGACCGTTGCGGCGGCAATGCTGCGAAGGTCAACATCGGGAGCGAGGGGTTTATTTTTGGCGTGAACCTTGAGTATATCCTCTCTTCCCTTAATATCGGGATAGCCGACAGTCACCTGACGGTCGAATCGACCGGGACGAAGCAGCGCAGGGTCAAGTATATCGGGACGGTTTGTAGCAGCGATAACTATTACGCCCTCATTTGCTCCGAAGCCGTCCATCTCCACAAGCAGTTGGTTAAGAGTCTGCTCACGCTCGTCGTGTCCGCCGCCCATACCGGCACCGCGGTGACGTCCTACGGCATCGATCTCATCAATGAAAATTATTGACGGAGAATTCTTTTTTGCCTCTCTGAAAAGGTCGCGTACACGGGAAGCGCCAACGCCCACATACATTTCAACGAAATCCGAACCGGAAATGGAGAAGAACGGAGCATCCGCCTCACCTGCAACGGCACGTGCCAAAAGGGTTTTACCTGTTCCGGGAGGGCCTACAAGCAGAACACCCTTGGGTATTCTTGCGCCAAGCTTGCTGAAATCGCCGGGATTTTTCAAAAATTCGACTATTTCGGTAAGCTCTTCTTTTTCTTCGTCTGCGCCTGCAACGTCGGCAAAGGTCACCTTGTTTTTCTCGTCCTCGGCACGTTTTACACGAGCCTTGCCGAAGCTCATAGCGCGATTGTTTTCGCTGGTCATGGTGTTGTTCATCTTTCTGAACATTATGAACATCAAAATTACCAAGCCTATCGTTATGAATAAAGACGGTAAAAGGCTTACCCACCACGAGTTTGGAGTTCCCGCTTTATAATTCATCTTTATGGGTGAATCCGGATTGGCAACATTGTGCTCGCGCACCATATCGTGAACATCCTCCACGAATATGCTGACGTTCGGTACGGTATATTTATAAACCGTTTCGTCACCCTCCAGCTTGTATGTCATTGCTCCGCTGTTGAGATTCAGCTCGTATTCCGTTACCTTGCCCTCGTCAAAATATTCAACGATTTGATAATACTGAAGTTTTGCATCGGCACCGCGCCCTATATACATATAAAGGACGCCGATAAAAAGCAACGGTATTAAAAAATACGGTATAACAATTTTCCAATTGAATTTTTTCAAGCTTTATTTCACCTCAGTTGTTTTCATATATTTCAGGCTTTAAAACACCCACGAAAGGTAAATTTCTGTATTTTTCATCATAATCAAGTCCGTAACCGACCACAAAAGCATCGGGCACGACTGCTCCGGCATAATCCGCCTTTATGGGAGCTTTACGTCTGTCGGGTTTGTCGAGCAGAGTACATATTTTTATGCTTGAGGGCTTTCTTGCTGAAAGAACTTCCCTAAGATAGTGAAGTGTTTTGCCGCTGTCAAGGATATCCTCAACTATCAAAAGATCCGAACCGCAGACCACCTCTGAATCAAGGTCCTTGATGATTTTAACGATTCCCGAGGTCTCGGTTCCGCTGCCGTAGCTGGACACTGCCATAAAGTCGATCTCACACGGTATTTTTATGGCACGCATAAGGTCAGCCATAAAAACGACCGATCCTTTAAGCACACTGACAACGACCAGTTTTTTGCCCTTATAGTCATTCGTTATCTGCTCACCGAGCTTTTCGACAATTTCCTTAAGCTGTTCCTCTGACAAGAGGACTTTTTCGATATCATTAAGCATTTTCTTCCCCCGATTTTTGAATAAGCAAATACTTTTCGGTGCTGTCGCTTGGTTTACAGCGTTCTGAGGCACCGAAGCCTTCGATCCACAAAAGTTCCCCGCCGTCACATAAAATAAGCATTCTTGAACGCTCTTCAAGAGGTATTTCGCACTCATTAAATAATTTTTTAAGAGTTTTTGTGACTCCCCTTCCCGCGGGACGGAAACGGTCGCCCTCTCTGCGATTGCGAAAAACAGGGTTATTTGATATTCTATCACAATCTATCAGATTATCCAATACCTCTTTGTTAAGATTTTGTAAATCTTTTTTAAAAAGGATCGAAACAGAATATTCACCGAAGGGAGTAGTTAAACTACCGTCGGACAGCTTAAATTTTAATTCAAAATCGGGTGAAATTTCCGTTTTGCCGAAAAATAGCTTTTTTCGCCGGACGGTAACGGAAATTCCGCCGCCGACATCTGCACTTCCTCCGCTCTCAATTATATTATTGACAGCAATAATGTGTTCACGACTGATATTTTTTGCATTTTTCTCTTTTAAAATCATTGAAATGATTTGGTATTTTAAGGCGTTGTGGCAATTTTCAAACACCGAGCAGTCAAAACCGCCGTTGATTCTTGATTTTTCCAGAAGCTCGGCAGCATTTTCACATATATAACCGTTTGAGAGACGGACTGACTGCATACACCTTGAAAAGGCCTTGTCAAAGGACGGATTTATTTCAAAAAGATGCGGCAAAACCGAATGGCGAATTTTGTTACGTGTGTAGTCGTCGCATAAATTTGTGCTGTCGGTCACATATTTAAGAGAATTTTCGGCGATATAAGCCTCTATGTCCTGCCGAGTGCAGTTAAGTAAGGGTCTTATATATTTATCCCGAACATAAGGAATACCGCAAAGTCCCGAAAGTGATGAACCGCGGGCAACATTTAGTAAAAACGTCTCCATATTATCGTTAAGATTATGTGCTGTTGCAATTTTGCCGCATCCCGACTGCTCAAAAAAAGCGTACCGCACTCGACGTGCACATTCCTCTAAGCTCTCCCCAGACTGTTTTGCCAATGCAGGGATATCCGCCTTATATTCAAGCAGTTCTATATCCAAATTTTTGCAAAACTCACGCACAAACAGAAGATCTCTGTCAGCCTCGTCGCCGCGTATGCCGTGGTGAACATGTATGGCTTTTACGCTCTTTATGCCTAAAGCATCTTTGTTATGAACAAGAAAATGCGTCAGCGCCACGGAATCAGCGCCGCCTGACAGTCCTACTCCAACCGTGTCACCGTGTTCGAGCATACAGTGCTCAGCTACAGTGCGAAAAACCTCAGTCGTCATTTTTTATCCTTTCAAGGGTTGAGAACATGGTAAATTCCGCATTCCACGCCACCTGCACTTTTTCGGTGGAGCCGTGGCGGTTTTTCGCCACCAAAACCTCTGCCGTGTTTGCCGTGACATTCTCAGGCTCACTGTTTTCATCGGCATTGTTGTAATAATCCTCTCTATGGAGCATCAAAACAATGTCTGCGTCTTGCTCGATAGAACCCGATTCACGCAAATCGGTAAGCTGCGGACGGTGGTCGGATGTCTTAGCGGTATTTCTCGAAAGCTGTGAGCAGGTCACAACGGGAATATTAAGGTCCTTTGCCATAAGCTTTAAGCTACGGGTGATCTCGGATATTTCCTGAACGCGGTTTTCGGTGCGTTTTGCGCCCGACATAAGCTGAAGATAATCGATGACCACGCAGTCAACGCCCTTCATACGTCGGACACGCGCCTTCATCTCGGGCACGGTTATATTGGCGGTGTCGTCGAAATAAAGCTCCGCATTAACAAGATTTTGCAGGGCAAGTCCCAGCTTTTCCCAATCAGCGTCGGAGATCTCTCCCGTTCTGAGCTTATTGCTGACTATTCTCGCTTCAGTAGAAATAATACGCTGAGCAAGCTGCTCGTTTGACATTTCCAAGGAGAAAAACAGAACTTTTCTTCCCTTTACTGCCATATTTCGAGCCACGTTCAGTGCAAAGCTTGTCTTACCCATACCGGGTCGTGCACCGATAAGTATTAAATCGGAACGGTGAAATCCCCCTGCCAGCACCTTGTCAAGGTAGGAAAGTCCCGTCGGGATTCCCATATACTGTTCCTTTTCTTTTGGGTCGGCGCTGCCCAGCTTTTTAAGACGGTCAAAAACGTCGGACACGATAATGTCGCTGACCTTAACGGGTCCCGAGGTGTTTTTTCCGCGGCGGATATCGTATATTTTCTGTTCCGCCATATCCAGCAGAACGTCCGGTGACTCCGTGCCCTCACCCGTCTCGTCAAGTATTTCACGGGCGGTGAGCATAAGCGTACGCAGATAGTATTTGTCGATTATTATTTTTATGTAAGACCCGACATTTTGGGTTGACGGCACTGACTGTGCTATCTTCATAAGATACGTTTTTCCGCCCACATCGTCGTATATGCCTTTACTTTTAAGTTCCTCCAACACAACGAGGGGGTCGATTCTGCCACCCATGGTGTCGATACTCAGTATCGCAGTGTATATCTCTTTATGCTGCGGAATATAAAGATGCTCCGTTTTAAGCATATCTGATACCAGGGGAAGGCATGAGGGATCCTTTAAAAGTGACCCGAGGACTGCCTGCTCGGCATCAAGACTGTAGGGCAGATTCATATTTTCGCCCGATAAGAAATTAGTTTCCATTTTAACCGCCTTTTTAAGCTTGTTCGCCTACCATTACCGTCATTTCGGCGGTAATATTGGTGTAAAGCTTGACCTCTATCTGATAAGAGCCTAAGCTTTTGATGTCGCTCATAGTGATTTTTCTTTTATCAACGCTTATTCCGTACTGTCTCGTAATTTCGGCAGCCACCTCTTTTGAGGTGACAGAGCCGAATATTTTTCCGTTTGCACCTGCTTTTGCGGTCATTTTTACGGTTTTGCCCTGAAGTGTTGCTTTGGATTTGTTAGCGTTTGCAATTTCGGTGTCTATTTTGTGCTGATTTGCCTGCTCACGGTTGCGAAGCTCCGTAAGGCTTTGTGCATTAGCCTCGACTGCCAGTCCTTTCGGGAAAAGAAAATTTCTTGCATACCCGTCGGACGCCTTTACCTTTTCGCCTTTTTTACCTAAGCCTTTTACGTCCGCCTTTAAAATCACTTCCATTTTTATTACCTCACTTTATATTCTCATTTACTTTATCAATAGAATCACAAAGCAGTGACAATGCACTGTCAAAGGTCTCGTCCTTGAGTTGAGCCGCGGCCATTGTCTGATGTCCTCCGCCGCCCAACTGTTCCATAACGAGCTGTACGTTTATTTCGCCGTAAGAACGGGCGGAGATATTCACGGTTGAATTTTCCGTAAACATAACGAAAGAAGCACTGACGCCGTCCACGTTCAAAAGCTCGTCAGCCGCCTGAGCAGCCACGATCCTTATGTTGTCGGAGACAAAATCCACCGCACCCACTGCACAGTTTTTATACATTACGGCGTTCTTCACGACCTCGCTTTTATCCCTTTGCGTATTCATACTGTTGGCAAAAAGCTGCTTGACCGCCACTGTATCCGCACCGAGTGAACGAAGAAATGCGGCCGCCTCAAAGGTCCGTACGCCTGTTTTAAGTACAAAATTCTTTGTATCAAGTGTTATTCCCGAGAGCAACGCCTCCGCACACGCTTTCGGTACGGGAACGTCACACGCAGTGTACTGTATGAGCTCGGTGACCATCTCCGAAGCCGAAGAGGCGTATGGCTCGTGATAGAAAATCACGGCTTTATTTATGTGATCCACTGTCTTTCTGTGATGGTCGATAACCACCACCGTACCGATTAGGTCAAATAGCTCGGGACTTTCAAGGAAGCTTTTTCGGTGAGTGTCTACCACTACCAACAGGGTGCGACCTTCAATATATTCGTCAGTGTCCGCGGGTTCTATAAGTAAACCGTCAAGTCCGTTTTCAGTCAAATGTTTACAGAGCGGCGCCGCAAGAGTCGTTTTTGAGGACATAACGATTTTTACGTCCTTCTTGAGCGCACGGCATATCATAGCTATTCCTACTGCAGAGCCGAGAGCATCAAGATCTGCAAAACGGTGACCCATAATCAGCACGTTACTGCTGGATTTTATGATTTCCTCAATAGCTAATGCAACGCGGCGAGTTCTAACCTTAGTGCGCTTTTCAACGCCCTTTGCTACTCCGCCGAAAAATTCATATTCATTTTTACCGGTCTTAACAGCAACCTGGTCACCGCCTCTGCCAAGCGCCATATCCAGCGCCGTGCGGGCGGAGCTTTCACATTCGGACAAATCCTTGCCTGAGCCCGCGCCGATGGACAGAGTGAGGCCCAGTACCTTGCCGCCGTATGTATATGACCGCACAAGAGAGAGAATTGAAAATTTATCCTCTTTCATTTTTTCGACACTGCTGGATTCCGCGACAACTATAAATCTGCCGCTGCCAAGCTTTTTTACAAGACATCCGAAGCCTGCGAACCAGTTTTCGATTATCGTCTCAATTCCGCCGGAAATCTCCGCCTGACGGCTCTCGCGGAACTCACGCAGAACGTCGTCAGCACCGTCAAGGCTTATGAGCATTACCACGGGACGGGAATTTTCATATTTTTCTTTGTACGCTTTAAGCTCAGTATCCTCTACGAAATACAGCGCGTAGGCGGTCTCATTTTTATATTCGGTGCTGCTGCAATAAGCGGTATACATTTTGCCGCCGAACTCACAGTTGATAAACTGTCTTTCGCGTATTACCCCGAGACCCTGTCCCGACGTAAACTGCTTTATATCGCTGCCCGAACGGGGTCTTTCTTTCAAAAAGCTTCCCAGAAAAAGATTATTGTACCAAAGGATTTTTTCAAGGCTGTCAAAAATCACTATTGGCATTGGGAACGCGGCAAGTCCGCCGACCTTTTCTGCCGAAAGCTTTCGGTCAATGGCGGCGACTGAACCGCGAAGCCGTCTGAATTCCGCATCTTTTATTATCAGTGCTGCAATGACCGCGACAGCCACAACACAAAGCTCAATAAGTGCTATGCGGTAATCAAAAAATGCCGTCGCTACACAAAATACCGTACTGATTGCGACAAAAATGACCGTTATGGGATTACTTTTTAAAAGTAAAGAAAAATCCTTGGCGGTTTTTTTGTTACTTTTTTGTGTTTTTTTCATTTAATACCACCTAAACAGAGGTAATTATCGGAAGAACCATAGGACTGCGCTTGGTTCTGTCATAAAGAAGCCGTGAAATGTCGTCCCTCATTCTGTTGCGTATGGTACCCCATTCCACGCGTCCTTCGTGAACACATTCGTCAACGACTATCTGAGCCACAAGCTTTGCCTCGGCAATAAGCTGTTCGGAATCGCGAACATACACAAAGCCACGCGAAACGATGTCAGGTCCCGCCACAAGCATTCCCGTATCCTTTTCTATGACGGCGCTGATTATCATCAGTCCGTCCTCCGCAAGGCGTTTGCGCTCTCGGATAACGGCATTGCCCACGTCGCCCACACCGTAACCGTCAACGAACACCTTGCCTGCGGTAACATCCTCAAGCACGGTCATTTTCCGCTTAGTAAGGCTTATGTGTCTGCCGTTGTCGGCAATAAAAATATTGCCGGGAGCTATACCCATACTTTCTGCAAGCTGAGCGTGTTTTCTAAGGTGCTTTTGCTCACCGTGAACGGGAATGAAAAATTTAGGCTTTGCAAGACTGAGCATAAGCTTCAGTTCCTCTTGGCAGGCGTGACCTGATACGTGAACGTCGTACATTTTTTCATATACGACCTCCGCTCCCCTTTTTAAAAGCTCGTCAACGACCTTGCCGACGGTTTTCTCGTTGCCGGGAATGGGAGTTGCGGAAATAATAACGTAATCGCCGCTTCCTATCTCAACGCGGCGGTGCTCGGAAAATGCCATTCTGTAAAGCGCCGACATAGGCTCGCCCTGACTGCCTGTCGTAATGATGACGAGCTTGTCGTCGGGATACCGAGAAATTGAATCTATATTTACCAAAATCCCGTCGGGAACGTTGAGGTATCCCAGCTGTGAAGCTGTGCTGACCACGTTTTCAAGGCTGCGTCCCGAAAGGGCGACCTTTCTGTCAACCGATTTTGCCACATCGATTATCTGCTGGACACGGTGGATATTTGAGGCGAAGGTGGCAACGATAAGGCGCTTGCCGTCCGCCTTTGCAAAAAGTCTTTCAAACGATTCGCCCACAGTGCGCTCACTGGGCGTAAATCCTGCACGCTGGGCGTTGGTTGAATCGGAAAGGAGGCAGAGTATGCCTTTTTCGCCGAGACGTGAAATACGGGCCAAGTCGATAACGTCACCGTCAATGGGAGTTGTATCGATTTTAAAATCGCCCGTCTGTAAAATAAGTCCCGCAGGCGTATTTATCGCCAGTGCAAGTGCATCGGGAATTGAGTGGTTGACATGTATTGCCTCCACCTCAAAGCAGCCGAGCTTTATTTTGTCTTTCGGTTTTATTATGTTAAGCGTAACCTTATGAAGCAGGTCGTGTTCGGACAGCTTGCCCTCGATAAGTCCCACTGTAAGTTTAGTTCCGTAAACGGGGATATTTATCTTTTGGAGAAGATAAGGGAGCCCTCCGATATGATCCTCGTGACCGTGAGTTATAAATATACCGCGGAGCTTATCAATATTCTGCTCAACGTAAGTAAAATCGGGAATTACAAGATCAACGCCAAGCATATCGGGATCGGGGAACGCAAGTCCGCAGTCAACAAGTATCATATCCTCGCCGCACTCGTAGAGGGTCATATTTTTACCGACCTCGTTAAGTCCGCCCAAAAATGCAATTTTAACGCTTATATCCTCGTGCTTTCTGCCCGTTTTCCTGAGTTTAGGCTGTTCAGTTGCACGCTTTTCTTTAGCAGCAGAGTATGATTTGCCGTTTGTGTTCGGCTGCATACCCTTATTTGCCGCGCCCTGCTGTCTGCCGCGGACAGAGTTGTTCCGTCTACCAGCGTTTTGGGACACGGTAAAATCGTTATTCTGTTTTGCCATATTTTCCTCCTTTGAAAATCATTACTTATATAGATATGTATCCTGCCGCAGGACCGCGACAGGTAAAGTTCATAAATATTTATTATTGTGTATCGGGCAATATAACATACAGATACCCATAATAACTCATTATACTGTTATATATTACTCTCGTTTAGCGTTTTTGTCAATCTTTGCGGGAATTATATTCGTCTATCCTATTCATAATATCGTCGCAAAGGCTTTCGGCAGTCTCGGCGGATACTGATTCGGAAATTATTTTCAATGCTCCGCCTGCAGAGTCCGGAATAATCACCGCTCTTGCGTTTTCGAGGCGTATTTCCACTCCCTCGCCGCCCGTGCCGAAGGATGGAGAAATATCGCCGAAAACAGTATACAGCTCATAAAACGGTGACGAAAATTTTGCTGATTTATTGACCGTACTGTATTTCGGCAGGCTGTCTTTAAGCTCAGTAAGACTCATACCGCTTGCGGCCATAACGCCCAGTAAGCGAAAGCACAAAAACAGTGCATCCCTTGCCCAAAGCTGCTTTTTTGCAAGCTCGGATACGGTTTTGCTTTCCGCTGACGACGGATTTGAAAGGTATCGGTATGCTCGGTGATTATATTTTTCGGCAACGGCATCAATGACTGACGGGGCATCGAAGGGGATGGCAATATCGTGTCCTGTTTTCGCCTCATACATACAGCAGATCGCAAGAATCGTCTGTGTTCCTACCGACTCCCCGTCCTTTTCACGGGCTGTTAATGAAAGACCGTCTTCCGATACGGTTATAACGGTATTCCCTCCGATTTTTCCGCCTAAACGGTTAAGTGCATCACTTAAAATCATTGCTATTTTTTCGTTCGGTGATTTTAGGTGCACGCTCATACCCTCAAGTCCGTCTCGGCACTGCCCTAAAAGCTCCCGCTGATACATTATCCCCACACCCGACATATCGGCAAGGTTTTTACAGCTTTTGTGGTCGCATACGCTGAAGGAACGGTCAGTTATTCTGCGCTCTATTTCACGACGCACGGTAGCGGGAACAGAAAGTCCGCCCTGTGCGAAAATGCTGAGGCTGACCCGCTCATCCTCCGACGAAACATAAATTCCGCTGTCCAATGAGCAGTAAGAGGTATAAAAATAAAGCTCAGGCATCAGGCAGTCGTCAAAGCCCCATACGCGACTGCCCACTGATAAAAGTCCGCCTGCAAGGGACATAAGCATTGCGCGGGACAGGGGTTTGCCGTCGCAGGCAATGCCCACCTTACAGCCGTATGAGGTGCTTCCCACCGCTGAGCCTATAAGACTGCATTTTTCGGCGGTCATATCTACTCCGCCGGTGCCGCTAATGCCGTGCTCATTAAAAAGACTGCTTTTTGATACGGTGTATTTTACATTTTCAGAAACAGTCAATCCTCCGCCCACATTTCTGTTGGGCCAAATACGCACACCTGATGAAAGCACACAATCAGAGCCTACATTAACTCGGTCAGCTACCACGCAGTTTTCAAAAGCGCTTACATTTTTAAGAAAACTGCAATTATTGCCCGTTATGGCAGAATTCATTTTTGCCGTTTTGCCGATATAGTTTTCTCTGCCGATTATACAGTCGTGAACCTTTGCGTTGTCGTCTATTTTACAGCCGTCACCAATCACCGTGTACGGTCCGATAATAACATTTCTGCCAACCGTGACATTTTCACCGATATGACAGGGCGGCAATATCTTCATATTACTGTCGCTCTCGGCGATAATATTTTTATATGTCACGGGGATCTTTATATTCACCTTGCCGTCAAGCATATCGTGCTGACATCGGCGGTAGGAATCAAAATCACCGATATCGCACCAATAGCCCTCGGCAGGATATGAGAAAACACGCATATCGCCCTTGAGCATTTGAGGAAAAATATCGCGGGAAAAGTCGGAAGCGGTATTGTTGGGTATCATATCAAGACATTCGCCGCCAAGGACGTAAATTCCCGTATTAGCGTTATTGGAGACAGCCTGCGTAAAGCTGGGCTTTTCAATAAAGCCCTTTATTCTGCCGTCGTGCTCGGCACAGACTACTCCGTATTCCGACGGGTCTGCCACCTTTGCCGTAACTATGGTCGCGTGGCAGTCATTTGCTCTGTGATATTCCATTATACGGTCAAGTCTGTAATCGCAGAGTGCGTCGCCGCTGATGACAAGGAACGGTTCGTCGGTGGTTTTTAAAGCATTTTTTACTCCGCCGGCAGTACCGAGATATTCGTTTTCCGTAACAAAATTTATCTTTATTTTACGGTTTTGCGATATTATATGATTTTTTATCATATCCCCTAAATATTTAAGCGTTATATACGCCTCAGTAAAACCGTTTTCCTCTAAAAGATCAAGAGTGTAGTCGATGACGGGCTTACCCAGCAACGTCATCATCGGCTTCGGCGCGGTACAGGTAAGGGGTTTGAGCCTTGTTCCCTGTCCGCCTGCCATTATAACCGCCTTCATAAAAAATCCCCCGTTCAAAATTTTTGTTGTGCAAATACACAATAAGTGATAAAATTAGTTTGATAACATAGAAAACGAATTATTCAGAGGGTTTTATGAAAAATTTAACTTTTGTTGAAATATTTACGGACGGTGCGTGCTCGGGAAATCCGGGGCCGGGCGGTTGGGGAACGATTTTACGGTCCTGCGGTACTGAAAAAGAGCTTTCCGGCGGAGAAAAAGAAACCACCAACAACCGTATGGAGCTGCTTGCGGTGATAAACGGTCTTGAGGCACTTAACAGGCGTTGTAAGGTAAAGATTTATTCCGATTCGAAATACGTTGTTGACGGGATAACCAAGGGTTGGGCTGCTTCTTGGCGCAAAAACGGCTGGAAAAAGGCGGATAAAAAGCCTGCTTTAAATCCCGATTTGTGGGAAAGGCTGTTAGACCTTCTTGCCTTACACGACTGTGAATTCGTTTGGGTCAAGGGGCACGACGGACACCCCGAAAACGAGCGGTGTGACCGTCTTGCCGTTACCTTTTCACAAAGCTTTAAATAACCTTTTCACCTGCAAAAATGCATTTAGGTATAAAATGTACATAGAATATCATAAAAAATTAGGATTTTTTGTTGATTATTTTTTGTAAATATGATATATTAGAGTTGTTATTTTTTAAATTTGCAAAATTATTATGTAAGGCGTGATTCAACAGTGGAAGAAACAAATGTAACCACCGTCGAAGAAGTGAATACGGAAGCGGTTGAATCCGAGGTGAAGGGATCTTCTTCAAACAGAAGATATCTTCGTCCCCGTGAAATGTTCGGCTTTCTTTTGACCTCCTTCGGTCAGAAAAACCTGAGCCAATATGTTAACTCTTTCCGTCAGTTCTTCGTTATCAGCTTTTTGGGAATGTCGGGCAGTACATACGGTATTATAATGTTTATTGAATCGATCTACGATGCCGTGGACGACTCGATATCAGGTCTTATAATCGACCGTACAAGAACGAGATGGGGCAGACTTCGCCCGTGGCTTATTCTCCCGACGCCTTTCTGGGCAGTTGCCAATATGATGCTGTTCACAGCCCCCCTCTTCCTCGTTTCCGAGTGGCAAAAGGTCGTGTGGGTTGTTACAGCGATATTTGTCTATAACTTGGGTATGTCTTATTTCGGCGCATGGGGCATTATGCTTTACAACATCACCCCGAACACTAACGAAAGAGACAGCCTTATCGCCACCACCAAATTTATGGAGCTGTTCGGCACTTTCCTTCCCTCGATCGCCACGGTTTTTGTTTCCCAGCTTCCGAAATGGTCTAAGAATGCCATCGGTATGCAGGATGTCTACACGGGCTTTGCCGCAGTTATATCCGTAATTGCCGCTGTAACCGCCTTTTACGGCTTCTTTACCATGCGTGAGCGCGTTCCGTTGGCATCTCGCGAACAGATGCAAGAGGTCGGCGTTATTGAGTCGTTTAAAAACGTTTTCAAAAACAGACCCATGTTCGTGCTCGTTCTTTCAGGCTTCTTCAACGGTTTTAAATCAGTCGGCGCTGCCTCCGAAAGCTTTTATTGGATGCACAACTCCAAGGATCTGCTTCACGGAACGATAGCCGGTCTTTTCACAGGTATTCCCAATTACATCACAATCCCCCTCGCTCCGAGACTTATTCGCCGTTTCGGTGCAAGAAACGTTGCAGTGGTCTCGGGCCTTTTCGCAGGAGCTGCATACTTAGGCACATTCCTTATCGGCATCTGCGGCAAAAACGGACAGGGCTTCCTTGTTGACTGGAGCGGCAGTAATGCCATTATCAATATGGTAGTACTTACACTTTGCCTTACTGTCTGCGGTATTCCGAACCAGTTTATGAACGTTGCGGGCGCCGTTCTTCAGGGCGACGTTTATGACTACAGTGAGTGGAAAACGGGTGTCAGAAACGAGGCTCTTGTTCAGACGGTTCAGAACTATTTCGGCAAGGCTGCAAACTCCGTTACACAGCTTCTCTCAGGTGTTGTTATCACCGCTGTCGGATACGTTGCTCACAAGGATGAGTTCGGCAACATTATCCCCGAATCCAACCACAACACGCTGTTGGGCTTTTGGGCAGTGTTCTGCTTAATGCCTGCCATAGCAAGATTCCTTTACGGTATAACGCTTATGTTCTTCAACGTTCACGGTAAGATGAAAGAGCAAATGCTTGCAGATCTTGAGGTCAAGCGTATTGAAAGAGTTAGAAAGATGAACGCCGATGCCGCAACTCTTGCAGCAGAGAATGCTAATTTAAACGACGGCAATGCTAATGACAGCGACACAGGCGAAAGTCAGTAAAGACTGATAAAATTACGGACCGATCGGAGTTTTTCGATCGGTCTTTTATATTCATTTATATTCATTGACTTTGACGGTGTAAAGTGATAAAATTTAATAATCTAAGGGAGTGTTTGTATGGGAGAAAAAATTAAAAAGGCTATCGGTGTACAGGGCGATTTTAAAACCACCGTTTTACCGATGATTAATTACAGTTATGCCAATATATTTATGGGCGGAGCAGGATACATAATAGGTCTGTATTTCACTATCTATTTAACCAACGTTGTAAATTTATCCCTGTCACAAGCGGGAATAGTCGTGATGATAGCCACCCTTTGGGATGCCGTGACCGACCCTGTGATGGGAATCATTACAGACCGTACACGTTCGCGTACAGGTAAGCACAGGCGGTATCTGCTTTGGGGTATTCCCCTTTTGCTGATTTCTTACTCTCTTCTGTGGAACTCATTCGGAATAAGCGGTAAAGACAATTCTACCCTTGCAATGACATATTACATAATCGTATATATGCTTTATAAAACCGCATATACGGTTATAGGCGTTCCGCATACGGCGATGCTCCCTGAGCTTGCGCCCGAATATAATCTTCGCACTCAGTACAACTCGGTCGGTTACCTTTTCAACTCGGCGGGAATGGTGCCTGCGTATCTTTTAGCCGTGGCGGTGCTTATGATTTTCGGTTCAAACGACGACATTACTTCGCAGTCAAAAGCGCCTTTTCTTGTAATTGGAATCGTTCTTTCGATTTTCTTCAGTACGGCAGTATTCTTAACATACAAAAACACGCGGGAAAGAAGCTCGTTGGATGATAACGTTGAGCCGCTGGACATAAAATATGTTTTGAGAGAATACGCACTTGTTTTCAAAAACAGGTCATTCAGGCAGTATTTTATTATGAGTCTTGCGTATCAGTTTTCAACGGGATTTTATGCAAATTCAAGAGTCTACTACATAAAATACCTTGCAAATCAATACCGCAGCTACGCTCTTTTCACCGCAGTCGCGGGAGTTGCAGAAGCAGGCGCATTTCCGCTGAATTATGCTCTGACGATGAAATACGGCAAAAAGAAATGCGGAAATATTGTCACTCCGCTGATGGTGGCGGGTCTTGCAATAGGCTTGATAATGCAGTCGGGTAACGGAAAATTCTCGGCTTTATGGTTCATACTTATGATGCTGAGTATGATACTTTATCCCTTCGGCATGTCAGGTTTGGGCTTTGTTTCAACAAACGTCTTCCCCGATTTGACGGATGTTGATGAGCTTATAACGGGTCGCCGCAGAGAGGGCGTTATTGCCACCTTCAGCACGCTTATAAAAAAGAGTATAAGCGGTGTTATGGCAGCGTTTGTCGGCTTTATTCTCCAGTATTTCGGTCTTATCACCGGCGACCGCGTTTCGGAATATGAAAATGCCACGGGAGAGATGTTCACACAGACTGACAGTGCTATAATCGGCGTTCGTATATGCGTTGCGGTTATTCCGATAGTTGCGGCGCTTATCGCATTATACCTTTTGAAAAAATTTAAAATGACGAAAGAAGATCATAATATGATCCGTGCGGCAATAGCCGTCAAGCGTAAATACGGCAGCGTAACTCTTACAGAGGAAGAGATAAAACGCTGTGAGCTGATATCGGGTCAGAAGTATGAGAATACATGGCTGGGTCAGGGAAATGACAGCCTTGAAAGTCATCCGTTGGAAACAGATGAGAACGGTAATTACACTATTTTTGTGGAAAGTATTAAGGAGGAAAGCAAATGAAAGAGATAGACATTACAAAAACTGCTCCCGATATGGAGCAGAAATCATTAAAAAAGAGTCTTAAGGATTTTTTGTTTTATCTTATTCAGTGGACTTGGGGACTGCCTGTGAACCTTGTGGGTGGAACAGTCTTTCTTATATGTACTAAAATCAAGGGCAGACGGTGGCAAAAATTCGGGTATTCGAGAATAGTATATCTTCCGTGGAATTCAGGCGGGCTGTCGCTGGGACTGTTCATATTTATGAAGGACAATCATAAAAGCGAAAAATGGACATATAATACGCGAATTCACGAATACGGTCACACTTGGCAATGTCTGCTTTTAGGACCGATATACTATATAGTTGTTGCCCTGCCCTCGGCAATATGGTGCAACTTTTTTGAAGGTTACAGAAAGAAAAATAACGTGTCATATTATTGGCTCTACTGTGAAAGCTGGGCTAACAAGTGGGGTCAGAAATTTTCAAAAATGAAAATGGTTGATGTGAAATAAAACAAAAAACAGCGATGAAAACACTAAACTTCCATCGCTGTTTTTGTTTCAATATATTTTATTTCAGCAGCAGCCTGAGAATTTCTGTTTAACCGAATTGACCTTGGTCTGTTCTGCCTGCTCGGTGGGATACCAGCCTTTAGCCGCCATTTTTGCGTAAAGAGTATCCTGCATTGTAAGCGAGTCGTTCAGCGCCGTTGAAAACGCCTGATGAACGTTACACGATGAGGATTCGATCGTTCCGTGCATATAGAGGTCGCAAACGCCTTTTTCAAGCAAAAGGATATTTTCCATTAAGTTTTTATCGTCCATTACACTTTCTCCTTTCTCACAGCAAGCCGTAAAAGCTTTGGAATATTTGCTGATGCTTCTGCGCCATCTGCTGAACGCAGGTTTTAAGCTCTGCATCCTGAATTTGATTTATAGTATCATTGCATTTTGTCTGAAAATACTTCTCATGTCCGAGAGCATCTTCAACGTATAACAGTTCTTTTGTAGTCACTGTTTTTCACCTCCGATTTTATCTTGTCCGAATAGGTAAATTTTATGCAAAATCAAAGGTGAAAATAAAAAAAAGCTCCCTCAAAGAGGGAGCGGAAAAGATATCAATTTTATTCCATTGCCAAGACGGCTTCGTCAAGGCATTTTCTGATGGAATTGCCGCGTATGCGACGGAGAGCCGAAATATAATCATCTTTTGTCTTACAGCTTGACAGCTTTGAATACAGCAGATTTTTCTTGATATTTGAGCCGTTAAGGTGAATTATGCAATCAAGCACGCGCTCGTTTACAGGCTTATTTTTGCGCACGGTAACGCCTGTCAGCACGATTGATATCTCGTCCTCGACGCTGACGGAATCAAGCGTTACGGAGTTTTTGCCCACTGCAGAGGAGCACTCCCAACCGTTAACGGTGACGGTCACCGAGTCAAAGCTTTCAACATCCTTAAAAACGACATTATATTTGCGGTTCTTTGGTATGCAATCAAGTGCCTTTCCGCCCTTGACTGTAAATTCAAGCGTACCGTCTTTTTCGCTTACCGTCATTTGTGATACGGAATATTCGCCGTTCTTGTAATTCTCACTCTCACCGTCATCCTCATAAAAATCGAGGGTATTATTGCCGCGGTAGACGAGAATTTTAAGTTGTTCGGGGCACTGCCAGCTATTCCCCTCATCCTCGGAAAGGGGAATTATAGCGCCCTCACATGCCAAAACGGGAATGGTGTTTATAGGGCTGTTTACGGTCACCGTTTGACCGCCTTTATAAATCTTTCCGTCGAAAATATTAGTCCAGCGCCCCTCAGGCAGCCACATTTTTACGGATGCGGTTTTAGTTTTTTTATCCATTTTTGAGGTTACGGGACATACGAGCAGCTCTGAACCGAAGAAAAACTCATTTTTATGCTCAAAGCTCTCCGTTTTTTCGGGATAAGCATAATAAATCGGTTCGCAAAGGGCTCTGCCTGCGCTGTAAGAACGGTAATTCATCGCATAAATATACGGTATCAACTTATGGCGAAGGCGCAAATATTCGGTTGCGAGTGTTTCTGCCTCCCAACTGAAATTCCACGGCTCTTTACCGAGAATATCCCAATTTGTGGAGTGCAGGCGCATTATGGGTGAGAAAACGCCCAACTGAAGCCAGCGTATGTAAAGCTCGTCATCGTGCTCGCCCATTTGGTGTCCGCCGATGTCGTGGCTCCACCAGGTGTATCCGCAATTTGCAGCGTTGGCGGTAAAATACGGTTGAAAATCAATAACTTTCCAGTTTATTGCCGTGTCGCCTGAGAATCCCAAAGGATAACGGTGCGAACCGATACCTGCATAGCGTGAAAGAATAAGCGGGCGGCGTCCTGCACGGTCGGTGTCAAGATAATGATAGTGATTGAGAAGCCACAGCGGGTCAAGTCCTGCTTTTTTGCTGGTCGTCCCCTGCTGCCAGTCTATCCACCAAAAATCAACGCCCTGCTGTTCATACGGATGATGCAAAATATCGAAATACGCATTGATGAATTTTTCATCGGTCAGGTCGAATTCAACGGTTTTTTCCGTTTCCTTATCAATTCCCATTGCCTCGGCCATTTCGCCGTACATGTCCTCGAAAGCGCGAACACCGTCGGCGGGATGGAGATTAAGCGTAACTTTCAATCCCATATCGTGAAGCTTGTTCAAAAAGCCCTTGTAATCGGGGAAAAGATCGGTATTCCAGCTGTAACCCGTCCAGCCGTCCTTGAGAAATACGCTTTTTTTGTATGATTTATTGAATTTTCCCTTAATATCAACCCAATGCCAATCCATATCGACTGTAGCGATGGTGAGAGGAATATCACGGCGGAAAAATTCTTCCATAAGCTCCTCATATTCCTTTTGCGTGTATGCCCTGTAGCGGCTCCACCAGTTGCCGAGCACATAACGCGGGATAAGCGGGGGATTTCCCGTTATCTTGTAAAACTCATTGATACAGCCGACATAATCATTGCCGTAAACAAAAACGTATGTATCAGTCGTTCCGCCCGCACGGGAAATAAGCATTCCGTCGCTGTCCAGAAGAAGGGTTTTGCTGTCGTCATAGACAGAAACGCCGTCGGTGGAAACAATGCCGTCATTAAGCTCCTTGGGTCCGAACGTCATATCAAGAGTGCGGGTAGTGCCTTTAAGATTGTTTTCTTTTGAGTAGGTAAGCTTTTTTCCGTCAAGGACTGCATATTTAAATTTTCCGCTGTGAACATTAACGCAAAACTCTGCCGCCGCGGACTTAACGGTCAATATGTCCACTGCAGTATCAAACTTAAATTCCACTTTTCCGAAGTTCCTGTACCACACGGTTTGTGACGGCAAATCGGCAAAATCCCCGGAGGGCGCATACTCAATTCTTATCATTCGCTCAGTTAATACCGTTACACGGGTATTACCGCATAAAATGATATTTTCCTCATTTGCCTTGCCGCTTGTTTTTGCAAGCAGTTGCTTATTAAGCTCCATTTCACAATCCCCCATTTTTTCCGCTTAAATGTTTATTTCATTGTATGATAACGCTTTTGAAAGCACTTTCAAACCCGAGACATTATCCGACGGCGTGATTTGGCGGTTTTCAAGCTCTGCCGCATAGTCTTTCATATATGACGAGCAGGAAAGAACGCCGTCAACATAAAGCTTTGCAAGTCCGTTAGGCTCGCACACGACTGTTATTCTGTTGCCGTTTTTGAGCTTTATATCTCCCCTACTGACCGTATCGCCTAAGCGTATGGTTCCATATTCTTCGTGACTGCTGACATTAAGAATGTCGCCGCAACTAATAAGCATACCTTCACTGACTGCATCAACGGTAAAAGCGACGGTAAAATCTCTGCCGGTGGGGATCATACAGTCATCGCAAACAAAATCGGGATAATATTTTCCGCTGAACTCGGCGTCAAAATGCTCGCCGAATTCATTTTGCAGGGTCAAAGATACAAATGCGCTTGTCACACTGTTTTCAAAGGTGATTTTCAACGTGCTGTAATCCTCCAAAAGGTCAATATTCTGTATCTGAGAGTCGGACGACACAGCGCTTTCATTCACATAAATTCTGTCGTCAAAGAATAAAAGTAACTCACTCTCAGACTCAAATCTACCGTAGATAAGCGTGGGGAGCTTTTCAGAGACTGACGAAAATTTCATAATCACCGCTTCGCACGGGGGCAGGGTTACGGTTATTTTGTCGCCGTAGGAATAAACCGCATCTTCGAATCGGTGGATATACGGCAAGACAAGTGTTCGTTTCATATTTTCCGCTTTTTCGGGTGTCCCCACCGATTTATCAAGCGTCAAAACATATTTCTGTTCGCGATTTGAGGGATTGCGAAGAGACACTATTCCCCCGTTATCAGTCCAAGACGAATAGCCGTAAACGCCACCTGTTGACGGTGCAGAGCCTATAAAACGGGCTGTTTTGAGAATGTGGAAATTATTACGGACAAATCTGAGAGCATCCGAATTTATCCGCCATTTTGCCTTATTAAACATATTGTATGAATAATAAAGCTCCCAAAAAGCATTGCCGCGTGTCGCCATCATAAGCATATATTTGCGGAATTCCACGTCGCTCATAGAGATTTTTGCAGTGTTGCCGTAAATCGGATCGTGATTGTAGATATACTCGAACGGGAACTGATACTCACGCTTTACACTGAAATCGTAATAACGACCGTCACGGTATGACAGCAGTTTATCCACATCGCGTTCGCTCAGCGGCTCGCCCTTATCGGTTTTTTCAAGCATTCCGATGTCGTTACTGTTCTGAATCCACAGACTGTCAGCCCATTGCAAAAACCAAGGACTGGCGTTACAATAGCTGGTTTGATTTATCCACAAATCTTTTCCTACACTCTCACGGGCAAGACGGATTTTTCTGAAAACATCTATCCAATTTTCCCACGTTTCGGTATATTGGTACATATCGTTAAAGCCGCCGCACATATGACCGTGGTGTTTGTTGGGGCAGGCTGACAAAAGAAATCCGTCCAGCTTCCAATAATTTATATGGAATTTTTTCATACTGTCAAGGAAATAATCCGTGACATTCTTTATATATGCAGGTGACGACACACAAACATCATTGGAGCGTCTGTTGTAGCCGCCCTTACCCGCTTTTTCCATTCTAACCGCAAAAAACGGTGTTTCTCTGTTATATCCGCCGCGTGGACCGAGCCACAGACCGAAATGAGAGGAGAATTTTTTAGCAAGTGTTGACGCAGGATAAAGCTCATTGGGGAATTTGGAGTTAAAGCTCCAAAAATCACTCTTATAATCCACAAAGCCGTCGTCCACAACGTATGAATCAAGGGGCGGAACCAGCGTTTTTGAAAGGTTTTGCTCGATCTCTGTAAAGGATTTTGTTATGTTTTCATCGGATATGTCAAGCATATGGTCATACCACGAATTATACTGGAAACGCGGTTTAGCTTCGCGGGAAATTTGCCTGATATATGACAGAAAATCCTCGCGGACAGATGATAATTCCAATCCCCTTGCCGCTCCTGCAACGGTTTTCCACGTTTTAAAGGTGTGTCCGCAGCGAAGCCTAAGGGCATCAAAGCGCTTGCCGCTGAAATAACGGATGTGTGCAACACCGTCGCTTATTTTATTTTCCGCCAGCGGGAATTCCGAGCCGAAAAACATTCCGTTAAGATAAAAGGGCTGACCCAATGCACTGTGATACTTACTTAAATATGCCTTATCAATGTCACCTATGGTCCACTGCTGTTCGGGCGAGTCAAAGCAGATATGCTCACAGTCAATATAATCAACGGTGATCAGGTGCTGTTCTTTGGGATCCACCATCAGCTCAATATATTTGTGCATATAATGGCGGTCATCCTCGATCTCGACACTCATAACAAACGTGATTTTAGCTCCGTTATAGGTATACGGCTTAAACAAAAACTCCACACGGTGCTTAAAGATATTTATGTTATCTAAGGTCAGATCATTGGACGAAACAAACTCGGTTGAATACCCAAAAGTTTTTTTCACTTTGAAGCCTATAAAAAACTCTGCCGAAAAGGCTTTAAATTTTAGGGATTTGCCCTCTGCAATACGTTTGTTTATGATTTCGGAGGTAGAAAGCTTATTATTTTTCGTTGAAAAACGTCTTTCGATAAAATCATTGCCGATTATTACTAAATCCTCTTCAATAAAAGCGTATGCCTGTGACAAGTTATTCATCCTCCAAACCAAAAAGTATTTTTTCAACGGCCAGCGCCGAGTCCCCAATTATTTTTATGCAAGGACGTTTTTTATAATACTCAGGCGTTCTCTCTTCAGGAACAGCAGATTCTTCTGCTTTAGTAAGCCCCAACAACTCCCTGCAAACTATTGACGGATTGGTTTTTCTGAATTCTTCTGAGATAAGACGGACTTTTTCATAAGCATCTGCTTTGGATATGTCCGGATAACGAAGCCCCACAAGCATTGCGGCAGCACTAATGGTTCCGCAGATCTCTCTCATTCTGCCTACTCCTCCGCCGAGTCCCAAAGAAATACGCAAAGCGGTTTCCTCGCTGAGTCCCAAATCAGGCGCAAACGCAGCGAACACCGCCTGCGAACAGGTGTTACCGTCAAAAAAAAGCTGAACAGCTTTTTCGGAATATTTTGACAATCTGATCTCCCCAATTTAATATACTATGGGATAATTTTAGCATAGAACAAATACGGTTTCAACAATAAAAAGAAAAGAGCAGAAAATATTACTTCTGCTCTAAAATGTATATAGTAATATGATTATTGTCCATTGTACGGTCTTTCACGCTTCATTTCATCAAGTGACGGAACAATAAACTCTTTAGTTAATTGAAAGACCCCTACGCTTTCAATATAATTATATCCGTCGTTACCGGTTAATTTACCCGTAGCCTTTTTTATTGAACCGTCAGTGTCAGACACTTCATATACCGCTTTTAACTCATCACCGGTCATTAACATATTTCCATTATTATCGGTTTTACCCGAAAATTGAAGTACAGTGGCACCAGGATTTTTCGCTTTAGTTCTTATCATAGCAATCAGTGTTGATTTTTCAACACCGTATTTTTCCGCAACAGCGACTATATACCTATTATTTACATCATCGCAATAGTACGTGACCACTTCACTGTCCTCTAAATCCCCTAAATCTCCAAATTGAGAATTATTGTTTTTCGGTAAAGTGGTGGTTTCATCTATCTTATTTGAAGTAGTCTCTGTCTGCGTCTCAGTATGAGCTGCTGTATGACCGATAGCATTTTCTGTATTGGTTTCAGAGGATTCTGACCAAAAGCTCTCTGTATCAAAAGCTGTTAAAGAATCCTCGGTTTCGTTGATACTCGAAGTTAAATCAGTTTCAGGATCCACATAAATTTCCCCCTGTTTTTTACATGCGGAAAAAACAGAGAAAATAAACAAAATTAACAGTAAGACAGAAAAATATTTCATTAAACACACCGCCGAAAACATTAAAAAAACAAAAGGGTGCAAATACACCCTTTTGCCCATATGTAATAATTACGCAAAAAGACCGCTAAGGAACTCGACAACAGTAGTCATGATAGCCTCAAAATCAACGCCTTCAAAAAGACCCATGATTGTCTCTATGATTGCTGAAAAATCCATTACTACACCCCCTTAACTTTTATGTATAAATTATATCATAATTTTTTATATTTATCAACACTTTTAGAAAAAAACGTCTGCAAAAAACCTGTGCTGTGTTTGTAAAAAATACAAAAAAGATAAAAAAAGTCCTGCTTCAATAAGAAACAGGACTTACAGCAATTAAACTATAATTACTTAAGAGTAACCTTAGCGCCGACTTCTTCAAGCTTAGCCTTAGCAGCCTCAGCATCCTCTTTGGAAGCGGCCTCTTTAAGTACCTTGGGAGCGCCGTCAACGAGAGCCTTAGCCTCAGCAAGACCGAGACCTGTGATTTCACGAACTGCCTTAATAACCTTGATCTTCTCAGAACCGATTTCTGTAAGCTCAACGTCAAACTCTGTCTTCTCAGCTGCTGCTTCCGCTGCGCCTGCTGCGGGAGCTGCTACTGCTACGGCTGCTGCCGCAGATACACCGAATTCATCTTCAACTGCTTTAACGAGCTCTGAAAGCTCAAGTACTGTAAGAGCCTTAAGCTCTTCGATCATAGCTGTAATTTTCTCTGATGCCATGATATTTACCTCCAATATTTTGATAATAGTTAAATTTAAAAATTATTCTGCAGCGGGAGCTGCTTCCTCGCCATCCTTATCAATGATAGCCTGTACTGCACGGGCAAAGGCGGCGATAGGCGCGTTGAACGCGCTGAGAACAGTAGCAAGCAAGATTTCTCTTGAAGGAAGCTTTGCAAGGCTCTGGAGCTTTTCAAGGCTGATCACCTCATCATCAAGGTAACCGGATTTAAGCGAAAAGGTCTTGCTATTGTCAGCATACTTCTGGAGTATTCTTGCAGCCGCGACGTAATCGTCGGTGCTGGTTGCGATAGCTGTCGTACCCTCAAGAACGCTGCCCATACCCTCAAGTGCAGTACCGTCGATAGCACGCTTTAAGATGGTATTTTTGACAACGGTGTATTCAACACCTGCTTCACGAAGCTCTTTACGAAGCTTTGTGTCATCTTCAACACTGATGCCCTTGTAATCAACAACAACACCTGCGATGGACTCATCAAGTCTTGTTTTGAGAGCCGCGACCTGCTGTTTCTTTAAGTCTAAAACTTTCTCACTCGGCAAACGAATTCACCTCCCATAAAATATTTTTCGCTTGCGATGAGAAAAATGCCCTTTCTGCAAAGACAGAAAAGGCACATAAACATTTCATAAATGAATGCTTAATCCTCGGCAGGCAGTAAAAACTTTACGCTGAGCACCTGCTGTCTTTGGCAAGCTGCGGAAAACCGCTAAATTATACTAACACACCATAAAGGCGTTGTCAAGTATTTTGTTTTACTGGGCAGTAGAAACTGCTGTGAATTTGTTGGGATTGATCTTAATGCCGGGGCCCATTGTGGTGGCAACTGCGCAAGATCTAATGTACTGACCCTTTGCAGCGGCGGGCTTAGCCTTAACGATAGCATCCATAAGAGTGTCAAGATTTTCCTTGAGCTTTTCGGGGCCGAAGGAAACCTTGCCGATGGGGCAGTGAATGATGTTGGTCTTATCAAGACGGTACTCAATCTTACCTGCTTTAGCCTCAGTAACTGCCTTTGCTACGTCGGGAGTAACTGTACCTGCCTTGGGGCTGGGCATAAGTCCGCGGGGACCGAGGAGCTTACCGAGACGACCTACAAGACCCATCATATCGGGGCTTGCGATACAAACGTCAAAGTCCATAAAGCCGCCCTGAATCTGAGCAACAAGATCCTCAGCGCCGACTACTTCTGCGCCCGCTGCAGCGGCTGCATCAGCTTTATCGCCCTTAGCAAAAACCGCAACTCTTACGTTTTTACCTGTACCGTTGGGAAGCACAACAGCGCCTCTGACCTGCTGGTCAGCATGACGTGAGTCAACGCCTAAGCGAACGTGCAGCTCAACAGTCTCATCAAATTTTGCGGTAGCACCCTTTACTGCGATGTCGAGAGCATCCGCTGTATCATAAAGTTTTGTTCTGTCGATAAGCTTTGCGCTCTCGACATATTTCTTTCCGTGTTTCATAAGTTATTCCTCCAAAAAAGTGGTTAATCGGATTCTGATTTTCCTCCCACAAGGAGCATCAGTCAACTACGGTAACGCCCATGCTGCGAGCTGTACCGGCGATCATACTCATTGCAGATTCAATGCTTGCGGCATTGAGGTCGGGCATTTTCTGCTCAGCAATTTTCTGGATCTGCTCTTTTGTGATCGTTGCTACCTTTGTTCTGTTGGGAACGCCTGAACCACTCTCGATTCCGCATGCCTTTTTGATGAGTACGGCAGCGGGGGGAGTTTTCGTTATAAATGTGAACGTACGGTCAGCATAAACCGTGATAACTACGGGAATGATGAGACCCATATCGTTCTTGGTGCGTTCATTGAATTCTTTTGTGAACGCCATAATGTTTACGCCGTGCTGACCGAGAGCCGGTCCTACAGGCGGTGCCGGTGTTGCTTTTCCGGCCGGAATTTGAAGCTTAATTAAGCCTACTACTTTTTGAGCCATTTTTAGCACCTCCAAAATTCGTGGTATGGCGGAACGGACAGCTCTTGCCGCTCCTCCCACGACGCTCACCCATAAGCCGAGCGTCATAAAAAGCGTATATAACGCTGATTACCAAATATAATTTTAATCTTCCTCGACCTTTTCTACCTGATCGAGCTCTAAATCGACAGGAGTTTCTCTGCCGAGCATCGAAATAACTACGCAGACGGAATTACCGTCAACATCAAGCTCACGGACAACGCCGATGATACCCTCAAAAGCACCGTCAATGATTTTGACCATATCACCTATTTCGTAGTCAATTTCAATAATCTTTTTCTCAACGCCCATGGCGTAAACCTCAGCCTCGGTAAGAGGAACAGGCTTGCTCTCGGGTCCGACAAAGCCCGTAACGCCGCGTGTGTTGCGGATAACGTACCAAGTATCATCCGTCATTTCAAGATCGCCCGTATCTTCATCTTCAAACACGGCAACCTTGACCATTACATAACCCGGGAAAATTTTTCTTTCAACTTCTCGCTTTTGATCGTCCTTGATCTCGGTAACGATCTCGGTGGGAACCTTTACCTCAAGGATAAGATCGTGCATTTTGCGGTTTTCAACGATTTTTTCGATGTTCGTTGCCACCTTGTTTTCGTAACCGGAATAGGTATGCACGACATACCATTTGGAGATATCAGCCATTCTTATATCCTCCGATTATCTAAATGAAAACAAGCGTATCATTTCGGCTGCTGTCTCAGCCGCATCTTTAGCGTTGCCTTTGGAAGCAAGACCGACAAGTGCATCGATTATCGTGGAAAGACCTGTGTCTATTGCGAATATTACAAGACCGACGATAATAACGACGACAATAACAACGAGTGAATTATTGAGAACTGTTTTGCCTGAGGGCCAGTTGATCTTTTTGCACTCGCCCTTAAAGTCCTTGAAGAACTTTTTGATTGCTTCGCCTATTTTTTTGAAGCTGAACTTTTTCTTCCCTGAACCGTTGGGCTTTTTGCTACCCTTGACCTTTGCTTCAGCAGTGGTCTTTTCTTTTGCGTCAGACATCTTAGGCACCTCCGGTTACTTTGTTTCCCTGTGGAGAGTGTGTTTCTTGCAGAATCTGCAATACTTATTCATCTCCAGGCGGTCGGGAGTGTTTTTCTTGTTTTTCATTGTGTTGTAGTTGCGCTGTTTGCACTCTGTGCAAGCCAATGTGATTTTTACTCTCATTTTTTCGGCACCTCCGTTAATGCTTCGTCCGAAAATCGGCGGACGAATGTGTATAGCCTACCTCATAAAAACGGGCGCAAAAAAATAGCCCCTTTTTCGAGGTACGGACATTGTATCATAGCTGTCAATTCTTGTCAAGCGTTTAAATAAATTTATTTGTATTTTCGTCAAAATGGTAATAATGCCTGTCTTTACTTTGCAATATATTATAACTGTATACAATATTAGATATTTTATCGAAGAACCGTTGACTGGCAAATCGGTTTGTGGTAAAATTAAGAAAATTCAAACGGAGTGAATGAAATGACTGAAGCGGTAGCTAAAAAGCCGAATATCTGTTTATTTGCCGTCACGGTATCTTCATTTTTATTTTCCGTTAATAAAAAATCAAGCTATTGTTTTTAATTTCAGCGACGGTTTTTCCGCCGCTGTTTTTTAAATTAGAAGTAGTCGCTGATCAGATATGACTGCGCTCTTGCCAATTTAATCATCGACTACTTGATATTGAATAAAAAAGCTTAATATGGTATAATGATTTGATATATTAGAAAGGTTGGTGCGGATTTTGAAAGCATATTTAATGCTTGAGGACGGCTCAGTTTACGGCGGAGAAGCAAGAGGTAGCTTCAAAGAGACCGTTTGTGAAATAGTATTCAACACCTCGATGACGGGATATGTTGAGATACTCACCGACCCGTCATATGCGGGTCAGGGTATTGTTATGACGTATCCGATGATAGGTAACTACGGAGTAAGCGAAAAGGATTTTGAGAGTTCGCGTCTTCAGCCGTGTGCGTTTTTAGTACACGAGCTGTGCTCTACTCCGTCAAATTTCAGAAATGAGATGACCCTTGAAGAGCTGCTTATAAAATATGATATCCCCTGTGTTTCGGGACTGGATACGCGTTCGATCGTTAAAAGACTGCGTGAGAGCGGAACCATGCGCGGAATCATCACGGCGGATATTTCCGACAAAGACGGACTTATGGAAAAAATTAAAGCGTACCGTCAGGAAAAGCTGGTTGAATCGGTCACAGCGGACAAGCCCACCGTACTTTCCGGCGGTGACGGTGCAAAAATTGCACTTATGGACTTCGGCACAAAAAGAAATATCGGTAACAGTCTTGTGCAAAGAGGCTGTGCTGTAACGGTATATCCTGCACTTACCACGGCGGAAGAGATAATCAAGGCTTCACCCGACGGCATTATGCTTTCCAACGGACCGGGTGACCCGTCTGATTGTGTCAGTATAATAAAGGAAATCAAAAAGCTATACGATTACGGTATACCCACCTTTGCAATATGCCTTGGACATCAGCTTATGGCTCTTGCAAACGGCGGGGAGACCGAGAGAATGAAATACGGTCACAGAGGAGCCAATCATCCTGTTAAGTTTATACACGAAGACAGGACGTATCTCTCCTCACAAAATCACGGATATATGGTAAACGGTAAGGGACTGCCGTCTAACGCTGAGATCAACTGCATAAACGTAAACGACTCCACTGTTGAGGGCATAGTTTATCACGGAAAGCCGGTATTCACCGTGCAGTTCCACCCCGAAGCGAATTCAGGTCCCAGAGACACCTCGTTTTTGTTTGACAGATTTTTAAAAATGGTAAGGGAGGGCCGCTACGATGATTGATAAAAGCATAAAAAAGGTTTTGGTTATCGGCTCGGGTCCCATTATTATCGGACAGGCTGCCGAATTTGACTACGCAGGTACTCAAGCCTGCCGCTCTCTTAAAGAGGAAGGCGTTGAAGTAGTTCTCGTCAACTCCAATCCCGCTACCATTATGACGGACGGCGATATTGCCGACAAGGTGTATATTGAGCCGCTGACTATCCCCACACTTACCAAAATTATAGAAAAAGAAAAACCCGACTCCATACTCCCCACCCTTGGCGGTCAAACGGGACTTAATCTTGCTATGGAGCTTGAGGAGATCGGCGTACTTAAAGAAAATAATGTGCGGCTTATCGGTATAAACGCCGACGCTATCAAAAAAGCCGAGGACAGACAGAGCTTTAAGGATACTATGGAAAAAATCGGCGAGCCGTGCATAGATTCGCTTGTTGTTGAGACGGTTGAGGATGCAGTAGATTTTTCCGCAAAAATAGGATATCCGGTTATTGTACGCCCTGCTTACACTCTCGGCGGAACGGGCGGCGGTATTGCCGACAATGAGGAAGAATTACGCGAAATAGCATCAAACGGCATCCGTCTTTCACGCGTTAACCAGGTGCTTATCGAAAAGTGCATTGCCGGCTGGAAAGAGATAGAATATGAGGTAATGCGTGACTCAAAGGGCAACTGCATTACCGTTTGTAATATGGAAAACCTTGACCCTGTCGGCGTACATACAGGTGACTCCATAGTCGTTGCCCCCTCTCAAACGCTTATGGATAAGGAATATCAGATGCTGCGTTCGGCGGCGCTGAACATAATAACCGAGTTGGGTATTCAAGGCGGCTGTAATGTTCAGTTTGCTTTGCATCCCGATTCATTCCAATATGCGGTAATTGAGGTCAATCCCAGAGTTTCCCGTTCGTCAGCGTTGGCATCTAAGGCTACCGGCTACCCCATAGCAAGGGTTGCCGCAAAGATCGCGCTTGGACTTGGACTTGATGAAATTCCCAACGCCGTAACAGGCAAGACCTTTGCCTCTTTTGAGCCTGCACTTGACTACTGTGTTGTAAAAATACCGAAATGGCCCTTTGACAAATTTGTCACCGCCGCAAAAACCCTGGGCACGCAGATGAAAGCGACAGGCGAAGTCATGGCAATAGCCCGCTCCTTTGAGGCGGCTCTGCATAAGGCGTTGCATTCATTAGAGGAAAATAAGGAAAGCCTTTTGCTTGACAGCTTTGTGCGGCTTGATAACAGTAATCTCTATGAACTGCTTCACAATATCGACAATCAGCGTCTTTACGTTATCGCCGCATCCATATTCAACGGTATTTCGCTTGAAGAGATACACGGTATAACAAAAATAGATATGTGGTTCCTTGAGAAAATCAAGGTCATTGTCGACATGGAAAAAAAGCTGAAAAGCGGTAAATTTGACCCCGAAACGCTGCTTGAGGCAAAACGCCTCGGCTTTACTGACGCGGTCATAGCAAAAAATGCCTGTGTTACAAAGGCTGCCGTTAAAAATATGAGGGAATTGTGGAACATCAAGCCCTCATTCTCGGTGGTTGATACCTGTGCCGCTGAATTTTCGGCACAAACTCCGTATTACTACTCCGATTACGGTGTAGAAAACGAGGTTGACCCTAAAACCGACAAGAAAAAAATTATGGTATTGGGTTCGGGTCCCATCAGAATAGGACAGGGAATCGAATTCGACTATTGCTCCGTTCACAGCGTTTGGGCGCTTAAAAATGCCGGCTGTGAGGCGATAATCGTCAACAACAACCCTGAGACAGTATCCACTGACTTTGACGTTTCGGATAAGCTTTATTTTGAGCCGCTTACTCCCGAATACGTGACGAGCATTGTTGAATTGGAAAAGCCCGACGGTGCTATAGTCCAGTTCGGCGGACAGACTGCGATAAAGCTTACAAAAACACTGAACGATTTGGGCGTAAAGATACTCGGTACGGACGCCGACCACGTTGATGCCGCCGAGGACAGAGAGCGTTTTGACGAAATCCTTGAATTCTGCGATATCGCACGTCCCAAGGGACAGACCGTATTCACTGCTCAGGAGGCTGTTGCCGCTGCTCACTCACTCGGTTACCCTGTGCTCGTCCGTCCCAGCTATGTTTTAGGCGGTCAGGGTATGCAGATCGCCGCAGGTGACGAGGATATACTTGAATTTATGGATATAATCACCCGCACTATCCCCGACCTTTCGGAGCATCCGGTGCTGGTAGACAAATACCTTATGGGTCAAGAGGTAGAGGTCGATGCAATATGCGACGGCAGGGACATTCTTATACCCGGAATTATGGAGCATATTGACCGTGCAGGCATACACTCAGGTGACTCAATTTCTGTTTATCCCGCAGTTACGCTTTCTCAAAAGGTGCAGAAAACCATAGTTGACTATACAAAGCGTCTTGCCTCCGCTCTGCATGTTGTGGGAATGATGAACATACAATTTATTGTACTGCGTGAGACTGTATATATAATCGAGGTAAACCCCCGTTCGTCGAGAACCGTTCCGTACATAAGCAAGGTCACGGGTATACCTGCGATCGCCCTTGCAACCCGTGCGATGCTCGGTGAAAAAATAAAGGATATGGGATACGGCACGGGACTTTATAAGAACAGCGGATACTACGCAATTAAGCTCCCCGTATTCTCATTTGAAAAGATCATCGGTGCGGACACCTCATTGGGTCCTGAAATGAAATCCACGGGAGAGGTGCTCGGCATCTCTAAAGATTACAATGAAGCTCTTCTTAAAGCCTTTGACGGCGGCGGAATATCAATGCCCAAAAACGCAAAAATTATTGTTACCGTACGCGATAAGGATAAAAAAGAGGTTGCACAAATGCTTACGGAATTTAAAGATTCTGAATTTGAATTCTATGCAACTCCCGGCACTAAAGCGGCGCTGGAAGATGCAGGCGTTCCCTGCAAATCCGTTAACCCGCTCACTGGTGAGCATCCCAATATTATGGATATGCTGCACGAGGGTGACGTTTCGCTTATCATAAACACGCCCACACACGGCAGACTGGCAAACCGCGACGGCTTTAAGTTGAGACGAATTGCCGTTGAATCGGGCACATCCTGTCTTACATCTCTTGATGCGGCTTTGAGCATTATGAGAAGTACGTTTATTATCCCTGACGGCAAAATGAGCCTTACAGATATTGCAACGCTTAAAATTCAGAAATAAGGAGCTGTTTTTGTGGCAAATATAATCGAATATGCGATTTTGAACGCAAACAAGGACTTTAAAACACTGCCGTTTTCAAAAATCGACGGACTTATTTTCGCCCAGCTCTCATATTTGAACTTTGACGGCATTGTACCCGAAATAGCGAGCCAAAGCCAAGGAGTTTCGCTTTCTGAAATAGCTGAACATCCTGATTACAACTCACTTTTCCCATTACCGAGGACTGCCGAAAATAACAAAATGCTGCTCAACGCTCTCGCGTACAGCAAAAGGTACGGCAATATCCTTGTAAACTATTATCAAAATATACTTGACAACGAAAATGACATACAGTTTTCTGCGGTCACTTTTATTACTGACCCTGATCACGCTTATATTGCTTTCAGAGGAACCGACTCTACTATTATAGGCTGGAAAGAGAACTTCAATATGCTTTTCACATCCCCTGTCGGTTCGCAGAAATTAAGTGTTCCGTATGTGGAAAAGGTTGCATCAAAATTTAACGGTGAAATTACGCTTATCGGTCATTCAAAGGGCGGAAACCTTGCCATTTACTCCGGCGTTATGTGTTCCGATGATATAAAGGGGAAAATTTCGGAAATTCTGTGCTTTGACAATCCCGGTTTTACCGAGGAATTTATAAACTCCGAAAAATATTTGAAAAATGAACGCAAAATAGTCAAATTCGTTCCTGAGGAATCGATGATAGGTATGATCCTTAATAACCGCGGAAGCTACAGAGTAATAAAAAGCCACGGTATAGGATTTTTTCAGCATGATCCGTTTATGTGGCAGATTGAAAATAACGACTTTGTCAGCGGAAGCAGAGTGTTTACGAGAGCACTGATCATTGATGACACCTTTAACGATTTGGTATACGGTTTTGAACCGCACCAGCGAGAGCTGTTTGTTGAGTCGCTGTTCAATATAATCGCCGAAACTAACGGACAGAATGCCGCCACCTTCGGTCAGTGGGCGGTAAATTTAAAGGGCAATATTCCCACAATGATAGATACTCTAAAGGATCTGGATCCTGATACCCGTGCACTTATGTTGAAAGTTCTCAAACATCTATTTTCCACTGCAAACGGAAATATGATAGCTACACCTAAAAGAATTTTGAGAGGTAAAATCAAAAAAATACCGCGTATCCCCGCAATCGAGCTGTAAGGCTGTTCACATATATATTAAAAAATGTCAGTTCGAAACCATCCTGACAAAAAACAAAACTAAGGAAGTGTAAAAATTGAAGAAAAAAACGGTGTTTATCGTACAGGCGGCTGTTATTGCGGCTGTCTATGCCGCGCTGACTTATGCCGCGGCGATGGCGGGACTTGCCTACGGCAATATTCAGTTCCGATTTTCAGAGGCGCTGACCATTCTCGCTGCGTTTACCCCTGCCGCCATACCGGGGCTCACGGTGGGCTGTCTGCTCAGTAATATCACAAGTCCCTACGGAATAGTGGACGTGATCTGCGGCACGCTTGCAACGCTTATCGCGGCGTATCTCTCGTACAAGACGAGGAAAATCACCTTTAAAGGTCTGCCGCTGTTATCGGCAATTTTTCCTGTTATTACAAACGCGGTGATAGTAGGACTTGAAATCACGCTGCTTATGCCGGAAGGCTTTAAACTCACGGCGTTTCTCATTTGCGCCGCCGAGGTAGCTTTAGGCGAGCTTATAATATGCTACGCTTTGGGAATACCGCTGTATGTGGCGATAAAAAAACTGGGTGTGGATAAATACCTGAAGTAAAATCAAATAAACTTAAAGGCTCACGGGTAGTTGACCCGTGAGCCTTTGTTGTATATAGATATTATTTCTTTTTCTTGCCGAAAAACCCTTTTTTCTCGTCTTCGCCTAAATTTTCAACAGCGCCGAATTCGATAGCAAGCTGGTTTATCAGCTCACGCTGTTTGTCGGTCAGCTTTTTAGGTACATCGACGATTATCCGCACAAGCTGGTCGCCGCGACCTATGCCGCCCCTGCTTTGAATACCGCGGTTGCGAAGCTTGAACACGTCGCCCGGTTGAGTACCTGCGGGTACGGAATACTCCACCTTGCCGTCAAGAGTAGGCACCTGTATTTTACAACCGAGTGCCGCCTGCATAAAGGTCAAGTGAACATCGCACCAAACGTTATAGCCGTCACGCTCAAATATCGGGTGCGGGCGGACGTTTACAACTATGTTCAAATCTCCCGCGGGACCTCCGTTTGTGCCTTTATTGCCCTGTCCGCGAACGGTAATAATCTGACGGTCGTCCACACCGGCGGGTATGTTGATATCGATTTTTGAGGATTTTCTGACCCGTCCCGCTCCGTTACATTTTTTGCAGGGATTTTCAATTATAGTTCCTCTGCCGCCGCACCTTGAGCATTGCTTTGAGGATTGAATTACCCCAAACGGAGTTCTTTGCTGAACGGTGACCTGTCCCCTGCCGTTACATTCGGGGCAGGTTTTGGGAGAAGTACCGCTTTGGCAGCCATTACCGTGACATTCATCACAGACCTCTATGCGCATTGTGTCAACGGTACGTTTACAACCCTTTGCCGCTTCTTCAAAGGAAATGGTGACACTCGACTGCGTGTCGCTGCCTCTGCGCGGAGCGTTGGGATTGCGACCGGTTCCGCCGCCGAAGCCGCCGAAGCCGTTTCCGAATATAGAGCCGAAAATATCGCCTAAATCAAAGTCCATTCCGCCGAAGCTGCCGCCGTAACCGCCTTGACCTGCGCCGTAATTGGGATCGACACCCGCGTGACCGAACTGGTCATAGCGTGCTTTTTTCTCGCTGTCGGAAAGCACCTCATACGCCTCGTTGGCTTCCTTCATTTTCTCCTCGGCCTCTTTATTGCCGGGATTAAGATCCGGATGGTACTTCTTTGCAGCTTGGCGATATGCCTTTTTTATTTCATCCGCCGAAGCCGATTTATCGACGCCCAGCACCTCATAATAATCTCTTTTTTCTGCCATATATATTCTCCAATTACAAGGCTTGCGGACAGACTGTAAAAGCTACAGTCTGTCCGTAAAAATTACTGATTGTCGTCAACGTCCGTGAAATCGGCGTCATAATAGCCGTCTGAGCCTTGAGCTGATGAGTCGGCAGCGCCTGCGGCACCTTCAGCCTGTGCCTGTGCCTGAGCCGCCTTGTAAAGCTCCTCTGAGATCTTATAGAACTGCTGAGTAAGCTCTTCCTGCTTTGCCTTGATAGCCTCGATGTCCTCGCCCTTGAGAGCCTCTTTCAAAGCATCTATCTTGGCTGTAAGCTCGTTTTTATCTGCCTCAGAGAATTTGTCGCCGTCATCGGCAAGTATCTTTTCGCACTGATATACCATTTGGTCAGCCGCATTTCTTGTATCAACGGCTTCTTTGCGCTTTTTGTCCTCCTCGGCAAACTTTTCGGCTTCCTGAACAGCCTTTTCAACATCCTCCTTGGACATATTAGTGGAAGATGTGATGGATATGGACTGCTCCTTGCCTGTTCCCAGATCCTTTGCAGAAACGTGAACTATGCCGTTTGCATCAATATCAAAGGTGACCTCTATCTGCGGAGTACCGCGTCTTGCAGGAAGAATTCCGTCAAGATGGAATATGCCGAGAGTCTTGTTATCTCTTGCAAATTCTCTTTCGCCCTGAAGAACGTGAACCTCAACTGAGGTCTGATTATCGGCTGCTGTTGAGAAGATTTGGCTCTTCTTTGTGGGAATAGTCGTATTTCTCTCGATTATTCTCGTGTTTACGCCGCCCATTGTCTCGATACCCAGTGACAGCGGTGTAACGTCAAGGAGCAGAAGTCCCTCAACCTCTTTGCCGAAAACGCCGCCCTGAATAGCCGCGCCGACAGCGACACATTCGTCGGGATTGATGCCCTTAAAGGGTTCTTTGCCGGTATATTTTTTAACCGCATCCTGTACGGCGGGGATTCTTGAAGAACCGCCAACCATAAGGACCTTATTAAGCTGTGAGGGCTGAAGCTTTGAGTCGGAAAGTGCCTGACGAACGGGACCCATAGTCGCCTCAACAAGATCGGCAGTCATTTCGTTGAATTTTGCTCTTGTAAGAGTTGTTTCAAGATGCTTAGGACCTGTTGCGTCCGCAGTAATGAAAGGAAGGCTTATTTGCGAGGTAGTAACGCCGGAGAGCTCTATCTTGGCTTTTTCTGCAGCCTCTTTTAAACGCTGCATAGCCATTTTATCGCCTCTCAGGTCAACGCCCTGTTCCTTTTTAAACTCGTCGGCAAGCCAGTCGATGATCCTCTGGTCAAAATCGTCACCGCCAAGACGGTTGTTACCTGCTGTAGCAAGAACTTTTTGAATTCCGTCACCCATTTCGATAATTGAAACGTCGAAGGTACCGCCGCCCAGGTCGTAAACCATAACCTTTTGTTCCTCTTCCTTATCGATACCGTAAGCAAGAGCGGCCGCAGTGGGCTCGTTGATAATTCTCTTTACGTCAAGACCTGCGATTTCGCCTGCATCCTTTGTCGCCTGACGCTGTGCGTCGGTGAAATATGCGGGAACAGTAATGACCGCCTCGGTCACTTTGCTGCCGATATATGCCTCAGCATCCGCCTTGAGCTTTTGAAGTATCATTGCGGAAATTTCCTGGGGAGTATAGCCCTTACCGTCAATGGACACCTTGTAATCACTGCCCATATGTCTTTTTATGGACGATACGGTTCTGTCGGGATTGGTGATAGCCTGTCTTTTTGCGACCTGACCTACCATTCTTTCACCTGTTTTTGAAAATGCAACGACTGAGGGAGTCGTTCTTGCACCCTCAGCGTTGGCGATAACCACAGGCTCGCCGCCCTCGATGACCGCTACACATGAATTTGTAGTACCTAAGTCGATACCTATTACCTTTGACATAATTTATTCCTCCTGAAAGTAAATATATGTTAATATTTTTTAATTGACAACCTTAACAACTGCGGGACGAATTACTCTTTCGCCCAATTTATAGCCCTGTGAGAAGACCTCGGCAACGCTGTTTTCGGGGAGTGAGTCGTCCTCGTCGTGCATAACTGCGTTGTGGATGTTGGGATCAAATTCGTCGCCCTTTTCTCCGAACGCTTCAACACCCAGCTTTTTTAGCGTCTCGCCGAACTGGGTGAAAATCATCTCAACGCCCTTTTTAAACGCGTCATAATCAGCCGTTTCGGTGAGCATAGCTCGCTGAAAATTATCGTAGACGGATAAGAATTCCGCTGTCGTCGAAGCCTTGCAGTCGCCGTAAAGCTGTTCCTTTTCTTTTTGTGAACGCTTACGGAAATTATCGTACTCAGCCATAACGCGCAGGAGCTTATCTTTTGCATCGTTAAGCTCCTCGGAAAGTTTTTCTTCCGGCGTAGGCTCGGCGGTTTCTTCTACAGCCTCTTCCGCCTGCTCTCTAATATCTTTTTCCTCTGCCATCACGCTAATCCTCCAATGTGTCTGACATTATTCTGCCGACGATTTCTGTTAAATATTTAAGACTCGGAATAAGTCTTGCGTAGTCTATTCTTGTAGGTCCGATGATCCCAAGCGTGCCGCTGTCCCTGCCGCTGACGGAATAAGGTGAAAAAATCACGCTGGAGTCCTGCAATTCGCGGTACATATTTTCTTTGCCGATAAGCACCCGAGCATCGCCTTCGGGTCGGTTGCTGGTGAAAAGATTTTTCATTGGCTGTGAGTTACGCAGAAATTCCATAAGCTCATAGGCATTTGAATAATCGGAATAATTGAGTAGATTTGACTGACCCTGCAAAATAAGCTGTGTCTGCTCTGTAAGCTGAGCCAGATCCGACAGCGTTACCAAAAGCGGAGACATTGCTAAGGATTTACTGCCCAAGGAGAGCGCCAGCGTTTGAATGAGGGGCATACTTACCTCGCCTGCAGATTTGCCGATAAAATGCTGTGACACAATATTGTAAAATGTTTCAATAAGCTCCAGCGTCATATCACAGTCTGTGCGGCAAACACGGCTTTTTAAAATTCCCGATGAAGAGAGCATGACCATCATCGCAGTGCGAGTTCCGAGTGGGACCAGCTCCACACGGCGTATGACCGCGTTGTCGTCACTGGGCGTTGTGGACACAACAGCACAGTTTGTAAGCTCCGCCAGCACCTGCCCCGCCTGCTCAAGTATCTGCTGAGGTTCGCCGCCTACTGAGCTGAGTCGTGCTTCTATCAGTCTTTTTTCATTAAAAGGAAGCTCAAAGCGGTTCATAAGGCGGTCAACGTAGTAACGGTAGCCCATCTGTGACGGGATGCGGCCCGCTGAGGTGTGCGGTTGCTCGAGAAAGCCCAGGCGTGAAAGCTCAGCCATCTCGTTGCGTACCGTGGCGCTTGAGACGGGAATGTGCAAATATTCAAGCAAGGTTTTTGAGCCCACAGGCTCACCTGTGGCAATGTATCTTTCAACTATCGCTGCAAGTATTTTTTCCTTTCTCTCACTGAGCTGCATTTTTTCACCGCCTTGTCCGTGTTAGCACTCTTGCATTTAGAGTGCTAACTCTACTAATAAATATACATTCAATCACAAAAAATGTCAAGGAAATTTTTGTAAATTATTTATTAACGGCGAATTTTTATATCCCACTTTGCCGAAAAGGTAAATTTTTGTTGACAAAAGGTGATAATCGGGAGTAAAATACATATATAATATGTAAAGCGTTGAGAAAGAACGTCTGTACTTTCGCCTCTTTTCAGAGAGATTTTCATTTGCTGTGAGAAAATTATTGAGGTTGTTCAGACGACCGCTTTTGAGCGTCAGCGAAAGCTATTGTATTAGATTGCAATAGATTAAGTTGTACCGTACAGACTGCGTTAAAGTCTTTTGAGCGGCGAATATATTTTTATTCGCAATACGGGTGGAACCGTGGAATGTATTATCAGCATTTCATCCCAGTTTTTCTGAGATGGAGTGCTTTTTCTTTATGAAAGGAGATACAAATGATTAAGGTAAGTTTGAGAGATGATGTAAAAGAATTTGAAAGCGGAATTACCGTTGCCGAAATTGCAAAGTCCATCGGTATGGGGCTTTACAAAGCGGCCGTCGGCGGCAGAATCAACGGCGAGTACTGTGATTTACGCACTCCGGTAACAGAGGACTGCTCACTTGAAATTGTAACCTTCGGCGAGGATATTGACGGCAAAAAAACATTTTGGCACACAGCCTCACACATTTTGGCGCAGGCGGTCAAGCGCCTTTACCCTGAGGCAAAGCTTGCAATAGGTCCCGCTGTTGACAACGGTTTTTACTATGATTTCGATTCCGATGTCAGTTTTACGCCTGAAATTCTTGAGAAAATTGAAGCGGAAATGAAAAAAATCGTCAAAGAGGATCTGGCCCTTGAAAAATTTGAGTTATCCCCTGAGGAAGCTCTTAAAATGATGGAAGAAAAAGGCGAAATCTACAAAGTCGAGCTGATAAAAGAACACGCGGACAAGGGCGAGCCGATCTCGTTCTATAAGCAGGGTGAATTTACGGAACTTTGCGCAGGTCCTCATCTTATGTCAACGGGCGCTGTTAAGGCGTTTAAGCTTACCTCCTGCACAGGCGCTTATTGGCGAGGCAATGAAAAGAATAAAATGCTTCAGAGAATTTACGGCGTAGCTTTCCCGAAAGCCGCTGAGCTTGAAGAGCATCTCGCGAAAATCGAAGAAGCAAAAAAGAGAGATCACAACAAACTGGGTCGTGAGCTTGAGCTTTTCACAACTGTCGACTATATCGGACAGGGACTGCCGATTTTACTGCCGAAAGGCACAATAATTATTCAGACTCTGCAGCGTTTTGTTGAGGATGAGGAGCAAAAACGCGGTTGGCTCAGAACAAAAACTCCCCTTATGGCAAAAAGTGACCTTTACAAAATCTCAGGTCACTGGGATCACTATAAAGATGGAATGTTCGTTCTCGGCGACGAGGACAAAGACGATGAAGTCTTCGCTCTTCGTCCGATGACCTGCCCGTTCCAATATCAGGCTTATCTTAACAGGGCGAGATCATACAGAGATCTGCCCATGCGCTTGGCTGAAACCTCAACGCTTTTCAGAAACGAAGCATCGGGCGAAATGCACGGCCTTATCCGTGTTCGTCAATTCACAATTTCAGAGGGTCACCTTATGTGTACTCCCGAACAGCTTGAGGATGAGTTTAAGCATTGCCTTGAAATCACAACATTTATGCTCAAAACGCTGGGACTTTACGAAGACGTTTCCTACCGTTTCTCGCAGTGGGATCCCAACGACAGAGATAAATACATCGGTACGGCTGAACAGTGGGACGAGGCACAGAGCGTTATGAAAACAATTCTTGACGACCTTGGCATCAACTACAAAATCGGTATCGGTGAAGCTGCTTTCTACGGACCGAAGCTTGACATTCAGATCAAGAACGTTTTCGGTAAGGAAGACACGCTTATCACCATTCAAATCGACCAAATGCTTGCTGAAAAGTTCGGTATGGAATACGTTGACAGAGACGGCACAAAAAAGCATCCGTATATCATTCACCGCACTTCCATCGGATGCTATGAAAGAACGCTGGCTTTGCTTATTGAAAAATATGCAGGAGCTTTCCCGCTGTGGCTCGCTCCCGAACAGATAAGAGTAATTCCCATCGCCGACAGACATCACGAAAGAGCGTATGAGGTCAAAAAAGTTCTTGAGGATATGGGACTTCGCGTTACTGTGGACGACAGAAGCGAAAAAACAGGCTATAAGATCCGTGAGGTCAGAATGCAAAAGCTGCCTTACTGGGTAGTTATCGGCGACAAGGAGCTTGAGGACGGAAAGGTATCCGTCAGCCGCCGCGGCGAAGGTGATATAGGTGCTATGGGATTAGATGAGCTTTGTGAGCTCCTTGATAAAGAGATAAAAGAAAAAACTATAAGATAAGGATATGGAGGAAAGGGAAATGCAAAACCCGCTTACTTTAACGGTAATTACAGATACTCACTATTATTCAAAAAAGCTGGGCACAAGCGGTCCTGCTTATGAAAAAGCAAACTCAAAAAGCCAGCTTCTTCTTAAAGATGCCGCTGAGGTGCTGGCAGCCTGCTTTGAGCAGATCAAAGCCGACACGAGATCGGATATCGTGCTTCTTGCCGGTGACACCACAACAAACGGTGACTTTGATTCTCACAAAGAATTTATTGAAATGCTCCGTGACTTAAAAAATTCGGGCAAGCGTGTTTTTGTCATAACCGCTACTCACGATTTTCAGGATAACGGAGAAACCGCCTCTTTTGCAACGGGCGAAAAAACTGTAATTCCTGCTGCAAAGCGTGAGGATTTATATGAAATGTACCGTGAATTCGGTCCCGATCAGGCAATCTCGGTGCATATGCCCAGTATGTCTTACGTTGTGCAGCTTGCCGACGGTTACAGACTCTTTGCCTTAAATGACGATAAAAACCTTGCGGGTAAAAGCGGAATTTCAGACGACTGCTATGAGTGGCTGAAGGCTCAGGTTGAAGACGCAAAAGCCAACGGTCAGTTCATCATTTCGATGACTCATCACCCGCTCATTGCCCCCTCGCCTATTTACGGTCTTATCGGTAAAAACGATATGCACGGGGATTTTGACATTCGCCGTGAGCAGTATGCTGACCTTGGTATGCAGTTTATGCTTACAGGTCACACGCACATTCACAGCATTGACAAATATGTTTCCAAACGCGGAAACACATTTTATGATATCGCAACGGCTTCCCCCATCGGCTACCCCGGCACTATCCGTACGGTAGTACTTGACCCTGCAAAAGAAATTGTGAGCACAACTACGGATTTTGTAACGGTAAAACCGAATTGCGAGCTTTACGGCGGCAATATGAAGGACCACCTTTCAAATCAGCTTGCAGGCATGATAGTTGATATGATAAAAGCTGCCGCAGGCGATACCGAAACCTTTGCAACGATGGTTACTGCAATGTCCATAAAGAAAAAGCTTATTTATAAAATCGGCTGGCTTATAAAGCCCATTGCCAAAATTATAAATAAGCTTAAGATCGGAACCGTTGCAAAATGGACAAAGAAAGAAACAGGACTTAAAAAAGAAGACATTGAACCGATCAAAAATGAGAGCGTTCTTGATTTCATAATTAAAATGGTGCTGAATCTATACGGCGGAGACAACCTTTACGATCCTGACGATCCCCACTATAAAATCACAATGGGACTTATAAGCATTTTTGATTCAATATTCAACACGCTACATATAAACGTCAGAAAGCTTATAAAAACAGCCGACAGTCTTTACGATTTTGTGGAGCCGCTCATTCATAACCGCGGAATCCCCGCATACAACACGGTTCTTCCCATAAATACTTATTTTGCCGAGGGTGAGCAAGGTCCTGTTCCCGAAGAGAAGAAGCCGGAGCACACTATTCAGAGCAAAAAAGGTCCTGCAATTATAGCTATCGGCGTGCTTGCAATTCTCCTGCTTCTTATTCCGCTGATTTTAGTTCTCGGTTGCGGTTTTATAGTAAATCAAATAAAATACGGAAAGAAAATGAAAATAAACGAATAAGATAAAAAATCAGTTACAGAAAAACAGCGGTTGATCCGCTGTTTTTTTATGGATGTTATTTAGATCTCCAACTTTAGTTTATTTTCATCTATATTATATTTGTGCAAAACGTGGAAATATTATTTAAAATTTTATATACAATAACTCCATTTAAGATGATTTATTACTATTTTTGACACTTATTCAACATTTTGCTTGATTTTTCCGCATATCCGGTATATAATTATATTATATATTGAGGTTATTTTTGCCTTTTTTACGTTGTTTTCGGAGGGATGTATTTTGAGCGGAGATTTACACTGTCACACAAAGCTGTCTGACGGCTCATTAGGCATTGAGGATCTTATTATTTTTGCAAAGAAAAAGGGTATTGAAACTATCGCAATTACCGACCACGACTGTCTTGCGGGGACTGTCAGAGGTAAGATAATCGGCAACCGCCACGGTGTTCAGGTGATTCCGGGTGTTGAGCTTTCTTCTACACACACGGAAACTGAAAAAAATATTCATATACTTTGCTATATGCCCGAATACCCCGATATGCTTGAGGGTCTTTGCAAGAGAAATTCTCTCGCCCGTAAAAAATCATCCCATTATATGATGCTTCAGACTGCAAGGCGTTACCCGATAACGACCGAGTTTATTATGAAATGCTCGACAGGCTCTACAAATCTTTATAAAAAGCACATTATGCAGGCTCTCATTGAGTGCGGATATGCCGATTCATTTAACGGTGAGCTTTATAAAAAGCTGTTTACGAAAGAGAGCGAGGATAACATACTTGTCGTTCCCAAATATGACGATGTTAAAACCGTTATCGATGCCATTCATGAAGCAGGCGGCATTGCTGTGTTGGCACACCCTGCTGCATCCGACTGTATAGATCTGATTGACGAGATCATCGGTTACGGAATTGACGGTATCGAGGTTTTTCACCCCAGCGCAGACGAGGATACACAAAAGGAGCTTAAGAAAATCGCTTCAAAAAATAAGCTGCTTATCACAGGCGGCAGCGATTTCCACGGACTTTACAATCAGTATCCCGTATCCCTGGGTGATTATCAGACACCTGATGACTGTTTGCATGCACTGATGGGCTTTAAAGCAAAGCAGAAGAGACTTCAAAAGAAAATGAGCCAACAGGCATCAGGCGAATAAGCCCATCTGCAGAAAGGATAAGCTATGAATTTTGACGACAGCGATGTAAAAATCTTTAGTGACGGCAATAAAAAATCTGACAGCTTTGACGAGGTCTCAATAATTGCAGAAATGACAAAGCAGAGAAGCAACGGCAACGTTGACAGAGCAAAAAAGTTAGGTCAGCACCTTGCAAATATTTTTGTGGACGAGCCTCATTTACTGCATATGCTTGAGGGTGAGGTCGGAAAGCTGGAATTTGACGGCGATATAATGTATCAGATAAAAGTGTTGCTTGTTTTCACTGCTGAATACTGTATCAATCACTCTCTGCACGCTCTTTTGGCGAACACTGCGGTAAATTCAATGTATGAAACCGTTTCATCCAAGGCGTTCGAGTTCTATGACAGACTTGACGACGCGGCAGAATACAGCTTTTACTACCTTGCCGTGAGAAAAGGCGTTGATATACCTGCAAATATCGGAATATCCTTTGCTATGCTTTGCGGCAAAGAAAAGGACGGATATTTTTCCGAGCTTGGTACTAAGCTTTTTGAAGTGACAAAAAATGAAATTGAGAATATAATTGATCTTTACGAGTTTATAAATTGAAAATGAACGTAAAAATCCCGCAGAGATGCTCTGCGGGACATTTTTTATTATAGAATAACAAGGTTCTAACGCGTAGCGTTAGGTTCTTATTTATATAAGGACCTTAACAGCTTGATTTCCGCGGCGTAGCCATCCAGCTCGTTGGGTGTTTCAAGGAAAAACGGTAGATCTCGCAAAGCGGGATGATTAATAATTCTCTCAAACGCAGCCGTGCCTATTGAGCCTTCACCGATTTTCTCGTGACGGTCCTTATGGCTTGCGAAAGGATTTTTGCTGTCGTTTATATGGATAGCTTTCAGTCTGTCAAGACCGATTACACTGTCGAATTTTGTAAGTACACCGTCAAGATCGTTTACCATATCGTATCCTGCATCGTTTACATGGCAGGTATCAAGGCAAACGCCCATTTTTTCGCTGAGCTCTACGCGGTCGATTATCTCCCGCAGTTCTTCAAAGGTGCCGCCGACCTCACTGCCCTTACCCGCCATCGTTTCCAGCAAAACGGTGGTGGTTTGCTCCTTTGTCAATATGGAATTAAGAAGCTCTGAAATAAGCTCTATACCCTTTTCGGTGCCCTGCCCCACGTGACTGCCCGGATGAAAATTATACATATTCCCGGGTACATATTCCATACGCTGCAGGTCGTCCTTCATCGTATTATAAGCAAATTCGCGGATACTGTCCACCTTTGCACAGGCGTTGAGGGTATAAGGCGCGTGCGCCAGAATTTTTGCAAAATTATTTTCATTCATCAAGGCGATGAGCTTTTTTGCATCGTCGGGATCAATTTCCTTTGCCGCTCCCCCACGCGGGTTGCGCGTAAAGAACTGAAAGGTGTTTGCGCCGATGGAAAGCGACATCTCGCCCATATTGTAAAATCCCTTTGACGATGATAAATGGCAGCCTATATTCAGCATAAATTACCTCTCATCCAAATCGTTAAAATTTTCGTCGTTTTTCGTTTTGTTTTTGTAATATCCTGATGTGGCAATAAATGTTACGGGAATCGCTATCGCCGCGGTGATCACGGCAACCGCAAGGAGCATCAAATAATGATAAAGCCTTGTCACCTTATTGTCCTCATCCGTGAGACGTTCTATAATACCTGCAAAATAATCGCTGAGACTTTCCTGCGAAGGTTCCGTTTCCGCTTCGGTCTCAGACACTGTCTCAGGCTCAGTAGTGGGCGGAAATATTTCTTCCTCAGTCGTCTCCACAGGCTCGGTGGCACTTTCAGTTTCGGTCTCCGTCACCTTTTCTGTTACGGTTACATTAAAGGTCACCGTCCAATTATTCGATTTTGCCGTAACTGTAGTTGAACCTACAGCCACGCCTGTCACCGTTCCGTTTGAGGAAACGGTAGCGATATTTGTATTCGCCGAGACCCAAGTGACCGAATAATCATCAGTAGCATCAGACGGGACTTTTGTGACGGAAAGCTTCAGCGATCCGCCTTCTTCAACTGAGCGTGAAGTACCGCCCGAAGCCGCAATTCCCGTTTGAGTCACTTTGACCGACACATTGCAGGTAGCTGTCTTGCTTCCCGCCTTTGCGGTTATTGTCGCTGAACCGGCACCCACGGCAGTTATCTTGCCGCTGCCGCTGACGGTTGCGACCTTGGTATTTGATGAAGAATAAGTGACGGTTTTATCGGTAGCATCCGACGGGGTTACGGTTGCGGTAAGCTGTGAGGTCTCACCCTTTTTAAGAGTTACCGAGGATTTATCAAGCGTTATGCCCGTTACAGGTTTTGTAACGGTGACAGTGCCGTTTGAGGTAGTGTATGCCACCTCATCGCCGTTGTAATCGCAGTTGTCCTTGCCGCCTGTTGAGGACACGGTAAGCGTTGACGAACCTGACGACATAAGTATTTTAAAGGTTACGCTGAAAACCGTACCGCCGTTTTTAGCCTTTGCCTTGTCAAGATTTCCGGCAAAATTCACCGACGAACCTGTGTTATTAAGGCTGCCGGATGCCACAACGCTGCCGGTATTGCTGCTTACATATTGAAGCTTTGAAGAATCGTATCCAAGTCTTACAGAGGAACCCCACAGTTCTACTCCGCCGGAAAGATTTACGTTTATTGTTACGGTACTTCCCTGTGTTCCCGATGCACTGGAGGCAGAATATTTAATGCTTGCCGCCGACGCGGGGAAGACTAAAAATGTTGAAATAATTATTATAAAAGCGAAAACGATCACTGAAAATTTTAATAATCTTCTCATATAATCACCCAAATCACAAAACGCAAAATTCTACAATTAAATAATACCCTATTTGCCTTGAAAAGTCAATCAAAGCAAAGCTTTAAATTATGGCAGAAAAAAAATCCCGCGCAAACGCACGGGATAAATCAAATAACTCTAAAGACTTAAAACGTTTGATGCAATGGTAAAATACACGAGAAGTGAAAGCGCATCAACAATCGTGGTTATGAACGGACTTGCCATTACCGCAGGGTCAAGATGCAGGGCTTTTGCAAGTATCGGCAGTGTACAACCGATAAATTTTGCAATTATGATAGTTATTACAAGCGTACCGCAAACAATAGCCGCAACAACAAGTCCCACTCTGTCAATTATCATCATTTTGATAAAATTGGCAACTGCAAGGGTTATTCCGCAAAGAATGGCAACACGGAATTCTTTCCATACCACCTTAAATATATCCCTAAACTCAATATCACCCAGTGACAGTCCGCGTATTATAGTTACAGATGCCTGACCGCCGCAATTGCCGCCCGTATCCATAAGCATTGGGATAAAAGAGGTCAAGATAACATAGGTTTGCAGGGCATTTTCAAAATGCTGTATTATTTTCCCCGTAAATGTAGCCGACACCATCAAGAGCAGAAGCCACGGAAAACGCTTTCTCCACGTTTCGGCAACGCCCATTTTAAGATATGGCTTATCGGTAGGCGTAATAGCCGCCATTTTTTCGATGTCCTCGGTAGTTTCTTCCTGCAAAACGTCGATAGCGTCGTCGACCGTGATAATACCTACGAGTCTGTTTTCGGTATCCACCACGGGCAGAGCCAAAAGGTCGTATTTTTGGAACAGGTCGGCAACGACCTCTTTATCCTCCATAGTCGTGACAGAGATAACATTGGGCTCCATAATGTCCCGTATCTCGGCGTTTTCGTCGGCAAGTAAAAGTTCCTTTACTGTTGTAACGCCCTTTAATCTGCGCGTACTGTCAGTCACATAGCAGGTATAGATCGTTTCTTTATCTGCGCCCGTGCGGCGAATACGGGTAAAAGCGTCGCTGACGGTCATACTGCGCTTGAGGTCGACGTACTCAATAGTCATAATGCTGCCCGCCGAGTCCTCAGGATATTTCAGTATTTCGTTTATGCTTTTGCGTGTGTCGGGGTCGGTTTGCTTTAAAATACGCTTGACGAGCGTTGCGGGCATTTCCTCAATAAGATCGACTGCATCGTCAACGTACAGCTCGTCCAGAACCTCGCGAAGCTCCGTATCGCTGAATGCGCGGATAAGCATTTCCTGATATTCGGGTTCCATATTGACGAAGACCTCTGCAGCCAGCTCTTTGTTTAAAAGACGGTAAACAATGGTGAGGTCGTGCTCGTCCATTTCCATAAATATTTCGGCAATATCCTGCTCGTTCATATCGTCAAGCAGAATTTTCAGCTCCTGCCATTTTTTATTGTGCAAAAGCTCGGTTATCATTTCAAAGGTTTCCATACATTTCACAGCTCCTCTACTTTAGGATATAGTGAAACGCACCGAACGGTTAAAACTGCGGAGCATATCCACAGCAAGTATTCGGAGGTTTCACGGGGGTACTGCCGGATGTGTCCACAATTTTCACCTCTTTATAAATCACATTCGTAAGTAATGATTGAATCGGCAAGAGTGATTTGCAAGAGATTTTTCGTCGAAAAAAGAAAAGGCGCAAAACCGAAGAAATACTTTGTGTATTTTAAGATTTTGTAACGCATTTCCGGCGAAAAAGATCCGCAAATCGCCGCAGTCACATTTGATCATTGCTTACGAGAAAAAACAAAAAACCGCATAAATGCTTGAATGCAAAAATGCGGTCAAATGGCGGCACAATTCGTTCAAGCTTTAGCTTCTCAGGGCGATGAAACTGCGTTAAGTCACACCTTGATTCGATATGACCTGTTGACCTGCTGACGGTGTCTCCACCGTTTCGCGGCAGCAGTCCTTGGGCTCAGAGAGTAGAACCCTATATCCCTGTGGTAGCCTTACCTACCGAATAGGTTTTATATACTATATATTATCCCTTTTACCGATTGTTTGTCAATATAAAAATGGAAAAACAGGATATTATTTTTTATTGTCGCAAATAATACCGACTGATGTAGTAAAAAACTGAAGATTTTTATTAGATTTATTACTTTTAGCGGACTGTCACTCCCTCAGTCAAAGCTGACGCTTTGCCAACTCCCTCAAAGAGCGAACGTATGGTTCTTTAAGTTAATGACATTGCTTGACAAGGGGAGTTTTGTATGCGAAATCTTGAATTTTATTTATATTAACTAAAAGTGGTGTGCTTTTTTGTGATTTTTCACAATTTTTGAATCTTCCTGTTAATTTTTTGTTAAAAATCTTTTTTAAAACCGATAAATATGTTAGAATATTATTATCTTTATTTAGGGGTGGGTTTATGCAATTGGTTCAAAAAGCCAAAGGTACGTTATCTGACATAAAAACATATTGGAATATCCCAATGCCGCGCAGATATATGACCTTTAAGGAAATTCTTGCTTATTCCGGCGGAGGTATCGGCGCATATTTCATTATTCAGTTAGGATCAACACTTTTGGTCGGTACGCAAAACGTGATTGTCGGCAACGCTATCGGTGTTGCTCCGACTGATATGTATTTATTATATATCATTTCCACACTTGCTAACATTCCGCTTACGGCTGTGCGTGCAAATATCGTAGACAACACAAGAAACAAAAAGGGTAAATACAGACCTTATATTCTTTCAATGGGAATTCCCACGGCGTTAATTGCAATAGCCTATGTTTGGTTCCCATACAGTCAAATGTACACAATGTTCCCCGGCAAAATACTCGGCTATGAAAAGGGCTACATTATTAAATGTGCCATGGTGCTTTTATTCAGCCTGCTTTTGCAATTCTTCTTCAATTTCTTCAACGATGCATACACAAACCTCATCCACGTTCTTTCCCCTAACACTCAGGAAAGAACCGATGTTCTTGCGGTTAAATCCGTTGTTTATTCCTTTGCTCCGTCTGTTGTAAACCTTGTTCTTCCGCTTATCGCAAAATGGTTTACTAACGACAATCTTTACGACATTCGTGTTTACCGTTATACATACCCTGTATTTGCAATTTTCGGCATTGCTCTTACAATTATCGTCTATGCGCATACAAAAGAAAAAATCGTTCAGGCACGAACACATACGATCCAAATCAGATTTACGGATGCTTTGCGTGAGGTTGCAAAGAACAAGTATTTCTGGATCATTGCCTGTGCAGGCTGGCTCGGCTTCCTTGAAACCTCATACGGCACGATTTTACAGTGGTCATATTCCTACGGTCACACCTGTGAAGGAGGTACTATGGCTATTATCAATACTCTTACAGGCAACGCAAGCCTTTGGGGTATGCTATTAGCACCTATCTGCATCAAAAAATGGGGTAAGAAAAAAGTACTTGTCGGCGTTAACCTGCTAAACATAGTTTTCATTTTATCAATGCTTATTGATATGAGAAATATCTGGTGGCTGTTCGCTTGCGTTTACCTTAACTGGCTTGTTGGCGCATTTGAACAAATCACATCCCCTGCTATTCAGGCAGATATCCGCGATTATCAGCAATACCAGTCGGGAGAAAGAATCGACGGAATGTTTGCCGCAGTTTCAACAATAGGCAGCGTTGTAACTCTTGTAACGTCTTCCGTTATTCCTATGGTTCAGAAATATTACGGAATATACGAGGGCAACGGTTACGAAAAGCCCTTCGATATTCTTGACATAAACAACAGCGGTCCCGACCTTCTTTACAAACTTATGAGTGCCACGATAATTATGGCGGCTGTCGGCGCATTTATGAATGTTGTTCCCTATTTCTTCTATGACCTTAAAGAAAAACAGCAAAAAGCTATTGTGCGTATTCTTAAAATAAGAGCTTTATTTGAAGATTACGGCAACGGAGTTCTTAATGACGGCGACCTTGTTGAAGCTATTGATATTATCAATGAAACAAGAGAGCTCGAAAATGCTGAAATTACTGAAATCGGCAAGGATTCTTATAAGAAAATCAAGGACAAAGCTCAAAGAAAAGCCGCAAAGAAGCTTTACCGCGAAACACTTGAAAGAAACGAAAATATTGAGATTGCCGCTATGGTAGGTAAAGAGCTTGGGAAGTTCCAAACTCCGTTCTACAAAGCGCAGCTCAGAGCGTGCAAAGAGATGTATGCAGGCGGTCTTGCAGGGATTTTGACTATGAATATCGGCTCAGCAAAGGAAGAGCTTGCAGAGGCTCGGTCAATGCCGAGAAACACTGAGGAAGAAAAAGAATACAGAAAGTACGCTATTCAATTCGCCAAGAAAAAGATTACCGCTTGCAAGGAAATAGCAAAGCATTTCTCAAACGGTGAAGAATTTACGGAGCCTGATTATTCAGTCCTTGAAGGTATTTTTGAACGTCAGGACTACTGTGACAATAGACTCAATGAGTTGAGCCGTAATCTCAGCGATGCAAAGGACAACAAAGATTCTGCCAGAGTTGCAGAAATCAAAGCGGAAATCAAAGAGGTTACTTTCCAAAGAAAAGTTGCCAAGGCAGATGAAAAAGAAGAAATTAACCGTCATGTAATCTTCAACCGTGCCGCAAAGCCTTACATGGATGCCAAACGGATTATTGAGCAGGCTGAAAACTATACTCACCTTGATGAAATTGAGGCCCTTTATGATGAGGCAAAGGCAAGATATGAGGCAAAGCTTGAAGCCGATATCCAAGAGGCTGCGGCTCTCATGGCTGAAAAAGAGGCAATGAAAGCAAAAATCAGGGCGGAAAAGGCTCAGAAAAAGGCTAATAAAAAGAATAAGTAATCCACACCTTATTCGGCTCCCTCTTTGATGGAGGAAATTAAGCATAACCGTTGAAATCGCTTTGGCAGTGCGTCAAAGCGATTTTCTTTTTATATGGCAGTTACGGTGAATTCGCGGTGTTTTTTATCCTTTTCAGTTCCTTTCCACGAATGTATTTGTTGGGGATAATCGAATATATTGTCAAGACGCTTTAAAAAAGGTATGAGCTCGCCGAAATCAAGAGCACGGTGGTCAAAGGCGATGCAGATAGGCAGCACCTGACGGACTTCTATGAATTTTCCACCGTGACCGTCTGTTACGACCACAGACTTTTCCTGAACAGCCCCCAATCCGAAGGCACAAACCTGCGGCGGAATTATCTCTAAAAGGCTTAAATTCCCACGCTGACCGCGATAAAGGGATCCGATATTTGAAACGGTAACTGTCCCCTGTTCTATGTCCTTTTTGGTAAGTTTTTCAGTTGCGGAGATGCTTTCATATTCTTTTTTTGCCTTTCTCGACAAGGTTTTCACCTTATGAGCACCCGTTTTTGAACCGATAAGACGGTAAACGGTCTGTTTGATTTTCCCCTTCTTAAATGCGGTCAATGTGTTGTCGAGGGATACCTCATACATTGCTTCATTCAAATCGGTCTTTCCCATACGTCTGCGGATGTCGGCAATATAATCAGTCATTTCATCAAGGTTTTTCCTTTCGAAATTATGAAGGTTGACGGTCATCATCTTGCCATCGGGCATTAGCATAGGCATTGAGATATTTATATCTTCAAAGGTTTTTAAGGTGCCGCGTACGAGCTTGCGGTTATACTCAATGTGAGAATTCATTATGGGTGCGGCTTTGATTCCCTCAACGATGACCTTGAGTAAAACCGTGTTCAGTGTTATTTTATCCGTTCCGCACCTATTAAAATTGAGTTTTTTATACTCTGTCATATAATCAGTGACGTCGGGTTCATAATTATATGTTACGTGGGGAATCGTTTCCCAGCTTTCGGTAGTCATATTGGCGACGATTTTTCTTTGTATGCCGAAATGGCTTATTTTTGTAATTTTCATATTTGACAGCTCCTATTTGCGATATTAAATTCTACTCATTTATGTCGCAAAGTTTGCCTGTCAATATAAAAAACGGTTACGAAAGTATCGCAACCGTTCTCTTTGTGTTTTTATACCGTTTTAATAATATATTTTTCACTCTTTACGGTGGGGAATTCGGCAAATCCTTTTTGGGAATTTACCGTATCATTTACCGAAAATTCAGATTTTCCGTAATACAGTCTGCATATTCCGCCTGCATTGGATATGATTTCCGCACTGACAAGCTGATTATCTAACCATTTCATACTTACGGTAAAATTCCCACGTGCCACAAGTCCTGTGACACTGCCGTTTTTCCATTTTGACGGCAAAGCGGGCAAAAGCTCAATAAATCCGCTGTGGCTTTGCAGTAAAATTTCATTTATTCCCGCTGCAAATGCAAAATTTCCGTCTATTTGGAAAGGCGGATGAACGTCCCAAAAATTCGGATAAATTCCGTTTTTGAAAAGCTCGCCGATGATTTTTAAAACTCTGTCGCCGTCGCCTGTGCGAGCCCAACAGTTAATTTTATGCCCCATAGACCAGCCTGTGCTTTTGTCACCGCGGTCGTTTAATGAGATTTTAGCGGCGTTAACAAGCTCGGGCGTGTCGACTTTATTCATAAAATTGCCGGGGTAAAGTCCCAAGAGATGGGATATATGACGGTGATGATGCTCACCCATAGAACCGAGTTTTGTTTCGTGATACCATTCCTTTATTTGACCGTCATCGCCTATCTCATACGGCTTAAGCCGTGACATAATACCCTTCCATTTTGCGGAAAGCTCGCAGTCAGTCTCCAGAACATCAGCGCTTTTTGAAGCGTCGTCATAAAGCTGCCAAAGGAGAGACTGCTCATACGTATTACCGAGGGTTCGAGGTCCGTGCTCGGGTGAAAAGCAAGGCACGGTGACAAGTCTGCCGTTATGCTCAACAAGCAGTCCGCTGAAATACTCTGCTGTCTCGCGGAGCAAGGGGTAAATATCCCGTTTCAACACACGGCGGTCAAGAGTGTATTCATAGTATTCATACAGGCTGTGGAGTATCCACGGAACTGCCGCAGGCGACCATCCCCAATTGAATTTCCAGCCGGGACAAGTCCAACCGAACGGCGTGTTCTGCGTATGAAATAAAAATCCGTTCTTTTCTTCTCCGTGGCTTTGTGCACCCGTATAATATTCGGCGGTGAGTCTGCCGGGAATCGCCAATGAATTTATATAACGCACAAGCGGAGCAGCACACTCAGCCAAATTCCCGCTGAATACGGGGAAATAATTCATCTGCAAATTAATGTTAAGGTGATAGTCACAGCTCCATATAGGCGAGTTTGAGACATTCCAAATACCCTGCAAATTGGACGGCAGAATATCGTCCTCGCGGGAAGAGGAAATCAGCATATAACGCCCGTAGTCGTACAAAAGCTGTTCTGCAGAACGACGCTTTTCTTCGGTGGTAGTTTTTTTGTTATATCCACACAAAAGCTTATCGGCAGTTTGATCATCAGTGCCGCCGATATCAAGCTGTACCCGCGAGAACAAGTGCGAATAGTCGTTGATATGGGCATTAAGAAGTTCATTATACGGCTTTTTGGCAGCTGTGTCTGCCTGTAATTTGACTCGGTTAAAAAGATCTTCTTCACTTTCGCCCGTTCTGTATTGGGGGTATTTGTCCGCGTAATCAGTATCCGCGGAGAAAATGAGGGTTATAAACGTAGCGTGTGCAACAGAAATTCTGTCGGCATCAGCGTAAAGCTCACCGTCGGTATCAATATTGGCAAAAAGGCAGAATTTTAAATCGTTATCGGTGAGTCTGCCTGAATGAATAATCTCATTCTTGCCATACTTTACCCCGCCGTGCGCCGAGGAAAGAGACAGTCTTAATGCGAGCTCGCCGCCTCGCCGTGTAAAACGGACAACAGCTGAGCGGTCAGGGTGGGATACGAAATACTCCCTTTTATCGCTGACAGTATCGCCGTTTTTAAGTATGGCATCATACTGAACACAGCACACCGCCGAAGAGAGATCAAGCTCTCTTTTATAATTTTTATATTTTTTTATGCTGTTGTCGGCAAAACTCAGCTCACCCCAGCACATATATGAGCCGTAGCCGTCTTTAAGTCCCACAAGCTTTTCGCAAAGGTCATAAGCCTTTTTATCGTTGCCCTTTATAAATTCACTGCGTATCTCGTTATAATAATCATAGGGCATTTTGCCGTTTTTGTCGGGCACGGTTATATTGCCGCCGGAGTATCCGGGACGGTTCTTTGACGGACCGCCCGACCACAGATTTTTGTGATTCAGCACCAATCTGTCTTGTTTTACCTCGCCCATAACGGTAAGTCCGAGACTGCCGTTACCAAGCGGCAGCGCTGTCTGCTGCCACTGATTTTCAAAGCCTGTATAATACGGTTTTTTCAGCCGTAATTTTGAGGTTGGTTTTAAATAAAGCAGCTTCAAAGCGCCCGGCTCCCCTTTTTATAAAAGCTGATACATATCACGATGCGGCACGTGTTCCTCATAATATTCATCTGTTCCCACGGGGATAAATCCGCATTTTTCATAAAAACCGATAGCGTGGGTCTGCGCGCCGACCAAGGCCTTGACGTAACCCAATTCCTTAGCTTGGCGCAGTAATTCCAGCACTGTTTTCTCGCCCAATCCCGTACCGCGCAGTTCTTTTTTTACGGCGATACGCCCGATTTTACAGGTGGATTTATCAACTTCGATTATTCTGCCTGTGGCGACGGGAACACCGTCAGAAAACACGGCAAGATGCGGAACGATCTCATCATAATTATCGAACTCGATATCCTCGGAAAAGCCCTGCTCGTCCACAAACACCTGTATGCGTAAATCCCTGAATGACCGATCAATAACGCCCGCTTCGAACCATTTATACTCGATCATACTTATTCCGCCTTGAATGAGAATTTGAAGGTAAGAGGCTTATCGGTTTTCACCTTGTATTTTGACAGGGTATCGGGACCGCAGGTGTTCGTGCCCGTACCGCGCATAAAGCCGTCGACAGAAAGGACCGTCGTGTTTTCACGGACAAGCTCCTCCTGATGCTTTGCCTTATCCAAGGCACTCTGTGTATAATCGTGGGCCGAAAAGCTGAACTTAGGCTCGCCGTAAACGCAGAAGGTGTTTCCGTCTCTATCGGAAAGTTTTAAATACTTAACTCCGCCACAGTTGCCGTTATCCTGCGGCATAACATAAGGCTCGTGCATATCGGCAACGGTCGTTTTGTAAACGCCAACCGTGGCGTGATCCTTCATATCGCAGAGATTTTCCATCTTTTCGTCGGAGCCTCTGCCGTAAAACTCCATATCCGTAAGCTGCGGTGATAATTCCGCCATAAGTCCGAAGCGTTGAATTTCAAGGCTGCCAAACATGGCTTTTGTGAGTGATGCCGTGACATTTACAAGTCCGTCGCCGTGAACGGTATAGGTCAAATTAACGTGGAAATAGTTTTTAAAGCCTTTTTTCACGGTATACGACTGAGCTATGACAGCGTATGCCGAATAATCAGCGTATTTGAATTCTTTAAGCTCAAGTTTAGCCTCGTTCAGCTTGATTACCGCCCAGAGCTTGGGGAAACCGAAGGAATCATTATCAAGTGATGCCCTGGTAAGATTTGGAATAAAGCCTTTTTTGCCGTCTGCGGGACAGATATTTAAAAACTCGCAGCCGTTTTTAAAGTAGCTCACCATTTCGCCGCTGTTTTTGTCAAAAGCCAGTTTACCGCCGTTAAATCCCACGGTCAAAATGCCGTTTTTATCGGAAATTTCCACGTTGCCTACGGTCGATTTTGCGGCAAAGCTTGCGTTATCGCAAAGCACCGTCTGCTCCAACGCACAGCGGTGGTCGCCGTCATAATATGCAATATTTATGTGGCAATCGCCGTTTTTATCATATTCATCGTAGGGTATCTCGTAGGTTTTGGACTGCATCGGCTCAATATCGAGCGTCAAAGTGCCGCTTTTATGCTCCACACCGTTTATAAGCTGAGTCCAAATCACATTCAGATATTTGCTGTTTTTAAACCTGTTTGTATTGGTAAATGAGAAGCATTTGCCACTTATATACTCGCTTCTTACGGGGCGGTATATCGCCTTTATAACGTATGCGCCCGTATGCGGAGTTTTGTCGGGGTAAAGCATACCGTCAACGCAGAAATTGCTGTCGTGCTTTTCCTCGCCGTGGTCACCGCCGTAGGTGTAGCGATAGGGATATTTTTTATCACCGTCTGCGTGGTAAACGGCGTGATCCGCCCACTCCCAGACACAGCCGCCCATAAGATTGTCGTGGGCGTAAATACTCTGCCAATACTCCTCTGCGCCTCCGGGACCAACGCCCATTGCGTGAACGTACTCACACATAAAATAAGGCTTTTTGCGGTATCTTTCAAGGGCGGTGAGCTTGCCGACGCGGGAAACGTGCTCCTGGGTGGGGTACATCTCGGAAATAACGTCATAGCCTGCTCTCTTTGTGCGGATAACGCCCTCATAATGCACGGGGATGGGCGATTTTTCATCTTTTAAGAATTTATAGCACTCGTCCTGACATTTGTAGCCGCCCGCCTCGTTGCCCAGCGACCACATTGTGATCGACGGATGGCTGCGGTCGCGGTAATACATTCTTGATACGCGGTCAAGATAGCGGTTTACCCATTTTAAATCGTTGCTTATAAGATGCTCTGTAGCAGTCTTTGAGCAGTTGCTGGCTCCGTGAGTTTCAATATCCGCTTCATCCACGATATAAAAGCCCATAATGTCAGCCAAAGTGAGCAGCATTGGGTCAGGCGGATAGTGAGAGGTTCGGATAGCGTTGATATTGAACTTTTTCATAAGCTCAAGCTCGTTTTTGATCTTTTCGCCTGTCAGCACATAGCCACCGTGCATATCGGTATCGTGATGGTTAACGCCCTTGAATTTTATGGGTTTATCGTTAAAATAAAACACATTGCCCTTGATCTCAACAGTTTTAAAGCCTGTTATATTTCTAAGCACCGAAACGGTTTCACCATTCTTTTTAAGCGTGATGTAAAGCTCGTATATATACGGCTCCTCGGCGTTCCATTCTGTTACATTGAGAGCTTCAAAAGAAACGGTTGTTTTGGAGACTGCCTGTGTTTCAGATGCCGCGATCACCTTGCCGTTGTCAACAAGCTCGACGGAGAGCGTATACCCTGCCGTGTCGCCCATAATATCGGCAAAAACAGTCATATCATATTTGCCGTCTCTCTTAACCGTCTCCGTATGATAATCATAAATATAAGTATTATCAAGCTCAGTGAGATAAACGTCGCGGAAAATTCCGTTCTCACGGAACATATCCTGACATTCAAGATATGTCCCCGTTGACCATTTGCTGACTACGGCAATAATCTCGTTCTCACCTTTTATGAGATACTTAGAAATGTCAAATTCTGCTGAATTGTGAGCGCCCTCGCTGTAGCCCACAAAGCTGCCGTTTACGTAAAGGTCAAGAGAGGAAATAACGCCCAAAAACGTGATGATATGCACCTTGTCGGTGTTCTCCACAGTGATAAATTTTCTGTAAACGCCCATGGGGACATCCTGAGGCATTTCGGGATAAAGGGTGGGGTCAAACTCATACCGTGTATTGAGATAACACGGCTCACGGTAACCCGTTCTCTGCCAAGTTGAGGGAACAGTCACCTTGTCAAACTGAATTCTTTCGGAATAGAATTCGTTGGGGATAAGCATATCCTTATCGTAATATTTAAAGTCCCACTCGCCGTTTAAAATATGTACCATTGAGCTGTTATAGCGCTCGGTTATAGGGGTCTGAGCAGTGAGAGCCGATTTATCTGAATACGGGATAAAATAGGCTCTCCCGGGGAGCTTGTTTATCTCGGAAATATCGAACTGTCTGAAATTTTCTCTGTTTATCAAATACTTCATAACTTGCCTCCACAGTGTGCAATATTATAATTTAGTTTATCATATAATACCTTTTTTTACAACATATAATTGTTTGCCGAGTGAAATATTTACAGTCTCATCATTTCTTGTGCCGTGTAATTGTTATGTGAGTGGTAAACAAGTAAAAAATCGACAACCCTCTGTCGAGAATTGTCGATTTTTGGTGCCGCTGACCGGACTTGAACCGGTACGGTGTTGCCACCGAGGGATTTTAAGTCCCTTGCGTCTGCCGATTTCGCCACAGCGGCATATGAATTACAACTTAATAATTATACCCCTGTTACTCAATTTTGTCAATATAAAGATTAAACGGAAAAGCAGAATAATCAGCGCCAAATTTTTTAAAGCCTTTACAATATTAGCTCAGACTTTTCACGCGAACTTACCGAACAAAAAAAGCATCGCAAAAGCGAGGTTTATTCCGATGCGGATAACAGGACTTGACTGTCTGCTGCGGCTTACGCCTTGCATACTGTTCGCTTTGGCGACCCAACGCTTTGCGTTCGGTATCCGCCTCCGCATTCATCTAAAAATGTGCCGACGGCACATTTTCTAAACGCCGAAACCTTCGCAGGTTCAAGTCCCGCAATAACTTAATGCAAAAACTCATCGGTCGCTAAAGCGACTGATGAGTTTTTGGTGCGGATAACAGGACTTGAACCTGCACAGCCTTGCGACCATTAGAACCTGAATCTAACGCGTCTGCCAATTCCGCCATATCCGCGTATAAAGTTTTGGTTTCTAAATTTTACACGGTGAAACCAAACCGAGGCGGGGCATTTCGCTTAAATCCGCTTGATTATGATACCATTTAATTATACGAATGTCAAGAAAATATTATATGTTTTTATTTTATTGAATGATACATTTGCTTGATATCGTCGTAGCCTAAGGGAATAGGATTCTTTTCGAGCAACGGGTGCATACTCAGCTCGGTGAGTTTTTCGATCTCTTCGTCGGTTTTTACTCCGATATCCGACAGAGTCAGCGCCATACCCGTTTTCTTTTTAAGCTCAGTTATGGCATCCGCCATTTTGTAGGCGTCCTCAAAGCCGCAGTCGCGGGCAAAGCGGTGAAGTCTGCCGTTTTCCGCTTCAGCGTTATATCTTGTGAAATAATCGAGAGTCAAAGCGCACGCCTCGCCGTGGGGTACGCCGTAAAGATTCGTGAGCGGGAACGAGCAGGCATGACTTCCCGTTGTTCGCGGGTTGCTGAAGGCTACACCCGCCACAATTGACGCTTCAGCCATCTTTTCTCTTGCTTCAAGGTTATCGGGCTCGGTGTAGGCTTTATAAAGATACACGAAAACGAGTCTTGCCGCGTGAAGAGAGCAGCTTTCGCATATAGGCTGGTGGAGAATACTCCAAAAGCTCTCCAGTGCATGGGCAAGCACATCAAGTCCCGTTGACGCGGTAACACGAGGCGGAACGCTCAATGTAAGACGCGGGTCGACTATCGCCGCTTTGGGATACATAAGCGGGTCGTTCATAGGCGTTTTTACGCCCTTTTTCATATCGGTCAGCACGGAAATATTCGTTATCTCGCTGCCCGTTCCCGAGGTGGTGGCGACCGCGATCATCGGTATAGTCTCCCCTGCCCATATCTTTTTCCCGCCCGTATGGTAGCTTTCGATTTCGTCCTGACCCCTTGCTATGGCGCACGCCGCTTTACAGCAATCCATAGGTGAGCCTCCGCCGAGAGCTACAGCGAATTCAGCGTTATTTTCACGAAGAACGGCTACGCAACTGTTAACATTATCCGTTGTGGGATTCGGTCTGATATCGCTGAAAACCGCGGTTATTCTGCCGCAGCAGTCTTTGATTATTTTTTCTGCAGTTCCGTTGTTTTTCAGCGTTTTGGAGCAAACGAGCACTCCGTTTTTAAGCCCCATAGAGTCGATTATCTGCGGCAGTTCTTTAACCTTATCCGTTCCGAAATAAATTTTTACGGGCATAGAAAATTCCCAATTCATATTTGCACCTCGTTGCCTTGTATTATATTTCTTCTTTCCATTTCACGGTTTATTGTATTGAGCACCGTCTTTTTATCGGCGCTCCACAGGGGCGCTGCCAAGTATTTTTTCGGTGCATCACCTGTTAAACGGTGAATAACTATGTCTTTTGGCAGATGCTCGATGCAGGCGAACAGTATATCCATATACTCTTCGAGGGTGAGCGGCGTGACTTCTCCCCTTTTGTAATCCCCGTATAAATCTGTACCCACAAGAATATGCAAAAGTTGGAGTTTTACACCGTCCGTGCCGGCATCCACCGCAAATTTTAATGTGTTCAGTATATCTGCTTTTTCTTCACCGGGAAGTCCGATAATAATATGCGTTATAACCGTGATATTTCGTTTTTTAAGCCCTTTTACAGCATTAAAATAGACGGAATTTTCGTATCCTCTGCGGATATATTCGACCGATTTTGGGTTAACTGTCTGCAATCCCAATTCCACCCACACGGGTTTTATATGATTAAGTCTTTCCAGCAAATCGAGCGTCTCGGGCGGAAGGCAGTCCGGTCTTGTGGCAACGGAAATCGCCGCTATATCGGGGTGGTTTATAGTCTCGGCAAATACTTTTTCAAGGAATTCGGTGGGAGCATAGGTGTTTGTATAGCTTTGAAAATACGCTATGAATTTTTCAGCTTTCGTCTTATTCGTCACACGCTTTTTGGCGTTTTCTATCTGCTCTGAAATACTTTTCCCGCTTTCGGCAAAGTGTGACGAACCGTCTAAGCAGAAAATACAGCCACGGGTGTCGAGACTGCCGTCACGGTTAGGACAGGTAAGACCCAAATCCAGCGAAATTTTATACACCTTTTCGCCAAATGTGTTTTGCAAATAATTATTTAGTGAATTATACCTGTCTGTCACGATATCACCCTGAATTATTATAGTAAATATTAAAAGAAAAAGCAATATTACAAACCCCCCAAAGAGGGAGCGGAAAATGACTTAATTGTGTCTTCTATATATGTCATAATTGTGGTACAATATTTGCAAGGAGTGATATAAATGGTTTACACCGTGACCTTTAATCCTGCGCTTGACTATATAATGAACACCGACACGCTTTCGGCTGATGATATCAACCGTGCATCGGCTGATGAGATAATTTGCGGCGGAAAAGGTATAAATGTATCCACCGTACTTTCAAGATTGGGAATACCGTCAAAAGCATTGGGCTTTGCCGCCGGATTTACAGGCGAAGAGCTTTGCCGAATGCTCACTGAAAGCGGTATAGACAACGATTTTATAAGACTTGAAAACGGCAGAACAAGGATAAATGTAAAAATCAGGTGCAGCAGTGAAATCGACATAAATGCGGCAGGTTCCGAAATACCCGATAAAAAGCTAACGGAGCTTTTTGAAAAGCTCAACTGTCTTGAAAACGGTGATTTTCTCGTTTTGGCAGGCAGTGTGCCAACCTCACTCCCCAATAACACTTATGAGCGCATTTTGAATAAACTTGATGGCAAGAGTATTCACGCTGTGGTGGACACCTCGGGAAATCAGCTTATAAACACTTTAAAATACAATCCGTTTCTAATAAAGCCAAATCACCACGAATTAGGTGAAATATTCGGTATATCTGCCGACAGTACAGAAGAAATTACTGAATATGCCTGTCGCTTAAAAAGTATGGGAGCGCAAAATGTTCTTGTCTCGCGGGGAGAAAAGGGTGCGGTGCTGATAGATGCTGACGGCAATACTCATACTGTGGGTGCAGTGACGGGAAAAGCCGTGAGCACCACAGGTTGCGGTGACTCTATGGTGGGAGGGTTTATTGCAGGATATATTAAAAGCGGAGATTATGATTACGCTTTGCGGCTTGCTACGGCGTGCGGTGCGGCAACGGCTTTTTCAAAAGGAATTGCCGAGAAAGAGGAGATAAAGCGGTGTTTTAACGAAATACGGTAAAATGATAACTCCCTAAAAGAGGGAGCGGAAATAAACTCCCGAGAGCGTTCGGCTTTCGGGAGTTATCTTTTAGAAATCAGTTATAATATTTTCACAGTTGCTTTGCTTTAATTTTTCGGGTGCATCTTTTATAAGGTTACCGCTGAGCGTTATATCCGAAGAGGATTTTATACTAAAACACGCCTTTTCGCATTTTTTAAATGTATTGCCCGTAACAGTGATATTTTTATGTACTGCACCTGCGTGTACGGTGTTTTCAGGCTTTATGAGCACTCCGTTTTCACCGCAGTAGTCGAACAGGTTGTCTTTTATTGTGACATCGCGGCACAGACCGCTCTCATACCAGCTTGCGGCGTCATCGGAAATGAGTATTCCGCTCATTGAACAGCTTTTAAAGTGATTATTTTCCACAACGGTTTTACCCCTTGTGGTGATGAGCAGTCCCCTTGTGATTATTCGCTCAACGGTATTTCCGCTGAACAGCAAATCGGGACAGGCGTTGATGTCCTCGATCATATTTCCGATTTTAGCGCTCAAAGCATCGTCAATGGTCAGTTCGATGCTATATTCGTCAACAAGGTGTGATGCAATGATTTTCGCTCTGCCGCACTCCAAAAGCGTTTTAGGGTCGATAAAGGCCAGCTCGTCACCTGCCCTCAACGGGTTAAAGCCGTGGGACTGGGGATGCATAAATTTGACGGTTATCCTGTCGCCGTCAATGTGAGTTATTTTAAAATGAAAGCCGTGGACGTTAAGGCAGTCGTCCCCTGCTCCCTCAAAACGGCTGTTTAATATCTTAACTTTGCCGCGGCACATACAGATTTGAACAAAATCGGCAAGAGAGGCGATAAGTCTGCCCGAGGTCTTATCGGGAGCAAATTCTACGCCCTCAAGGGTGATATTCTCAGTATTTTGTGCGACGAATGCAAGAGAATAATTGAAGCTCTGTTTTACTCTTTCTAAGACTACATTTTTGCTGTCGCGGACAAAAATCCCCGCATACTGACGGCGGTCGTCGTAAATATAGTATCTGTCACCAATCTTAAAGCGTGCGGTCGAAAGGCAAAAAGCTCTGATTTTTCTTTCGGAAATCTCTTTTATTTTTATGCAGCCTGCCAAAGGGTGGAGAGTACGCATTACACGGTCGGTATTTTCGACCTGTACGCACGGGATATACCTTGCGGTTTTTGCACGGTGGGCGGCATTATAGCGGTAATCGCTGCCGCAGAACCACACTTTGCCGTTCGATATCTCGTATTCACTTTGGGAATCAAGCTCATAATCAACGTAAAAAAGACCTTTTGATATGACCTTTAATTCGTGCATATTGGGATCAACGGGACAAATCTCAATATCCTTGATTTTTATATTTTCACATTCCGCTATTACGGCATTAGTGGCTTGTCCCCAAATTAAAAAACGCGCTCCGTTTCCCTCCACGGTCAGATTTTTAATTCCATCAAAATAAAGGGGCGAACGGCTTTTATGTGGAGTCTCCCCCGCAGAATATTCTCCGTCACCTGCCGTATTGGTGATATAAAGCATACAGTCCGGAAATTTTGACGTGTCCAGTGGATAGTCGCCTTTTTTAAACTCGATCACCTTTTCTTCGTCGCCGTCCAGCGAATTCAAAAAGTCCCGAAGCTCACTTTCGCAGTGCTTCCCCGGGACAATTCCGTATTCCTCCGCTTTGTAGATTTTCATATCCACGTCTATTCTCCGTTCATTTCAAGCAAAGTCATCTCAATACCGTCGGCTATCGCCGTGGCATATTCAGTCAGCTTTTCATCAAAATCCCTGTTGTCCTCATCACTTGTAACAAAGCCGATCTCGGCAAGGCATGAGGGCATTTTTGTGTTTCTGTTTATGTAATAATTAAGATTCTCGCCCTCACGGTAGCCCGAATGTATTCCTCTGCTTGCGGAAATACCCGCTGTCATAAGGTTATCGAGAATGTTCTCCGCTAACAGCATATCATCTGTGGGCTGACTGCTGTGTATCCACATTTCCATTCCCTTACCGCTCACGGCACTGTTGCGGTGAATGGCGACAAATAGTGATGCGTGTGCTTTATTTGCAATTTTGCATCTTTCTTCAAGAGAAACGGTGGCGTCGCTGTCACGGGTCATAATGACTGTATATCCGCGCTCGGTCAGAATATCACGCACCAATAAAGAAAGGCGCAGATTATCGTCCTTTTCAAGGCGCTGTCCGCCCTCTCCCGTGGCACCTGAGTCAGAGCCTCCGTGCCCCGGATCGATGCAAACGGTCTTTTCGTCAGGCACAAAATTAAGCTGATTTATATAGTAAAGGCTGTCCGACCCGCCCACGAGAAGCATTGCGAGTACCGCGCAAAGGCTTATCGAGAACAGGGCGATTATGGGAAAAATAAAACTTTTTCCTTTTTTTCTTTTCGGTATCCTTTTCATATTCGGCTCCTACCGGTACTGCAATCAGACAGCGTTGGTGCTGTTCAGAGAGCTTTAAACTGTTCCTTTATCTCTGCTGCTTTTCCGCAGGAAAGTCTGCCCTCGGGGCACGCTCCTATAAAGCAGCTCGGTCCGTAAAAAGCAAAGAGTGAAGGCTCAGCCTTACGCAAAAGCGAAAGCGCCTCGACGGCATATTCTCTGATCTCCCACTGCGCACGGTTGCATGCACGCAGCTTCATAAACAGCAAAAGCTGTCTTGCATTCATTGTGGTTACAATATCAAGTGTATTTCCGCTGAGCTGATAATATACCAACAATTCCTCGGGAATCCCCAGCGCCTTTAAGCGCTTGTACTCAGCATCGGTTTCATAAAAGGCGTTTTTATACTTTTCCAAAAGCTCAGGATTCTCACAGAGAACCGGCGGAATTATAAACTTAAGTCTGTCGGTTTTTGTAAGCTCGGGAAGCTCAATGGACTGTATTCTGTGACGTGTAAAGTGCGTTATGCAGGAAAGTGACACGTTATTGAAACGAAGAGTGTAATTCACGCACTCGAGCGGTCTTTGGCGACGGGAGTTTATCACCTCGGACACGATTTTCCCCACGATTTCACTGTCGGAAAGTATATTTTCGATTTGCTTTGAGGAATAGTTTTTATAGGAAATAAGGGCGTTGCGTGCAACCGCTTTTGCAGCATCGGGTGCGGCATACAAAAGCTCTACCTGTTTATCCGAATGCTCGGGCTCCACGTCGATAAACGAAAGATCCGGCAAATCGTTTTTGCCGTTGTTATTGCGTTTTTCAAAATCTGCCATTATACCGGGGGCTTTTTCTTCCGCTTGACGGAGTAACTGCTCGCCGAGTCTTTTAAGCTCGGGGAATTTTGCTCCCCTGCCGTAAAGCATAGCGCTGAGCATATGCAAAAACTCCCTGCCGTTTACGCTGCAAAAGAAATTGCTGTAAAGGCAGTACGGCAGTACAAAACGGGCATCCTCACGGGCGATACCTGCGTTGCAAAGTTCGCCGTAAAGAGCGAACATCTTTTCCATATGACGGGTGTATTCGTCCGTTATTTTTTCGTCTCCAAAATCGGGAACGTAAAAGCCTGCGCTACTGAAATCAACATATCTTCTTGATTTTACGGTGAAGGATGCAAGTCTGAATTCAATTATAAACTGCTCCGCAAAGGCGGTCACGTTTTGAAAAGCCAGGTTAAAATATGTATGCTCAACGGTGCTGTTATGTCCCGATGCGGTAACCTTGCCGATAAGACGTTCATTTTTCTCCTTGTCCTGAGACTTGTCCCATATTGAGAGTGCGGTGCCCTCTTGAGTAGATATTCTGCCGCCTGCCGCAGTAACCTTTTCGTCCGTGTCGGTCATACCGATTATCAAAGCGGTGCTTTCGTTATAATCGTAGCTCATTTATTTAACCTCACTTTTTTGTCGTTATATGTATTTTAACATAAATAAAATTTGCGTGCAATAAGGCTTATAACAATCTTAAAGAAAAAATATCGAAATTTGGATTGTAATGTTAAGAATACTTTGATATAATATAGCCTGTATAAATATGTAAACGAGGGTTTTTATGAACGGTAAGCTTATTGTTATCGAAGGTCTTGACGGCAGCGGAAAATCAACTCAGGTCGAGCTTTTAAAGCGCCGTCTTGCTGATAATAATATTAAACTCAGGCAAATCAAGCTGCCCGATTATGACAGCCGTTCCAGCGAGCTTGTCAAAATGTACCTCGGCGGCGAGTTCGGCAACGACCCGTCGGACGTAAATATTTATTCCGCATCGCTTTTTTACGCCGTTGACAGGTACGCCAGCTTTAAAAACGTGTGGGGCGAGGATTACAAAAACGGTACGCTGATTTTAGCCGACCGTTATACCACGTCAAATGCCGTTCACCAAACAGTAAAGCTGCCGGAAAGTGAATGGAACGGTTATTTAGATTGGCTCTTTCACACAGAATATGAGCTTATGGGTATTCCAAAGCCTGACGCGGTGATTTTTCTTGATATGGACGTGGATATTTCGCAAAGACTTATGACTGCACGGTACGGCGGCAAAGAAGCTAAAAAAGATGTTCACGAGGCAAATGTCAGCTACTTAAAGCAATGCCGTCAGGCGGCACTGTACGCCGCTGACCGTTTCGGCTGGAAGGCGGTAAAATGCTTTAAGGGTGACGAACCGCTTTCCATTGAAGAGATAGGCGACAAAATTTATTCCCATATTAAGGAGATCGTATGATTTATATTTTTTTGGCAGACGGATTTGAAGAAGTCGAGGCTCTCGGTCCTGCAGATGTGCTTCGCCGCGCGGGACTTGAAGTGGCGCTGGTAGGTGTAGGCGGCAAAACAGTTACGGGAGCACACAAAATTTCTATCGTCTGTGATATTTGCGACAGTGACATCACTCTTGACAGCAGTGTCGATGCCGTTTTCTTGCCCGGCGGAATGCCCGGTACGGTAAATTTGGAAAAGAGTTCCGCAGTGCAAAGTGCCATTGACTTTGCCGTGGATAACGAAAAGCTGATATGCGCCATATGTGCAGCACCGTCCATACTCGGTCACAAGGGACTTTTAAAGGGCAAAACGGCAATATGCTTCCCCGGTTTTGAAAAGGACCTTGAGGGAGCGAACATTGGGGAAAGCTTTGTTTGCCGTGACGGTAATATTATCACTGCAAAGGGTATGGGCAGCGGAGTAGAATTCGGGCTTAGAATAGTCGAATATTTTAAAGGGCACGAAACAGCTGAGGCCTTAAGAGCGTCACTTCAAATATTTGAAAAATGAAAAGCAAGTCAGAATTAAGACGTGAGCTGATTTCTAAACGGCACGGAATTAACGGAAATTATCGGAAGGACTGTGACCTTAAAATCAGCGAAAATATAATCAATTCACCCTATTTTGAGAGGTGCAGGCAGGTGCTTCTGTTCTCATCCTTAGGTGACGAATTCGACACACGGTATATAGTAAACGAATGCAGAGCACGCGGCAAAAGAGTTTATTATCCGAAATGCATCGACCGAAACGGTCATATGGTATTTTTGAGGGTGCGTGACGGCGGCGATTTGGAAAGAGGGCTTTTCGGTATATCCGAACCGAAAGCGGAGTGCGAAAAATATGCTCCGAATCCGTACGATATTGCCATTATACCTGCACTCGCCGTAGACGAAGAATTTAACAGAATCGGTTACGGGAAAGGCTATTACGACAGATTTTTGCTTAAGTTTAACGGTATGAGCGTATGCCCCTGTTATGAGGAGCTGTCGGTATCAAAGCTGCCGACGGATAAATATGACGTAAAAGTGGACGCCGTTGCCACACAGAACGAATTAAAGGTCAGGAGGTAATCCTATGAATAATTTTTCAGACGGATTTGACGACAGAAGCTATGAGGATCTCTTAAATGAATACGCAGGTGAAGTGATCGGCAGCAAGTCTGCTAAACGGAACACGGAAGAACCTGTAAAAAAATCCTCTGCGGCCAAAAATACCGAGTCAAAAAAACCTGCCGTGAATCGGTCGGCATCGAATACGCCGTCAAAAGCTCAAAAAGATACGAGGGCTGCCGCTTCTGCAAGTCAAAAAGCCACTCAAGGTGCCGAACAGACCGCAAGTAAATCCACAGGCAATTATTCTCTTGATTTAAATTCGATAAAATCTCGCAGCAATGATACGCCTAAAAATAAGTATGACAGTAAACTGCCTGCCTCAGATACTACTGAGTTTCGCAGTATTGACTTTGTAGAGAGAAAAAGACGTGCGGCGGCTTCGCGGAATATTCGCAGTACGGGCGCCGTAGGTTCACGCGGCACAGCATCCTCACATTCCCGTTCCGGTATCAGAAAAACCGCCGAACGCACTCCCGTTAAGACAACCGATGCTGCATCTAAGCAAAATGCATCTAATAAAAAACAAAAAAACGGAAAACCCAATGTTAAAAATATCGGTGTGGCTTTGCTGGGATTTGTGAGAACGCATAAAAAAGACTGTATAGTTTTTGTCTGCTGTCTTTTGATTTCAATCGCTGTATCCGCAGTGATGTTGAGCTGCATTAATGACGTTTTGGCGATCAACCGCGACGACGGCAAGTCGGTTGAAGTGGTTCTTCCGAACGATGCCGACACAAATACAGCTATCAAGGTATTAAGCGAAAAAGGTCTTATTAAAAACGAGCTGTTCTGCCGCATATTCATAAAGGTTATGGGCTATACCGATGAAAATTATCTGCCCGGAGTTTATTACTTTAACAAGTCTATGGGCATAGAAAAAATGATAGTCCGATTTAAGACAAGCAGTCAGCGCGGTGCGACCATAAGCATTACCATACCCGAGGGCTTTACCATAGACCAAATCTTTGAAAGACTTGAAAAAAATGAGGTCTGCACGGCTGCATCGCTTTACAAGACTATCGACGAGATCGATTTCAGCTCGGAATACGATTTCGTTAAGGAAATAGATAACAAAGAAGAACGTTATCATATGCTTGAGGGTTATTTCTTCCCCGCAACGTATGAATTTGAACAGGGAGCTGACCCTGCGTCGGTAGTTCGCGATTTTCTTAACGCCTTTAAAGCGCGTTGGACAGATGAATACTCTGAGCGTGCCGCCGAGCTTTCAATGTCCACGGATGACATAGTAAGAATAGCGTCTATCATTGAAAAAGAGGCATACGGCAGCGATCAGTTTAATTTGGTTTCATCTGTTTTACACAACAGATTGAACCGTTCGGGTGTTTATCCCACGCTGGACTGCGACTCAACAAAGGATTACGTTGCAAACACCGTCAGTGGGCGTGTTAAAGAGACGTCCAAGCTCAACGCATATATACGTGCTTACAACACATATGAGTGCGCGGGGCTTCCCGTGGGAGCCATATGCAATCCCGGTCAGGCTGCTATTGAAGCGGCATTGTACCCTGATACTACGCAGTACTATTTCTTCAGTCACGACAGTAACCGTAAAATATATATGGCAAGTACCATTGAAGAGCATAATGCAAACGCCAGAACGATAGCGCAGGTAAACGCGCAGAACAACTGATTTTTGGAGCAATTTATGATAATACCCGAATTGTTATCTCCGGCGGGCGACCGCGAACGTCTTGAGGCCGCCCTGATGTTCGGTGCAGACGCAGTATATTTGGGCGGCGATACCTTTTCCATGCGTGCTGCCCCGCAAAACTTCGATTTCGAGGGACTTACCGAGGCGGTAAAGCTGTGTCATGAAAGAGGAGTGAAAGTATATCTCGCCTGCAACACTCTTCCCAGAAACGGTGAAGCGGATGTACTCCCCTCTTACCTTGAACGCTGGCAGGACATCGGAGTTGATGCCTTTATCGTGGCGGACATAGGAGTTTTGTCACTGTGCAAAAAACACGCCCCCAAAATACCCGTGCACATCTCCACGCAGGCGGGAATAGTTAATTACGTCACCGCAAATGAATTTTATAATATGGGAGCCTCACGCGTTGTTATGGCACGTGAGCTTTCCCTTTCGGAAATTGCCGAAATACGTGCAAAAACGCCTAAAGAGTTGGAAATTGAATGCTTTGTACACGGTGCCATGTGTGTATCGTTCTCAGGCAGATGTCTTTTATCAAACTATCTTGTTGACCGTGACGCCAACCGCGGCGAATGCGCTCAGCCTTGCCGCTGGGAATACGCACTGATGGAAGTCAAGCGCGACGGTATGTATTTCCCAATTGACGACAGTAAAGAGGGAACATACATACTAAATTCAAAGGATATGTGTATGATCGAGCATATCCCCGAGCTTGTAAATGCGGGAATAAGCAGTTTCAAAATCGAGGGTAGAGCAAAATCCGCCTATTACGCGGCGGTCATAACAAACGCTTACAGGGCGGCTATTGACGGATACATAAAAAATCCCGTTCCTGAATATAAGACTCCGCAGTGGGCGATCGACGAGTGCTATAAGATAAGCTACCGCGAATACTGCACAGGATTTTATTTCGGTCATCCCAATGAAAATGCGCAAATAAGCCTTGAGGGCGGTTACAAGCGCCATTACGACGTGGTCGCGGCGGTTAAAGAATGTAAAGACGGATATATCATAGCCGAACAGCGCAACAAGTTTTATAAAGGCGATGAGCTTGACGCCCTGATGCCCGGTTGCAAGCCGATGACTTTTACGGCGGTTGAACTTTTTGACGCGGACGGGAACGAAATTGACGCCGTCCCCCACCCGATGATGACTTTAAAAATCAAAAGTGACCTTAATTTCCCCAAAGGTACACTTTTAAGAAAAGAAAAATAGATATAATTTGACAGCGGAATATAAAACGTTCCGCTGTTGCTTTATAAGTAAAATTCAGGTGATTTTGTGAGATTGAGAAGAATAAATAATCTTGAAGCACGGCGTGAAGCCTGCAGTGCATTGAGAATAGAATACAATCTGCCGTCGCTTAATTTCAGCGAGGTCCAAGGCGGAGATAATTATTTTGATATTGACGGTATTTTCGGTAGGTCAAATCCTCTAGTTTTAGAAATAGGCTGCGGCAAGGGACAGTTTGTGTGCGAATATGCAAAGAGAAATCCCCATAAAAACATTCTCGCGGTAGAATGTGTACGCGGAGTGCTTGTGGAAGCGTGCGAAAGGGTCATACTCGAAAATATTCCTAATATCCGTTTTCTTGAGATGAAGGCAGAATACTTACCCTTTTTTATAAGGGAAAACAGTGTTGCGGAAATATATCTCAACTTCAGCACACCGTACCCCAAAGCAAAGCAGGAAAAACACAGACTCACAAGCCCCGCGTTCCTTGAAATCTATAAAATGCTTTTATGTGACGGCGGATTTATTACTCAGAAAACCGACAACCGTAAATTTTTTGAATATTCCCTTGAAAGCTTTTCTCAAAACGGATTCACTCTTTCCGACATATCTCTTGACCTGCACAGTGATGATAACGGGGACAATATTGTAACGGAATACGAGCAAAAATTTGTAGAAATGGGTATGCCGATATATAAGCTTACTGCACATAAACAATAAGATTGAATTTGATATTGCGCAAGTGATATTTGTGTGATAATATATAATATATATTTGATTGAAGCGATTTTTTTGTTCAATCATTATAAATTTTAGGGGAAGTGATGTTTTGGAAAGTACTATTTTAGCTCAGCAAAATGAAAAACACGTGAGAAAAAACGAATTCGTTCTCTACTTGATGGCAGTTTTTTTCTATACAACAATGACGGGTATGGTCGCAAGCTACAAAAACGCATATCTTGTCAATGTACTTGTACTGGAAAAGGAAACGATTTCGCTTTATAACGGAATCCTCTCAATCTCGGGCTTTGTTATAAGTTTCTTTGTAACTATGTATATAGACGGTCACAAGCCATCCAAAAAGGGCAAGTTCCGTCCGTTGGGAATATTCATCGCTCTGCCTATGGCGGTTGCAACAGTTCTTACGTTTGTTGCTCCCACGGGACTTCCCACCACTGTTCTTTTCATCTACATTGTCGCAATCGGTATTATGTATGCGATATCCACAAGTTTTGGCGACGTATTCAATAAGATCGCACTTGTCATGACTCCCAATAAACGCGAACGCGATCAGGTCATCTCATTCCGCTCTATCGCCAGCGCCGTAGGTAATTCCGCTCCGCTTGTAGTCGTATTGGTAATAGGCTTGATACTTGATGCGTATATCAAGAAAACCGACTCGGGAATAAATAAAGAACAGGTGGAATACATAATCGGTGCGGCGATTTGCGCAGTTGTCGGCGCTATCACGATGCTTATCGGTATGCGGGCTGTAAGAGAACGCGTTGTTTATGCCGACAAGAGACAAAATCCCCTGCTGGGCTTCATCGATATTCTTTCCAACAAGTGGACATGGGTCATTCTTATCAGCGACTTTTTAAAGAATTTCCGTCAAATAGCCAACTATATGGGTGTTTTCCTTGCGGCAGCGCTCCTCGGCGGATCTGATAAATTTCTTTTCTTCGGTCTGCCCACGGGCATCGGTACTGCAGTAGGAATGCTTATTATCAATGCACTTCTTAAAAAGTTCAACTCAAAACAGCTTTATATTGCATCCGGTATTTATTCCATATGCGCAAACGTATTGGCTTTTGCTGTTGGATATGCATACTTTAAATCTGAATCATCAGTTTTGCAGATAATATTCATAGCAGCACTGTTTCTTATCGGACTTCAGTTTGGCGCCTCTAACCTGCTGCCGTCAATGTTCCAAGCAGATGTTCTCGAGGATATTGAGCTTAAAACCGGCAAACGTCTTGACGCAAGTTTACCGTTCGTGCTTGGTATCGGCACTACTATAAGCGGTACCATCGCATCTGTTCTCTCTCCTCTTATCCTGCTGGGTGAAGATTCGATCATTAAGTATATGCAGCCTGTTGAGGGCGTTTATCCCGAACAGTCTACATATACAAAGATTGCAATGCTGTTCTTCTATACTATATTCCATGGTCTTATGATGCTGCTCGCGGGTCTGCCGTTCTTCTTTTATAAGCTCACGGGCAAAACAATGGAAGATGTTCACGAACAAGTCCTTAAGCAGCGTGAGGCTATGAAAAAGGCACAGGAGAAGCAGGACTCTTAATGCTCCTTTTTAGCGGTATTTAAAGGAACGTAACATAGCACTTGATTACTTTAAACACTTGTGATATACTTTGTTTTGTATTAATTTGAAAGAGGTGGAAAGATGATTAACTTTTCTTGCAAATAAATTTTGAATATGCAGTAATTCCGTGTTTTTACGGTGTTATTGCGCCCATTGCAAGAAAGTTATAAGTCTATTCACTCATATATAGTTTACTGCTTACATTTATGTAGCGGTACGGTTATGCTATGGCGAGCTGCAAGAATTGACTTTCTTGCAGCTCTTATTTTATGTTCTGAGAAAAGGAGATAATTTTATGTCACTGATTAAAGTTGAAAGCCTTACATTTTCATATCCTTCAAGCTACGATAATATTTTTGAGGATGTAAGCTTTCAGATGGATACCGATTGGAAGCTTGGTTTTGTGGGCAGAAACGGCAGAGGAAAAACCACTTTTCTGAATCTCTTGCTGGGGAAATATGAATACGCGGGAAATATCGCATCATCCGTACAGTTTGACTATTTTCCTTATCCTGTCGAGGATAAAAGCAGACTGACACAAGATATTTTGTCGGAGATTTGTCCTCTTGCAGAAGAATGGGAGTTGATGCGTGAACTGTCATATCTTGAGGTAAATTCCGACGTACTTTGGCGCCCGTTTGATACACTTTCCAACGGAGAGCAGACAAAGGTATTGCTTGCCGCACTTTTCCTGAATGAGGGACATTTTCTGTTAATTGACGAACCTACAAACCATTTGGATATAGGGGCAAGAGAAATGGTGTCGGCGTATCTTAATAAGAAAAAAGGTTTTATATTGGTCTCGCACGACCGCCGTTTCTTAGACGGCTGTGTTGACCACATTCTATCCATAAACAGGGCAAATATCGAAGTGCAAAGCGGGAATTTTTCCTCTTGGATGGAGAATTTTGAAAGGCAACAGGAATTTGAGCTTACACAAAATGAGCGTTTGCAAAAGGATATAAAACGGTTGAAGCAATCGGCAAGACGCACGGCGGTATGGTCTGATCGCGTAGAAGCGTCAAAAGCAGGAGCCTTTGATAAAGGCTATATCGGGCACAAATCCGCAAAAATGATGAAGCGGTCAAAATCCATTGAAGCGAGACAGCAACAGGCAATTGAACAAAAATCGGGGCTGCTTAAGAACATCGAAACGGCTGAAAGCCTAAAGATTTCACCGCTGATATACCACACCGACACGCTTGCCACTTTTTCCGATGTTGCGGTCTGTTATGACGGTAGGACAATATGCAAGCCTACATCATTTACGGTACGTCGCGGTGACCGTGTCGTACTGGACGGCAGAAACGGCAGCGGCAAAAGCAGTTTGCTCAAACTGTTGATTGGGGAACAGTTAGAGCATACCGGCACGGTTTCTACAGGCTCGGGGCTTGTCATCTCATATGTACCGCAGGATACCGCACATTTGAAAGGAACGCTGTCCGACTACTCGGAGGAAAACCGTATAGATGAAAGTCTGTTTAAAGCGATTTTGCGGAAAATGGACTTTGAACGCGTACAGTTTGAGAAGGACATTAGCGACTTTTCGGGCGGACAGAAGAAAAAGGTATTGATTGCAAAAAGTCTTTGTGAACAGGCGCACATATATGTGTGGGATGAACCGCTGAATTTTATTGACGTCTATTCCCGTATGCAAATTGAAGGACTTTTAAAAGAATTTATGCCGACAATGATTTTTGTTGAGCACGACAGGGCTTTTCGGGATGCTATTGCCACCAAAACCGTACAGTTGTAAAAAAATCCCGCCTAAGTAAGGCGGGAGCAGTTAAAAAAATTCATCATTCTTTTGTATTCTGCGAGAAAACACAGCCGCAGTAATTTTGGCGGTAAAGTGAAAATTCTCGGCTGAGCTCAATGGAGCGTTTATATCCGTTTTTCTTTTTGAAATCCGACGGTAAAAACGGTACGCCGTATTTTTCGCCCAACTCCTCGCCTATCCCGTTAATTTTCTGAGCGTTTTTCAGCGGACTTATGGTAAGAGTTGTCGTGAAAAAGTCAAAACTTCCGTTTTTAGCCGCTTGAGCCGTTTTTTGTAAGCGCAAACGGTAACAGGCAAAGCACCGCTCCCCTCCCTCACGGCAACTTTCAAGTCCATTGACTGCGTTATAAAACGCTTCGCTTTCAAAATCGCAGTCAAGCATTTTTACGGGATATTTCGTTTTCATTTCGCTGATAAGTCTTTTCTGTTCCGCCTTACGGTGCTGATATTCCTCTTCGGGATAGATGTTCGGATTATAATAAAACACGGTGATATTAAAATACTGCGACAGATATTCTATACAGTAGCTGCTGCAGGGAGCACAGCAGCTATGGAGCAGCAGCGACGGTATGCCGTCAAGCTCGGATATTATACGGTCAAGCTGAATTTGATAATTGGATTTATTCATCCGTTCTGTGCCCCTTTCGTTTTATCTAACAGAAAACCGACCTTGTGGGGTCGGTTTTTGATTTATCATTTCTTTCCGTCCGAAATATCGGGAAGTATCTCGACCTTGACCTTGCCTATGCGGCGTTCCTCAACGTTGAGAACGGTAAATTTGATATTCTCAAAGGTCACCTCATTCAGCTCGCCGTCCTGCGGCAAAAAGCCCAGCACGCTGATGATATATCCGCCCAAGGTGTCGTAATCGCCATCGGGGAAAGTTTTCCCGGTTAATTCCTCGACCTCTTCAATATCGGTTATACCGTCTATTGTAAAGGTTTTATCGTCGATAATTGAAATTTCATCGGATTCCTGGTCATATTCGTCCTGAATATTGCCAACTATTGCCTCAAGAATGTCCTCGAGGGTAACGATACCCGCCGTTCCACCGTATTCATCGACGACAACTGCCATTTGTATGTGCTTTTCGGTCATCTCGGAGAACATTTCGCCGCAGCGCTTTGTCTCGGGAACGTAATATGCCTCACGCATTAAATCCTTTATGGATTTGGATTTAGGCAGCGGAGAACCGACATATTTAAGGAAATCCTTAACATAAATTATGCCGATTATATTGTCGGGATCCTCCTCATAAACGGGAATTCTTGAAACTCCGTTATCTATTGAGAGCTTTATCGCATCCGACAGACCCTCTCTGGCGTCTATGCAGACCATATCCGTTCTGTGAGTCATAATATCGCCCACGTCCATATCGTCAAACTCAAAGATGTTGTCTATCATCTCTTTTTGAACGTCCTCGATAACGCCCTGTTCGCCGCCTACGTCGACCATCATACGAATTTCTTCTTCAGTCAGTGTTTCTTCGTCAGCGTGGGGATCGATACCGATAAGTCTTAAAATCCCGTTAGTTGAAAGGGACAAAAGCTTTACTGCCGGTCGTGTAACGCGTGCCGTAAACAGAAGTACGGGAGCAACGGCAAAAGAGACTTTTTCAGACTTTTGCATTGCTATCTTTTTGGGAACAAGCTCGCCTAACACAAGTGAAAAATACGACATTATCAGCGTAATGACCACTGTGGAAGCTCCGCTGACGATTCCTACGGGAATAACGTCCACAAGGGCTGTTTTTGCAAGTGCATCAGTGAGCAGTACTGCAAAGGATTGAGCGGCGGTCGCCGACGTCAAAAATCCTGCAAGTGTGACGCCTATTTGTATGGTTGACAGGAAAGCGCTGGTGCTTTCGGTCAGTTTTTTGATCTGCTTTGCTTTTTTATTGCCGGCTTCCGCCATTTTATCAATTTTATTATCGTTAAGCGATATAACGGCTATCTCCGACATAGCGAAAAACGCATTGACAAAAATCAATACAAAAAGGATTACTATTTTTAAAATAATACTCCCCGGGTCTGCGTCCATAAAGAAAAATCTCTCCTTAAAATATATTATAATAAGATATCAGTGTGTATTGTATAACAAAATATTCATTAAGTCAAGCACAGTATTCGTTAAGCACAGTATATTTGTGGTGATATTTTATAAAAAATTCGTCAAAATTTTCGCAATTTTCCAATTAAAATATATTTACATATCCGCTTAAAAGTGATAACATATATTTCGTATGATTACATATATATGCAGGTCATTTTGACCGAGCAATCCACTCAAGGAGGAAATAAAAAATGGCAGAAAAAAAGACCCCCATAGTCAGAAGTTCCAAGACTATGGACGGTAATACGGCTGCTGCTCACGTGTCGTACGCGTTCACTGAGGTAGCCGGTATTTACCCCATCACTCCCTCAAGCCCTATGGCCGACTATGTTGACCAGTGGTCCGCTCAGGGTCGCAAAAACATTTTCGGCACGACTGTACGCGTTGCTGAGATGCAGTCCGAGGCAGGTGCGGCAGGTACCGTTCACGGTTCTCTTGCAGCAGGTGCTCTCACCACCACTTATACGGCTTCGCAGGGACTTCTTCTTATGATCCCCAATATGTATAAGATTGCAGGTGAGCTTCTTCCCAGCGTTTTCCACGTTTCAGCTCGCTGTGTGGCATCACACGCACTGAATATTTTCGGTGATCATTCCGACGTTTACGCTTGCCGTCAGACAGGCTTTGCAATGCTTGCCGAAAGCAACGTTCAGGAGGTTATGGACCTTGGCGCTGTTGCTCACCTTGCAACTATCGAGAGCAGAGTTCCCTTCCTTAACTTCTTCGACGGTTTCCGTACCTCACACGAAATCCAGAAAATCAACATCTGGGATTATGAAGATCTTAAAGAAATGTGCAATATGGACGCTGTGGCTGCGTTCCGTAAGCGCGCTCTTAACCCCGAGCACCCTGTAATGCGCGGCTCACACGAGAACGGTGATATCTTCTTCCAGCACAGAGAGGCTTGCAACAGCTATTATGATGCTGTTCCCGCAATCGTTGAGAATTATATGAACAAGGTCAACGAAAAGCTTGGCACTGATTATAAGCTCTTTAACTACTACGGCGCTCCCGATGCAGAAAGAGTAATCGTTGCAATGGGCTCTGTCTGCGATGTCGCAGAAGAGGTTGTTGACTATCTTACCGCTAAGGGTGAGAAGGTCGGTCTTTTGAAGGTTCGCCTTTACAGACCCTTCTCCGCAAAGAAATTCTGCGAGGCTATTCCCGAGACAGCAAAGAAGATCGCTGTTCTTGACAGAACTAAGGAGCCCGGCTCAATCGGTGAGCCCCTGTTCCTTGACGTTATTGCCGCTCTTAACGAGATGGGCAGAGCTGCAAAGGTCTGCGGCGGCAGATACGGTCTCGGTTCAAAGGACACTCCTCCCTCAAGCATTTTTGCTGTTTATGAGCATCTTAATAAGGAGACTCCCGAGCGTCAGTTCACTATGGGTATCAACGACGATGTTACTCACCTTTCACTCGAAGAGAAGCCCTCTCCCAACACTGCGGCTGAAGGCACGATCGAGTGCAAGTTCTGGGGTCTCGGCGGTGACGGTACTGTCGGTGCTAACAAAGACTCTATCAAGATCATCGGCGACCATACCGACAAATACGTTCAGGCGTATTTCCAGTACGACTCAAAGAAAACGGGCGGTATCACGGTATCTCACCTTCGTTTCGGTGACAAGCCTATCAGAAGCCCGTACTACATAAACAAGGCTGACTTCGTTGCCTGCCACAACCCCTCATATATTGAAAAGGGATTCCGTATGGTCAACGATGTTAAACCCGGCGGTATATTCCTTATCAACTGCCAATGGAGTGCCGATGAGCTCAGCGAAAAGCTGAACGCTGAGACAAAGCAGTACATTGCTAAGAATAATATTCAGCTTTACACAGTTAACGCTATTGACCTGGCAGCACAAATAGGTCTCGGCAAGAGAACAAATACAGTTCTTCAGTCAGCATTCTTCTCACTTGCTAAGGTTCTTCCTCCTGAGGAAGCTATCGGCTACATGAAGGAAAAAGCTCAGAAGTTCATGAAAAAGGGTAAAGAAATCGTTGAAATGAACGAAAAAGCAATTGATGCAGGTGCATCTGCTTACGTTAAGATCGACGTTCCCGCTGACTGGGCAGAGGCTGTTGATACTAAGGCGGCTGAGAGCGAAAACGGACCTGCAAAGCTTGTTAAGATGGTTGACACCATTATGAAACCTGTCGGCAAGATGGACGGCGATCTGCTTCCTGTTTCCGCATTCGTTGACCACGCTGACGGTACGTTTGAGCAGGGCGCTTCTGCTTATGAAAAACGCGGTGTTGCAGTTATGGTTCCCGAGTGGAACGCTGCTACCTGCGCGCAGTGCAACAAGTGCTCTTATGTATGCCCGCACGCTACCATCCGTCCCTATGCACTTACTGCTGACGAGGTTGCCGCTGCTCCCGAGAGCGCAACAATAGTTGAGAAAAAGGGTAAGGGCAAGGGCGTTTATCAGTATTCACTCGCTGTTTCTCCCATGGACTGCATGGGCTGCGGCGTATGTATCGGAGTTTGCCCCACAGACTCCTTGAAGATGGTTCCCAGAGAGAGCCAGGACTACAAGCAGGACGCATTCAACTATATGGTTGCCAACGTTTCTGTCAAGGAAGACCTTGCGAACAACACAGTTATCGGAAGCCAGTACAAGACTCCGCTTCTTGAGTTCTCCGGTTCCTGCGCAGGCTGTGCAGAGACATCTTACGCAAGACTTATCACACAGCTTTTCGGCGACAGAATGTACATCTCCAACGCAACGGGATGCTCCTCAATTTGGGGCGGTCCTGCCGCAACATCACCCTACACGGTTGACAAGAACGGTCACGGTCCCGCTTGGGCTAACTCACTGTTTGAGGACAACGCTGAGCACGGCTACGGTATGTACCTTGGTCAGAACGCTATAAGAAACAGACTTATTGACAAGGTTACGGCTATTGTAGACGAAGGAAAGGCTCCCGCTGATGTTATAGAGGCGGCAAAGGCTTACCTTGACACTGTAAATGACAGCGAGGCAAACAAGGCTGCTTCCGATAACCTGGTTGCTGCTCTTAAGGGCTTTGACTGCGGATGTGAAGCTAAGAAAGATATTCTTGACAATGCTGAATACCTTTCAAAGAAATCCATTTGGATCTTCGGCGGCGACGGTTGGGCATATGACATCGGCTTCGGCGGTGTTGACCATGTTCTTGCATCCGGCGAGGATGTAAACATTATGGTATTCGATACCGAGGTTTACTCCAACACAGGCGGTCAGGCTTCAAAGGCTTCCAACATCGGTCAGGTTGCACAGTTTGCCGCTGCAGGTAAGGCTGTTGCCAAGAAGAGCCTTGCAGAGATCGCAATGAGCTATGGCTATGTATACGTTGCTCAGATCGCTATGGGCGCTGATCAGAATCAGACCATCAAGGCTATTACTGAGGCTGAGGCATATCACGGTCCGTCCATCATTATCGCTTATGCTCCCTGTGAGATGCACTCCATCAAAGGCGGTATGGTCAACTGCCAGGCTGAGATGAAGAAGGCTGTTGACTGCGGATACTGGAATATGTTCCGTTACAATCCCGCTCTCAAGGCTGAAGGCAAGAACCCCTTCACCATCGACAGCAAGGAAGGCACCGAGAGCTACCGCGACTTCATTATGAACGAGGCTCGTTACTCCTCACTTTCACGTGCATTCCCCGAAAGAGCCGAACAGCTCTTCACAAAGGCTGAGGACACCGCAAAGGCAAGATATACACATCTTCTTCGCCTCAAGGATCTTTATGCTCCCGAAGAGAACTGATTAAATTATATTAAAAATTTCCCGTCAGAAATGGCGGGAAATTTTTATACTTTTTCTTGACTTTGCAAGTTTTATATTGTAAAATAAATGTGAATAAAATATTAGGAGATTATGAACATGAAACAATGCCCTCAATGTTTAGCAAGATTTGATGATTCAATGGACATCTGTCCCGATTGCGGACGTCCGCTTGAATATGTTAATGATTATAATACAAACGACAGCTATGAAAACGGAGCATACACTCCCAATCCTGCCCCGCAGGTAAAATACTGCCAAAACTGCGGTAAGCAGTGTGATCCGATGGCAGTTATTTGTACACAGTGCGGTGCTCCGTTCCAAAATGTGAACGCTTATCCCGCAGTTGACGATGACCCCAAGACTATTCTTAAGGTTGTATGCTTCTTTTTCCCGATAGTCGGTCTTATTCTTTATATTGTCAATAAAGATAAAAAGCCTGTAAGCGCAAAAGCCTACGGTAAAGCGGCTATCATCGGATTTGTTGTCGGAATCGTTTTGAATATAGTATTACGTGTAGTCGGTTATGTAGTCGGCGATATGTTTGCAAGCTCATATTATTACTATTGATCCGGCAATTAATTAAGCTTAAATGAGGAGGTTTTGAGAATGAAAAAATGCCCTCAATGCTATTCAGTGTTCGGCGATACAATGGAGAATTGCCCCGACTGCGGATGCAAGCTTGAATACACCGCTGAAAGTAATGCGCCTGCACCCGGCGCTCCCATTCAAAATAACGGATACGCATATAATCCGTATGCGGCGCCGCAGTTTAAATACTGTCAGCGCTGCGGTAACAAATGCGATCCGATGGCGGTCGTATGCGTCAAGTGCGGTTCGCCCTTCCAAAGTGTGAATATGAACACCGTGCCTGCGCAAGACGATGTACCGTCAACGTGGCTCAAGGTAGCGTGTTTTTTAGTGCCTATACTCGGTCTCATACTTTATCTTATTGACAGAGACAAGCGCCCGATAAGTGCAAAGGCATACGGTAAAATGGCACTAATAGGACTTATCGTCTCAATAGTTCTGAGTATACTGATTTCAATCGCCTCATCAATATTCTCTATCTTCATTATGCGTTCTGCGCTGGATAATTACGGCGGCTGGGAAGATGAATGGTATGCAGGTGACTATTACTACTCTTACAGCTGCACAAAAACGGTACTCAGCAATATATGGACGATGTTTAGATAATCGGTAATTACTGAAAAAGCTCTCTATCACTGTGATAGGGAGCTTTTTTGTGTCTGTTTTCTGTTTTCGTCCGTCAACCGTTCTGAATCTCTTCCCATTTTTGGGAATGCTCCTCATATGTTTTGGAGAAATATGAGTTGTACGGTTCTTTATCTTCTAAAATAAAATAGAAATAATCTGACTGTGCGGGCGAAAGCGCCGCCTCAATAGCGCCCATACCGGGATTACAGATGGGTCCTGCAGGCAGTGCAGAGCAACGGTAAGTATTGTAATAATACTTATAATAATCAAGCTTGTCGGGATAAATCACGTCAATTACGCCCGTACAGTATGTTATGGTCGGGTCGCACTGCAGCTTCATTCCCGCATTAAGTCGGTTATGAAGAACCGATGAGATCATAGTGCGGTCACTGCTTTTAAACGCCTCTTTTTCGATTATTGAGGCTATTGTCAAGATCTCATGAAGATTGTATCCGCTTTGCCTTACACGCTGTAAAAGTGAGTCGTTGAAACGCCCCTTTGTTCCGTTAAGTAACGTTTTTATTACCTGCTTGGGATCCATATCCTTCTGCAAATCATATGTAAGCGGAAAAAAGTAGCCCTCGAGGTAAAAACAGACGTTACTTGCCTTTTTCATATCATTTAAAAACGAATACTGTGATAAATCAAGCCATTCTGTATAGGTTTGAGCGGCTTTAATAAAATCATCCGAGTCACAAACGCCTTTATCCTCTAAAAGCCACGCAATACGGACAAGAGTGTAACCCTCGGGAACGGTTACCTTCACCGAACGCACGGCTTCGGTCGTTGTCGTCGCAGTCGTATTGTCATTGTTGGTTGCTTGAAGAGTATTGTCGGTATTTGGAGCGGTGCTTGAAGCATTTTCAACATCATCTGAACTGATTTCGTTATCGCCCACATCACTTTGTATGTATTCGCCGCTCTCCGTCTCCTGCTCACTGTCTTCTGACTTGCACGCTCCCAGCGTGAAAAGCAAAACGAACACAAGAAACAACGAAATTATTCTTTTAAACATCCTACACCACTTCCAATTAACAGTTTTTTGCGACTCTGTTACAAGACGGGAAGTACAAAGGTACTCCCCGTCCGAGTTAAAATACTACTTAAATCAATATTTCTTTCTTGCCACGTATGACGTGTGGAGAATTTCGTGAGCCTTATGGCTGCCGGGCTTGCCGAGATACTCGGTGTAAAGTGTCTTGATAGCCTCATTCTCGTGAGATTTTCTCTTGGGATTATTTCTGTCAGCACTGTAAAGAGCCTCTGCTCTTCTGCCCTTAAGGTCAACGAAGTTTCTGACAACAGCGTGTTGGATCGGCTGACCGCCGCCGTTGATGCAGCCGCCGGGACAACCCATTATCTCGATAAAGAGATAATCGCTTGTGCCGTCTTTGACCTTATCCATAATGACCTTGGCGTTCTTAGTACCGCTGGCAACAGCAACCTTGACTTTCTTACCACCGATGTCATACTCAGCCTCTTTGACGCCGTTCATACCGCGAACCTCGGTAAAGTCAACGACCTCAAGCTCTTTGCCCGTAAGCTTTTCAACTGCCGTACGAAGAGCTGCTTCCATAACGCCGCCCGTAGCGCCGAATATTGTGGCTGCGCCCGTGCTCTCGCCGAAGGGATTATCAAACTCCTCGTCGGGAAGATGCTTAAAGAAGATACCGGCGTTATCGATCATTCTTGCAAGCTCTCTTGTGGTGATAGCGATATCAACGTCCGGATAACCGGAAGCCGCCTGACCGTCACGCTTTGTCTCAAACTTTTTAGCCGTACAGGGCATTACGCCGACAACGACCATATTTTTGGGATCAATACCCATCTTCTCAGCATAATATGTCTTCATAGTTGCACCAAACATCTGCTGAGGTGATTTGCAGGTGGAAAGATGCGAGAGCTGATCGGGATAATAATGCTCGCAATACTTGATCCAACCGGGTGAGCAAGAAGTGATCATCGGGAGAGTGCCGCCGTTCTGAATACGGTCGATAAGCTCATTTGCCTCTTCCATTATTGTAAGGTCGGCTGCGAAATCAGTATCAAATACCTTGTCAAAGCCAAGTCTGCGAAGAGCGGCAACCATTTTGCCCTCTACGTTAGTGCCGATGTGCATACCGAATGCCTCGCCGAGAGTAGCACGGATAGAGGGAGCGGTATTAACGATAACGAACTTTTCGGGATCGTTGATAGCGGCAAGAACCTTGTCGGTATCGTCCTTTTCAACGATAGCGCCTGTGGGGCAGTTAACGATACACTGACCGCAGGAGATGCAGGAAACGTCTGCAAGATCCTTATCAAATGCGGAAGAAACGTGAGTATCAAATCCTCTTGCGTTTGCGCCGATGACTGAGATGCCCTGCTGATCGCAGGCGGCAATGCAGCGACGGCAAAGGATACATTTGTTGTTATCTCTTACCATATGAGCGGCAGAGTCGTCAAAGTTGTAGCGGACTACGTCGCCCTCATAGCGGGTCTCATCGTCAACGCCGAACTCCTTACAGAGCTGCTGAAGCTCGCAGGTCCCGCTGCGTACACAGGAAAGGCACTTTCTGTCATGGGTCGAGAGAATAAGCTCAAGAGTGAGTTTTCTTGAATGTCTTACCTTTTCGGTATTTGTAAAGATCTCCATTCCATCGTTAACGGGGAACACACAAGCGGCGACAAGGCTTCTTGCGCCCTTGACCTCTACCATACACATACGGCAAGCGCCGATCTCGTTAATATCTTTAAGATAGCAAAGTGTGGGAACCTCTATTCCCGCGTAACGTGCAGCCTCAAGAATGCTGCTACCCTTGGGTACAGAATAAGGTCTGCCGTTAATTTTAACATTTACATTTTCCATATCAGGCACACTCCTTATTTCTTAACAATGGCGTTAAACTTACAGGTTTCCATACAAACGCCGCATTTAACGCATTTATCTTTATCAATAACGTGAGGTTGCTTGACTGTTCCGCTGATAGCGCCGACAGGGCACTTTCTGGCGCAAGCCGTACAGCCCTTACATTTGTCGGCAACAATGCTGTAGCTGACAAGCTTTTTGCAGACGCCTGCAGGGCAGGTTTTGTCAACAATGTGGGCAACATACTCATCTCTGAAGAACTTGAGAGTTGCAAGCACAGGGTTTGGAGCAGTTTGACCGAGTCCGCAGAGAGAATTCTCTTTGATATAGTGGCAAAGCTCCTCAAGCTTATCAAGATCCTCAAGGGTTGCCTTGCCGTCGGTGATCTTTTCAAGCATCTCGCGAAGTCTCTTTGTACCTACGCGGCAGGGAGTACATTTACCGCAGGATTCGTCAACAGTAAAGTCGAGGAAGAACTTTGCGATATCGACCATACAGTTGTCCTCATCCATTACGATAAGTCCGCCGGAGCCCATCATACAGCCGATAGCGGTAAGGTTATCGTAGTCGATGGGGGTATCCATAAGGGAAGCCGGGATGCATCCGCCGGAAGGTCCGCCGGTCTGTGCCGCCTTAAACTTTTTGCCGTTGGGAATACCGCCGCCGATCTCTTCAATGATCTCGCGAAGTGTGGTACCCATAGGAATTTCAACAAGTCCTGTATTCTTGATTTTTCCGCCGAGAGCAAACACCTTTGTACCCTTTGATTTTTCGGTACCCATTGATGCGAACCAATCAGCACCGTTGAGGATTATCTGGGGAATGTTTGCAAACGTCTCAACGTTATTTTCGGTGGTGGGCTTTGCGAAAAGTCCCTTTACTGCCGGATAAGGCGGACGGGGTCTGGGCTCGCCGCGGTTACCCTCAATAGAGGTCATAAGTGCTGTCTCTTCACCGCAAACGAATGCGCCTGCGCCGAGACGGACGTGAAGATCAAAATCAAAACCTGAATCGAATATGTTTTTGCCGAGAAGACCGTACTCTCTCGCCTGCTCTATTGCAATGTTAAGACGTTTAACAGCGATGGGGTACTCGGCACGAACGTAAACATAGCCCTCGGTAGCGCCCGTTGCGTAACCGCAGATAGCCATAGCCTCGACTATGCAGTGGGGGTCGCCTTCAAGCACGGAACGGTCCATGAATGCTCCGGGGTCGCCCTCGTCGGCATTACATACAACGTATTTCTGATCTGCCTGGTTAGCGGCAGTAAAACTCCATTTAAGACCCGTGGGGAATCCTCCGCCTCCGCGTCCGCGAAGACCCGAATCCTTAACGATCTGAATAACCTGCTCGGGAGTGTACTCATTAAGGCACTTTGCCAAAGCCTGATATCCGTCATAGGCTATGTACTCATCAATATCCTCGGGGTCAATAACGCCGCAGTTGCGAAGCGCAACACGGTTCTGCTTGCTGTAAAACTCTGTTTCACGAAGGGATTTGATCTCATCCTTTTGAACGGTCTCATCATAGAGAAGTCTCGTAACGATTCTTCCTTTAAGAAGATGCTCCTCAACGATTTCGGGAACGTCATCCACCGTTACCTGTGAGTAAAAGCTGCCTTCGGGATAAACTATCATAATGGGGCCCAGCGCGCAAAGACCGAAACAGCCTGTTCTGATTACCTTGATTTCCTCGCTGAGTCCTTTTTCGGCGATCTGAGCCTCAAGAGCCTCAATTATCGCCGAACTGTTTGAAGAGGTACAACCGGTACCGCCGCAAACAAGCACATGAGAACGATACATTATGTTTCCTCCTTATTTTGTAACCGTGCCGATGGTGTATTCCGCAACGGGATTTCCGTTTACAAGATGGTCGTTAACGACCTTTGCAACCTTTTCGGCGGTCATTTTAACGTATGTTACCTTTTCTTTGCCGGGCTGAAGAACCTCAACGATAGGCTCATACTGGCACATACCGATGCAGCCTGTCTGTGTTACCGTTACGCCCTTAAGATTTCTTTTTGCAACCTCGTCAACGAAAGCATTGAGAACGGGTCTTGCGCCTGCGGCGATACCGCAGGTAGCCATACCGACGACTACTCTTACTGCGTCGTCACCTGTGTCCTCACGGACTGTCATTCTCTGCTTTGTCTTGTCTCTTATAGCCATAAGCTCTTCAAGAGTTTTCATATTAGGCACCTCCGTATAATTCGTTAGTATTTTCCGTGATATAATCCTTGATCCACTCAGATATTTCGTAAGTATCTAAGGGAACGTCACCCAAAATCGTTTTAAGCTCTCTCGTATCAAGCACAAATTCCCTGCCGTCCACCGATCGGCGATAAATAAAATCGCGGTCGGTGTTCATAGAAATAAGCGCCACAACAGTGGAAGCTATATCGCCCAGCGGAGTAAAATCCACGCTGTCGGTCTTAAAAACGGCTTTTACCTCTGTCCCAACCGAAAGCTCTGATTTAATTTCCAGTCCCCCGCCGGTCATCTCGGCAGCCATTTTAAAAAGCGGTATTCCCATTCCCACCTTGCGTGTGGTACGCGTTGTGAAAAACGGGTCAATGACGCTTTCGACCTGCTCCTTACTCATACCGCTGCCGTTGTCGTAAATGCCTATCGTCAATGAATTGTCGACTGTATTTTCATTTACCTCAACAGTGATGAGCGAAGCGCCCGCCGTTATTGAATTTTGAGCAACATCTAAAATGTTAAGAGAAAGCTCTCTCATTATGCCATATACTTTGCAAGAATGCCGGGGATATCGTTACCCGTAAGCTTGCCGTAAACCTCATCGTTAACGGTGAGAACGGGAGCAAGTCCGCAGGCTCCGATGCAGCGGCAAGCCTCAAGCGAGAATTTTCCGTCGTTCGTGCACTCGTCGGGACCGATGCCCAGCTGCTCTGAAAGCTTATCAAGAAGCTCCTGAGCACCCTTAACGTAGCAAGCTGTTCCAAGGCATACGGAGATGTTGTACTCACCCTTGGGAGAAAGAGCGAACTGTGCATAGAAGGTTGATACGCCATAGACCTTTTCAAGCGGGACGTCCATACCCTCCGCGATCATTACCTGAACCTCATAGGGAAGATAATCATATATTGCCTGCGCCTGTTGCATAACGTGCATCAACATACTTTTATCGTCCTTATTGGCTTCGATAACAGCCTTAAGCTGTGCCTCCTGCTCTGCCGTTCCTTTAAACGGAATGGAACTGATTTTCTTGAGCATTTATAGGTTTCCTCCTTTTTAAATATGAGATAGATATGAGTCTATCTTATATATAAATTATATTTTTATACCAAGCAAAAAATATCGCTTCAGCATACACAATGATTATAACAGAAAGGGTGAAAAAAGTCTATTTATTTTTCAAAATAATTCGACAATTATTAGTAATACTGTCATTTGGCACATATAAAGGAAATTTTTTTGTACTTATTCACCATTTATGACGGACTTTTTCAGCATTTTTACGGCTCCAGAGAGCTTTTCGGACCCCACAGACGACACAGAAAACGCTATTTCGGCACTGTTTTCACTGAACGCTGCTGGTATAACAGAAATCCCGACTTTTTTCGCCCTTTTGCAAAATTCTTCAGTCGATATTCCCGAAAAGCTGCACCTAACATAAAGGGGCGAATTGTTTTTAATTATTTTTATTCGTTCGCCCAAATTTTCAGTTAACATATCGGCAAGTTGAGCCGATTTTTGAATGTACAGCTTTCGTGATTTGCGTATCTGTGAGGCGAGATGTCCGTCGCGTATGTAGCTGCAAAGGGCGATCTGCTCTGACTTTGAGACGGTTTGATTATACACCTCGCCGTGTTTTTTGTATTCCGTCAAAATGTGCGGCGAAAGTATCATAAAGCTTATACGGATCGACGGAAGCAATAATTTTGAGAAAGTGCCGAGATACACAGTGTTTTCGCCGCCATCAAGTCCCTGCAAGGACGGTGTGGGACGGTTGAAATAGCGAAATTCGCTGCCGTAGTCGTCCTCGATTATCAGCTTGCCCTTTTCACGGGCATATTCCGTAAGGGAAAAACGCTCCGAAACGCTCATTGTGTCCCCCCATTTGGTGGCATATGACGGTGAGACGTAGAGCACCTCCCCTTTTTCCCTATCGGAAATGACTTTAAATCCGTGGTCGCGGAAAACCGCAGTTCCCTGTTTGTATGAAAGATCGTCAAAGGACACTGTCTTTTTGCCGATAAGCGGACAGAGAATATTAAGTAAGGTTTGAACGCCCGCACCGATGACAATACTGTCGCCGTCACAAACACAGTTTCGCGTTTCACGAACGTATTTTGCTATTTCGTTTCTTAAATCTGCCTCGCCCTGGGGCTCACCGTAAAAAAGCAGCCGTTCTGTCTGCCGCAAAGCACTTTTCACATACCGTTGCCAAATATTAAGGTCAAAGCTTTCGGAGTCCACGCCCGACGATGCAAAATCGTAAAGAATTTCACTCTCATTGCCGTCTTTTTTTTGCGACAGCTCATATTTTTTTATCTGTTTACCTCTTTTTGATACGTAATAACCGCTTTGGCTTTTCGGCAGGATATATCCGTCGTCGCAAAGGCACATATATGCCTGCTCCACTGTGGTTCGGCTGACGCCCCGTTCATCGGCACATCTACGAATGGACGGCAGTCGTGAGCCCTCTGCCAAGAGTCCGTTTTCTATTAAATTTTTATAATAATCGTATAATTGCATATACAATTTTCTGTATTCCGCCATAAACTGTCCCTTTAAAAATTATTGTTTTTGTATATTTTTTAAACGACACTGTAGGTATATTATATTGCAAGTAAAATGATTTTTCAATAGTTTTTCGGTGGTGAGCGGCATGAAAAAAATAGCAGTTATAAACGACCTTTCCGGCTTCGGCCGATGCTCGCTGACCGCCGCCCTTCCCGTTATCTCCGCAATGGGTCACGAGGCTTGTCCCCTGCCTACGGCGGTGCTCTCTAACCAAACAGGATATGATTCATTCTTTTGCGACGATTTTACGGATAATATGGAGTCTTTTAAAAAGGAATGGAAAAAGCTTACAACCTCCTTTGACGGAATTTTTACCGGATTTATCGCTAACGAAAGGCAAATCGGTTTTATTTTGGATTTTATAGACGGGTTTTCAGCGAGCAACACGCTGACTCTTGTCGACCCTGTAGCAGGTGACGGCGGCAGCTTGTATGCGTCGTATGACAAAGCGATGTGCGAGAAAATTTGCTCCCTTGTAAAAAAGGCGGATATAATAACGCCCAATCTTACGGAGCTTTGCATACTTTCCGGCGGTGATTATACGGCTCTGCGAAAAATGGATACGCAAGAGCTACTCAAGGCAATACATGAGTTGTCAAGCTCACTGACCGGCAAAAAGCTTAAAACAGTGATAACCACCGGTGTTCCGATAACACGCGGCGAAAAGGAATATTTAGCCTCATGCGTGCTGTGGGACGGCGGCTTTAACACCGTTACCGCACCCAAAATCGGCGGCAGCTTTTCCGGCACAGGCGATCTGTTTGCAAGCGTTATCATCTCTGCGGCGCTGTCGGGAGTTGATCCCCTGTCGGCAGTTATAAAGGCAATGGATTTTATATCAAAATCCATTGAAAGCACCGTCGCTCATCCATACGATCGCAACGACGGCATAGATTTTCAGAAATTTCTTAAAATTCTGTGACAACCTTGAGGTGAATCGTGTGAAAAAAAGCCTTGTTAAAAATATTGCTCTGTGCGCTGTGTTTGCCGCACTCGTATTTCTACCCACCGCTTTTTTCCACATTCCCGTGGGCATGGGACAGTATATGCATTTCGGCGATGCGGTAATATACATTGCGGCGTGTGTTCTGCCCTTCCCCTTCGGCGCCCTCGCCGGATCAATAGGCGGAGGACTGGCGGATATACTGTCGGGGTTCGGGTACTGGGCACCCTTTACGGTCATCATCAAGGCTCTTATATCCCTTCCGATGACAAGCAAAGCTGACCGTATTCTCACCAAACGCAGCGGATGGATGTCGGTGCTTTCAGTTGTGATATCCACGGTAGGATACTATATTTCCACCGTGATCATAATGGCGTTCGGCATAGGCGGATACTCCCAAACAGCCGGCTCTGCGGGAGCGTTGCTGTCTGCGGCGGCGATAGATTCTCTCCCCGGCAGTCTTGCTCAGTCAGTGGGAAGCATTTTGATATTTATGATCCTTGCGGCGTCTCTTGACAAAGCAGGATTTAAAAGATATTTAAAAGGAGTACATTAATGGCAGATATTGTTTACACATATGAAAATCAAGTATATCTCAACATTACCAATGCGTGCCCGTGCAGGTGCAAATTCTGCATACGCAACAACGGCGATGCCGTTGGCGAGGCAAAAACACTGTGGTTTGACAAGCATAATCCCGATTTTGAGGAGATAAAAGCGGCTGTTGAGGCGTTCGATTTTACGCCCTACGGAAAAAGCGTTATTTTTTGCGGCTACGGCGAGCCCACCTGCAATTATGATGTGCTTATCAAAGCGTGCAAATATTTAAAGGAAAACGGGTTTTACATACGTCTTAACACCAACGGTCTTTCAGACCTTATCAATAAACGCTCTACGGCGAAGGAGATATGCGAGATGGTTGACGTTTTGTCAATAAGCCTTAACGCTCCCACAGCCGAAAAATACAATGATATTTCCCAGCCCGCATACGGCGAAAAATCCTTTGACGCTCTTATAAAATTTGCAATCGAATGTAAAGAATACGGTGCTCAGGTGAAAATGTCAGTCGTGGACGTTATAAGCGAAGAAGATATCGAGGACTGCAAAAAGCTTTGTGAAAAATTGGGTATACCGCTGAGAGTAAGAGAATATACGGCGTAAAGAATACCGAAAAAATTTATAAACCAGAAGAGACCTCTTATGGCGCTTTTGCCATAAGAGGTCCTTGTCTAAATCAGTAAAATTAACTCGCCTCAAATTCCCCTGACAGAGTACCTACAGTGATCTCATATGTTTCACCTTTAATCAATTCGGGTGTACTCAAAATAACTACTGCAAAGGGAAGCTCAGGTTCATATGAGATAATCGTATTGCCCGATTTATCCTTTAATACAATTTTCGTTCCCGACGATTGATTTCCCACATTCACTGCTACAACGCCCTGTTCGGAGTCGCTGAAGGTTTGCGCCATACCTGATGCTCCTGTTCCTATGAATGTGCCGCCTGTAATAACGCCGCTAATGTCATAATCCAAAGTGGCGGTGTCTCCCTGTGTCGGTCCGCAAACGGTTATGTGTCCCCCGGATATCTCTAAAATTCCGTTTGCATCAATTCCGTCGCCAGAGGCTTTTATATATATTGTTCCGCCGGAAATGACAATAGTTCCGTTGGAAGAAGAACTTTCTCCCATACCTCCGCCAGGACCTCCTTGCCCACCGGGTCCTCTACCGCCGGGAGCGCCTCCGGGTCCGCCAAAATGATCGTTACCGCGAAATCCGCCAAAGCCGCTGAAATCCGTACCGCCTGCGGCGTTCAGTCCGTCATCCGCTGCAATCAGCTTAATATTGCCGCCTGTGATAGTAAGATTGAGTGCTTCAAGCCCCTCGTAGCTTTCCGTAATATTTATGGTTCCTGCGGTAACTGTCAGCGCTTCGTCAGCGTGGAAGCCGTCATCGCCGCTTGCGATTTCAAAGATTCCGCCGTTGACGACGATAGATGCGTTGGAATGTACGGAGTCGTCCGCGGAATCAATTATGAATTTTCCGTTACTTATAAGCATATCTCCGTTGGATTTGATTCCTTTGATACTTGTACCGCTGTCGTCAGAGTCGGAAGAAGAGTTAAAGGAAGGTCCTCGATTGCCGCCCATAAATCCCCCCCAAGAATCCGAAGTCTGTTTTGAGGCATTGACGCTTCCGCCGCCGGATACAATATTAAAGCTTCCGTTCTCGATTTGCATATACGCCTTGGCGCTGATACCGTCGCCCTCGGCGGAAATATCAAACGTTCCGCTTGAAATATAGACAAATCCAAGGCTTTCGTCATCGGAATTTTCAGAATGGATTCCGTCTTTTCCCGCATCGACAGTGAGTGTGGTGTTGGTGATTCTCACGCTGTCATTGGCGTCTAAACCATGCGATGCGGAATTGACTGTGTATGTTCCGCCTGTAAAAACAAGGTCGTCTTTGGATACTATTCCGTGACCTGCGGGCGAATTTACCGTAAGACTGCCAGAGCCGTTTAAGGTCAAATCATCCTTAGAGAAAATCACGGCGTCAATGTTGTTTTCGTCAATGGCGGTAAACATGCCGCCGTTGGTAAGTGTATTCTCGGTGTTTGGCGCTAAGGTGAGAAACACCTTATCAGCATTCAACACGTAAATCGGTGCAGATGTTTTGCTGTTTACGGTAACACCGTTTAAAACAAGCTGAGGCTTACCTTTATTCCCTGCATCGATAATTATCATACCGTCATCCAGTGTTCCAGACAGGATATACGTGCCGTCGCCTGTTATAGTTGCTGTCGTTCCCGATATTTGTACGGCGTTTGAATTGCAGGAAACGGAGTCCCCGTTAAGCTCTATCAGTACACTTGTTTTTTCATCATAATCTGCTCTTAAGTCACGGTCGGTGAACATATCAGAATCGGTTTTTGAAAAGTCCACTTCTACGGGTTCAGCATTACTGCTGTCACCGAAATTACCCGTATTTCCGGGTTCGCCATTTTCGCTTCCGATTTTTCCGCAAGCTGAAAACAGCAACAGTAATGATATAATAATAGATAACAATCTCAGTTTTTTCATAAAGATTTCTCCTTACAGCTCAGCGGTCGAATTTTCCTGTTGTGAAACGGAGATTTCAAGATTTCCGTTTCTACAGCGGATTTTATCTATCATCTCTTTTTCTTTTTTGGGATCCGATAAAGATATGCTGTAAGTAAGCCGGAACATACTGCCCATATTCGTTGTCTTTACACGCTCTAATTCATAAGCCGAGGTGTATTCGGAGAAAATATCGTCAAATACATCGGAATAGTTTAAATTCTCCGGAATAGTGACGTTCAGCGTTTTATATTTGGCAGCGTTTTTCTTTGTGCCGAAATCAAAGCGGTTGAAAAGCATAAACGCGCCGCACATAATAACCGTAAACAGACAGGCAAACCCCAGGTAGCCCATACCTGCAATCAGTCCCGCTCCCATTGCGAGAAACAGCGCGCATATTTCCTTGGCGGTTCCCGGTGCTGAACGGAAACGAACGAGGCTGAAGGCTCCTGCAACGGCAACGCCTGCTCCTATGTTGCCGTTCACCATCATAATAACTACGCATACCACGGCAGGCAATACCGCCAAGGTGACGACAAAGCTCTTTGTATAGCGTGTGCGGTACATATAGGCAAATGCCATAATTAGCCCGAGAGCCAAAGAAGCTCCGATACAAAGCAGAAAATCCGTTATACTGATATGAGCAGCGGCGGATGAATCAAAAAGTCCTTTAAACAATGAATCAAGCATAAATTTCAGCCTCCTGTAATTTTGGATATATCATTTTTTCATAAGCCATTCCGTATTTTGAAAATGACGTTTTATAGATGTGCTCCTCGGATAAAACCCTTGTCATCCAAAGCGGGATACCGCATGAGCACTTAATTTCCATAAGAACTTTGCCTTCATCTAATATTGGGGTTCCCCATACATCGGATTTTAAAGATAAATCGGTTTGACGGCAAAGAATATTATCGTCAAAGGTGACACGAAAGTTGTCACCGTTCAAAGCGTAAAAAGCCTCACGCTCATATGAAAGAAAAACGACCGGATGAAGATTTTTATAAAAAGATATAAAATAATCAATTTCATTTGATATCTGCGTTTTGTTTTTAAATGAATGCTTACCCTGCACCCAATCCATAGCCGATTTTTCTGTCAGCGATATACGCCGCTTGTAAACTATGGAATCGTATTTCTTTTTCAGCTCTACAAACACCGTGCTTTGCGGTTTTGCACGGTTATAGCTTCGAATACGGAGTTTTTCTTTATACGAAGGTTTTTCAATGGACCGTCGGATAAGCCGATAATTATCCGTATCAAAATAAATGTTTCGAATCACCGTGCGTCCGTATTGATCCAAGGACATATACGGCTTCATAGCCTTCAAAATCTTTGCTTTTTGCTCTTCGGTAATCATATATTTCAGCTCATAGCGCTTAAAAACTGTTTTATAAGCCAAGCACAACGCCCCTTTCACAAGGCAATATAAACCTTAAAACTTAATTGGGGCTAAAAAATCAGAAATTTTTATTTTTAACTTCAGTTAATGTTTCGGTGATAAGCTATTTATAAATTCAGAAATTTATGGTAGAATCATTAATTGGAAAGGATGTACCCGTTATGAGAATTTTACTTGCCGAAGATGAGCGTCCTCTTGCAAGAGCACTTTTAAAGATTTTTGAAAAGAACAACTACTCCGCCGACGCAGTCCATAACGGCGAGGATGCTCTCGTATATATTGAATCCGGCAATTATGACGTTGCCGTTTTGGATATTATGATGCCTAAAACGGACGGAATAACCGTGCTTAAAAAAGTCCGTGCAAAAGGAAATATGATACCTATTTTAATGCTCACGGCAAAATCGGAAATTGACGACAAGGTTCTGGGTCTTGACAGCGGAGCTAACTATTATCTTACAAAGCCGTTTGATTCCAAAGAGCTATTGGCAAGTATTCGTGCCATTACCCGAAGCAGTACGGCGACTGATTCAAAGCTCACGTTCGGTAATATCACTCTTGACCGTGCTACTTATGAATTATCATCGGCGGCAGGCAGCTTTCGTTTGGCAAACCGAGAATTTCAAATGATGGAGCTTTTAATGGCAAATCCCCATCATATTATTTCCGCCGAACGCTTTATGGAAAGCATTTGGGGCTTTGACAGTGATGCGGAGATAAGCGTTGTTTGGGTGTATATTTCATATCTTCGCAAAAAGCTGACGGCGCTTAATGCCGATATTCAAATTAAAGCGTCCAGAAACGCAGGGTACTCGTTGGAGGAATCAATATGATAAAAAATCTGAAATTGAAATTCATAGTTTTATCTACAATTTCTATTTTTTTGCTTCTTTTGACCGTTGTATTCGGAATGAATGTTCTCAATTACAATTCAGTCGTCAGAGAAGCTGACAGCACCTTGTCATTGCTTTCACATAACAAGGGTGTTTTTCCTGATATGGGCGGAAACAGAGGCGACCGACTGCCGCCGAATATGTCACCGGAGCTCCCCTTTGAGTCAAGGTATTTTTCTGTTCTGCTGAACGGTAACGGTGATGTTATTCGTGCAGAAACAAGTCAAATTATATCGGTAGATGCCGAAAAGGCCGTTGAATATGCCGATGACATTATGAATAAGAACAGCAAATGTGGATTTGTTGACAGCTTCAGATATGTACGAACGGTCGAGGGAAACGGTGTACGGATAACTTTTCTCGACTGCGGTCGACAATTAGACGCATATTATAATTTTTTGATAATAAGCATTATTATGGCTATTACAGGATTTATAATCGTATTTTTAGTCATATCGTTTTTCTCGGGTAAATTTATCCGCCCCATTTCGGAGAGCTATGAAAAACAAAAGCGGTTCATTACGGATGCAGGACATGAGATAAAAACGCCCTTGACTATTATCAGCGCCAATGTTGACGTTTTGGAAATGGATATGGGCAAAAACGAGTGTTTAGAGGATATCCGCCAGCAGGCAGAACGGCTCACGGTGCTTACAAACGATCTCGTCTATTTGGCACGCATGGAAGAATCGGAAAACACGCTTCAAATGATTGAATTTCCCGTTTCTGACGTGGTACAGGAGACTTCCGCACCTTTTAAAACGCTGTTCCAAGCACAGGAAAAGGAATTTATATGCAATGTTCAGCCGATGCTGTCTATGCAAGGAAATTATAAGGCGATCAGGCAGCTTGTATCAATTCTTATGGATAACGCCTTGAAATATTCACCTGTCGGCGGAACTGTAACGCTTAATTTTACACGGCAAAATAAAAATTTGATTTTGACGGTATCTAATACGATCGACACAGTTATAACATCCGAAAATCTTAATCATATATTTGACAGATTTTACCGTACTGACCCGTCCCGTAATTCCGAAACAGGCGGTCACGGAATCGGACTTTCGGTGGCTCGGGCTATTGTGACAGCGCACGGCGGTAAAATCAATGCTGATATTAAAGGCGGAAACCTGTTTCAAATAACTGCAGTATTGCCGATTTAAAATGAATTATAGACAAGAAAAAACGCTCAGATACACGCAAAGTGAATCTGAGCGTTTTTTATAGAGAAAGAGGTGTGAAAGGAAGAAGTCAATATAAAGTAAATCTTATGCTACCACCACTTCAGCGCTGTCCGCCTTGCTGTGTGTGGTGTGAAGACGAAGATGCTCACCGCGGGCTACTGCCTTTTTATGGTTTTTTATTCGAATATACCGTCTTATATTGCCGATAACTATTCTTTTTACCGCCTGCTCAAAGGCTATTACCTTTTCCTCGTGAATATAGCCGAAAATTAAAAGAATTATAGCCGAAAATTCTATTAAGCTTCTGATTACAAATGCCGTTGTCATAATTTTTACCTCCGCAGAAAATATTTTTTAACTGCCGTTTTAGGCAGAACAAATGCGAACGAATGTTCTTTACAGGTACTATTATACGAGATTTTTTATGTTTGTCAATACAAATGTTCGAAATATTTTACATTTTGAGTCCGCTTTTTTGGACACAAAAATATGTTTTCTACCTCATTTCACCTGTTAGGTTTATTATATCACTATATTTAGTGTATGTCAAGTTTTGCTTACACAATATAAGCGATTTCGCATATTTTTTTAATATTTTTCAGCAAAAAATATTTTTATCTATTTATTATTCGGCGGATTTAGTGTAGAATATTAGGGAATATGAGTTTTGAGGTAAAATTATGTTTGTAGATATTGCGAAAATAAGAATTAAGGCGGGCGACGGCGGCAACGGAGCCGTGGCGTTTCACAGAGAAAAGTACGTGGCATCGGGCGGTCCTGACGGCGGCGACGGCGGTAAAGGCGGAAATATCGTTTTTAAGGTCGACGATAATCTTTCTACACTTGCGGATTTCAGATACAAAAGAAAATACAAGGCGGAAAACGGCGCTGACGGCGGCGGATCACATAAAAACGGCAAAAAAGGCAGCGATTTGGTCATCCGTGTTCCGAGAGGTACGGTTATTCGTGAGGTCGAGAGCGGGGCTGTTATGGCGGATATGTCATCCGACGACGAATTCATCGGCGCAAAGGGCGGCAAAGGCGGTTGGGGCAACTCCCATTTTAAGACCTCAACGCGTCAGACTCCACGTTTTGCAAAGAGCGGTGCTCCCGGTGAGGAATGGGAGGTAAGCCTTGAATTAAAGCTGATTGCCGACGTGGGACTTTTAGGCTTCCCCAACGTGGGAAAATCCTCCCTTATATCCGTTGTAAGCCAGGCAAAGCCTATTGTGGGTGATTATCACTTTACCACTATCGTGCCTGTACTCGGCGTGGTGACTATGGGACCCGAAAAGAGCTTTGTTATGGCGGATATCCCCGGGCTCATTGAGGGCGCAGGCGACGGAGTCGGCTTGGGTCACGAATTTCTGCGCCACGTTGAAAGATGCCGAATGCTCGTTCACATAGTTGACGTTGCGGGCAGCGAGGGCAGAGACCCCATAGAGGATTTTGAAATAATAAACCGCGAGCTGGAAAAATTCAATCCAAAGCTCGCCGAATGTCCGCAAATCGTAGCGGGCAATAAAATCGATCTTGCAGACGACGAGCAGCTTGAGCGTTTCCGCAAGTATATTGAGGATAAAGGCTACGAATACTATGAACTGTCGGCTCCCATATCGCACGGCACGAAGGAGCTTATCAACGCAGTCGCAAGAAAGCTTGATACTCTGCCACCCGTAAAGCGTTACGAGAGTGAGGAAATCCCCTTAAGCGTTGTTGAAAACAAGGGCGGAAACGGCTTTACCGTCACGGTTCAGGACGGTGTTTATATAGTCGAGGCGGAATGGCTTTACAGAATACTTTGCAAGACCGACCTTGATGACTATGAGTCGCTCCAATATTTTCAGCGTGTATTGCAGTCACGGGGAATTATTGATGCTCTGCGTGAAAAAGGCATCAGTGAGGGCGACACCGTAAGCATTTACGATCTTGAATTTGACTATGTACCGTAACGGAGTTTAAAATGAGATTATATAAAAGCGAAGTCAATGCGGAACAGTTAAGTCCGCTGACACTGGCTTTCACGGGAGACGCTGTTTTTTCGCTGTATATCCGTGAAATGCTGGTTTGCGATGCCAACAGACCTGTCGGCGAATTACATAAGCTTTCGGTTCAGGCGGTCAAGGCATCGGCACAGGCAGAGGGAATGAGAAAGCTCCTTCCCCTGCTCACCGAAAAAGAGACTGATGTGTTTAAGCGCGGCAGAAACGCGCACACCTCTCACACGCCCAAGAACCAAAGCGGATGTGACTATCATTATGCGACAGGTTTTGAGGCTCTTATAGGATATCTTTATTTAAAGGGTGAAAACGAACGTCTTTCCCTGTTGCTTAATGAGGTCATTAAGAGCGTCAGGGATGATGAGGGTGACACTGAACCGTAAAAAAATACAGGGTTTTATTACTGATACCGTTCTGTTTATTATCGGCGGTATGCTTTACTCCGTGGCGGTAAACTGTTTTACCTCGCGCAATGACATTTTAAACGGCGGTTTCACGGGACTTGCCACCGTCTTAAATCACCTTTTGGGGTTCCCTATCGGTACGGTGATTTTTCTTCTTAATATACCGCTGTTTTTCCCTGCATTTAAAAGGCTCGGCACAAAATTTGTGCTCCGTACAATGTGGGCAACATTTATTATGTCGGCGATGATAGACTTAGGCACGGTATTGCCGATTTACGGGAATGATTTACTGCTGTCCTCTCTTTTCGGCGGAGTTCTGTCGGGGTTGGGTCTGGGGATAGTTTTTATCCGCAACGCCACAACGGGCGGAACGGATATAATAGCAAAGCTTTTACAGCTTAAGTTTCCGCACATATCAATCGGGCGGTCAATATTTATTTTTGACCTTATTGTGATAGTTCTCGGCGGTATCGTGTACCGCAATGTGGAGTCAATGCTCTATGCAGGCGTTGTAATATTCGTAAGTATGCAGACCATCGACTATATTATCTACGGTGCAAACAGGGGTACTATGGTAATGATCATAACCTGCCACGGTGAGACAATACGTGAACTGATAATCAATGAGTTGCACCGAGGTGTTACCGTTTTGCACGGTCGCGGCGGATACACTGACGGAGATCGTGAGGTGCTTTTATGCGCCTGTTATGATAATCAAACGGGAAAATTTATAAAGAAAATCAAATCCGCCGACGAAAGCGCCTTCTTTATCGTCACTCAGGCAAAGGAGATACTCGGCGAAGGATTTAATCAGTGGAATACAAAATAATATAAAGAGGTTGACTATGTCACAAAAAAAGGAAAACATAAGGAATTTTTCAATCATCGCTCATATTGACCACGGCAAATCCACGCTTGCAGACAGGCTTTTGGAGCTTACCGAAACCGTCTCTAAGCGTGATATGACCGACCAGTTGCTCGACAATATGGACCTTGAGCGTGAACGCGGAATAACCATTAAGGCTCATGCGGTGAAGCTTGATTACAAAGCGGATGACGGCAATACATATGAGCTGAATTTAATAGACACACCCGGTCACGTGGACTTTAACTATGAGGTCTCGCGTTCTCTTGCCGCATGCGAGGGCGCGGTGCTGATAGTGGATGCCTCTCAAGGTGTTGAGGCTCAGACCCTTGCCAACACATATTTAGCCCTTGATCACGATTTGGAGTTAGTACCCGTTATCAATAAAATTGACTTGCCTGCCGCTGATCCAGACAGAGTTGTAAACGAGGTTGAGGAGGTCATCGGACTCCCCTGCGACGAGGCGCCGAGAGTCTCGGCAAAAACGGGCGAAAACGTGGAGCAGGTTTTGGAGAGCATAGTAAAACTCGTTCCACCTCCCGAAAATAACGATGATAAACCGCTGAGAGCGCTCATATTTGATTCCGTATACGACAGCTACAAGGGTGTTATCGTTTACGTCCGCGTTATGGACGGAAAAATAAAGGCGGGCGACACCATGCGTATGATGGCAACGGGCGCTGAATTCACCGTTGTCGAGGTTGGGTATATGCGGCCCACGTTTATGGAGCCCGCAAAAGAGCTTTCCTCCGGCGAGGTCGGATATATTACCGCTTCAATTAAGACCGTAGGCGATGCACGCGTAGGCGACACGGTGACGACTGCGGAGAATCCTGCCGATGAGCCTCTTGAAGGCTACCGCAAGGTCAACCCGATGGTATTCTGCGGAGTTTATCCCGCTGACGGAGCCGATTATGAAAATCTGCGTGAGGCTCTTGAAAAGCTACAGTTAAACGATGCGGCACTGTCCTTTGAGCCTGAGACTTCGGGAGCATTGGGCTTTGGTTTCCGCTGCGGATTTTTGGGACTTTTGCACCTTGAAATTATCGAAGAACGCCTTGAACGCGAATACAATCTTGACCTTGTGACGACCGTTCCCAGCGTTATTTATAAAATCCACCTTACAAACGGTAATATTGTTGAAATCGACAATCCCTGCAATTATCCCGACCCCGCGACCATAGATTACAGCGAAGAGCCGACGGTGGATGCGCATATTTATGCTCCGCCCGAATATGTTGGCGCGATAATGGATCTGTGTCAGGACAGACGCGGTGTGTACATCGGTATGACTTATTTAGCATCGGACAGAGTTGATCTCCACTATAAATTACCGCTTAACGAGATAATCTACGACTTTTTTGACGCGCTTAAATCGCGGACAAGAGGTTACGCCTCGTTTGACTATGAGATGTCTGATTATCAAAAATCATCACTGATAAAACTTGACGTTCTCCTCAACGGTGACGCCATTGACGCGCTGTCCTTTATTATTCACTCGGAAAAGGCATATCCGAGAGCGAGAAAAATCGCCGAAAAGTTGAAGGACAATATTCCGCGACAGATGTTCGAAATACCCATACAGATAGCCGTTGGCGGCAAGGTCATTGCCCGTGAGACCGTTAAGGCAATGCGTAAGGATGTGCTTGCAAAGTGCTACGGCGGCGATATCACGAGAAAGAAAAAGCTGCTTGAAAAACAGAAGGAAGGCAAAAAGCGTATGCGTCACTTCGGTACGGTTGAAGTACCGCAGGAGGCGTTTATGGCGGTGCTCAAGCTGGACGATGAATAAGATCGGACTTTATTTACATATCCCCTTTTGCCGCTCAAAATGCCCGTACTGTGATTTTTATTCCTTTCCCTGTAAGGACGACGGGATAAAAGATGCTTACTGTGCGGCTTTACGGCACAAAATGTCGTCAAGCAGTACAGCTTTACAGCGTAAATCCGATACACTTTACATTGGCGGCGGAACTCCGTCTGTATTGGGTGCAAAAAGGCTTGCTTCCCTTGTAAATACGGCAAAGTCAGCATTTTTGACTGACGATGCAGAAATCACGGTGGAGTGTAATCCGTACGGCTTAGATGAGGATTTTTTTAAAGAGCTTGCCTTTTCGGGCGTAAACCGAATTTCAATGGGATTGCAATCCGCTGACGACGGCGAACGAAGAATTTTGGGCAGACGTGCTGACATCAAGACCGTTGAAAGTGATGTAAAATCGATACGGGAAGCGGGGATCAAAAACATCTCTCTGGACGTTATGCTTGGTATTCCAAAGCAGACAGAAAAAACTCTTGCCGAAACGCTTAGCTTTTGTATTTCGTCAGGTGTTCCGCATATCAGCGCATATATATTAAAGTTAGAAGAAAATACACCCTTTTATAAAAATCGCGGAAAGCTGGATTTACCCAATGACGACTTGACTGCCGATTTATATTTACAGATGTGCGAAGCCCTCACAAAAGGCGGACTTTCGCAGTATGAAATATCGAATTTTGCCCGCGCAGGGTACGAGAGCCGCCACAATCTGAAATATTGGCACTGTGAGGAATATCTCGGCTTAGGCGCGGCGGCACACTCCTATATCCACGGAAAACGGTTCTATTATGAACGTGATTTAGAGGGATTTATAAGCGGTGTCCCCCCTGTCCCCGACGGTGACGGCGGCGATTTTACGGAATACGCCATGCTGGCACTGCGGCTTGCCGAGGGACTTTGCGAAAATAATGTATTAAAGAGATTCGGACATAAAATACCCAATGAAATGCGTGAAAAAGCGTGTATTTTTGTCAATAACGGTTATATGGAGTCCGATGAAAACGGTCTTCGTCTTACAAGAAAAGGATTTTTGCTGTCAAACTCTATTTTGGCGGAAATACTATAAAACTGTTTGCATTTACATGTACATTATGATACAATAAAAATCCTGTAAATTCAGAAAATAATGAAAGGAGCGGACTTATATGCCCATTAAAATCGACAATCAGCTTCCGGCGCGGCACAGCCTTGAATTGGAGAACATTTTCGTTATGAGCGAGTCGAGAGCGGCACTTCAGGATATTCGTCCGCTCAAAATCATAATTCTTAATCTTATGCCAACAAAAATCGAGACGGAGACGCAGATACTTCGTCTGTTAAGTAATTCGCCTTTACAGGTTGAGGTGGAGCTTTTGCAGGTTGCCTCGCACGTCTCAAAAAACACGAATAAAGAGCATATGCTCAAATTTTACAAGACCTTCCGCGATGTTGAAAATCAAAAATTCGACGGTATGATCGTGACAGGTGCTCCCGTTGAGATGATGCCCTTTGAAGAGGTTGATTACTGGAGCGAGCTCTGCACGATTTTTGACTGGGCAAAAACTCACGTTTATTCCACATATTTTATCTGTTGGGGCGCTCAGGCAGCGCTTTATTACCATTACGGTATACCGAAATATACTCTCGATGAAAAGATGTTCGGCGTTTTTCCGCACCGTCCCTTAGATATGTATCACCCCCTGCTTCGCGGCTTCAGCGATATTTTTTATGTCCCTCATTCACGCCATACAGAGATCAGAAAAGAGGATATTGCCCTTGTCAAGGATCTGCAAATACTCTCATATTCCGACATTTCAGGCGTACATATCGTTGCGGATATGGAGTGCCGTAATTTTTACTGCACAGGTCATTCGGAATATGACAGTGACACGCTTGCGCGGGAGTATTTCCGCGACCTACACAAGGGACTCCCGATAAAGCTGCCTTATAACTATTTCCCCAATGACGACACTCGGCTTACTCCGCCGCTGACTTGGCGCGGAGCAGGCAGTCTGCTTTTCCAGAACTGGCTCAACTACTTCGTTTATCAGCGCACGCCGTATGATATTTCGGAAATCAAATAAGGAGTAACAGATATGGAAAAATTTAAATGGGTTTACATAGGCAGCGGAAACATTGCAAAATCTACTGCATTCAGCATTGAAAAGGGCGACCATGAAATCGTCGCTATATACAGCAGAAACGCTCAAAAAGCGGAAGCCTTTGCCAAAAGTCACGGCGCAGTTGCATACAATACAGCCGCCGAAGCAATAGCGCATAAAGGTGCCGATGCAGTATATATTGCGACTCCCCACACCTCTCACCTTGAATACTCGCTGATGGCGTTAAACGCGAAGATCCCTGTTCTTTGTGAAAAACCCGTCGGCGTAAGCGTGAGCGAGGTCGATAAAATGCTTGACTGCGCAAGAGAGAACGACACATATTATGCCGAGGCCATGTGGACTTGGTTTTCAGACGTGGCGCTGACAGTTAAAAATTGGGTGCAGTCGGGCAAAATCGGCGAAGTGAAATCGATGACCGTAAATTATGCGTTCCCCGGACTTATGATGTCAAAAAACTCCCGTGTGCGTATGCCCGAGACAGCCGGCGGAGCACTTCTCGATATAGGAATATATCCCATAACATACTGCTACAATCTTTTCGGATATCCCGATGAAATTCGATGCACGGGCAAAATAAAGGACGGCATAGATGTCAGCGAGACGGTAACACTTCGCTTTGGTGAAACGAAATGCATTCTTAATATGTCGCTTAATACGCTTAAAGAAAGCTGCGTTATCCGTGGAACTGAGGGAACTATCAAAATCCCCATGTTCCATATGGCGTCGGTCGCAAAAATGAAAAGCAATAACGGCAACGAGACTTTTTACGGCAAAACGGATTATCTTACTGAATTTACCCGCGTTGCCGAGGAGATCAAGGCGGGCAAAAAGGAGTCGGATTACGTTCCGTTTTCCTCAACCCGCGACTGTATGAAAATTATGGACGAGTGCCGCAGACAGTTAGGACTTGTCTATCCCTTTGAAAAATAAAATTTATAAAAAAATAGCAAAACCGCCGTCAGAGAAATCTGACAGCGGTTTTTTATTGCTTGTGATCAGCCGATTACAGTATAGCCCTTGTCCTCGACTGCTTTTTTGAGTACTTCGTCAGAGATTTCCGCATTGAGCGTGAGCACTGCCGTGCCGCTTTCGTGGCTTACTGCCGCCGCATCGACTTCCTGGAACTCCTCAAGACATTTTTTAACGGTTGCTTCACAGTGAGGGCACATCATACCCTCAATTTTCATAGTCTTTTCCATAGTTTTTTGCTCCTTTGCTTTATTTTGCTTGATTTTTTTATCTCTCTTCGCACTGCGGATATTGACAAAATTCAATCGCAATGCGTTTGATACTACACAAAAGCTCGACAGACCCATTGCCGCCGCACCGAACATAGGATTCAGCGTCCAGCCGAATATGGGTATCCATACTCCTGCCGCAAGGGGGATTCCGATGGCGTTATAAAAGAACGCCCAAAATAAGTTTTGGTGAATGTTGCGAAGGGCGGCTCGGCTGAGTCTTATAGCCGCAGGAACATCGGCAAGACTGCTCTTCATAAGCACTATATCGGCGGCGTCAATGGCGACGTCAGTTCCTGCACCGATTGCCGCACCTATATCTGCACGGGTAAGAGCCGGAGCATCGTTGATTCCGTCGCCGACCATCATAACCTTGCCCTGCTGTTTCAGCTTTCTTATAACACTCTCTTTACCGTCGGGCATAACTCCCGCTATGACCTCGTCAACACCCGCCTGCGCGCCTATGGCTTTGGCGGTTTTTTCGTTGTCACCGGTCAGCATAACAACGCGGATGCCCATATTGCGGAGCTCCTTTACCGCACGGGGACTGTCCTCCTTAATAACGTCTGCAACAGCTATTATACCGAGCATTTTATCCTCAAAGCAGAACAGCAGCGGCGTTTTACCCTCCTCAGACAGCTTTTCGGCTATTCGAACGGTATTTTCGGGAACAGTGACCTTTTCTCCGATGAATTTAAGATTACCGCCGTAGATAACCCTTTCATCCAGTTTTGCCGTAAGTCCGCTGCCGGGGAGCGCTTTGAAATCGGTTATGCTTTCGCCGTCAATATCATTTTCAATGCCGTTTCCCCTGCCCTTTTCCACAATGGCTTTTGCCAGCGGATGCTCACTTCTGCCCTCAAGCAAATATGCCGATGTCAGGAGTTCGGTTTCAGATATACCGTCAGCAGGAATAATATCGGTGACCTTGGGCTCACCTTTGGTTATTGTTCCCGTTTTATCGAGTACGGCTATCTGTGTTCTGCCCGTTGCCTCAAGGGAAGCAGCAGTTTTGAAAAGTATGCCGTGCCTTGCTCCCACACCGTTGCCCACCATTATGGCTACGGGCGTTGCAAGTCCCAAAGCGCAGGGACAGCTTATAACGAGCACAGAAATGCCTCTCGCAAGCGCAAAGCCGAAGCCCTCGCCGACGATAAGCCAAACTATTATTGTTATAACGGCTATTGCGATCACGGCAGGCACAAACACGCCCGAGATCTTATCCGCTGCCTTAGCTATTGGTGCTTTTGTCGCCGCGGCATCGCTGACCGTGCGTATAATTTGAGATAGTGTAGTATCCTCGCCCACTCTTGAGGCTTCGCACTTTATATATCCCGACTGATTTAAGGTCGCCGCCGACACCGTATCCCCTGCCGATTTATCCACGGGGATGCTCTCGCCCGTCAGCGCGGATTCATCCACCGCCGTTGTTCCTTCGATAACTATACCGTCAACGGGTATGCTTTCGCCGGGTCGTACTACAAATATGTCGCCTTTTCTGACTTGCTCCGCAGGAACAGTCACCTCCGCTCCGTCTCTAATAACAACAGCGGTTTTTGGCGCAAGCTTCATCAAACTTTTCAATGCGTCGGTGGTCTTGCCCTTTGAGCGCGCCTCCAGCGTTTTACCCACAGTTATAAGCGTGAGTATGGTTGCCGCCGACTCAAAATAGAACTCGTCCATATATGTCATAACCGCCGCCATATCGCCGTGCACCTGCGCGTCCGTCATGGCGAACAGGGCGTACAGGCTATAGACGAACGCAGCGCCTGCGCCGAGGGCTACAAGGGTATCCATATTGGGCGAGCGGTGCAAAAGTCCTTTAAAGCCGCTTATGAAAAACTTTTGATTTATCACCATTATTATGACGGTCAATACAAGCTGTACAAGCCCCATTGCCACGTGATTGCCGTTAAAAAACGACGGAAGAGGCCAGTTCCACATCATATGACCCATGGAGATATACATTAAAATCACTAAAAATCCGACCGACGCCCAAAGTCTGCGCCAAAGTTTCGGTGTTTCGGTATCCTTCAACTCATCATCTGATGCTGATTTTGCTTTATTTTCAGTACCTTTAAGGGATGCGCCGTAGCCTGCCGCCTCCACCGCCGCAATTATATCAGCAGATGAGGCAGTTCCCTCAACGCCCATTGAATTAGTAAGCAGGCTGACGGAACAGGCAGTCACGCCGTCCACATTATTTACGGCTTTTTCTATTCTCGCACTGCACGCCGCACAGCTCATTCCCGTTATCGAATATTTAGTCATACCCTTCTCCTATTTCATAAGTTTTTGCAGTGTCGCCAGAAGATCGTCCACAGTACCGTTATTTCCCGCTTTGATATCCTCTGCAACGCAGGTTTTAATATGATTAGACAAAAGCTCACGGTTAAAGGCATTAAGCGCCGCATTTGCCGCCGCCACCTGTACTATTATGTCCGTGCAATAGGCATTTTTTTCGACCATACCTTTAATTCCGCGGATTTGCCCTTCGATTCGGTTAAGACGGTGGATGAGAGACTTGTATTCTTCTTCCGAGCGTTCCTTTGTCTTATGACAGCATTCGCATTTGTTCTCCATATTGTCACTCCGTTCACATACCCCTGTAGGGTATTTATATTATATACCCCATAAGGGTATATGTCAAGAAAAAATATAAACGGTTACCTATCGGCAACCGTTTTATTTGAAAGAAAGCCCTAATTTTGATACAAGTGAAACCCCTTTTTGAAATAAGAAATACAAAATCTTTTTAGGGCGCATATTAACTATATACCTCCCCGAAAAACTGATATTTCGTTTTCGGCGGTGATTTCCTCGGTTACTAATACTTCGTACAGATTATTCTCTGTTTCATAACTGACGGTTTGTCTGACTGCAAGCTGACCGTCTTGATCATTAATATCCAAACGAATATGAATATTATGCCATTTATTCGTATTAACAAATCCAAATTCTATATCGTACTTATCGTAAAAACGGATCGTCCCGCGGATTTCCCCATAGTCAATATCGAATTTATAGGCGTTTTGGAGATCATCAAATTTTAGATCGCCTGTTATTTGATACTCGTTTGTCGGGGATAATTCTCCGTTCGAAAAAACCGACAAATATGCTACACCTGATTGTGTGCGGTGATCAATATATTCATCAATTCCGCTATAACTGAAAAATAATGCAGCCAAGATACTTATTATGGATATAGCAACGAATATAGCAATACATACCTTTAACCGTTTACGACTTTTCTTCATTTCTTCAATTGAGCCTCCTATGCCACCCTTCAAACTTTTCATTAAAAAGTTCAGGATATTGTTAAAAGACGTGGGCACCGTCAAAATAATCAAATGATTTCCTTTTCGTACATCCAACATTCACCGTCAAGAGTCAGTTTATCCCTATGTCCTGATAAATCATCTCCATCTGCATCTTCTTCATAATGTTTACAGCTTTTACATTTTTCCTGAATAATGCGTTTCAACCTATCATCATATTCTTTACGAGTTGGGATGACGGTGGCTTCTTCTGTATATATTTGTTCCATACCTGCCACATTTACATAAACCGTTTTCGATTCTTCCTCAATCAGATATGGAAATGCGCAATTAACTGTCTGGTATTGTATCAAAGGAATAAAGGTATGGTAATGCTCATTCACATATGATATAAACGCTTCGACGGTCGAAATTGTTTGCGGAAATTTATAATAGTCGTAATCAATCTTCAAAACTATCATATCCGTACTCTTCCTCATGCAATATGATCCCTATGTACAACCGGACACCAACCTTGATATCCGTTATATCAAAATTGGTGTTCAATTATGGTCGGAGTGTCGGGACTTGACCGCCTGCTGCGGCTTACGCCTTGCATGCTTTCCACTTCGGCGACCGAATGCTTCGCATTCGGTACCCGCCTCGTGCTTTCGGCTAAAAATGTGTCGCCGGCACATTTCCTTAACGCCGAAACCCTCTCGGGTTCAAGTTCCTCGACTGTTTACGAAACAAAAACGGTCGCCTATCGGTAACCGTTTTTGTTTTGGTCGGAGTGTCGGGACTTGAACCCGAGGCCTCTTGGTCCCGAACCAAGCGCGATACCAAACTTCGCCACACCCCGATGAATGCTAAAAGATTATAATACATTTCAAGCAATAAATCAAGTGCTTTTTGCGAATATTCTTAAAACACTCCAAAATAAATATTTATCCTAAAATATCTTTGACCTGTTTTTCGGTTGCGTGTGGGAAGTGTTTTAAGATATGATTTATCATTCTTTCCTTTGACTCTGCGGGGTCAAAGGAATATGCTGAGGAGACGAATTCGTAGCCCCAAATACTTTCGGGTGCAGTGTAGACGGTTACAGGCCAGCCATAGGGAAAGCCCGCCTTGTTTATTCTGCACCGAAAATCACGTATAACGAGGTATGTCTGCATTTGCAGCTCGGTCACGACGCCCTCAAAATTCTTTTCGCCATCCTTGCCGAAGCCTGCAAGCCGCTTTGCCTGATTGGAGAAAAGCTCCTCGCCGTTCATAAACAAGTCCATAATCATTTTGCTGCGGTGCTTTGCTTTGCCGTCATCCCATAAAGCGTCAAAATCGTATCCGTCTCTGCGGTAGTTGGCAAAATGAGGGAAGCATTCAAGAGACACGAACCCCGCCTTTTTATCAAAGAATTTTCCGTATGCCACCTTGCCGCTCTGCGCTATTTCTTGCCGCCACAGCCATGGGTCACGTTCTTTATTATCCGACCACCAATAGCGGGATACCGTTCGTTCCTCTACCGAGAATCCGGGAATATCATTTTTAAACAGCGGCAAAAATCCGACTTCGTTTACAAAATCTATAAGAGCATCCGCCGATTTGATACATTCGGGATCATTTTCTTTTATGCCGCGAATGATCCATTCTCCGTTCTCTTTATCCATTGTGCTCACCTCAAAGTATTGCTGTTCGCTGATATTGTACTACACAATTAAAGCAAAATCAAATTGTTGACAAAAAGTATACTAAAGCCTATACTTTAGTAAGAGGTGACATAAATGGACATTTTTGAAGCGATGGAAAAACGCCATTCCGTAAGAAAGTACACCGACAAAAGAATTGAGGGTGATGTGCTCGCCCAGCTGAAATCTGAAATTGAACAGTGCAACAGAGAAAGCGGACTCAATATTCAGCTTATAACCGACGAGCCGAACGCTTTTGACGGCTTTTGGGCACACTACGGCAAATTTACGGGAGTAAGAAACTATATTGCAATAATCGGCAAAAAGGGTGCTGACCTGCAGGAAAAAGGCGGCTACTACGGTGAAAGAATCGTTTTAAAGGCTCAAATGCTTGGACTTAACACCTGCTGGGTGGCGCTGACCTTCAGCAAGAGCAAGGCGGCGTATAAAATCGGTCACGGAGAAAAGTTAGTGTGCGTTATCTCGGTAGGATACGGCGAGACAAACGGCGTACCCCACGTTAACCGTTCCATTGATCCGCTGTGTAAATTCAACGGAGATATGCCCCGCTGGTTTAAGAATGGTTTGGAGGCGTCAATGATGGCGCCTACTGCCACGAATCAGCAGAAATTCCGTTTCACTCTGCTTGACGACGGCAATGTTAAGGCAGAGGCGACGGGCGGATTTTACTCCAAAGTCGATTTAGGTATTGTAAAATACCATTTTGAGCTCGGCGCGGGGATTGAGAATTTCCGATTTGTATAACGGATGCATATTAAAAAACAATCTGCAACTCCCTCAGTCAAAGGTAACGCTTTGCCGGATCCCTCAAAGAGGAAACGAAAAAAGGTAATACATTTAAAAACGCCTGCGTGATGCAGGCGTTCATTTTTCATCCCAGCTTATCGCCGTTTTCTACTGTTTTATCGGGCGTTATCAGCACGACTCCGTCCTTGCTGTACGTCCCTAAAACCAATACCTCAGACATAAAATCGGCAATTTGGCGCGGTGGGAAATTGACCACCGCCAAAACCTGCTTTCCTGCAAGTTCCTCTGCTTTATACTGCTGTGTTATTTGAGCGGAGGATTTTTTTATGCCTATCTCCTGCCCGAAATCGATTTGCAGCTTATAAGCAGGTCTTTTTGCCTTTTCAAAATTTTCTGCCTTAATAATTGTTCCGACTCTTATATCCAGCTTTAAAAAATCGTCAAAAACTGCCATATCAATTAAAAATTATCAAGTAAAGATTTATAAAATTCGCAGTAGTCACTGCGTTTTTTTGCTGTGAAATCCATAGCCTCACGCGGATGACGGTTAAGCTGACCCGTGAGCATATACTGAAGGTCATAGCCCCATACGATACCCTGCTCCTTTAATGGAATCATATATTTTTCAATAAAGGTAAGCAAACTGTAAAGGCTGTATCTTGGATTTTTGAGAAATCCCAGCAAAAGCTCCATTGCACAGTTGCCTGCTCCCCTGCCCATGCCCATAGCTGTAGCATCAAGATAGGACACGCCGTATGACAGCGTCTCAATAGTATTTGCAAAGGCAAGATTTTGGTTGTTGTGGGCGTGGAAACCGATTTTTTTATCCGTATTCTCGACGGCGGCAAGGTATACCTTTGCAAGCTCCGCCGCGTTTTCGGGATAAAGCGAGCCGTAGCTGTCCACAAGATAGATAACGTCAACGCTTGACTGCGCAAGCATACTGAGTGCTTCCTCAACTTGATTTAAGTTTGCTTGTGAGATCGCCATAATATTGCAGGTGGTCTCGTACCCAAGCTCGTGGAAATACTCGATCATCTCAATTGCAGCGGGAATTTGATGAATATAGCACGCCACACGCACCATATCAATGACGCTTTCGCTTTTAGGCAGAAAATCGGTTTTGAAATCGCATCTGCCCACGTCTGCCATAACGGAAATTTTCATATCCGAAATGTTATCGCCTACGATTGAGCGTATATCCTCTTCATTGCAGAATTTCCACTTGCCGAAATCGCTTTCATTAAACAAATTTTTACTGGCTTTGTAGCCGAATTCCATATAATCTACGCCGCTTTTGATATTGGTTTTATAAAGCTCCGTGACAAATTCATCAGTAAATTCAAAATTGTTGCACAGTCCACCGTCTCTCAGGGTGGCATCAACTACCTTGACGTCTCCCCTGACGCTCATTAAATTACCTTTTCTGGGTGCCATTTAAAAGATCTCCTTGCTCTTATCGTTTCGCTTTATCGCTTTAAAGCATATAAGCGACTTTTTGTATTATATCACCGCACACAGTGTTTGTCAATCATTATTTTTAACAAGAAAACGACAATCTTCTACCGAAAATTGTCGCTCTTTTTTCCTGTGAACTGCATTTTTAATGCACCTGTCAATTTTATGCTATCAAAAAAATGACAGATACAGTCAATCTTCTATTTTCTTTAAAGAAACAACATCAGAATGGGCATTTTTGCTTTTTAGCTGAATATAAACCGATTCACCTGCGGCAATATTTGAAATTGCACAAATAATTCCAATATAAATTCTTTCATTGATCAACTGAATCGCAAGGGGAAGAATAAACATGGATGCACCCATGATTTTTCCGAATCTTGAATGAACAAAATAAAATTTTCCGTGTTTTTTCTTGGATATTATTGCTGAAACTAAAAATCCTACAAAAGCAATTCCCTCTACAATATAAAACCAAAACGGAATAAGATTTTGAATAATCAAAATTTTTGCAAGAGATAAATAGGTTAAAACGTCACCCATTGTATCCATTTTTGCTCCGAAAATACTGACAGTTCCAAGCTTTCTGGCAATAGGTCCGTCAATAAGGTCAGAAAAACCGCAATAAATATAAATAGCCAAAAATCCACTTGTTATCTCACTAAAAATAAAAAGTGTCGATGCCGCAATAATTCTTGATATTGAAATAATATTCGCAATATGCTTTTTCATTTTTCACCCCGGCATTATTTTATAGTATTTACAATAGAATTATAAATCATAAACAAGAATAATGTCAAGTTATTACCTTTTTTATATTATCTTAAAATATTTGCTGAGTAATGCTGATCAAATATTAAATATTTTAAGTATTATCGCCTATCGTATTGTACAGATATTCCTCGAACTTCGGCAGCCACCACTCGCGGTAACCTGCACGGGTCGGGTGTATCCCGTTTGCCATATACAGCTTGTAATCATCCCTGCTGACAGCGTTCATATCCGCATCATTCCACAAGTCTATTACGCCTATATTCCACTTTTTTTGAACATCCAAAAGCAAATCCACCATTTTTTCGTATTGCTCGCTGTCATATTTTGTACCGGTATAAAATATCACGGGGCAATCCCACGTTTCTTTTACATAAGCGATTATATATTCAATAGCACCCGCCACGGTCTCGGTGTCAAAATCGCTCATTGAATAGTCGTCCCACATTCCGCCGAGGGGCTTTTTCTTAGTTGCGTCGTTGGTGGAAAGCTGGCAGATAAACGCATCTGCTTTAATATTTTTATCAATGGTTTTCATTCTTGAAATGTAGGATTTTGCACCGTTATCGACGAGTGTTGTCCCTGAAACGGCCTCCTTGACTGCGATAATACCGTCCCTTTTCTCAAGGAAATCCGCAAATGATTCACCCTTTGAGGCTGAACCGTATGTCACGGAGCTACCAAGGAAAATAACCGTTTTGCCCTTGATTGGGCTGTCAGCCAGTTCTTCGGTGTTTTCAAGGCTGTATTCGTCTTTATTGCCCGCGCTGAACATACCCTTTGACTGCAAAATAGGCACAGTTATTATTACCGCCGCAAGCAATGCCGCCGCCACGGTAATGCAGATTTTTATACTCTTACTTTTATTTTTCATACCGTTCCTCCACACGCACGAAGTACGCTGTCTTTAACCTAAAACAATCTGTGATTTTTCCACGCTACATGTCATTTGTTCGACAAACCGGAATTTGTCGAAATGTTTATGCTACAATTCAAGTTCATATAGGCGATATATCTT
>JAFLUM010000029.1 GCA_022508805.1 Oscillospiraceae bacterium | reverse complement strand
GACTCGAACCCCGGACCGTCCGGTTATGAGCCGGATGCTCTAACCAACTGAGCTATTGGCCCTCATTGGTTGCTCAAATATTATATAGTTAAACTTATAAAAAGTCAATAGCTAATTGTATTTATTTTTTTGTTTCCCACAATCGGATGACAAAATAAGGGCACCTTCTAAGCGATGCCCTTATTTTTTATTATTCTGCTAATTGACTGAGATCAATTTCCCCGTTATCTATCAAATTTTGAATTGCAGATGCTAATTCATTTCTTGCCGCTTTTACCGCCTTAGAATCATTTATCTTTGCGCCCTTTTCAACGTACACCGTATTTCCGCCCATCTCAAAAGATGCATAGTAACAAATGTAGCCGTTAAAAATACTGTATCCCGCAGTGACGGGAACGCCTTCCACTTTGGAGATTGTTTCAATCCCCCCTGTTATGGGTGTGTCATCAATATTGACCCCCGTTACGGATACAAGAAGCGTTACATCATCGATATATCCTTCTATTCCGAGGATTTTGTTTTCTGCTCCAATGGCGTTGTATGTTTCCCCGTCGTAAATTACACATCCGTCAACCGACAGATCCTTAAACAGCATATGAATTTCTTCCGCCGTAAGCTCACGGGTAAACACATCCATATCTTGACCGCCCATCATTTCAGTATTGGACTTACGGAATTTCAGCGTTTCGCCGTTATCCAATGTAACTGTATGGTCAATATTTCCTAAAATTCCCAATCCCACGGCAGCAACAAGTGCGATACACGCCGCTGCGGCGCACACTTTTGCCCATACATTGCGACGAACGACCCTTGATTTACCGGTATATGAAGTTGCTTCATTCACAAATTTTGGGTCAATATTACCGATTGCCTCGGAAATCATATTTTTCTTCATAAATATACACCCTCTTTGACCAAATACTTTTTCAGTTTTTCGCGTGTTCGGGAAAGTCGAACCGATACGTTATGGCTGCTTGTGTTAAAAAGCTCTGCAATATCCGCAACGGAATCCGAATACCAGTAGCGGCGGACAAACATAATGCGATTTTCCCTGTCAAGCGTCCCAAGAAAATCATCAATTATTCGTGTCAGCTCTTTTGCATTGAATTCATCGTCCGCCGACTCTGCAGTCGGGAAACAGTTTTCAAGCTCGTCCAAAGCCACGTCATAAATACTGTTTCGCTTTGCGGCGGTATTCGCGTGATATCTTTTCACGGCAAGATTACGAACGATCCGACAGACATAACTTAAAAGCGGATTCGGGTTTTGAGGCGGTATGGTATTCCATGCCCCGAGATATGCGTCGTTTACGCATTCCTCCGCATCAAGCCTGTTGCCAAGTATATTATCGGCAACCTTAGTGCAAACAGAACCGTATTTTTTCGATAATTCAACGATTGCCCGCTCCGAGCGCTCGTAGAATAATTCAATGATTTGACTGTCGTCCAAAATTTCATCACCCTTTCTGCCTCACCTTTATACTACGGTTTTGACAAAGGATATCTCAAAAAACTTATAAAAAATTACTGCAAATAAGGCGAAAAAGGCTGAGTATATCATTATAAATTCTTTATCAGCTTAACCTTAAGCGGACGGGTAGTTAAAAACTCCGCGTTTTTATCCATTGACGTTCGCGGGTGCTGATAAACGTCCTCACCGATGATAACAGGCTCGTCAATTATATATAAATAGCCCCGTTTTTTGCCGTTATGGCGTATTTTTCCCTTTCTCGTATAATACAGCAAAGACGGCTTATGAGAAAAAGCCTCTGCCAACCCCTTCCACTGCGTAACAGTGCTTCCCTCCTCAAGAATATCAAATATTTTGTTTGAACCGTGATACCAAATCCCGTTTGGATCAATATTTATATCCATATTTTCACCGTCCTGTTGTTGTGTACAATGATAATAACATTACGGATAAATAAAATCAATTGGGTTCATAATTTTATCGTCTATCATTGACGATTATACAAACAGAGATAAAAAATATGGCATAGTGCTGAATGACATCAACGAAGCTCTTATTATTTCAAGAAAATTTAAAATATTTTTAACGAACATCTAATTTTCCATTGACAAATGTGCGTTCTTGATAATAAACCGTTCACAGAAATTCAACTCCTTACTTGATATGGCGTTTGGTCGTATCTTATCATATCATTTTTTGAGTTGAATTTCTTTTTTGCCAACCGTCAAGTGTACCATAACAAAATTTACTTTATTTTTCACTCAATCAGAGATAAAATTGTAGCATTTTCTCTTGACAAAAATATTTATTCATATATAATATTTTAGTAACGACATTCTTTTGATAATTGAGAGAAATAAAATTATAAATTATAATAAATATATAGGGGTATAGCTCAGTTGGTAGAGCAGCGGTCTCCAAAACCGCGTGCCG
>JAFLUM010000028.1 GCA_022508805.1 Oscillospiraceae bacterium | reverse complement strand
ATGCGCGAGGGCATTGAAATAAAAATATAATAAAAGTGTTTACACTTTTATTATAGCATGAATTCCCAAGTTTGTCAATGCAATGATCCCCGGCGATACCCAAACCGTAGCGGCACGGCATATTCCACAAAAAAGAATAAATAATTCAGAAAAACTAAAGTTTTACGATTTTCGGACGATAATATTTATAGGTAATATTTCAAGGGGAATTTTCCAATAAACATAAAAAGCGAGGTCATTATTATGCACGTTTATGTACACAAAAGTCCACAGGAAAGACTTGCGCTACGCAAGGCGGAAAAGCTCGCCCAAAGCGGCGAAACGTTCGGTTACTATGTAGAAGAAGCTAAAAGGATAACCGAAAACGAGATAAAGAAATCGGATTACCGCCGTTATGTAAGCGAAAGCGGTATTCATAACGATCTGACAACGCCGCTCGCGGAAACGCTGTTGGACAAATACCTCGACGAAATGTTTGAAAACGCCGGGATTTTTGGCGCACTCGGCATTAACAGTAATTTTTTGAATTTTCTAAGCAAAAGCAGCTTTAAAAGCACCGAGGATGAGATCCAAGCCATACTATCAAAACAAAATGCCGGCGATGATAAAAATTCCGAGGAATAAACGCTTTATTCGGAGGTTATGTTTCGGCAATTCGGGAAACGATCTGCAAAAAACAAAGCGAGGGAGTTATCACACTTCCCCGCTTTAATTATGAGCGTAAATTTTTGTAATGCCCGAACAAAGACGAACAAGGCTGAAAATATTCTACACCGACAGTTACGACCAAAGAACATAGTAACTTTTATTGCATACTAACCATCTAAATTATTGCTCTTTATAAAAGCGTCAACCGTCATTCTGTGTACGCCGAAAATCCTGGCTATTTCGCATTTTGAGACGTTTTGTCTTCGCAGCACTCTAATGGTTTCTTCCTTACCGCTAAGCTTTACATGAGAAGATTTTCTCCCTATCGGTCTTCCAAGAATAACTCCCTCGGATCGTTTTCTGGCAAGTGCCTCCTTGGTTCTCTGACTTATCAAGTTTCTCTCAATTTCCGCAGATAAGCCAAACGCAAATGCCAGCACCTTGCTTTGAATATCCTCGCCCAGGCGATAGTTGTCCTTTATTGTCCACACCTTACACTCTTTGGTCATACAGATGTTCAGAATCTCCATGATCATAAATAGATTCCTGCCTAACCGCGACAGCTCCGCGCATATAATAAAATCGTCTTTTTTGACTCTTTTTAGGAGCTTTCCCAACTCGCGTTTATCGTACGTTTTTATTATACACATTTTGGTGCAATTTGTCAATAACGGACCCCAATAATATTGCTTGGGCCTTCCGGATTTTTACAAGAAAATTCATGTGGTTGAGGTATTATTTCAAAATTTGAGCTGCTGAAAAAAAGAAATAAGGCACTTGGAAGCATTTCTTTTCGGCTAATTTTGTGATTTTATAAAAATCTGCCGAAAGCCGTTTGACTTTTCTCCAAGTTCCGTCTATAAATATAAATCTGATATAGCATTGCCACGTCAAGGAAAACCGGTGAGGAAAACTAAATCAGACACTTTAACAACTACTTGCATTTTTTTATAAAAAGTGCTATAATATGGTTGAATAGATAGAGAATCTATGATTCAAAACGCTTTCGAGATGAAAAAGGATATATGGTGAGACAGTAAAACTTATAGCTGCAAATCGGAATTGTGAGGTGCACTATGAACAAATGCTCGTTTACAGTGGTTATTCCCGCGCATAATGAAGAAAAATATATCGGAAAATGTCTGCGCTCTGTAATAAGCGCGGCAAAATATGTCGCTCCCGATAGCGTGGAGATTATCGTTGTCGCAAACCGATGTACGGACAAAACCGCTGCGATAGCACGGCACTATGGTGCAAGAGTGCTGAGCAATGATGAAAAATGTATCGCCTCAATACGCAACACGGGAGTGAAGACCGCCAACGGTGAAATCGTAGTGACGATAGATGCCGACAGTCGGATGACAAAATACTCGCTTGTTGAGATCAAATCAATGCTCCAAAGCGGCAGTTATGTCGGAGGCGGTACAAACCCGCGGTTTGACAGAATGTCGGTCGGAATTGCTTTTTCTTCTTTGTATGTTGCATTGAATTTGCTTCCCACGATGATAAAAAGCGGCGGATATCTCAGCGGCGCAATGTTCTGGTTTTACAAAAAGGATTTTGAACTGATAGGCGGATTTGATGAAAGTCTTGTGAGCCTTGAGGATATGGATTTTGCAAAACGTCTGAAAAAACTGGGAGTTAGCAGAGGGCAAAAATACGGTACGCTCAAACGCTCGTATATTGTTACCTCATCACGAAAATTCAATGAATTTGGCGACTGGTATCTCATAAAAAACCGAAAGCTGACAAAACGAATTTTTACAGGCAAAGACCGTGCCGCCGCGGATCAGTTTTATTATGACGTGCGATAATTTCTGATCTGACTCTGCACGAATAACTGTAATTCAGAGGTAAAAGATTAATGGATACCAAATCAGAAAAGCTGAGGATCATTGACCGCGATACATTGAAATATATTGCGGTAATACCAATGGCTGTCGGACATTTTGTGGGCTTTGTATGGAGCGAGGCAACAAACCCGGGTGATTCCGTGCTTCGATTTGTTCTGACGCAAATGTCGCTGATAGCCCCTCCGATATTCTTCTTTTTTATAGCGGAAGGCTTCAGATATACCCGCTCACCGAAAAAGTATGCGCTGAGGCTGCTTGTTTTTGCGGTAATATCGCAGATTCCTTTCTGTCTTTCCACAAACGGGACTCTGCTGACAACCGACCTTTTCCTTTATCTGAATGTGTTTTTCACCTTGTTTCTCGGGCTTGTTTCACTTATCATCTGTGAGAGCGGCTTGAAAAAACCGGTAAAAATATTGCTTGTGATCCTTATGGACGCGCTTACAGTGATATTTGGATCACAGTGGATGTTGTTCGGAATTCCTATCATTTTGTCATTTTATTATTTCAAAGACAAACCGATAGTCAGGCTGATATGCTTCGGCTCCTGCGCTTGTATGATGTTGTTTATAACAGTTGTTTCGTTCGAGCCTATTCTCGGTCTTGAATATTTCCTGACTGATCTTTTTTTCCTTATGCTGGGATATGCGATAGCTACAGTTTTTTACAACGGAAACAAGGGATCACACCCGCGTTTTTCAAAATGGTTCTTTTACATTTTCTATCCGGTCCATCTTTTAGTGATTTATGCGGCAGTGATCTATGTCGGTAGATTCTGATCCGTATTATGGTTAACTTTAAGGTGATAACTATAAATTGTTGGTGGGACGGACCAATATATGGACTTGCGCACTATAATGGCATTGTATGTATATACGAAAGAATTTTTGACGAAATAAAAGACGATTGGAATGACGAATACTATTTGACGCCGATTAATTCTGATTTACAAGCGGTCGAATTTTCAATGAGCATCCCGGATTTCAGATAAAAGCAAACACCCACAAACGGATTACCAATGCCGTTTGTGGGCGTTTTAATATGTAATAACGTGACCAAAAAGATTTTTTCGACAAGAGTCACTTATCCCATGATAAGTCAACTCCGCGTCGTTTTTCACGGTTTCGCGAAGCGAAATTTCGGTCGCTCCGACCGAAAA
>JAFLUM010000027.1 GCA_022508805.1 Oscillospiraceae bacterium | reverse complement strand
AGCAGCTGATTTGTAATCAGCAGGTCGGGGGTTCGAGTCCGTCCACCAGCTCCACAAATAAATATGGGTAGGTTCCCGAGTGGCCAAAGGGAGCAGACTGTAAATCTGCCGTCGACGACTTCGGTGGTTCGAATCCACCCCTGCCCACCAGCAAAAAAGACACCCTTGGGGTGTCTTTTTTGCAATGATATCCGTTCCTTGCGGAATGGGTGATATACCTTCGGTGTGATATCGCTCTGCGAGCGATGATATATGCCTTCGGCATATGAAGGAACGGATATTATATCATACGGCTTTGCCGTATATCATATCGCATCAGCGATATATCATTGAAATACGCTTGTTTTTGTGATATCATGATTAAAAGACTAAATAAAATGCAATTTGTGTATGAAAGTATATGACAGAAATCTATTCAATGACTCAAGGACATCCGTATTGGAATGAAACCATTTCAATGGCTGAAAAATGTTCGTGGGGAGCGGGTCCTTATTTAGCTGAAAAAATGCAAAGCAATGAATTCAACGAATGGGAAAGAGTATTTGCCGCTTATGCCGATAGAAAGATTGTAGGATTTTGTACATTCACTGAAAAGGATGCGCTGCCTCCGAAATATGAATTTACGCCATTTGTTGGATTCGTATTTGTTGACGAACAATACCGAGGCAAAAGATTATCGGAATTGATGATCAAAAGCGCCGCTTCGTATGCGTATGAGTTGGGATATAAAAAAGTATATCTTACAAGCGGAGAAATCGGGCTATATGAAAAATACGGCTTTAAGAAACTGGGTGACTATGAAACAATACACGGCTCAACCGAGCAGCTTTTTGTTAGGTCAAAAGCCTCTTTACAGTCATTATAGTTTATCGTATAATATAAAAAGCATTTCAATAAAAAGGAGAACCAAATATGAACATATCTGTTTGCGGAATTGACTGTGACACTTGTAAGTTTAAAGCCGAAATGGGTTGCGGTGGATGTAAAAATATTAAGGGTAAGGTATTTTGGGGAGAGTGTGAATTATATCAGTGCAATTCCCAAAAAGGGCAAGAGCATTGCGGCAAATGCGATCAATTCCCCTGCCCTAAACTAAAGGAGTGGGCATCTTCAGAAAACCCTGAAAGAATTGACAATTTAAGAGCTTTGATTGCTGATTAAATATATCAGTAGTCTTTTACATCAATAAAGAAAAACAAATTGATAATTTGCACGAATCCTTCCGCTCCCTATTTGAGGGAGGAATATGTTATCCTGTAAGGGCGGGTGCCCACACCCGCCCGTGAGTTACCGATAAAACTTAACCGTGTTGCGGGACGATGATGGCATCGTCCCCTACAACTGATAATTATGTAGATAGTCTTTCACAGCAAAAAGTCTCTGAGACCGACGGTCTCAGAGACTTTTTGCTGTGATAATCAATAAATATGCTGATATGTTCTCGGGAACTGAAGGACGTCTCGGATATTATTTATACCTGTTACATACATAACCAGTCTGTCGAAACCAAGTCCGAAGCCGCTGTGCTGAACACTGCCGTACTTTCTCGTATCAAGATACTTTTGATAATTCTCCAGCGGCATATTTCTTGCGGTCATGGCGTTGACTAATTTATCGTAATCCGTCTCCCTCTCACTGCATCCGATGATCTCACCGATACCCGGGACAAGCAAGTCCGTTGCGGCAACGGTTTTACCGTCATCGTTCTGCTTCATATAGAAAGATTTCAAATCCTTGGGATAATTCACAACAAACAAAGGACGTTTAAAGTGTTCATCGGTCAAATATTTCTCGTGCTCCGTTTGAAGGTCGCATCCCCAGAAAACAGGATATTCAAATTTACGTCCGCTGTTTTGGAGTATCTCTATAGCATCCGTATAATCTACGCGTGCGAATTCGCTGTTGACAACGTGATTCAATTTGTCAAGCAGTCCTTTTTCTAAGAATTTGTCGCAGAAGCTTAATTGCTCCGAGCAATTCTCCATAACATCACGGATAATATATTTGATAAAGTCCTCACCGATCTCAATTATCTCATTAATATCGGCAAAGCAAACCTCCGGCTCAACATGCCAAAACTCGGCGACGTGCTTCGGAGTATCGCTTTTTTCCGCACGGAATGTGGGACCGAACGTGTAGATACGTCCCAAGCCGCCGACAGCCGCCATTTCGCCTTCTAATTGACAGGAAACAGAGAGCCCTGCTTTTTGACCGAAATAATCATTTTCAAAATACTCTTCCTCGGTATTATACGAGGCATTCCAGGGCTGAGTTGTAACTCTGAACATCTCCCCTGCTCCCTCACAGTCACTGTCGGTAATTATGGGAGTGTGCAAATAAATGTAACCGTTTTGAGTGAAATAGCTGTGTACTGCATAAGCCAACCTTGAACGTATCATCATAGCCGTTTTCATAAGATTGGTTCTCGTACGCAAATGGGGAATCGTTCTAAGGAACTCAACACTCGTTTTTTTCTTTTGAAGAGGATATGTTGACGGACAATCGCCCAGCATTTCAATAGTCTCTACCTCGAGCTCAACACCGTTTCTTTCAGATGCAATTAAAATTCCCGTTGCTTTCAATGATACACCCAGTGAAAGCAGAGGCTTTATATTGCTCTTATACTCTTCATCGGATATTCTTTCCTGATGGATCGTCAACTGCAGGTTTTTAGTTGATGTGGTTCCGTCATTGATCTGTATAAAGGTCATCGGTTTAACCTCTGCAGATGTTCTGACCCAACCGCATACGGTTACTTCCCTGTCTAAATAATCCTCGGAATTTTGAAATAATTTTGAGATGTCAGTGTGCTTCATAAAAACCATCCTAATCTATCATTTTGATGCCATAAGCATACAAATTTAACCGAATTAAATATATCACGAATATTTACGCTTGTCAATGAATGGCGTAATAAGTCAGACATTGAAAAATTTATATTTAGGTGATACAATATCAAAAGATAAAAACGGAATTCAGAGGCGAATGTGATGTTTTTAGACACGAGTTTTTTGGTAAATGATGAAATTCAATTACGCTTAAAAGAAACGGTATACGGCAATATAGAAAAAGGATGGGTGCCTACATATCATTTTGCTATTTGCGATAAACAAGGCAGGCAGATGGGAGACTGTGACTTGCGGATCGGTCACAATTTGAATACGTATTATGGCGGGAATATCGGATACCGCATATACGAGGAGTACCGAGGGCACCATTACGCCGGAAAAGCTTGCTTGCTGTTATTTGAATTGGCGAAAAAGCACAATATGGATCATCTCATTATAACCTGTAATCCGGATAACTATGCATCAAGAAAAACTTGCGAGTATGCAGGGTGTCATTTGGTTGAAATTGTTGAGTTGCCTGAAGATAACGATATGCGCATTAACTCCGGTGAAACGGAGAAATGCATATACCGAATTGATTTGAGATAAATTCAGATTTATCCATGTGTGAATGGTTATGCACTTACCTTTACTTTCGTAAGCGAGAGAAAAATGCTTCAGATATACATAATGTGAATTAAATGGAAACGGTAGACAATAGATAGCCATTCTTTCTGCTTTTTTCGTACCAATATAATAGATTAAAGAGACTGTGTAATTCAACTATTACTTTATAAAAACTCAATCAGCACTTGCTGTTGCAACATTATTGTACTTTGATATACTGTATCTGCAATTAGCAGAAAGGAATGTTTGTTATGTTTGATACGGTACAAATCGGAAGAAGAATCGCTGAACTTAGGAAAAAGAATGATATGACACAATTTGAACTGGCTGATAAGCTTTCAATCAGTTTTCAAGCCGTGTCGAATTGGGAACGTGGAAATTCAATGCCTGATATCTCAAAATTACCCGAATTAGCTGAAATATTGGGCGTTTCCATTGACGAGATACTTGGGAAAACAAATACCGTTTTATCTGATGTTATCAATGAAAATACACTAAATGAAAAAGAATACTCAAAAGATGACATTATTGATGCGGCAGCTATTATGAAACCGTCACAAATTGAAAATATGATTGTTTCTTCAAATTATAATCCTAAAGTATTGAATACAGTTCTTCCCTTTTTAGAAGAAGCACATATTGAGAGGCTGGCAGGTGTCGCATTGGGAATGGGAAAAAGCATTTCTGTTTTTCTTCCCTTTTTAAATCAAGAAAAAATAGAAAATCTGTTTCTTTATTATCAAAATAAAGGTGAGTCTACAAACTTTATGATACCGTTTTTAAAAGAAGAAACGGTCAGAGAATTAGCACTTACCGCATTCCAAAAAGGTGGAATTGAGTCCGCCGCTCCTTATTTGCAATTTATGAATGAAAGTGATATTTTAGAGTTAATAAAATTGACATCTGATAAAGAAGCATAACCGAAACCTTAAAACTTTCGGCGGACTTGATTCTAAAGACGAACAGTCGTATTATTTTAATCGGGGGTGATAACAGTGAATAATCCATTGAAAGTTCTTGTCATTTTTGCTTCCCACAGAATGGGCGGTAAAAACGCAGAAATCGAAAGTGCAATATGCCCCTACATTAGCGACTTCGATTTTGATTTTATTCATTTAGCCGAACATAAAGTTGAGAGCTGCACATCCTGTCACCGTTGCGGACAAGCGGGGTATTGTGTTCTTCCGCCATCAGACAAGGACCGTTTTCATGAAATATTTGATAAAATGCAGGCAGCCGATGCAATCTTCATTATTTCACCCGTCTATGCGAACATACCATCCAGATTGACGGCTCTCTTTGAAAGACTCACAAGTGTTCTTTTTGATACAGGCAAAATAAACACAGATCAAAATCCTCTTCTAAACAAAAAAGCAGCTGTTTTTTCATATTGCTCCGCAGGAGTATGCGACGATTCCCCTATTAAGCTGATATGCGACAAATTCTTTATGAAGAATTATCGTTATGACCGCACGACCTATAACTATCTTAATTCACTGCCTGATCCCCGCACGCATTACGGTAATATTACTGATTATGTCACCGATACACTTGAATCATTAAAGCAGTAAAGGAACATCTCAATGGAAAAGCTTATATTGATAACTCCTACTGAAAAATACTGTGATGAAATCATCTCTTATAGGGAAGAGTTTTTGCGTGAAGGAGGCTCTATGGACGGATGCGGCTCCTTGCGCAGAATGGAAAATCCCTACGATTGGCTTAAGCAGGTTGAAAGCTTCTCAAAGCCTGAAACCGTTCCCGAAAATTTCGTGGTTTCAACGCAGTTCATATATGTTCGTGAAAGTGATAACCGAATTGTCGGAATGATTCAGGTCAGACACTATTTCAATGAATTTTTGGAAAAATATGCGGGGAATATCGGCTATTGCGTACGCCCCTCAGAACGGCGAAAAGGATATGCCAAAAGAATGCTCCGTGACTGCCTCCCCTATTGCCGAAAAATCGGACTCAGTAAAGTGTTGATTTCCTGCATCGATTCAAATGAAGCCAGCCGAAGAACTATACTCTCAAACGGCGGAGTGTATGAATCTACCGTCTTTGAGCCAAAAGAATCCGTCAATTTGGAAAGGTATTGGATTGATTTGAAGTGATGCACTCCAAATATTTTTTTGTGCTATTTTCCTTGTGTGGTGAATTGACCAATTCTGTCTTGACAAATTTGTATGATTTTGATAGAATATCAAAGCTGTAAGATTTAGAAATGAATAAGGAAGCGTATCGAAGTGGTCATAACGGGCCTGACTCGAAATCAGGTAGCCTTCA
>JAFLUM010000026.1 GCA_022508805.1 Oscillospiraceae bacterium | reverse complement strand
TCGAAATCAGGTAGCCTTCACGGGCTCGTGGGTTCGAATCCCACCGCTTCCGCCAGACTGAGTCTGGACGCAATTCGCGTTCAGGCTCTTTTTCTTTATTAAAAGCAAACTGCACGCGTCAAAATGGCATCTATTTTGAGCTACCCTTTCAAAACGGCTGAAATCGCAATGATTTCAGCCGTTTATTTATTGTAGAATATTGGCATTTATGGTACAATAAAAAAATCATATGAATTGTGAGCTTGAAAGGATATCTTATGATACAATTAATTGAGGTTACAGAGGAGAACTGGATGAGTATTGCTCGGCTTTCGGTAACTGACAGGCAAAAGACTTTTCTTGATTCACCCTTAGGCATTATTGCCAGAGGATATGTATATCGTCACTGCAACGCCCGTGTTATCGGTATCGCTGATGGCAGTCAAATTATCGGTGTTGCGCTGGTAAGAGATTTGGATGAAGAGCCTGCCTGTTATGATCTGCAGCAATTTATGATCGATAAATCTTTTCAAAACAAGGGTTACGGAACGGAAGCACTAAAGTTGATAATAAAAATGCTTAAAAACGAAGGAAAGTATGACTGCGTTGAGGTGTGTGTCAATAAAGAGGCTACACCTGCGCTAAAGGTCTATGAAAAAATAGGTTTTGTTGATACAGGCTACATTGATGACGATGCGCCGGATTGCTTAAATCTTATGTATTACTTTAGATAATTGTCAAAATTGAATTTGGAAAAGAGTCGTTGATAATATGATTCAGTTTAAAAAAATTACTGAAGATAATTTTACTGCTATTGTACAAATGAAGCGTCCACCTGATGAAGGTTTTGTCGCATCCAATGAGTATTCGCTTGCCCAAGCGTGGTTATATAGAGATAACAATGATGTATACCCATTTGCAATTTATAATGATGAGGTACCCGTTGGATTTATGCTGTTGGACGAAGACTTAGAGGAACGCTGTCTCGTGATATGGCGAATTATGTTTCCGACAGAATATCAAAATAAAGGATACGGCACTCAGGCAATCAAACAAATCATCCAAATGGCGCGTGACTCTAAAAAGTATGACTATATATTGATCGACTGTGTTCCCGAAAATAAAATTGCAAAGCACGTATACGAAAAGTTGGGATTCAAACCGACAGGAGAGATTGTCAACAACGGTGAAATAGAGTTAAAACTTAGTTTCACTGAAAAATGACTGATAAATTTCGGTAAAAAGGAGCTTTGAAACGGTATGGCAACGTTTGAAGATGTAATGAAACTGGGTATTACTGAATTTTTTCGGTATGTTGAAAGTATTAGATACGGCTATCGGGATAAATCAGGCAGACTGCATTTTGCGGACGATGAGGATTTTACGGTCTGTGAATATGCCTTTTCGTCACCGGAAGATGTGGTAAAGAACAACTGCGCTTGGTGCTGGGATGTGGCGGAGCTTATTAAGGTCTATTGTGCACGGCACGGACTCCCCTGCCGTTCTTGGTTTATGGAATACCTTTCCGACGATTTGCACCAGACTCATACACAAGTATTTTTGTATTTAAACGGAAAATGGTGTCCTGCACCGGACAATTCCTTAGGTCTTAGGCTTGGAGAGCCAAGCTTTGAGGAGTTAGATAAGTGCGTAAAATGGTTTGTAGATTGGTTTACGGAATATCTACGGTCAGTCTTAGGTGATAAGTTTGACGAGAAACATCTGCTCATTAAAGAATACACCCGCACATTCGCCCGCGGTATTTCGGATGAGGAATATCTTATGCAGATACGGGAGTAAAAGTCACGGAGGTTAAGGGTGATGTTAGTAAAAGCCACAGAAGAAGACATTGCACAATACATGGATTTTGTCTACTCCATTGCGCTGGATCAAACGCGCTCGGGGTATCCCCTTTTTTCAGACGGTATTTCTACAAAGGAACAATTTGTAGATCATATTTGGAGCGGCTTGCGAAAAGACGGTCAAGATATTCTTCTTTTTACGATAGACGGTGTAGTGGAAGGCTTGATCCAGTTTTTCTATATTGAAGAAGATCGGTATCTTCAAACAAACGGATTTTTTATTAACAGGAATACTGCAGAGGCTTTAGCTGAGTTTATTAAATATGCCGATGTTCACTTTGCAGGCTATGACTTATATTTTGGATTTCCGAAAAGGAACTCCGTCGCAGTAGATTTCTTACAAAAAAGCGGTTGCAGGTTAGTCGAAGAAGCTTATCACGATATTTTTATTTTTGACGGTGCTGAAAAGCCTGAGAAATCTAACGAGCTTGTAAAGGTGACCGAAAGCAATTTTTCTGAATTCAGGGAAATACACCAAACTGACTCCGATACATATTGGAATTCAGACCGAATTTATTCAACACTGAGTGAGTGGATCATTTATATGCTGTATCAAGACGGCGTTGCAGCAGGATATATCTGTGCAAGACACGGCGAGATTTTTAGTTTAGGCTATCGGGATAATATATTTGATGAACGTATATATAAAGCATTGGTAATGGCAATATTGAGCGATTTAAAAGCGGCAGGATATGGACATACGGTTTATTTTAATGATGAAGAAAGCCAGTCTGCCGCATTGGATATGGGGTTTTCCTGTATCGGTGAATATGTTTTATACGTTAAGAGTTTATAGTTAAAAAAAATCAGCCACACTCCCTCCGTTGGCTTCGCCGACAGCTCCCTCAACGAGGGAGCGTTTTTTGTGCTTAACAAATTTAAAAAGCCTTGTAATCAAGATGATTACAAGGTCTTTTTTGAAATAAATCAGACTTTTGATTATAGTTATTCTACTGCGTTGGCAATTATTTTTGCGGCGTGTTCCAGTCCTTTTTCATCTTCCGCATCAAAACGTGAAAGAACGGGACTGTCAATATCAATAACACCGAAAAGAGAGCCGTCTGAAAGCAAGATGGGAACAACTATCTCCGAGCTTGTTGCCATATCGCAGGATATGTGATTGCAACAGCTATGAACGTCCTCAACGAGCTGTGTTTTAAGGTTTTCGGCGGCAGTACCGCATACGCCATCGCCCACGGCGATCTCGGCAACAGCGGGTTTGCCCTGAAAGGGTCCGAGAATCAGTTTTTCGTTTTTATAAAGATAAAATCCTGACCAGTTGATATGTTCCAATTCAAGCATAAGCAGAGCCGAAGCATTGGCAAGAATAGCAGTGATATCGTCTGTTTCATCCGCTATAAGCTGAAGCTGCTTATGAATATAAGTGTATAACTCCTGCTTTGTCTGAAATGATTTATACTCTATATCCATAACATTCTCCAATTAGGGTTGAGACGGTGCAGGGGTCGTAGTAGGTTCAGTGTATAAAGTCCAAGCATCTTGATAAGCAGGAATAACACCGTTTGGATTGTCTTCGTCAGTGTAGCCGATTGCCTGAACGGTTTGAACAATGATCTCAACACTCAAGGTGTATCCCTCGACGGGCGCTGCGTTTATCTGTCGGCATTCGTAGATAAGATTAGTGGTTTCTTTGCCGCTTTCAACAGGGGATTTGTAATAATAGAATCCGTCGTCTTCATTATATTCCCAGTCGGTCGAATTCAAATCGATATAATAATCGCCGTCATACCCGATAATTATACCTTCATCATAAATCGGCTTTGCCTTATTCGGCTCTGAGAAATAAACTACTCCGTCCTCATTCTGCCAAGTAATGACGATCGCGGCTCTTACATAAACGGGATATTCGGTTGTACCAACCTTAAAATGCACGTTTTTCTTGAGAGTGTCATCATGCTCCTCAAACTCCTCGATAATTTCAGGAGTGACAGAAGCGGCAGGTTTAAACGTATTCTTCACATCGGCGGTATTTTTAATATACTTTGCAACAACTGATGCAGTAATGAGTGTGACCAGCAAAATTACAATAGGCAGTATAGGCAACCATTTTTTGCGTGGTATTTTTTGTTTCATTCCGCATCATCCTTTCTTAATCAGTTTCTTCCTCTTCCTTTTTGTGGAAAACGAACAGGTTGTTTTTCCGGTTCTCACCGCCGAGCCACACCTTGCTGTTTCGCTTGTTTGTAAAATCAGCGTGTGCCGGACTTTCTAAAGTATGGGAGTTGTTGACGTATATCGGCATAGTTTGCTTGCATTCGCCATCCTCATACCGCCATGCCCAGTCGGTAATTTCTTCAACCGTATAATATCCTGAAGGGCATAGAACAATAGTTTTTCCCGTACCGTCTTCGCCGATAGTCACAGATACTATCAATTCTCTGCCGTTTTCGTCAGTTATTTTGTAAAGGAAGGTTTCGCCTTTCTTTCCGCCGGTTTCGGTGATAACGAGATAACCGGGACCAGGTGTGATCTGCGTGTTAACAAAACTTACCGTGATCATCGAACCGTCTACAATAGTTCCGGAAGCATTGGTAGAGTTCGCGGCATAGTCAGAACTTGGCGCTTCAGTTACGGTATAGGTATTGCCGATTTGGTTGCTATTCAACACCAAAAACATACTTTCGCCGTCCTTCAGGCTGAAAGTAGCCACGCCGTTTGTAAAGTTATCATCGCTATATGTCGTGTCACTCAGTGTCACGGTGAATGTGAACGAGCCGGTTTCTTGCTTGCCGTCCGATCTCACCACCCTCTTGGTGACATAGATGCTGGGATCGTTGACGGTATTTATATAAGTCTCCACTGCCTGAACACCCAGCTTAAGCTCGCCGCTTCTGGAATACGCATCACCGTCCAGATGCCAAGTTTCACCGTTTGTCGGCTTGGTCTCGATGGCCGTGTAGCTTACCGTGCTGTCCGAATCACTTGGCGCAGGCAGAACAATTACATAATAATCATCGCCTTTGAGGGTGAATGCAGAGCTGCTGCTATCAAGGGCGCCGTACCAGACATTGTTCCCGACGTCGAACGGGCTGACGGAATCCCCAAGAGCACGGGTGCCTATCTGTGTCTCCGACATCATCCGGAGTTTTCCGGAGGTGGCGACATATTTGATTTTGCCCTTAGCATCCACAGTCTTTCGATAGGCAGTCACATTGTAGTAATAATTGCCCGCATCATCTTGCAACGGTGTTTCTCCGTCCGGCAGGGTGAATTGCAGTTGGTATCCGAAATTATGAGTCCACAAACTGTTTCCGGCAGGCGCTAACACCTCACAGTTGATGCGCATCGAAAGCGTGGAGTTGGCAAAGGTCAGGGTTTGCACCACATTATGCTCGCCGATCTCAAAATCAACTGTGGCAGTCACCTGTTTAACTTTGTCGGATGAATTGACTGATTTTTCGCTGCCCACAAGTTGACCGTCCTTTGGAAGTATCCAGCCTTCCTTTGGTCCGCTGCCGTCAGTGGAAGCATACGTCACCGACGTTTTGTAGGGGCTACCGCTCTTACTTCCAAGTTCAGCAACGGTATATCGTCCGTCAGAAACGTACAGGGAAATCCCATCACCGTCTTTGAGCGTAAAGTAAGTAACTTTTTCATCGCCGTTGATGCTTACGATCTCACCGTTTTTGAATTCGACAAGCCAGGCATCATCGTCAGTGCGGTCTCTCGGATTGCCGTCCTCATCATAGACAAATTGAGGATATGCATTGTATTTTCCGCTAAGAGGCGTTTTAAAACCGTCTCCTGTTTTTGCATCTGTGATGGTAAAATAGAACTCATCGTCGGGGATAAACGGCTCCTCCAGGACGTCCTTGTGGAAAATCAAACCGCCCTTATCTTCGCACATCCAAATACCGATCTCGCCGCCGTCTTTTTTTACGATGAAGACGTCCCTGCCCAGACGTTCGAAAACATCGGTCCACTCAGACGCTTCGTCACCAGCTGCTTCTATGGTTCTGGGATTTACAGTCCCTTCGTAGTTTGTACCGACTAATAAGGCTTCAAAAATTTCATCATAGTTTTTATTATCGTTGCCATCTATAAGATAATCCTGAAGTGCTTCTCCGATCTCTTCTTGAGTAGTGGCGTTGTTGACATCGTTCCAGAAATTGTAGGTGGGGTGATTTGCGATCCAGTCACGAAGCGGCTTTGCATCCTTGTTGAAGAAAACATATACCTGACCGCCTACGGTCATTTCCGTGACGACCTCATCCCAGTAGTCGTTGAATCTATCCGCATGGATATTTCCCAAATTGTCTACCCAGTTGAGAACGACGTTGTAGGTGAAGGGGTTGTTTATCGGTCTCCAGACCGGCATGAGACGAAGAACGTGAATATCCGTATCGGCATTTCCGAATGCAGTGTGTTTGACAGCGTAGTGGGCATATTGGGTAAAGTCGATTGCACCGCTGCGGAATTGAATATAGTTGCCGTCTTCATCTTGTACAGGCGTAAAATCCTCTCCAACAACTACCCAGTTCATAAACGTGTAATTTTTGTTTTTATCCTTAGGACTGATAGTGCCGTATGTGTTATTAGCTATGGTTGCCATAGTGTTGAAAATCAAGTCGTAGAAGGGACCTTCATTATCATCATATTGATGCAGAATGGAACGGTATATCTCCGGAACTGTGCCGGTTTCGTCCTTTGCCATCTCGTACAGGGCGCAAACATCCGGCTCGTGATTGTACGTTGGCATACTGTCAAGATCCAAATCCATTATGTTAGCAGGATCAAAATCTTCTGTCAGTTTCTTCATTTCTCCGGAGCCGGGGTCTATGACAAAGCCGTTCCAAGGCGTTTCACCGTTTTTCGGATCATACTCCGGCGTATAGCGCACCGTGTATTTGATAGTATGGGCAACAACGGTAAGCAGGGCAAACCGGTATACATTTTTACCGGGAGTATTATTATCCTGGTTCGTAACGCGAATGTAGTAATAGCCGTCTTCGCCGTCATAGATGTACTGAGAGCTGAGTTTTTTGCCTTCGCCTACATCTTTAAGGGATTTTATTTCGTTCGTGGATGTTACGTTCCATTCATTGTCAAGCGTAACCGAGGCTTGACCATTGATCACATCACCGTGGCGGTTTGTCCACGAATAGTAGGGATTTCCGTAGCCCTCGGTGATCTTAAAGCGGATATTTGCGCCGTATTTGTCTGTATCGCCGCCACTGTAATCAATGCCGAGATTATCACTATCAACAATAACATTCGCTTGCGCTTTTCTTGTCCAACCACCTGTCTGAGCGTAATATTCGATTGCAGGAGC
>JAFLUM010000025.1 GCA_022508805.1 Oscillospiraceae bacterium | reverse complement strand
CCGTCAAGCGATTTCTGTAATTCATTAAAACGCCACGGGCGTGCAAGCAGATTTCGTAAAATAAGCAGCTTCCATTTGTTTCCGATCAGTTGTACGGTGGTAGCAACCGGGCATTCGGGAAGCAGTTCGGCTTTTGTTTTCATAGGACACCTCTGTTACATTAAATTTGAATGTTACATTCATATTATACTGCAACACTCCCTAAAAAGCAATACCGACAGCTAAGTTCATAAAAAAGTTAAAAATGAAATTGCGCCGAGAAACCGCCTAAACGCTCAATAGTTACAAAAAGGTGCGTATCCCTATAAAAAAGTGCGTACTTGTACGCTCTGAAAATATCCGTACAATGTTAAGTACGGGGAGCATACCGCTTTCCGAATACTTAAAGGAGGACACTCAAATGGCACTTTCTAACCTGTTCGGATGGGGCAAAAAGGAGGCTCCTGCTTCCGCTTGCGGCGCTTCTGATAAGCCTGCGGAAACTCCTGCCGCTTGCGGTGCTGCCGACAAGCCCGAGGAAAAGCCCGCTACTTGTGGCTCTGCCTGTGGTGCTTCTGATAAGCCTGCGGAAGCTCCCGCAGCTTGCGGTGCTGCTGACAAGCCCGAGGAAAAGCCTGCCGCTTGCGGCTCTGCCTGCGGTGCTGGCGACAAGAAGTAATTTCTTCTCTACCCCAAACTGTTCCCGGCGGGAACGCTCCTGCCGGGAACATTCGATTGTTATTCGGTGAAAACCGATTCGATATAAAGCGAGGACGATAACATGAAGCAGTATTTTTCTTTTCAATGGCATATCACCGATGAGTGCGATCAGCGGTGTAAGCATTGTTATATTTTTTCGGGAGATATCTGCAAAGAACTTGATTCAATGAATTGGAAACAGATGCAGGACACCTTCTATAACTGCCTCGACTTCTGTGAAATGTATGACCGTTTGCCGTACTTCTACATAACAGGCGGCGACCCGATCCTGCATCCCGATTTTTGGCGACTGCTTGAACTGCTGCACGAACATAAGGTGCCGTTTACAATTCTCGGTAACCCCTTCCACTTGAACGATCAAGTATGCCGTGAACTGAAATTCTACGGTTGCGAGAAATATCAGCTATCCCTTGACGGTCTGCGAGAAACCCACGACTGGTTTCGTAAACCCGGCTCTTATGACTGTACTTTAGAGAAGATCGGATGTATCAACCGGGCAGGTATCCGCAGCGTGATTATGACCACCGTTTCCAAAACGAACCGAATGGAAGTCCCCGGCATTATTGACGCTGTTGTGAAAGCCGGAGTAAATGTATTTGCTTTTTCCCGCTATGTTCCCAGCGGTGGTGATCTTGACGCAAGTATGACGCCACAGGAGTATCGTGAACTGCTGGCAGTATGTGATAAGAAGTTCAAGGAATACGAAGCCGAGGGCTGCGACACCTATTTCAACAAGAAAGATCATCTTTGGACGCTGTATGAATATGAAACAGGAGCATTCAGGATTCCCGAAACAGTGCAGGACGGCATGATCTATGGCGGTTGTAACTGTGGAAACTGCCACATCACGATCCTACCTACAGGAGATGTTTACGCCTGCCGTAGAGTGGCAGAAAGCAAGGTTGGCAATGTATTTGAAGATCGGCTTGCCGATGTGTGGGTGTGTGAAATGGAAGCCTATCGGGAGTATGATAAATTTGAGAAATGCGGAAAATGCGAGCTGAAAGCGTGGTGCCGTGGCTGTCCCGCCGTTGCCAAAGGAACAAACGGTGATTTTTATGCAGCTGACCCGCAATGCTGGAAAGAGGTGTTATAATGGAACTGTTAGAGCAAATAAAAAACAGACGGTCTATCCGTAAATATCAGGACAAACAAATCCCACGGGAAGATTTAGAAAAAATCATTGAGGCAGGAACTTATGCCTCCAACGCAGGCGGCGGTCAGCGCAGTATGATCATCGGCATTCGCAACGCGGAACTGGTGGAAAAGCTCGGCAGAATGAATATGGCGCATTTTGACCGCAGTCGGCTGATCGGCTCCTATGTTTCAAAAGAACAGCCCAGCGTCATTGACGATCCGTCCATCAAAAGCGGCTTTTACGGTGCGCCGGCGCTCTGCATCGTGTTTGCACAAAAGAACTTTATGTTTGGTATTCCCGACGCCTTTTGCTGTGCCGAAACGATGCTCATGGAAGCCTTTGATCTCGGAATCTCGTCCTGCATCGTTTCCCGTGCCGAGGAAACCTTTGATAATGAAATTGGTGCGGCTTTTCTGCGGGAATGGGGCGTACCTGAAAACTACATTGCCCGCTGTTTTGTAACGCTCGGCTATTGTGACGGTGAATATCCGCAGTCGAAACCGAGAAAAGAAAACAGAAGCAAAATTATCGAGTGAGGGAACGGATATGATCTTACAGACAGGAATGAGAACGGATATTCCGGCCTTTTATACAAGGTGGTTCCTAAACAGAATAAAAGAGGGCTATGTTTTAGTACGCAATCCCTATAATCCGTCAGCCGTTACAAAATACAGGATTGATCCTACGGTGGTCGATCTGATCGCGTTCTGCACGAAAAATCCCGCGCCTATGCTGGAACATATGGATGTGCTAAAGCCTTACGGTCAATATTGGTTTGTGACGATCACGCCATACGGAAAAGAAATCGAGCCGAATGTTCCCGATAAAGCCAAGGTCATCGAGGACTTCAAGACGCTTTCAAAAGCGGTTGGCGTGGATAGTATGGGTTGGCGATATGATCCCATATTCATCACCGAAAAATACTCACTTGATTTTCACCTTCAGGCTTTTGAAAAAATGGCAAAAGAACTTGCTGGCTATACCCATACCTGCGTGATCAGCTTTATTGATTTATACAAAAAAGTAAGCCGTAATTTTCCGCAGGCAAGAGAGGTAAATAAAGCGGAGCGCATTGAGATCGGCAAGACTTTTGCAGAGATAGGAAAAAAGTACGGAATGACGATCAAAGCCTGCGCAGAAGGTGACGAGCTGAAACCATACGGTGTTGACTGCGACGGCTGTTTGACGCAGCACACCTATGAAGCCGCCCTGCACACGAGGCTGAATATGCCGAAAAGGAAAGGACAGCGCGGCGCTTGTGCCTGTTTCCTCGGCAACGATATCGGCGCATACGACACCTGTAAGCACCTTTGCAAGTATTGCTATGCAAATATGGATCCGAAAGCAGTACTCTATAATTCAAGGCTGCATGATCCGAATTCACCGTTTTTGGTTGGTTCCCACCGACCGGGCGATCAGATCCACGAAGCAAGGCAGGAAAGCTGGATCGATAATCAGCTTGTTTTGGGGTGAAGGTATGAAACAGGTGGAAAGACAAACCTTTCTAATTCAAAGACTGCTTGATGAGCAGCCACGGTATAAAGGAATGCAAATACCGCAAGACACAGCCGAGCAAAAGCGGCTGCTCCGTTCTCTGATGAATGTCCGTATGCCGAAAAGTATCGGTGAGGACTTCTTGACCGTGCAGGACGAATATCTGCAAGAAGAAACCGCCGCAAAAGGCGTTACCGATATTGCAGATTTGTCGCCTATATCGGATGGGATTTATCTATGGCAGGGCGACATCACTACCCTGCGCTGTGACGCCATTGTCAACGCTGCAAACAGCGGTATGACAGGATGTTATGCTCCGTGTCACGGCTGCATTGACAATGCGATTCACACCTATGCCGGAGTGCAGCTCCGCCTTGAATGTGCAAGGCAGATGAAACTGCAAGGGCACGAAGAAGAAACAGGCAGGGCGAAAATTACGCCTGCCTACAATTTGCCCTGTAAGTTTGTCTTACACACAGTCGGTCCGATAGTTGAAACGAGAGTCATTCCCGACGACGAGCGTCTGCTTGCGTCCTGCTATCGCTCCTGCTTGGAGCTTGCCGAACAAAACGGTGTAAAAAGCATTGCTTTTTGCTGTATTTCCACGGGAGAGTTTCATTTTCCAAATGATTTGGCAGCCGAAATCGCAGTAGATACTGTAAAGAAATACCGAGGCAATATGGAGGTAATTTTCAATGTTTTCAAGGATGTCGATTACGAAATCTACCGGAACTTACTCGGATGAAGTGAAAAGGTTGAAAGAGGCGTTGGATGCTGCCGACGCTGTTGTGATCGGCGCAGGCGCAGGGCTTTCTACCTCGGCGGGATTTACCTATTCAGGTGAACGCTTCCGTAAGCACTTTGCAGATTTTGAGCAAAAATATGGCTTTCACGATATGTATTCGGGGGCGTTTTGTCGCTACGACACGCCGGAAGAACATTGGGCGTATTGGAGCCGCTTTATCACGGTCAATCGCTATATGGACGCACCCAAGCCCGTTTATAACGAAATACTCGCGCTTGTCAAAGACAAGGATTATTTTGTAATCACCACGAACGTTGACCACTGCTTTCAAAAAGCGGGCTTTGATAAAAAACGGCTGTTTTACACGCAGGGAGACTACGGTCTGTTTCAATGCAGCCAGCCGTGCTGTCAGGAAACCTTCGATAACGAAGATATCATCCGGCAAATGATGGAGAGACAAAGGGATATGCGGATTCCCTCTGAGCTACTGCCTGTCTGCCCGCATTGTGGCAATCCTATGACTCCGAATCTGCGCTCGGATAATCGCTTTGTAGAGGACAAAGGCTGGCAAGAAGCCGCAGTACGCTATGAAAACTTCTTGCGGACGAGAGGCAATCTGCGCATCCTGTTTTTAGAGTTGGGGGTTGGATATAATACCCCGGTTATTATCAAATATCCATTTTGGCGTATGACTGCGCAGAATAAGGCGGCAACCTATGCGTGTATCAACTACGGAGAAGCTGTTTGCCCTACTGAAATCAAGGGACAGGCGATTTGCATTGACAGCGACATTGCAAAGGTTTTAGAAGATTTGAGATAGCGCTAATCTGAAAGTACTTACGATTTCATAAACATAGCAAAAATCCCTGGTATCGCAAATCGGATACCGGGGATATGTTTATTCGTAGGTAATATGGCTGTTCAACGAATAGCGGTCGATTAACGATAGAAAACCACAATATGTACCTCCCAAGCAGTAGATGGTGCCATCTGAAAGCCCATTATCTTAGCATTACCGCCCCGGGAGATAGCGCAAAGTTCAGAAAACGCCGTATTTACAAGACTTTCGGGCATAGAAAAGCAGATACCGTAACTGACACGATTGTATCAATTACGGTATCTGTTATGGTTGCGGAGGAAGGATTTGAACCAACGACCTTCGGGTTATGAGCCCGATGAGCTACCAGACTGCTCTACTCCGCGATATATTCTTTTTGCACTTCAAGAATGCCTTATAATAATACGCCTGTTTTTTTGTTTTGTCAAGACTTTTTTGCAATAAAATATATGCATTGAGAAATATTTTATTGACTATGTTTTATAAAGTATGTAAAATTAAATATATGATATACGAAAGGAGGGCCAAAAATGCGAAAAGCACTTGATATGCACAACAAAACACATGATATTTTGACAGCACTCTGCTTAGCATTGTGTCTTTGTGCGCTTTTGCCGCATCTTTTGACCTCTGATACGGGCAGTACGGCGTACCCTTTGGAGCAAGACCCTGCTTATTATAACGCTTATGTTCAACAGTTTGACGCATTTATGAAAGGACAGCTATATCTTGACGTTACGCCGTCGCAGGAATTGCAAAATCTTGAAAATCCCTATGACTGGCAACAGCGTATTGACGGTGACATCGGCTTTTATTTATGGGACAGGGCACTTTATAACGGACACTATTATTCATATTTCGGCATAGCGCCCATCATCACCGTGTTTTATCCGTCATATCTTTTGACAGGCAGTATCCCGTCGCCCTCGGTAACCTGTGCTGTTTTGGCGGTTATGGGTATGATTTCGGTCTGTTTTGCGCTTATAGAACTGCTGAAATATTTTGAAATCAAACCGCCGTTCTATCTTTTTTTACTGTCTCTTTTTGCTGTAGAGCTGGGCTCGCTTTTGCCTATGCTTATGAGCAGCGCAGATATGTACTATATCGCGGCAACATCAGCGGTAGCGTATTTTGCCCTGTTTTTGGCGCTGCTTTTCGGCGGAATGAACCGAAAAAGGGGAGTGCCTCGAAATATATGCTTTGCTCTTTGCTCAATCTCTTTCGTGCTCGTAGTAATGTCACGTCCGGGTGTGGCACTTTTGGGACTTATTATTATTCCTGCGTTGATAAACTACTTTTTCAGTAAGAAAACAGCGTTAAAATCAAAGATTGTTTCGCTTATTTGCTTTGCCGTTCCGCTTATAATCGGAGCAGCCGCGGTATGCGCTTATAATTACTTCAGATTTGATTCGATCCTTGAATTCGGTGCAAAATATCAGCTTACGGTGTACGATGTATCAAAATATACCTTCTCCATGTCACTTATATTTCCGTGCATCTTTCATTATTTTTTGCAGCCGCCTGTTATTACCGACACATTCCCGTTTATCGATTTAAAATTTGTAAATCTGCAAATGCACACCACGCCTTATCTGTACAACACCTCTACGCTGGGAGCCTTTTCCTTTGCGTCAAACTGGGGAATTCTGCTTTTCCCCACAATGCTCGCGAAGTCGAAAAAATCCCGTGAGCAGAAATTCACATACCTTTTGGCGTTTCTTTCAGTATTTGTTCTCGCATATGTCAACACTTGTATGGGCGGCATAAATATACGCTATTTCGCAGATTTTGCCCTTGTAATGATACTGTTTTCTTCACTGATATTGCTGGAATTACCGTCATTCTTTGAGCACCGCGAGCATACTTTTAAAATCATTATTAAAACTGTAGTTTCCATATTGTTTATATTGTCTGCCGTACTCGGATTCTTATTGATTTTCGAAAACGAGAGGAATTATATTCTTGATGCGTTGTCGCAAATTCAGTGATATTACAGGAGATATTTTATGATAAATCTAGAGCAGTCACAGGCAATATTTCAAAAGATCTATCCCGATGAGGTGCTTTGTGAATTGCTGTCGGAATATATTTGTAAGCACAAATTGAAAATTAAAATGTGTCTTGCTTTTTGCCGAAAAGACCGTTGGGAGCTTTTTTTGAAAAAAGACCCGCTATTTAAGCTGTGCCTTGTCTTTGCTTATCTGCCTGAGGTTTGGCGGAAGTATGAAGCAAAGGGGATAGGCGAGGATATTTTCTTTGACACTATGGACGATATAAGGATTTGGATCGACGACCACCGTAGCAGAACGGGCGAATACGGACTGTATGAACTGAATTGGATAATGCATCATATGAAGTTGAATATTTTCAAGCTTGGGCGGCTGCAATTCCAAAAATTCAAATACTATTTTTCTCCTGTTTACAAGAAAAACGGAGTTGAAATACGATTCGGCGAAAATATTTTGAACATGCATATTCCCCGCGGCGAAAAGCTTGATATTTTGTCGTGTCGTCAGTCCGTTCAGCGGGCGGTAGAATTTTTCAAAAAATATTATCCCGAATATCCTACGGACAGATTCATCTGCCATAGCTGGATGCTCTATCCGGACAATAAAAAATATATGAAAAGCGAAAGCAATATTCTCAAGTTTGCAGAAATGTTTGATATTGTCGGAGAGCGTGAAGCTCCGTCACAGGCATATCTATGGATTTTCGGTGTAAAGATGAAAAATTCATTGTTGAAAATTACCAGAGAAAAGAACGGCAGTTATGGGTTTACCAATAACCTTGCGCAAAATACCTCTTTGCAGAAAAGTGCTGTTGATTATATAGAAAACGGCGGCAAGCTGGGCGAAGGTATGGGTGTTTTAACTTTGAAAGCAAAAATCACACCGTAAAATAAAAATTAGCATAAAAAGCACTTGACAATCGGGATATGCTGATATATAATATCTCTTGCAAATTAACACAGCTGCAAATTAACACAGCGGTATTGTGTAACGGTAGCACAGCGGACTCTGACTCCGTATGTTGAGGTTCGAATCCTTATACCGCTGCCAGCAAGAGGACAATTCACTACGAATTGTCCTCTTTTTGC
>JAFLUM010000024.1 GCA_022508805.1 Oscillospiraceae bacterium | reverse complement strand
AGCATCCGGCTCATAACCGGACGGTCCGGGGTTCGAGTCCCTGTTGGCCCACCAGAAAAAACCTTGCCAAGCGGCAAGGTTTTTTCAATGAAATTTGCCCTTTGGGCAAGTGAAAATATTTCATAATCCGTAGGGATTATTTCATATTGCGCAAGCGATATATCATTGAAAATACATTTCCCGACAGCCCGAGCGACTGCCGGGATTTTTTGCTTTTATTCATAAAATAGCGGTAGAATACAGCAAGAAAATGTGATAAGATATAATTGTTAATTATAACGAAAAATTGGTATTTGTAGAAGGAAACGGAAAAGAGATGCTAAACGATTTACAGTTATATATTCCTCATCTCGAGGATGGCTGGTTTTATGTGAAAATGATGTCCGACCCGGAGACGATGGCTTATAATGCGCCGTGGTTTCCGCCGGACGGGTGCATTCCCGCACCGGAATCTGAATGGCTGGAACTGTATGGGTCTTGGATTGGAAAGGAGCCGGAGCGGTTCTATGCTTTTCTGCAACGGAAATGTGACGGAGCTTTTGTCGGAGATGTGAATTATCACTATAACCCGGAGCATAACTGGTGTGATATGGGAATCGTGATCTATGCTCCGGAGAGGGGAAAGGGATACGGTAAGCAAGGACTCCGTCTGTTGCTGGACCGTGCGTTCAAAGTAGGTGGCATTTCCCGTCTGCACAACGATTTTGAGACGACCCGTGACGCTGCGTATCACATTCACAAGGCGGTTGGTTTTCGGGAAACGGGTATGGTTGACGGATTCATCCAGCTGGAATTGACGCGGGAGGAATATTTGCAGGATGGCGCTATTCATCTCGAAGGATGAAGGACTGTAAACGCAATTTCGGTTTATCGAATAGATGACAGGTAGCGTAAAAGGCATCCAAAAGGATGCCTTTTTGCTGTCTGTATTTACATATCCTCTGAAATCTCCGCCTTCACGGCTCTTTTTTCTTTCAGTGCGTTTTCGACCTCTGCCCGTTCCTCGTCCGTGTATTTTAAGAAGAACATGGGTATAAGATACAGCGCCGCTCCGACTGCGGGACCGAGAATAAACAGTGGCCACTGCCATTTATAGAACTCGGGCGGCTGTCCCTCTATTCCCTCAATATTAGCATCAAAGTGCAGTAATTCAAGGATAAGTCCGTTGATAAAGGACTGCAGTGCCGAACCGATTTTTGCCACAAAATTCTGCAAAGAGCTGACAATTCCCTCGGTGCGCCTGCCTGTTTTCCATTCCATATAATCGATAGAGTCGCAAAGGAACGAACGGTTGACAATACTCATAATTCCCGTGGGGATTGAGGATACCGCCATAAGTGCGGCTACGGCTATAAGCTTCGGTATGGTGTCAAAGCCGATAAAGAAGCAGATAAATCTTATTACAATGGAGCTTATCTGCGCGAACATAAGAGCTTTTTTTGCTCCGCCCAGCTTTTTCATCATTTTTGTTGCTATCAGCATACAAAAAGCGCCGGGTATGGAGGTGAGAAGGGAGTATATAAACTGTATCGACTCGCCTGCGATCACTTTTCCGCCGACGGTGTAGGATACGCAGTATTTAAAGAAGTATATCCACGGAACAGTAAGGCTTAACCCGTTGAGCGTTTGAGCCAAAATCAGCGCAATCATTATTTTGTTGTGGCGTATCGCAAATAGCTGTTTTAAGAAGGACTCTTGATTTTCTTCCGGCGGATGAGCTATGCGTTCTTTCGTTTTTAATGCAAGCATTGATATGGACTCACCGCCGAGACCGAATACAAGTGCACAGATGAAGAACAGCGTTCTCTCGCTCATACCGATTTTGTTTGAGATGTCCATAAGAACGGGAATAAGTCCAACCACGGCCCCGCCCAGCGTTGCGCCGATAGTCACCCACTGTGATGCTCTGGTGCGTTCTTCAGAGTGAGGTGAGATAAGCGAAAGCGTGCCCCACAGCGCCACGTCCTGGAATGAGTATGTCATATCCCAAAGTATGTAGACCACAAGCACCCAGGCTATCATTCCTGTCTCGCTAAAGCCCGGGTCAACGAATAAAAGCACCGTAAGAAAGCCTATTACAAGCGCTATTTTGCCTAAATACCTGTGAAGTTTTAAACCGTTTTTCGGCGGGATACGGTCTATAAGCGTACCTACTATCGGGTCATTTACTCCGTCCCAAATACGGGAAATCGAAGTTATCAGTCCCACCTGCATAGGTCTGATTTTTAATATATTCGTGCAAAAATAGAAAAGCCAGCCGCTGACTATGCCGTAGGTCATATTCTGACCCGAAAGCGCCGTGCTGAACTGCAACAGTTCACGGTTCGGGACATAGCCTTCATCGGCATTTTTATCTAAAAAAGATTTAATGGGATTTTTTATTTTTTTCTCACCGTTTTCCGCCATTTTAATGCCCCCAACAATTTATATAAATATTATATAGTAAAAAACGGCTTAATGCAATGTTTTAATACGTCTTAATTTCCGTAATTTTTTCTGATATATCCTTAAAAACGGGGGCACAGTCCACTGCTCCCGAGGCTCCGTCCTCTTTGAAAACGACTGTTACAAGCGTTTTGCCTCCTAAATGAAAATATCCGCAAAACCATGTGTGGGATATTTCTCTGCCGTCCTCATACCAGCCGCTTTGCGCCGTCGCAGTTTTCCCGCGTGAATCGGTAAGTTCTGAGTAAGCACGGTTACCGTTTCCGTCTGTGACTACGCTTCGCAAAACGGAATCTACCTCTGAAACGGTAGAACGGTTCAGCACCCGCCTGCTTTCGGGCAGTCTTACCTTTTGCACAGCTTCTCCGTTTTCATCAATTATGGCTTTCATCAGTGTGGGCGGACGGTATAAGCCCCCGTTTGCAAAGCAGGCATATGCCGCCGCCATCTGTATGGGGCTTGCTAAGAGCTCGCCCTGCCCGAAGGAAAGATTTGCAAGCTCCTGCGGCGAGGTGATCTGGTCGGAGGAGGGAAGATTGCCTGCTTTTAGATAAAAATTATCTGCAAGCTCTGCCTCTTTACCCAGTCCCATTGCGGAACACAGTGAGATTATTTTCGGAGCGCATACCTTTTGCCCGAGAGAGATGAAAAACGTGTTGCAGGATCTCTCCATGGCCGTTCTTAAATCAACGTATCCGTGGGCGGTATTGTCGTTACAGCCGAATGTCACCGACCCTATTTCAATGCTTCCCGTGCAGGTGTGGGTGATACTTATATTGCTTTCTATCGCCGCCGCAGCGACAAAGGGCTTGAAAACCGAACCGACACTGTAAGATGAGCTTGCACGGTTCAGAAAAGGGGAGCGTTCGTCGTTTATGGATGCGCCTAAATTCAGTGGGTCAAAAGCGGGGACAGAAACACACGCTAAAAGTTCAGCGGTGTCGGCATCCATTACTACCGCCGCTCCGCGGTCGATACCGTGATCTGCGAGAGCGTTCTCCGCAATGCGCTGAATATCCAGGTCAATTGTCAGCTGTATTCCCACAGGTGAAAGATACCCGTCACTTTTAAAGTCTATCCCGCCGCCGTAAAGGACCCGTCCCATTGCATCCGCACTCCATACGGCACTCAGCGTTCCGTTTTGAGCAGAGAGAAAGCTATTGTATGCCCTTTCAAGTCCCATAGCACCGTTACCGCTGTCGTCAAGATGCCCTATTAAGTGCACACAGGGCTGATTTTTTGAATATCTGTTCGTAACCGTCACTGACTTTATATCGTTTTCGCTGAACTGCTCTGTTGTCTTTATAACGGATACCTTACCGTCAGTCATATTGCCGTAAATCTCATTTTTTTCGCTTTCGGTGATATACGGTGATATTGCATTCAGCGCGGCAGTGGAGGGCAAGCACACCGTTACCGTTTCGCTGTCGGTATTTACCAGTTTTTTCATATTGCAGTCGTATATCATTCCACGAGAGGAGGAAAGCGTAATACTTCGTGTGTTGCTAAGCTTTGATGACTGTTCCGTTCCCGCGCCTATCTCAATAATAAAAAGATTTAACATAAGCAGTCCGAAAACTATCATAAGCCCGAAAAAGGATATTGCCGTGCGTTTAAGCATAAAAAATCACCCGTATCTATTATTGACACGGGTGAAATTTTTAAAACACTGATTACTTGAATCATGCTTTTTTCTTGAATTTATCAAGAAGATCAAAGTCATTAATCTTTTTGATAAGCTTGTTTTCCGACTGATTTGCAAATTTAAGAATTGCTCTTGCGACAAGATAACCGAGAATGCCCGCAACAACGCCGATAAAAAATCCGCCGATAACGTCTGTGGGGTAATGTACGCAAAGGTAAATTCTTGAAAGTCCCGTTCCGACTGCCATTACAAGGAATATCCAGCTGTACTTTTTGCTTAATGTTGAAAAAAGCGCAATTGCTGTTTCAAAAGCAAGGGTAGTGTGACCTGACGGGAAGGATTTATCGCTTTCAACGTGAGCGCCTGCCTGAGTGTACCAATTCATATATTCTGCGTTGTCTTTGTAATATATGTACGGGCGGGGTCTGCCGAAAAGGGGCTTGAAAATGCCGTTTGTCATTATCGTTCCGAAAACGATGGCTAATAAAAGAGTGCCGCCTGTTTTGCGAAGTTTCTTTGTCGAAAGGCAGAAGATCGCGAAAAGGGCAAGCGGAATAACAAATGCTCCCTCGCCGAAAAATGTGAAAAACTCTGCCACATAATTCATTACCGTGCTGTGAAGTGAACCGAAAATTTCATAAATTTTCCAATCGAAACCGTCGAATACTGAAAAATCCATAAATACTCTCCTTTTTTAATTTATTTTTAACAGGGAAATTCCTGCCTATAACTAATTCAGTCTGCCCAAACAATGCTTAGGTCGCTCATTTCCTGACCGTTGTTGGTGGGGTACCATTTTTTACCAAGCGTTATTTCGCTTTCCTTATTTTCGACCGCCACGGTTTTTATTCCAGTGCAGTTGTAAAAGGCATATTCGTCAATTTGCCGTACTGATTTAGGGATGGAAATTTCTTTCAGTGTTCCGCAATAGGCAAATGCATCCTTGCCGATAAATTCAAGATTCTGCGGAAGAGTTATTTCCCCAAGCGCAGAACAACGGAAAAAGGCTTTTTCCTCAATACTCTTAATACTTTGCGGTAATTTCAGTGAGGTAAGGCTCTGGCATCTGTAGAATGCCTTAGTACGAATTGTCTCAACGCCGTCAGGTACGGTGTATTCCATAATCTGTTCGCCCGTTTCGGCGACGGTTACAAGTCCCTTTGACAGCGGATAGAAAAGCAGTGTTTTCATATCCTTTGTAAATAAAACTCCGTCCACATCACAGAAATACTCGTTTTCGGGGTCAACTTTAAACTCTTTAAGCTTCTGATTGTTTTCAAACGCCCAAAGTCCTATTTCCTTAACGTTTTTACCTATGTAGATCGTCTCAATATTTTCAAGGTTAACCGCCGCAAAATCGGCTACTTTAGTGACAGGTACGCCCTCATATTCGTCGGGGACAGTGACCTCTGTAACGGAGCTGGCATCGGGGAATTCCTTTACGACAGCCTCTCCGTTCTCGATTTTAAAGGTGATTTTTTCAGTGCCGTCATCGGTCAAACCGCCCACACATCCGGAAAGCGTGAATACCGATACAAGTAAAAGCAACAAAGCGGTAATACTGATTATCTTCTTCATACTTCCACCTCACTGACAGTCGTTTCGTCACTTTCTTCTATGGCTCGTACACGTTCCTCAAGCTCTTTAACGCATTTGTCGTACTTTTCTTTCGTAAGATCATAGAAGAAAAACGGAACGGTGATAAGCACAAGACCGATTATGGATGCCCAAGTGTAAATGTTGAATACGTTATTGAGTATGGCGGAGTCAAACAGAACGTCCCAGTCCGAGGTGTATCCGACCGTCTTTAAAAGGTACGGCACAATAAGTCCGATCCCCATATTGATGGGATTTAAGAACCAGCCGAATACGCCCGACATAGCATCGGCACGTTCACCGAAACGCCACTGATGATATATCATAATATCTGCACCAAGACCGCTGTTAACGCCGTCAACAACGGGAGCAATGGTGTTTTTAAGGAACATTGAAATCATAAATATAAAGATGTTCCCCGTCTTTACAGCCAGCGCAACGCCGAAGACCGTCAGCAGAGTAACTCCTCTGAAGGATATCAGAATATTACGTTTTTGGAACCTTTTTGTGAGTATGGGGCAAAGGAGTCCGCCGAAGGTATAGCCCAAAACGACTATTTGAGATGCTATTCCAGAGAACCACTCCATACGAAGGGAGTAAATGAACCACCAACCGAGTAAATTGCCAACCATACCCTGTGTCTGACCTATTACATTGGATATATTTGTTATCCAAAAATACTTATTTTTAAGCACGTTAGCCGCTCCGCGCCAAAACGTGACACGCTTACGCTTTTCCATAGGCGGCTCAATGACACGTTCCTTGCATTTAAGTCCTGCAAAGGACACCGCAACGCCGATAAAGCAGAATATGGGAACGAATACCTTGTATGTGGTAAGGCTTAAATATCCGCCTGTTATACTTATCAGAATTGGGAAAAATATGCTTATTACCGACGGAATAAGACCCGTGATGATGGGAATTATGGAATAAAGCCGCTGACGCTCCTGCGAATTTGGAGTCAAAAATGTCACAAGTCCCGAAATACCTATGTAGCTTTGATAAAAATAGTTCATCAAGGTGAACATAAAATGCAGAACAATAAGCTTATTCGTATAGCTTAAATTCTGCACGGGCAAAAACGGAATGACCGAGCACAGCACAGCAGCGGGAATACCGCAAATAAGAATAAAGGGCTTAAGTCTGCCGTATTTTGCACAGAACATTCTGCGGATAAACCAGTTAACGTACCCTGTAATGCCGTTTACGACGAGAATATTTCCGACAATTTGCGGAAGCCCTTTCATAATAAACTCAAATTGAGCAGACGGTATAAAATAGCAACAAATTCCGACAAGTAACTGTCCCGTGTATATAGCGTGAGCAAAAATCTTCATTTTCGGCGTCAGCCGACCGTGATTTTCGTAAATCAGCACACTTACGGGATTTGCAAAAATCAGTATGTAGCCTATAACGGTGCTTATTATGTTGATCACCGAAAAATCCAGCGTGGCGATCCCCATTATCGCACCGCAAAAGTATGTTGCGGCAAAGGTCATAATGCCCGATACCGTCATAAAAATATATGAGCCCGCCTGGGTCACCGTGTAGGCGACCACCTCTTCGAGAGATAAATATTCCCCCTCGTTGGGTGTTTTCCAGTGAGCCTTAACGTATGACGGAACGTCCTTGACCTTTTGCATCAAATCAAGCTTTGCCATAATAATAACACCGATCCCAATATATGATACGGTAATTATACAATAAAACAGAGCTAAAATAAAGTAAAATAAAAAAAGAAAAAAATTTTGTGAATTCTGTTGTAATATCAAACGCCGTTATATTGCGAATTTCCCAAAAAAATGGTACACTTAATACATAGCAAACAGGGGGTGAGACCGATGAAAGAGAATTTTAAATATATGCTGCAAAACTGGATAAAATGGGACTCCAAAAGTCTTATTTTCTTTTGGGTGCGTGTTCCCGCGTTGGTAATTCAGCCGATAATCACGGCGTACATACCAAAGGCAATGATCGACTGCATTGAAAAGGGCGTTACCGTGGGCAGACTGACCGTTGTCGTTGCGCTTTTGAGTCTTGTTTTAACGCTGACTATCTGGATGGATCCTTTTATGAAGGAGCTTATTCGCGGCAGTGCAAGAATTATCCGTATGCGTTACGCAGTCGAAGCGTTCCGCAAAAATCTTAACGCTGATTACGCATTTATCGAGAGCCTTGAGGGCAGAGAGATACAAAAGCGAGCTGAAGATTTTTACAACGCCCGCTTTTCATCGGGTGCGGATTTTATTGAGGTGTGCAACAATATCGCTGTTTGCATAGTCGGCGTTATTGCCTCGTCCGTGCTCATTTACAAAATAAATATTTTTATGATTTTGCTCATCCTTTTGACCTGTGCAGGGGAGTTTTTGCTGCTTAAAGCGCTTAATAAAAGGCTAAAGGATACGACAGACAGTGTTTCGAAATTCGCCGCAAGGCTTGATTATTTCTATAAGCTCAGCAAAAAGAGCGACGCCGCAAAGGATATCAGGCTTTACGGATTTAAAGAATATTTTATATACGCAGTTGCAAAAATCGTTCGCGAAACGGAGAACGTTATTGCAAAATACACGCGTCAGAACGCCGCAGTCAGCGGAACGAGAGCGTTTTTGAATCTTATCCGTCAGTTTATTGCCTATGCGTATCTTATTTATCTCGTGACTGTGGGCAGAGTATCGGTCTCAGAATTCGTATTCTATTTCGGAATTATAACAGGCTTTTCCAACTGGATAATAAATCTTGTCGTCTCATACTCAAAGCTGGAGCGCTGCTGTGTCGATTGCGGGGAATTTCGCAAATACGTTGAGCGGGAGAGTGAGAATTCAGGCGAGGATAAGGCGGATTTCGGCGAAATAGAATCAATAGAATTTGATAATGTATCGTTCACATATCCCGGCAGCGACAAAAGCACTGTCAAAAATATGTCCTTTAAGGTGAATAAGGGCGAAAATATTGCGATAGTGGGCGAAAACGGCGCGGGCAAAACCACAGCCGTCAAGCTGCTGTGCGGATTGTACCGCACTTCTGAGGGCGATATAAAAATCAACGGCAAAAGTAGCCGCGATTTCTCGAACGAGAGCTTGTTCGACCTGTTTTCGGTCGTTTTTCAGGATTATTTCTTTATGCCTATGACCATAGCACAAAATATTTGCGCGTCTACAGAGTATGATAAAGAAAAACTGTACAAGGCCTTTGAAAAGGTCGGCATCGCCGAAAAAATAAACTCCCTGCCCGAGAAGGAAAACAGCTTAATGCTTAAAGACGTTTACAAAAACGCGGTGGATTTTTCGGGCGGTGAAAAGCAAAAACTTCTGCTCACAAAAGCAATATATAAAAATGCGCCAATTTTAATACTCGACGAGCCCACGGCGGCGCTTGACCCCATTGCCGAAAATGAGCTTTATCTTAAATACAACGAGATGACGGACAACAAAATATCGTTCTTTATCTCTCACCGCCTTTCCTCAACGCGTTTTTGCGACAGGATTTTTTTCATAAAGGACGGTATGATTGCCGAAAGCGGCACGCACGATGAGCTTATGGCGCTCCACGGCGGTTACTACAGAATGTATCAGACCCAAAGCTGCTATTACAAGGAAATGGGGGTGGAGCTGTATGAATAAGGCAAAGCTCATATTCAATATATATAAAGAAATCCACAGCCTTGAAAAGCGCATACTCCCGTCAATAACCGTGCAGTCCGTTGTTCTGTCGGTAAGACCTTTTATAAACATTTTGTTTACCGCAAAGCTTATCGGAATGTTAGAGAATAATGCTGATATCAAATCTCTGCTTATCTGCATATGTGCGGCAATAGGACTTAATTTCCTGCTGGTTTTCCTCGGCGGATTTCTCGACGATTATTCAGAAAATCTGCGAAATCTTCTGCTCACTAAGGAAAATCAAAAGGTTGCCTCAAAGCTATATTCAACAGAATATAAAACATTGGAGGACAGCGAATTTAAGGAGCTTGTGCACAAGCACGAGGAGGCTGAAAAAAGCCGCTGGGCACGTTTTCCGTACTTTGTTTGGACCACGTTCAGATTTTTAAACGGACTTTTCACTCTGATAATTTCCGTGGTGATAATTATTCCCTTGCTTAAGGTCGGTTTTATGACTACGGGTGACTCTTTTTTTGAAAGACCGATGTTTTTACTGACGATTATCGGAGCGATAATTGCAATGGCGGTTATAATTTTGATTGTCGCCGTCAAGATAAATAAGTCGTATCTCGCCGCCAACGAGGCGTACGCGGAGCTTGACAGAGTATTCTACAGCTTTCTCGATATTTTCGGCGATTACAGAACAGGCAAGGAGATACGGCTTTATAAGGAGCAAAACCTAATCGATCGTATCGCGACCGATAAGATTTTGACCGACGGTGAGCAAACGCTCAGAAAAATATCTATGCGCACGGCAAAATCAAGCTCGTTCGTTGCAATTCTCGGTGCGTTGGTAGGCTTCGGCGTCTATCTGTTCATAGGAGTTAAGGGCTTGTACGGACTTTTCAGCATAGGTTCACTGGTGCTCTATTGCGGCTCGTTTATGCAAATAATAAACGGTATAATGCTTATGGCTAATACTCTCGGCAAGCTGGAAGAGATTTTGCCCCTTGCAAGGTGTTATTTTGAAATACTGAACACGGACGGCAGTATGAGCTACGGAAACCGTGAGCTTGATCTCGGCGGTAATTTCCGAATTGAGTTTAAAAATGTATCGTTTAAGTATCCGAACGCCGAGAATTACGCGTTAAAAAATATAAACATAAAAATAAACAGCGATGAAAAGCTTGCAGTCGTAGGCAGAAACGGCAGCGGAAAGACCACATTTATCAAGCTGCTTTGCAGACTGTACGACGTGACCGAGGGTGAAATACTTATAAACGGAATCGGGATAAAGGAATACAGTAAGGAAAGCCTTACAAAGCTTTATTCCGTCGTTTTTCAGGATTTTAAAATATTCTCCCTGCCTGTAGCTCAAAACATCTCCGCCGGCGAGGAGTATGACAGCGAAACGCTGTTTGACTCGCTCAGTAAAGCAAGCGTCCTTGACAGGGTGCAGACTATGGAGCATAAGGAGAATACATATCTCTATAAGGATTTGGACAAAACAGGCGTGGAGATTTCGGGCGGCGAGGCGCAAAAGCTGGCACTTGCGAGAGCGCTCTACAAGGACGCGCCTGTGGTGATACTTGATGAACCTACTGCGGCGCTTGACCCTATTGCCGAAAACGAAATATACAGCCGTTTCAATTCCTTTGTCAAAAATAAGACCGCCGTTTATATCTCACACAGGCTTTCAAGTTGTGCGTTCTGTGACAATATCGCGGTATTTGACGGCGGAGAGCTTGCCGAATTCGGTACTCACCGCGAGCTAATCGAAAAAAACGGCAAATACGCCGATCTGTGGAACGCCCAAGCACAGTATTATATGTAAAAATTATCCCCCGAGGTCGTAAGACCCCGAGGGACGTTTTTTAGGTATTCAGCGATTACTTATGTTATGCAGACACCGTGTTGTCAAAGACAAAGGTCGAGCGCAGAACTATCGCCTGGCAGCTTTTGTCGTAATCCGCATCGCCGCAGATCACTTTTGAAATATTGTGCTTTTTGGTAAACAGCAAAAATGTGGATATTTTATCAAAGAGCTTGTGACCCTCCATGCCGCCCATTGAATACGGCATATATATATCTATACTTACCGTTGTCTTAACAGGGCGTGACGATGTGGTTATTATTTCTCCCGTATCAAGGGTTTCTGTAAGCAGATCGCCTATCTCGCACTTTTTAATCGACAGAGCGGTGATGGGCTTTGTCAGCGGCGTAGGCTTTATCTCGTTTTCGTATGCCACAACAAACGAAACATCTTTGAACTGTGCGCCCGCCATAAGCTCAATAATGAGTTGATCTATAAGATTTACATGAGAATTCATATATCTCCCTCCGAAGTCTCCCGTATAACAGCCCAGATATAAACGGGGCTGTCACCGATGAATATTTTTTCGGCTCTGTCAACAGAATAGGTATTTTGCTCGCTGTCAAGTATTCTGTAAGAGCCGTCTAAGCGTGTAAGGTCGTGGCGGGCGGGACCTATGTAAAGATAAACGCTGTTTCTGTTTATGCCGATGGGTGTGACCTCGCCCGAAAGATACAGCTTCGTTTTATATCTCAGCGGCTGAATGAATGCGTTGAATTTTTCACTTTTCCAGCCGTCGGCGCCCGTCAAAATCACCGTTCTGCCGTATCGGTTCAAAATTTTGTCCATATTCATATTTCCACCGCCTCAAATACGAAATCCACGTCCTCCAAAAACGGTGCCGCCGAGGCGATAGCCTCATCCCGAAACCTGACGGCATTTTCGGCTAATAAGGCAGGACTTTTGCTCACTGTGACGTCTCCCGCCTTAAATGAGGTGAAATCATCTGCCGCCGTATTGACTGACAGCGTGTATTTATATAAAGCCAGTCCCGCGCACGCCATTATCACGGCAGGTTCGTCCTCATAACAAGGCTTTTTCAGCCGCTTTGACAGCTCTCCGCAAGCGACGGTGCAAAAGGGAAGAGCTTTTTTTGCATCCTCCGGCGACAGCATATCCGTGTCCTCCAACATCGCCGAAACAGCCCAAACATTTACCATCAGTAAGACCCCTTTATCAGATATTCATAACCTTTGCCGCGTTCGGGAATATCTTGGCAAAGCCTGAG
>JAFLUM010000023.1 GCA_022508805.1 Oscillospiraceae bacterium | reverse complement strand
CAGCTGGATAGAGTGTTTGGCTACGAACCAAAAGGTCGGGGGTTCGAATCCCTTCCGGCGTGCCAAAAGGATAGAGTATTTTTAAGTGCTCTGTCCTTTTGTTTTTTATGCTTATTAAGAGAAATTAAATCACTATCATGTTTTTGGCAAAAACCTTTACACAGTTTAAAAAAATATGGTATATTAATGATACAAACGGATGAAGGGGTTATTTACAATGTCAAAAGCATTACCAAAAACGAAAATGTACCGTTATTGCTTGGCGGATGTTGCCAAGGGTCTTTTTAACGGTATGATAGGAAATTATTTGCTCTACTTTTTTCAGCCTACGGTAAAAAGCGGCTTGCCAAATCTTTTGCCCCAGAACAGATTATTGGGATTTATTACGGTTATGGCGTTAATTACGGGTATCGGCAAGATCGTTGATGCTGTTACAGATCCGTTGGTTGCAACTCTTTCTGACAAATGCAACCATAAGGATGGCAGGCGTATGCCGTTTTTGCGGTTTGCGGCACTTCCCTATGCCCTTTCACTGTTACTGATTTTCTATGCACCCTTTAAAGAAGGCTCTGTGGGCAACGCAATTTGGGTTGGTTTTTTCCTTGTTACATATTATGTTGCATATACATTCTTTTTCATTCCGCGCAACGCTCTTGTTCCGGAAATTATTCCCGATGCTAATGTGCGTGTCGGATATTACACTGTAAGCACAGTGTTCTTTATGGGCTCAAGCGCCTTTATGTATGCCGCAACCTTGTTTGTGAATTTGTTAAAAGATGCAGGCTTATCGCCGTTATGGGCATGGCGTGCTGTTTTCACCATTTTTGCAGCGATCGGTATTGTTTGCCTTTTGCTCAGTGCGTATGCCTTTAATGAAAAGGACTATGTGCAAGGCAGCACAAAGCCTAACGACTCTTTGCTTAAATCCTTCGGTTTAGTTTTAAGAAACCGTAATTTTGTGATTTTCAGTCTTGGAGATCTGTTTAGTTTTATTTCCTTATGCTTTTTTGAAACAGCAATGCTGTACTACATAACTATGCTGTTAAATATTGAAGAAAGTAAAGTTTTTTATGTTCTGCTCGCAGCAATCGTAACTGCAATTTGTCTGTTCCCGATCATTGTTATGATTTGCAGAAAATTTAACAAAAAAATCCCGCTGATCATAGCGAGCGCCGTCTTCACATTAGTATTTGCACTGATTTATGTCGGCGATAAAATTGCCGCATTGTTTGCAGGACACGAATTGATAGTCGGTATCGGAGTCGGAATATTGGTTGCGTTCCCCTTTGCCGCTATCAATATTCTTCCGCAGTCAGTTATTTCCGATATTATTCAGTTAGACTGTTTGGAGAGCGGAGTTAACAGAGAGGGCATATTCTCAGCAGTTAAAACGTTTCTTGAAAAAATAGCAGTCAGTGTTGCTATGATAATTGTGTCAAGCGTATTGGCAATCGGTGCTGTAAGCGGTGAATCTGTCGGTATGAAGGGAGTTAAGCTTACCGGAGTGTATGCCGGTATATTCAGCCTTATTTCCTTAATTTTGTTTATTGCTTACAACGATAAAAAGGTTACCGAAGGTATTAAAAAGTACAGTAATACAGGAGATAAAAAATGAAAAAACGAGTTTTAGCACCGGAAGAAAACAGAAAAAATGTTTCGGCAGAAGTGCTTGAAGACTATATGGATACACTGTCACAAATGATCAACTGCAAAACAGTATTTACTCACAATAACGAAAACAAAGCAGAATTTGATAAGTTTTATAAAATTCTTGAAGAACGGTTTCCTACACTTACAGAAAAGGCAGAGCGTTTAACCTTTGGCAGCGGATGCTTTGTATACATAATCCGTGGCAAAAATGCTCAAAAAAACATTATGCTTATGTCGCATCACGATGTTGTTGACGGCAGTGAAGATTGGAATACTGAGCCGTTCTGTGCAACAGTTAAAGACGGTTCAATGTACGGCAGAGGCACTATTGATACAAAAACGCCCTTGTTTGCAGAGCTGCAGGCTTGTGAGGAATTGCTGAAAGAAAATTTCTCCTTTGACGGCATAAACCTTTACATCGGCTCTTCAAATAACGAAGAGACCTGCGGTGACGGTATGGTGCTTGCAACAGAATACTTTAAAGAAAACGGTATCCACTTTGATGCCGTGTTTGATGAAGGCGGCGCAATCACCACCGGTATGATTCCGGGTGTTAAAGAAAAAAGCGCTATGATCGCCGTACACGAAAAGAGCAGACATATGTACCGCTGTACAGCTAAAAAATCTCAAAAGGGACACGGCGGCTTAAACCAGACAAGCAACAACACCATTTCACAAATGTCAGCTTTTATTCAAGAGGTTGAGAACAGCAAAATCTATAAAGGCGATTTTTCAGACGAGGTACGCGGAACATTTGAAACTCACGCACCGTATATGCAATTCCCTTTGAATATAGTGATGGGAAATATGAAATTATTTTCAGTCGTAATAAAAAAGGTTATGCAAAGCATCCCGCAGGCTAAGCCTATGCTTTCAACGAGTATTGCATTTACCACGATTTCAGGCGGTTCTGAGATTGACCCACAAATTGCGGCACAGGAGGTTGTGGCAACAATGTTCCTGCGTTGTGTTAGAGAGGACGATCTCTACAAAGGTCTTGAAAAAATCAAAGAAATTGCTGCAAAGCACGGAGTAGAAATTGAAGAGACAGAACGGGATTACTGTCATCCGACAGATTATAAGACTCCGCAATTCAAGCTGTTAGAAAGCGTTATCAATGAGGTTTTTCCCGATGTAATCGTGTCGCCGTTTCTTTTGGTGGCGGGCACTGATGCCAGACGCTTTACAGACGTTGCAGATAATATATTCCGCTTTGCGCCGATTGATTTAGATGAAGCACAATACGCATCGGTTCACGGAGCAAACGAGCACATTAAGCTTCAAAATGTCGGGCAGTGTGTGTGCTTTTATAAGGCTTTAATAAAGAAATATATCGTTTTTTAGATGTCGGCTGTTTTGAAATAAAGCTCACAATTTGATTCCGTCATTTAAGAATTCAAATCCTTACCGTGAATTGTACAGTTGCATCTTTTTTATAATCTTTAGACAAAAGGATGAAGTAATACAAAAATACTTGGTCCTTTTGTTTTTTTCTAATTAAAAATGAGATTATCAGTCCGAAATATTGGACTTATCGTAAAATATACTATCCCTTACGCCATTTACTTTTACCGATAATTTTGATAAAATTTATACAGTAAATATATTTTATCAGTAATATCGTGTGAGGATTCGGTTATGGTTTATTTAAGCTCTTTTCATTTGCCGTCGCGGGAGGAAGATGAGTCTTTCTTTGATGTTCGCAGTGCAAATTTTAAAACAAAAAACTTTCGTACCTGTTATACGACTAAATATCCATTCGGAATGTTTCGTGATCGGGGCTTGCCTGACAATCTTGAATTTCGGGATATTACTATTATTTGCGGAAATAACGGAAGCGGCAAAAGCACTATTTTGAATCTTATTGCAGAAAAGCTGAATTTAAAACGTCGTTCCCCTTTTAACCGAAGTGATTTTTTTAATGATTATGTTGAGCTTTGCAGCTATAAATTTGAAGAACCCTTATCTTTAGACAGCGCTGTTATTACAAGTGATGATGTGTTCGAGCGTGTTCTTGATATACGCCGAATCAACGACGGTATTGATAACAAACGGGAGGATTTGCTGCGTGAATGGATAGAAAATAACAGCAGCAACGCAGATGCACACCTTCACGGGCTTGATGATTATGACCGCTGGAAAAAAGTTACGGACTCAAGAAATAAAAAAATAAGCCAATCTCAGTTTATCCGTTCACGTTTAGTACGAAATATCGAAGAACGTTCAAACGGTGAAAGCTCCTTATCACTTTTTGTCGATGCCATTACAGATAATGCCTTATATTTGCTTGATGAACCCGAAAACAGTCTCTCCCCTGCAAATCAGCTTGAGCTTAAATACTTTTTAGAAGATTGTGTAAGGCATCACGGTTGTCAGTTTATTATATCTACTCATTCTCCGTTTTTACTCTCGCTTAAAGGCAGTCGGATATATGACATTGATTCGGTTCCTGTAAGAGTTTGCAGATGGACAGATCTTGAGTGTGTGAAAGTATTCAGAGACTTTTTTAAAGAAAATGAAGACAAATTTTTGTTTTAAGATTTGAATTGACCAAGTAACTTGAACCTATAAGTCCGGTTACTTGGTCTCTTTTTTATGTTAGTTTTCATATTGATATTCAGTGCTAATTCATATATAATTTAGAGTATAATTATATATGAATACTAAATGGGCGGTTAATCTTATGAGAAAAGAGATTTACAGAATAATCGGAACCTCGGATGAAAATAATTTGTACAACAGAATTTACAATTACTTTATGCTGGTCGTTATCGTTATAAGTCTTATTCCGTTGGCTTTTAAAACGAACAATATGGGGTTTCAAATAATCGATAAGGTATGCGTTACGATTTTTATTATTGATTACATACTGAGATTAATTACTGCTGATTATAAGTACAACAGTAAATCCGTGTTTTCTTTTTTGCGGTATCCCTTTTCTTTTATGGCGATAATTGATCTTATTTCCATATTGCCGTCAATATCTGCGGCAAACAGTGTATTTAAAATGCTGCGTTTGATGAGAATGGTACGGACTTTTCGTGTATTTCGTGTATTCAGAATGGCAAGACACTCAAAGAGTTTTCGTATTATTACAAAGGTATTTAAGAACTCAAAGGGGCCTTTGGCGGCAGTCGGCACTTTAGCGATCGTTTATATACTGATTTCCGCTTTGATCATACTGAACGTTGAACCGAATTCCTTTAACAGCTTTTTTGAAGCTGTTTATTGGGCGACCGTTTCTTTAACTACTGTGGGATACGGTGATATTTATCCGATTACGACTGCAGGAAGAGTCGTCACTATGTTATCCTCGGTATTCGGTATCGCCATTGTCGCTTTACCTGCCGGTATTATTACAGCAGGTTATATGGAGGAAATTGAAGAAGAGAGAAAGCATCCCGATGAAGACAGTCAAAAATAAAATAAATGAAAGCAAAAAGAGCGGACTTCACTTTAAGTCCGCTCTTTATTTTATGTCTCTAAATTTAGAGTCTTATTCATACTGCCCATTTTATAGCCGCCCAGGTCTAATGTGACATACAAAAATCCGATTTCGTGAAAATACTCATTAAGCTCATTGGCAATGTTCGGTTGGGTGATTTTTGAAAATTCTGACGGATCGATCTCGATTCGTGCTATGTTACCGTGAATACGCACACGAACCTGGGAAAAGCCTAAATCGAGAAGTCTTTGCTCTGCTCGGTCGACCATTGATAGCTTTTCTTCGGTGATAGTCTCACCGTATACAAAACGCGATGACAGGCAGGCAAAGGACTGCTTATCCCACGTGGGGAGTCCAAGTTCCTTTGAAAGCTGTCTGATTTCTGCTTTCGTAAGCTGTGCTTCGCGCAGGGGACTTTTAATATCCAACTCTGCAACTGCAATAAGTCCCGGACGGTAATCTCCGCTGTCGTCCATATTTGAACCCTCGGCTATATAGGGAATTCCACGGTTTTCGGCTATGCTGCGGATTTTTGTAAACAGTTCGCGTTTACAAAGATAGCAGCGGTTTTTGGGATTTTTGCTGAAGCCTTCAATGGAAAGCTCTTCGGAGTCAACGATAATTTGCTCGATTTTTTCGGTTTCGCAGAAAGCCTTTGCCTCGTTCAGTTCTCTTTGCGGAAAAGAACAGGAACGGGCAGTCACGGCTATTGCATTATCGCCCAGCACGTCGTGGGCGACCTTTAAAAGAAATGTAGAGTCCACACCCGATGAAAATGCAACGACCACACTGCCTAAATTATTAAGATAATTCTCTAAGCTCAGCTTTTTTTGATGTAATGTATCCATATAATTGCCTTTTAACAGTCCTCAATTAGTTTTCTTACCTCGTCTATGGAGATGTTTCTCTCTTTTGCGATACAGGCAAGATCCTCGTATTCATATTTATACCGTGAAACGCCGTAGCCTGAAGATGTTTTGCGCCTAACATCGCCGTATGGGGTGTGCAGTGTTTCTATACTGCGCTCCAAAATATACCGATGTGTCACGGTTTCACGCACGCCGATAGTCGTTGTGTGCTTAAATATCAGTGTGAGTATTTTCTCCTTATCCTGCTCGGTGCACATCACCCGTATAAGCGTGCCCGGACGGGACTTTTTCATACCGATGGGTACGGTATAAACTTCTAATGCTCCGCCATCAAAAAAACGTTCAGTTGCAAAGGCTACCGCTTCCGCCGTCATATCGTCCACATTGCAGCTTAGCTCCAAGACAGTATCGGTTTTATCCTCTGTCTCACCGAGCATTGCACGAACACAGTTTGCCCTCGGGAAATCTTTTTTGCCCATTCCGTAGCCTATCGCCTGCATTTTCATAGCGGGCATACTGCCGAAGCGGTCGGCAAAATGCTTTAAAAGTGCCGCACCCGTCGGTGTACAAAGCTCCCCTGTTATCTCTCCGCCGTAGATTGGGATGTCCTTTAATATATATGCGGTTGCAGGAGCAGGAACAGGCAAAATTCCGTGGGCACAGTTTACTTGACCGCTTCCCACGTGGATGGGAGAAACGACTACCTCATCTGGAGAAAGCTCGTTCATCAGCATACAAACGGCGGTGACATCGGCAACGGCATCCATTGTGCCGACCTCGTGAAAATGGATATCGGTTATCGGTACACCGTGGACGTGACTTTCTGCCTCGGCAATAAGACCGTAAACTGCCGAAATATCGTTTTTTACCTTTTGAGGTAAATTTAAATGCGAAATAATGTGCTCTATATCGTGCATTCCGCTGTGATGGTGATGATGGTGACGGTGATCATGCATTTCATCGTTTTCTTCTGTACCGTGAACGGTAACGGATATATGTGTGCCTGTGATTCCGCATTTAACTGCTTTTTCTTTTGTGATATGAACATTGGGAATAGAAAGCTCGTTCAGTCGCTCAATAAATTCATCGGGATCGGGGAAAAGCTCCAAAAGTGCAGCAGTCAGCATATCACCTGCCGCGCCCATTCCACAGTCTAAATACAGCGTTTTCATTATTTTGCCTCCATATGATTTATCATACTTGCAAGGTATCCGGCGCCAAAACCGTTGTCTATATTGACGACGGATACTCCTGCGGCACAGGAGTTTAGCATTGACAAAAGCGCTGACAGTCCGTTAAATGACGCTCCGTAGCCTACGCTTGTTGGGACGGCTATTACGGGGCAGTCCGCCAGACCGCCGATAACGCTGGCGAGAGCGCCCTCCATACCCGCAATGGCAATGATGACAGATGCACTCATAATATCTTCGTTATGTGATAAAAGTCTGTGTAAACCTGCAACGCCCACATCGTAAAGACGTATTACTTCATTCCCGAGAGCCTCAGCAGTAAGTGCCGCCTCTTCTGCAACGGGTATATCGCTTGTGCCGCCTGTAGCTACTACTATTTTACCTATTCCGTTAGGGATCGGCAAGTCACCGATAATACCGATCTTAGCGTTAGGATGATAGTTGATTGAATGACCCTCAGCAATTTTTTCGGCATTTTCGGGAGACAAACGGGTTATAAGAATACGCTCCTGACCGTTTTCTTTCATAGAACCGATAATACCTATCATTTGCTCGGGCGTTTTGCCGGCTCCGTAAATAACTTCGGGGGCACCCTGCCGAACCTTGCGGTGCAGATCCACCTTAGCAAAGCCGATATCCTCATACGGTTCGGTTTTTAGCTTGAGAAGCGCATCCTCAACCGACATTGAGCCGCTTTTTACGTCTTCTAAAATTTGTTTCGTTTCGGTTTTCATTTATATCCTCCCGAAAGTGCATAAAGTCAACGCAAATTCACATTACCCACGAAAACAGGTATTGAATATCGTTCGGCGTTGAAATATTGGGGTTACAAAACTCAAAATGTCCGTCTAAGCCTTTTTCCTGCGCTGCCAAATGAAAATGGCAAGCGCCGATACCCACGTCAAGATTTTTTATTTCGTAGGCTGAATTTTCTTTTGAGCTGCCCGCCTTATAAAAATGGAAGGCGTTATCCGTTTTTACAACTCTCCACGGCTGACGGTTAGCCGCTGAGGGGGCTAACCGCAACATATTGAGCGGATATGCGTACTCCCCTGCCTCAGTCTCGGTCAAAGGCGTGTTGAGGTCATTATTAAAGAACAATTCACCAAAAGGCTTGCGAGTGTCAGCACTGATCGCCTTTCTCATTATGCTGTTAATAAGCGAGCTTTTATCCAATGGGTATCCGATTGGAGTTATAATTGGGAAAAACTCATATTCTGCCACTTCCAATGCGTTGGTAAAAGCATCTCTGTTGAATGTACCCGCTATCCAGCAAGTGCCAATGCCCATTTCCGCCGCAAAAAGTACAAGTTTTTCAATGGTATATCCGACTGCGATCATTGCTAAATGCGATTTTTTTACCTTTACCCCTAAAAATGTATCAGCACCTTTGATGACTCCGTAAGTGCCCAAACGCTCTGTATTTGCACCTTTTTTTGTCTCTAATACACGAACGGTTATATCAGCAGGGAAAGGACTCGGTTCCGCGGTAAGCTCGTCAATACAAGCGACTATCCTCTCCATATCCTCACTTGTTAACGGTCTTTTCTCGTATGAGCGGATACTTTTTCTTGTTCTTATCGCTTTTTCTAAATTTTTTATTTCCATAACGATATTCCTTAAAACCATTTTTGGGGTCATTATAGCAAAATATTACAATTTTGTAAAGTAAAACGGTGAGCATTGCTGCCCACCGTTTTCTTGAATATCATTCTGCTCTTTCGGCGCTGTAATTTACATCTATATTCTTTTTGAAAAGCATATAGTCGTATTTGGGAAGCCATTGGCTGCCTATGGTGCCGGATTTAAAGGTCTCTTCATCACAGGCAACGTTCATTTCCGCAATACCGCCAAGGTTGCTGCCATCTTTGTAAACAGCGTCCCAAAATGCGTGGTGACCTATATATGTAACGCTTGACGGGATATACATATAGGTAAGTCCTCTGTCCTTTGTAAAGCAGTCAGAGCCGATTTTCTCAAGTCCTTCGGGAAGAGACGGATAAACTGTTTGGAACATACCTTCGGTATATTTCGTTTCCATATTTACTGTGTCATTTTTATACGAATAAATAGCGTTGATATTACCCGCATCATAGAATCCCAATGTGCCGATCTCTTTCAAGCCTTCGGGCAAATAAACATAACGAAGGTTTGCATAGTTAAAGCAAAGCGGACCGATTTTTTCGACTGTGGAAGGAATGACGTATGTGCGAACCTTTAAGTTGTACTCCTCAAAGAAGTTTTCATCGTATTTTTCGGTAAGACCCCAAAGTTCCTCCATAATATTGCCGTTGTCGTCCACTAAATCGGAAACCTGAACACCGTTTTCGTCAAGGTGAGCATAGCCCTCTTTTAAACGCAAATAACGGTCATGGTCAATAGGATAGCAAATTATTTCAGTCATATCCTTGTTATAAAGAACGCCGTCAAGATCGCAGTAATTCGGGTTGTCTTCATCAACGTAAATGCACTGAAGAGCCCAGCAGGAATAGAAAGCATTTATGTCAATTTCGGTAACATCGGCGCCGATATAGATTTTCTGAACAGTACTGTCGCAGTTGAAGGCATATTCGTGAATCTTGGTAACCGTCTTTGAGCGGTCGTATACAACAATATCGTTGTGCCCCGCCTGTGCTTCGCCCAAGAGCATACCGGCATCTTCTGCAGCATAGTTAAGGGATGCAATACCGTCAACATAGAATTCCGTTATAGCGCCGTTATTGCTGAACTGAACGATCTCATATTCACCGGGTTTTCCGTCGATTTCCTTGTATTCAAGAGTACCTGTATTGAGCAAAGCAACTACCGAGAAATAGAGGGATGCGACGATCGCAACGACTATGCCGACAACAAACAGGATTTTTGCCCCTTTTTTGTTTTTGTAAGAAACGTTGATTTTAGGGGCGGCAAGACCTTCGATTTGGTACGTCCATATTTCGTCTTCCGGAATATCAAGAATTTCATCTTCGACGATTTGCGCTTTTTTAGTCTTAATTTTATTCTTTGACATTTTGCTCACCCCCGTCAGTTAGTAACGCTGCTCTCGACAGCTTCGTCCTGCTTTGCAGCTAATTTTTCGGTTACCTCGGCTCTGCGTTTGAGTACCTGAATAACCTTGTTTTGCTTAACATTGTCATAATCCCAGAATAAGAGCGGAATATTCATAAGCACATAGCCTGCAATCTCAAAGAGCAACGGAATAACGATTATCTTAACTCTTGCCGCATCAACAAAAAGAATGTCCCAGTTACTGTTAAATCCGAATTGCAAAAGCAGTATGGGAATGATCATACCGACAATCGTTCCGATAGGACCTGTAAACCAACCGTAAATTCCGGCAAAGCCTTCAAGTCTTTCACCTGAAAGGTACATCTGGTAGTCGTTGATACGAACCTCCATATCATGGTGTATAGCCGTGGGAATTGTTTTTGTAGCCTCCATAAGTATCATTACAATTAAGCAGATAATTCCGCAAAGAGTAACGTTGTCACCGCAGAGTATAATAGCCGCAACAACAATTCCGTAGCCTACTGCACGTGAAAGATAATAGAAAATCTGAACCTGCTTATATGAGAATCTCTTTATAAAGTAAGGAGTAAAGAAATCGGGCGGAGTTCCCGCAAAAGATACAAGGGAAACTATGAGACCGTATGCAAGACCACTTAAACGGAAGGTGTAAAGATATACAACCGTTGTAAATACAAGCATACCGCTTCCGAGAGAGTCGATAAGTCCTACTAAAGCAAGAACCCATCTGTATTTATTCCTCATAACGCCGAAGATGCCGTCCCAGAAATTGATTTGCACCTTCTTTTCAAGAGGTGGCTGAGGTATTCTCTCTTTGATTCTGGTTGAGAAAATCATTGTGAGCATTGCAAAGGAAATGAAAATTATCGGGATAACGTATTTATATACGTTAATGTCAGCCCACTCATCTTTAAGGAAGCCAATAGCCATGGGAATAACAAGAACCATTAAAGAGTTGAGTATATGGGAGAGCTTAAGAGGATAAGTTCTGATAAGGATTCTTTCCTGCATATTGGGGCTGATGTTCTGAGTACAGGTTTCCATACAGTTGTTGAAACCGAACAGACCGTAGAGAGCAAACAGTGCGTTTCCAACCCAAACTCTTGTAACAACATCCGGAATGTTGTAAACGGGAAGCCAGCCTATCAGTATAACTACAATGCACTTGGGCACAATGTCACAGTAAAGGAAATACTTATATCTGCCGAACTTGGGAACAAGCTTTTTACGCCAGAAAATGTTACGGGAGCCTGCCCAGCCGTTCCAAAGGATGTGCGTACCAAGCATTTTAATAGCCGATGCCGCCGAAACGCCTCGTATGGAGTTAATAGCAGCAACTACCGCATTTTGCGGATTTAAGTACGGTGTAAAGTTGAACACCATAAGGAATATACCTAAGATAATTGAGAAAAAGTAAATGGTATAAAGTGTCCTTTCCTTTTTCTTCGGCAGAAATCCCAGGTTATCGTTTATCATCATACCGAGAATATCCCAAAACTTCTGCAAGGGCATATTAATAAGTGCTATTGCAGAGAAAACAACGTAGGGCAACTGGTAATGATACATTATCAGATAACAGCCTGCCGCAAAGCTTATGTATTCAAGGACTTTTGTTCCTGAATAGTTACTGCCGACTGCAAGCCAAATATCCAAATACTCTTTGTACGGAACATATTTGCCTTCAGCGGGCTTGTTCCAATGTGTTTTGATTTCGGTAAAGAGACCTTTTGCCTTACCGACAATTCCATTAGACATAAAAAAACCCCTTTGCAATAATTTGCAATAATATAATATATTATCTCTATAATATTATATTTTTTTGTGTAATTTTAACAGGTTTTAATCCGACATTATTTTAAAAATATTGTCGTTTTAAGTCATATATAAAATTTGACCGATAAAACGGGATGCGCAGGCATCCCGTTAAAAAAGTATTACTGTTTATTATTGCTATTCAAGCTCTTTTGCCGCATGCTCCAAAAGACTGCGTATTTCAAGATGCTGTGGACAGGCGGTCTCACACTTGCCGCATTTTATGCAGTCGGAAGCCTTGCCGCCGCTGTATGTATTTGTCCCACCTGCCGATTCCTTATTTTGCTTTTTGGCGTTTAAACCGGAAAAGATTTCGGGAATCGGTATCTGCTTGGGACAGCCGTCTGTGCAATAACGGCAAGCCGTGCACGGAATAATATCTTGCTTTTTAAAGATGGCACACACCTTGTCAACTGCCTCGCGCTCTTTATCGTTAAGCGGCTTGAAATCGGTCATAAACGAGAGATTATCACGCATCTGCTCCATATTGCTCATACCTGAAAGTACCATCATTATGCCTTCAAAGCCTGCGGCGAAGCGGATAGCGTAGCTGGCGTTACTGCCGCCGTGAAGCGCGTCAAATATTGCCTGTGCTTTTTCCGGGAGCTTAATAAGACTGCCGCCCTTGACGGGCTCCATAACTATTATAGGCTTGTTATGCTTGCGGCATACCTCGTAACACTTTCTGCTCTCCACACTGTCATCCTCATAATCAACATAGTTAAACTGTATCTGTACGACCTCGATTTGAGGATACTCTGTGAGAATTTCGTCAAGCACGCTTGCCTTGTCGTGGAAGGAGAGACCTACGTGCTTGATTTTACCCTCCGCTTTTAGTTCAAAGGCGGTCTCATAAGCACGGCACTTTTTGTATTTTTTAAAATTTTTAGCATTTTGGGCGTGCATAAGATAAAAATCAAAATAGTCCAGTCCGCACGCCTTAAGCTGTTTTTTGAAAAGCGGTCTTATATCGCTTTCCTTTCTGAAAAAAACGGAAGTCAGCTTATCAACAAATACGAAATCCTCTCTCGGATAACGCTTAACGAGACATTCACGCAAAGCTATTTCACTTTTACCTGCCGTATATATTTTTGATGTATCAAAATAATTGAAGCCGCTTGACATAAAAAGGTCAATCATTTTTGAGAATTCGTCATAATTGACTCCAAATCTTTTCATTGGCAAGCGCATACAGCCGAATCCGAAATTCTTTTTTACATTATCAAAATATTGTTCCATAAGCACACCTCGTTGTTTCCGTTTTATATGTTGCATTTTATCATATTTTTTTGCAAAAAGCAATGAATCGAAAAAGTATTATTAACTATTGAAAAACAGCGTTTGTTAAGTTATAATAGCCTCACGAAACACAATCAAAATCAAAGATTTTGTGTGTTTCGGAGAACATTGTATC
>JAFLUM010000022.1 GCA_022508805.1 Oscillospiraceae bacterium | reverse complement strand
TTTGGGCGCCCTTGAGTCTTATGTCAAAGCGCTTAAGCTGACGTTCAAATGCATCGAGTCCCTCAAGAGCAGTACCCTTGTAATTCTCTGACGGGTCTACCTTTTCAAGTTCATACAAAAAGCCCTTTCCTGTGCCGTAAAGACCCTTATCAAGTTTAATAGTTTCAAAATTTGCCATAATTTTTATATCCTCCTTAAAAATTAATCCGTTAAATTGTCACGTGGCCTTTTCCGCTTGTTTTTCATACTGCCAAAATCCTGGGGATTTTCACGCGCCAGTTTTTCGGCAAGCTCCACGTCAAAAGAAGTTTCTGTCTGATAAACCTCCGTATGTTCTTCATCCTCCCATCGGCGACCGTTCAGCCACGTTGCAGGATAGGGAATAAACTGCCCGTTGTCCTTTTGCCACTCTTTTGACTTGCGCTGCCTATCAAGAGCATTGAGCATTAAGCTTAAAAGTTCATCGGTGGGATTAAGTTTATCGAACGCCTTACGGGCATCAGCTTTACCTTTTTTCTTCGGATATCGGTCCCAAAAGTCGTCGAAATCGTCACTTTCTTTTTTATATTTTTCTTTATCTATTTCTTCTTTTTCTATTTCTTTTTCTAGGACAACGACATCGTACGACTTGTCAAACGACTTTTCGTCAGATGTCAAACGACTTGTCGTACGACTGTCGTACGACTGTCGTTTTTCTCTTTTGTAGTTTCGGTCATACTCTTTTTTTCTTTCGTACGCATCGAGTGACTGATGAATATTCCAATTCGGAATAGTATAAGCATCATCTACAATCTTTATCATGCCAAGCTTTTCAAAAGTTTTCATTGCTGACCTAACCAAATTTAATGGACGGCGAAACTTTGATGAAAGCAGTTCGTCAGTGTATGCTATACAGTCGTTAATTATAAATACACCGCCATTATTCTGTTCTCCTGCCAAGCACAGCAGCTTAAACCATATGACGATTATGCTATCACCTTTAGGCATGCTTTCAATCAGCAATATTTTTTCATCTTCAAAAATATCCGTGACAATTTTTATCCATGTATATTTCTTTGCCATAGAAACCTCCTACATCAGAACGGGAGTCCTTCGTCGTCATCGGCAGTAAATCCCTGAGAATCATCATCGGGTAAAACCGAGAAGCTGCCTGCACTGTTATTGTCGTTCTTGTTTCCACAAAAGGATACACTGTCAGCAACAATTTCAACTGCTGTTCTCTTATTACCGTTTTTGTCCTCATAATTGCGAACTTGAATTGAGCCCTGAACGGCGATCATCTGTCCTTTTCTAAAATAACGGGATACAAAATCAGCCGTACTTCTCCATGCAACGATGTTTATAAAATCCGTCTGTCTTTCGTCACCCCTTTTGTAGGCGCGATCAACAGCAACAGTAAACGATGTCACGGAAAGTCCGCTCTGTGTAGTGCGGAGTTCAGGGTCGGCGGTAAGCCGACCCATAATTATTGCTGTATTTAACATTCTTATCTCTCCTCGTAATAATGATTTAAGTGTGCGGCAAGTGAGGCTGTCTCTCTATACATATCTTCATATATGTAAATCTTGTAAAGTAGATTGCTCTTTTTAGTCTCAGATGTTGTGTTTTTCAGCTCTCTTTTCAGCCTTTTAATCTGACCTTCAAGCGTTTTGAGATCCTTTTTATACTGTTCTCCGAGTTCTGATAATGTCATAGCCTTTGCCTCATTTGTTTGCATCTTCCGATTGTAAATTATTTTCATCACATACAGTGACCCAGCATAGCTCTGCAAGCCTTTCGCAGTGACTGCAGCGTAAAGTACCGTCTATGACCTCAAAGTCCTTACAACCGCATTTACACGTTCTCGCCGATATCATTTGTTACTTCTCCCGTTTCCTCGTCGACAACGGCATAGTCAACCTCTATTGTCTCGTTGGGCACGGAATACATATCATCGGAAATCTCGGATTTAATTGAATCATCCTGATTGATATTTCTCGCAAAATCGGACTTAAGAGGAGCATATTTAAGTACCTTTTTGAGGACGGTTTTCTTAGCCATTTCTTCAAAATTCTTTTTCCACGGAGAATACTCTGATTTATATGCTTGACTGTATTTTTCGGCATGTTTCCTAACATCATCCATAGACATAACCTCGAAGCCGTATCCGCCGCTTTTGGTTTTAAATACGGCATAAACCTTAACAGGATCGCCTCTGTCTGTATCTGCAGGAATATGCGTAAGCTTAGGCTCAAGACCGTACTGCACGTCAAATTTATCGTTTTCATATACAACGTGAGCTTGTATGACCTCTACCTCTCCAGAGCGGTACGCAAGGTCTATAAGGCCCTTATAGCCCAATTGGAATTGTGCTTCTAACTTTCCGTGATTGTTATACGGAAGCACATAGGCTTGTCCCAGAGGGGTATTGACCTCAAGACCTAACTGTGCGGATGTCATCATTGCGCCCAAGAAGGACGCAGGAGTGCATTGAGAAAGCTTCGGATTGACCGATATTGCCGAAAGCACTATGCGTGTAAACCTCTCGGGAGTGATAACGGAAGGCAGCGCTTTCTTAATTTCGCCCTCCATCTGTTTGATATATTGCTGCATTGTCTTGCCGTTTGAATTAGTGGTTGCTACCTGATTTTGTATTTTTCCTGCCATGATTTTTATCTCCTTTATGCTGTTTTTTCCGTCACCTTAAAGGTGCGTGTATTGGTTTGTTTGTAATATTTTGATATATCCATATCGGGATGATCCACCGCAAATTTCTTTGCATCGAAAGAGCTTCTCACCGATGAAGCCCAGGTCACTTTGAATGAATCCGTTTCACCTCGTGAGGACTCCTTCATAAAGGCTTTAATACCGTTTGCAATCTCGTCCTTGGCAGCCTTAAGCTCGTTTATTTGCTTGCCAATATCAAGATATTCCTTTAATGATTTTTCATAGGCAAAAAGATTTACTACGCTGTCATCAGAATCGGCGTATATTGTACCGATAGTCTCCGTGGTCGATGATGTACCGTCCACAGGCGGGAGCGTTTCGGACTGAACCATATCCCAAAAGTCCTTTTCTGCCTGCGCAAGCGTCCTTATCTCCTCCTCATCGCGGTTTATCTCAAATACCATAAAGTCTTTACCGAGAACGAGAACCGCAAGATACCATTTCTTACAACCTGTGACCATCATATAGTGGACGCACTGAACGTAATATGTATCCGGGTATTCGCCGTTTTTAAATTTCTTTAAATTAAGCGTAGACGTAGTTTTGCATTCAAGTCCCGCGTTCTCTCCGACTATTATCCGGTCAACGTTGGCATGAGCGAACGGATAATCGGGATTTATGAGGATGTTATTTTCACGCCTGACCTTTTTGCCTGTCTGTTCAGTAAATCTCTGTGCGACATAAGATTCAAGGTCTCTGCCTTGGCGCATAGCCTCGTTATCTTCTTTCTCAGGAAGCTTGCCGAGCTTATCAGCCCATACCGTATATGGACTTGAATACGGATTTAGGCCGATGATCGCGGATGCATCCGAGCCTCCGATGGATCCTCTTCGGTGTTTAAGCCACTCCTCACGTGACATATCCGCAGTAGGTATTTTTATAAGTGATTTATTCACGGTTTATGTGTCTCCTTTTATCAGCTTTAATTAGTCTAATTGTCAGCCCTCTTATTCCAAGTTTTTATTGCTTGTTCAGCAGTTTTACATGGTAGGGTGTTAACGCATAATTCACACTCCCCATTATCACAAGCAACAAAAAAAGCTTTTGTGTAACTATTATAATCAACAGTAACGTCACCGCCACAAAACGGGCATGGTTTTAATAATGATTTAGGCATAGGTACCCCTCCCTTTAATCTTCTTCATCTTCACATTCATATGGATCTCTATATTCAGTTCCTGTATATCCACACTCCCATTCATTTTCATCATATCGAAACACATCATCTATAGGCATTATCAGATATGGACAGCTTGAGCAATATGGTCCAGGAAACATATCCGTAGGGTCACAAAAAGGGACATATTCCATGACTTTACCTCCTTTCTATTTCTTTTCCGCTGAGGAAATGAATTCCCGTACCTTTTTAAAGCAAGATAGGCACAAATGGTAGTTCTCTTCAGTAACTCCTACACACACATTTTTTCTCTCTGCGTACACCTGCACTCCATCTATTCCCATATTTATCTTTTTACCGCATTTGTCGCAATGGTATTCGATCATTGTATGTACTCCTTTTTAAGATTGTCATTGATAATCATTTCGATATGATCAAGAGATATGGTGAGCTCTTCTCCATTCGCAAGAATCGCGATAATCGGTTCATTTGAACCAATTACTTGAATTGCGATTACATTATCAATCATTTTCTCTGTTATTCTGTTGTTATAATGAATTTTCATTGCTTACCTCCGTTAAATTGTCGATGTAGCCTCCTCTACATAGCAGTAGCTCTGCGGTGGGCGTTGTAAAAAACATCCCGGATTTTGACAGTCTGGGCAATCTCTTTTTGCCAGCCCTAAATCTGCATACCAACAGTCGCGTTTGATTTTCTTAAACTCGCTCAGTTCTTTCGGCTTGTCGTATATCTTTAGGACTGATATGTGCCAACCGTATCCATAGCCCTCACCGATATAGTCAAACATTTCATCAAGACTTAAACAACTTTCTTTTAAAATGTCATAACTGCAAGCAGGGTTGTCTAATATATATTCACCGTGGTTATATGGACTAAAGCCAAACGGCACTATTTCATCGCACACGAACTCGCCTATGACTTTGCCAGCCATACGGTCTTTATACGCTTTTTTATCACCGATAAGATTACTTTTTGTCATATATATGTACACTTTAAACGGCGTGGGAAGTTTTGGCTTTGTCTTTCTGACCTCAATTGTCTTTTTTTTACTTGCTATAAGCTCACACCATTTAGGCTGTATTGACATTAAAATTGATTTCATTGCTCTGTACCCTGCTCTTTCTTTGTTATATCCGCTGACTCTGTGACCTCTTTGCTGTCCCATCTTGGCGCCGCAGTTAGGACAATAATTACTATCTGTAGAACTACCCCTATAATTGTTTAAAGCCGACCACTCACAATTTGAGCAAATATAACATTCATCTTTTTCATCATATATCCACTTTCCGTGCGGTCTAAGGCTCTCAGGGCCTATTGTTTTAGCGCATTTAACAGCAATAACAACCGGGTCATTTGTTACCCTATCTTTAATCAATTCATCTGCATCAATAAGTCTTGGCATTGTGTATCATCCTTTCAGCAGTTCGGGATCTCCGAACATATCACCGATTACTTCACATGATTTTGCGTTTGTGTCTAAGAAATCCCAGTCATCATAATTACGGATAACATAACAACCTTTAACCATTTCCACTGTATATGTTTTGCTATCATCTGTACGAACAATATCGTCCTCAAAAATCTTTTTGCCGTTCTTGTCGTGCAAGCCAGTGTACTGACCAACGGTTTCAGGGATAATCTCATACCAATATTGCTCAAACAATTTATCTGTAACCTCATAGATAACAAGAGCATTGTATGCTCCTTTTTCACTACCGCAAATTGTTGTTTAGCTTAAATATCCATATAGCCATTCGCCGTTATCTACTCTCTTGCCTCTGAATAATATTTCTCTCATAATTTCCTCACTTTTGAGCATATTTTAGATAGCCTTTACAAATAAGATAAATAATAACCTTATCTTCAAACTTAAGGCGTTCTTTGTCTGAAATCGGGAATGATTCCCGTGTTTTTAATACCTCTTTTTTATATCTTCGATATAAAGGATCAACGATTGGATGATTAACGTTGATCCGGTACCCGTACTTATTTTCATAGAGCAGCATTCCCGTTCCGCAGTTTAAAAAGAACAGTTTGTTATAATCTATAAAACCTATATCTTTTGTCACTGCTATTCATCCGCCTTTTTCTGCATGGCGGCGGTCAGTTTAAGGATAGCGCCTTTAAATTTGTTCTGCTGCTCGCTTTCCATATTGGATATTAGAGAAAACAGAGCATTGAAATCATCCTGTATCGCCTGCAAGTAAACCATTGCCTTGGCTGAATCGGTATCTGAAAGAGCAAGCTGCTTTTCAAGCTTTTCCATTTCCGTGCCGGCTTCGGCAATAGCAGCCTCCAGTATTTTGATTTTCTCCGCCTGCCTTTCGGATTTTTCTTTGAGCTTTGCCTTGACCTCTTTTTCAGTCTCTTTTTTGGCAGCGGTAACGGCATCATCGATTTTCTTTTGGATTTCAGCGCTGTTATCCTGCGGATGTTCTGCTGACATTTCTGCTTTGATCCTTTCTGTGACCGCCGCGAGCTCTTCGTTATGCTCATTCTCCTTTGTGCGGAGTTCATCTTCCTTTTCCCGAAGTTTTTCTTCAAGCTCCTTAACTTGATCTACGAGCTCATCAACCTTTTCATTTTCAGCATCGTATTTTTCCGCTGAATCCTCAGACTGAGCCTCGGCAAGCTGATTTTCTAAAAGATTTATCTGCTCGCCCATTTCTCTGTTCTTTTTGATTAGGTCGCGAATCTCCGAAACGCTCATATTCTCGAATTCTCCGCTTGCAAGCTTTTCGGTCCTTTCAATGGGATTCATCCCGGCGATAAGCTCAAGCTTGGTTATTCCGAGATTTGCATTCGATTGCAAAACGGACGCTCCGAGACGCTCATATACCGATATGTAGTTATACGCCATTCTTGACTTGATGCCTGCCATATTCTCGCAGTAATCGTCGAAGGTCTCATATCCTAAATCTGTATAGAGCTTTTCGTCTCTCATCTTTTTAAGATCCTTGCAGACCTCCAAAAGAGCCTGCGCGCATATCTCACCGTTGGCTCTGATCCGCTGATGTGTGCGGAATGCTTCCTCATAGTTTTTGCCTATACCTTTAGGTTCAATATTCATAATTTCGGTCATAATAAACTCTCCTTACGCTGCCTTCTCGGCTGATTTTTTCTTTTTATTGCGTTTGCTGCCGGCTTTGACCCAGTTTATCCATTCGGTAACAAAGTCGTTTTCTTCTTGGGTCAAAAGCCGATTACCTTTTCCGTATTTTTGGCAAATGCGTTTTTCGCTATCGCGAACCTCAATGGTGATAAATCTATTATTCGGTTCATCACACCGGCGCATAAACAGTATCGTTGTCGCACCTCTCATATGTCTGTCGGCATAACCGCCGACACAGTGGGAAAGGACCTTACCCTCCTCAACAATATCGTTTACACCAACCGGGATAACTATCATATATTTGCCGTCAGAGTACTCATACATTTTTTTCAGTTTTTCGTATCTCGCCTTATACTTTTCGAAAGCCTTTTGATCTCTAACGGCAACCACCGCAGCACTTGCGTTATCGTGGGCCTCGTTCAGCTTTTTGGGGAAAATAACGTCGTCACGTTTAAGATCGTATTTAAGCTCGGCGGCAAATACAATATAGTCCGTCCATATTATGGCGGTCCGCTGATACGCCTGTTGCCGAGCATAATCAGTTTTGCATTTCTTTGTATTTGTATTCTTAGCTAAGTAGTTTAGCGTATGGGTAAGATTTAAGCGACGCCGCTTAACCGCCTGTGCCAATCGCATCGAGGCCTCATAACCGTACTGTTCAACGATCTCCCGTGCTTGCGAATATGTAAAACCTTTTTTGGCTTTTCGCAGAATCTGATACACTCGAAAATCCGTCATACCGTAATAATTCTTTCGAAAATCATCAAACTCATCTTTGCGCATACCAAACATCTGCTTAGGTGTAGGAGCATACCAATCGATATCTCTCTTCATTGGTCTACCGTCTATGAGGTTACAGACAAAATCGCCTAAATCGATTTTTAGCAGCTTTTCAATATTCGGATACAGTGCGTAATATGCCAGGAATTTAACCTCGGGACACTCTCTGAGGCTATAGTAACCGTAACAGCTGTTAGTCTCTCTCCACCACGCTGCATAAGCTTCATCAAACAGATCCATCGGAACGTATGCAAGGAATGTATCCTTTAATCGATCAAACCCAATCCACCTATAACCGCGCTTTTCCGGGTATGCACAGTTATAATCTAGCGTTTTCACAAAAGGTTCATGTATGCTTTTAGGTTCATAAAATTGACCGTCTTTTAATCCGAGAAATGTGTAATCGTATGCTCTCTTAAACTGGCGAACATATTGCGGTGTAATATAATAGACAGTCGCGATACTGTATCTCGGTTCTGTTAAATAGTCCCTACCCGCGTAATCCTTATATGCATACGCACACACGAGAAAAACTGTGTTTTTGCCTTGTGGTTTTACGAAAACTAAACGCTTCCATTCCGTAAGGTTAAGACATTCTTTCGCCCGATATGTTTCCTTGGCAGTAAGGATTCTCCCGCAGTGTGGACATTTTGTTTTTTCATTATGCTTGGCGCGTATAAATTCGTAATGCTCCAGTGTTTCGATCCGCTGATCAATGTCATAATTAAAATGCTCCCCGCAGGAGCTGCACCAACATTCGCGGTAACCATCATCTCTACAGTCCTTAAAGAACAGATACGGTGTAAACTGTCTGTTCATTTCGTCTGCATCTTCTTGAGTAAGATCCGGAACCGCGCGAATTATAGCTTCTTTGGTCTTTAAAACCCGCATGGTACCGCCTCCCTTAGAAAAGATCGTCAAAGGACAGCTCTATGATCTTTGAGGGCTTATCCGCTGAACCGTTGCCGGCGCAAAGGTCGATTGTCATTTTCACCTGTATATCGGCCGTGGAAAAATAGAATTTTACCGCTCTCTTGTATACCTCTATATCTTCAATACTGTTACCGACACCCTTCATTATCTGGCTACAGCAGTCAGCAAGCGTCTTATCGCTCTGAACAATAGCCTGTGCGAATTCATCATCCTGTCCGCTGAACATTTTCAGCTTATCTGCAACGGCTTTTTTGACGGCGTTCGCTTTCTGATCTCCGCCTTTAAATTCTTTAAGCTCTTTATCAATCTTCTGTATTGCCTGTTCTTTATACATATTAAAAATCCTTTCCTTGACAAAATCTCAAAAGAAAGTTATACTAAAACAGTAGAGTTTTTCTATAACTTTCTTTTTTAACCGTGTTCAGTTGCCGCTGACGCGGTTATTTTTTTATACTTTTCCGCTGACCATAGCCGAGTCTTTCAAGGCGCTTTCGGCTACGCTCGTTTGAGGCATCTAATTGCTGCTGCGTTTGATAATGACCGCATTTGCCTTTCCTGCAGAAACACTCTTTTAAGAGTGTACAGTCGCCATCCTTGTACGCCCAGCAGCTTGTCCTTGGTTTGGGCATTACATATATCTCCTTTCTTACTCAAATATCTTTAAAACTGTGTCGATTAAGTTGTAGACCATTACTGAGGTGAAACCTATTGCACAGAGAAATTCAAGTGTGGCATTAACGAGATCAGTATGTACATCGCTTTTTATCCTGCCGCGATGACCGTTTTTGCCGTCGTTTGTTGACATTATCCATTCCCTTTTCAGTTTCTTGCGCTTTTTCCACAGCTCCTGTGCTATGATGCAAAATAAGCAAGTAAACACAAACAAAACAAAAGCAAATACGCCGTAAAAGATTTGACTGTATATTTTCATTCTTACACCGCCCTTTCTGTCCAGTAGTCGCCGTACATATTCAGTTCCGCTCCGGCATCGCTTTCACAGCTTAATAGCTTGGAGCATATTGTCTGACCTTTAGAATCACTTATCCGCAGCCTGTATTTACCGCTTTTTAATTCACGCAGGATAGCTATAAATCCCTGTGCGTTATAAAATCGCCGCATGATATCACGCTCCTTTATTTTTAATACTACCTGCTCACATGCCGAATTTGGCACGAAGCTTTTCTTTGTCGATAAGCCAATTCTTACCGAGCTTAGCCGCAGGCAATTCATTATTTCGACATAATCTTCGCACCGTATCCTCACTCATATGTAATAACTCACACGCCGTAGGAATGTCCAACATTGCAGGAGCTTCATCCCAAGACTTAAATTGTTTTTGAAAATAATATGGCGTAGGACCTCTGGAAGGGTTAATTTTAGAATTCAATATGTTCACTTACCTTTCGCTTTAATTGACTTTTAATTTGGTTTTTCGTATAATTACCTCAAAATAAAATGTATTCCTGCTATAAAATTGTTGATGGCAGTATTATGTTGAAAAGGAATGATATAAATTGTTAGATTTAAAGCCATTTGAACAACCATTAAATGAGCTTTCCACTCCTTTAGCTAAAAGTGCCGGAAAAACCCTGCAAGATATTTGGGATCTTGTCTTCGGCGGATTTGGAACTTTTGTTGATAAGAAAAGATCTAAACGCGAAAAGGATCTTATTGATTTCAAAAGAAGTCTTGAAAACGAAGTTAATCAAATCCCAGTCAAGAACATCAAAGAACCCACGTTATCAATTATCGGACCCGCCCTTGAAGCATCAAAATACTATTATGAAGAACCCGAGCTGCGTAATATGTTTGCTAAATTGGTTGCTGGTTCAATGGATGATAGACAAAAGATTCATCCATGTTTTATTGAGATAATTAAGCAATTATCTCCGCATGATGCAAAACTATTAACTTTATTTTCAGAAAATCCCAATAGACCAATTTGTAATGTTCTTGAATATGATAATTCAAAAAAAGACTCATATTTAATCAATAAACCAAATGTTTTCGTCTCAAATGAGTTCCCGGATATAGAGGCAAATCAGTTATCTTTAACCTCTTTAGATAGGGCGGCTCTAATAAAGCTCAACTTTGTTGAAACTATTCACGAAAAAGAGGCCTATAACGATCTTATAAACGCCTGCAATATTGATAGATTGAATAAAAGAATCGGATGGGATAAGTATGAAATAGTAAAAGGTGCTGCTATACTAACTCCCCTCGGACACTCTTTCATATCCGTTTGTTTATAGTCTCAACAACAATTCGTTTAACGTCCTTAATACCGTCTTTAAAATAACTGTCAATCGCCTTTAAGTGTTTGGCAGTTATTATTTTTGATACAAAAGCCGATGTGATTGCTGATGCAGTTATTGAGAATAATATTGTATTTAAACCATCCATACATTCACCTGCCTTTCGGGTTTGATTTATCAACTTAAAAGATGGTCGACAGAGCAATTAAGCGTCTTTGAAAAAACGAGCAGCACTTTTGACGGAATCGGAGCAATACCACAAATATAGTTGTAATATGTTCGTGGCGTTATCCCCGCGCTTTGGGCGAGATCCGTTTTGCTCATTCCTTTTTTTAATCTTTCTGCTTCTATATTTGCAAATACTACCTTTTTCATTTTTTCACCTCCATTTTTCTCATATTGAGTAATTTTGATTATATGATATTCTCGTTTTGAGAAAATGTCAATACTTTTTTGAAAATATTTTTTCAAAATGAGAAAAATATTTCTTGACACGAGTAATTTTATACTGTAATATATAAAATCAAGAGGTGAATATAAGATGTTTACGGAAAAAATGAAAGACCTCCGCCAAAGCAGAGGTCTAAACAAACGCCAGATGGCGGAAATATTAGAATTGCCCTATACTACATATAACAATTACGAAATCGGCGCAAGAGAACCCAATTCTGATATATTGAAAAAAATCTCTAAAATTTTTGGTGTATCTGTTGACTTTTTAATTGATAATTCCGACTTTATATATGGTAATGTTAACCTTATGCATCCACAGATTACAGAAGACACCGTTACTTTCCCTGTAATAGGTACTATAGCAGCCGGATATGACTCAATAGCCGTTGAGGATTGGAGCGGCGAAACTGTTGAAATACCAACATCATATTTGAAGGGTAGAAAAAAAGAGGAATACTTTGTCCTCTCCGTCAGTGGAAATTCGATGTATCCTCTTTATATGGATGGTGATAAGGTCCTTATTCTTCGACAATCAACGCTTGATCGTAGCGGAGATATTGGAGCAATTATGTATGAGGGTGAAAATGCGACTCTTAAAAAGGTTGAGTACGTTAACGGTGAAGATTGGCTGAAGCTTATTCCAATAAATCCTGAGTATCAGCCCAAAACAATTGAGGGCGTTGCCCTTGAGCAATGCCGTGTACTTGGAGTTCCGAGATTATTGATAAGAGAAATATAATTTACTGGAGTGGCGTATGAAAAAGCTGTTATTTATACTTTTCTTTCCTATTACCGTACCGATTTATATTTTTATAAAATTGGTTATCTTTACTGCCAATATAATAACAGACCATTTCATACCGTTTCTTCAATATGATGTCTTTCCAAAGATAAAACAATATTTTCGAGAAAAGTCCGCCAAAATGCAGGAAAATGCCAAAAAAGCACTATCCGCTGACTCTCCGAAAGATAAAAATGAAATAGAGTATTTGCCATATAAACATAATGTTACTTTGAATAATACAAATCAGCAACAACCGTCCCCAAATATGAGCGATTATGATATAGAAAGATATGCTATGATGTGCAATGCCTATTTAGACCATCAAGACGAGCAAGAGCAATATAATGATTTACAATAAATAAAAAGCCGCTCGGCAACGAACGGCAAAAGGAGATATTAAAATGAAATACTGTACTAAATGCGGAACGCAAAATGAAGATGATAGTGTTTTCTGTTTAAGATGCGGAAACAGATTTCAAGAAGTTCAGCAACCTCAAAATCAGCAAGTGCCTGGCATTCCCCAGCAGCCCCAAAGTCAATTACCATATACTGTTCCTCAACAACCGATAAAATCTAAGAAAAAAGGTAAGGGTTGCCTTATTGTATTTATTGTTCTTATTGCTTTTTTAGTTCTTACGATTGTACTTGCTGTTGCCTTTAAGGATGCCATAACTGGTCCATCACATTCTAAAGTAGGTATAGTTATGGAACTTAACGATGACCAAGCCACCGATGTATTATCAATATTTGAACAATGCGGTATTGGTGAGATTTCATCAGTTGAGCTGTTCCAGGCGAGTGAAGATCGCACCTCATATTATGTTGATGACGTGGAAACAGCAGCATACTCAGGTGCTGACTACACAATCGTAGTATGGGTGGATAATGCTACTAAAACCATACTTGAGATATATTTCAACGGTGTCACTATATATGCTGACGGCGAAGTAAAAGCACAGGTATCCGATTATTACATATCAAAAGAATCTCGCGACACCTACCGAGTAAATGCTCAGGTATATGTGAATCAGTGTTTGAGCTATCCGGATACGGCTGAATATTCCAATATTAGCGGGTGGAACTTCGGCGTGCGTGACGGTCTCGATATAGTACAGTCCACAGTTACGTCGCAGAATGCTTTTGGAGTACCCAGTACAATGACTTTCCAAGTCAAATTTGACAGAAGTACAGGCGCAGTTGTTTCCTTGATCCTTGACGGGAAAGAATACATCGAGTGATCCGTGACAAAATGGAAAAGTCCAAGAAAGACAATCCTATCTATCGCGTGAGGAAAGAGCGTTGATTGCTCAATTCAGAATGTGCAACGCAGAGCAGAAAGAAGAAATCTCTAAGCGCTTAAAGGAAAGCGTAAAAGAAACAGACAGGCAGAATAAAAGTTCATAAAAAATCCGCCTCTCCGATTGGCCCTCGGAAAAGCGGAATGTATAGGGAGTGTGTTATACACACCCATATCAAATTTAGTATATCACACTCCCCTTTGAAAAATCAAGGGGTATTTTTATACCCTTAAGGGAGTGTACTATTATGCCCAAAAAGTCAAATACAAAACGTGCCGACGGAAGATACGCTGTTCAAGTGTATATTGGGATCGTAGACCATAAACGCAAATATAAAACCGTTTACGGAAGAACTCAAAAAGAGGCAAACCAAAAGGCGGACGAAATCAGAGCGGCACTCAAAAAAGGAATCGACGTAACATCATCTAACGATGACTTTTCCACTTGGGCAGACTATTGGCTTAATTCCAAAAAGCAAGAGGTTTCCGCTGATCAATATAATTTAGTCAAAAGCCGCCTTGATATTTGGAAAAATTTTCTTACATACTCAAAAATTGCACAGATAAAGCCATATACTCTTCAATCAATGATTTATCAGATTGCCGAGGAAAACCCTTACACCGGCAAAGTGACAGCCAAACGCACTTTAAAAAGCTACGCACAAATAATTTCATCGGTTTTTGAATTTGCAATCGAGAATCGCATTATAGAATATAATCCCGCTGCGAAATTAAAGCTACCTCAGGACGCTCCGCTAAAGCAGCGCCGGGCATTATCCGCTGATGAACGCCAGCGAGTTATAGAATTTGAACACCGTGCACAGCCGGCGGCTATGCTTTTAATGCTTTCCGGTCTGCGACGCGGCGAGGCTACTGCATTACATTGGTCTGACATTGATTTTGAAAATAATCTTATATCTGTCACTAAATCATATAATTTTAAGCAGAAAACATTTAAGGTGCCTAAAAACGGTAAGTCGAGATTTGTTTCCGTTCCGCAGCTTCTTATTGATTATTTGTCAGAGCTGCCGAGAATTTCGCCTTTTGTAATTACCTCTGCCAGCGGGAAAATGATGTCTGACTGCGCGTGGAAAAAACTGTTTGACAGTTATATGACTGATCTAAATTTGCGGTACGGAAATTTCACGGTAAAGCCTAACAAATTTGCTCCTGAAAAAGCTCCTATGATGATTAAACCTTTCACGCCGCACGAATTACGGCATACTTTTTGCACTATTATGTATGAGGCAGGAATAGATGTGCTGACCGCAAAGGATCAAATGGGGCACTCGGACATTAAGACAACGCTTGAAATCTATACCCACCTTGATGCGAAAAAGAAACAGACGGATATTACCAAGCTCGATACGTTTTTAGGTGCAAAAAATGAAAATGCAAGTCAGATGCAAGTCAAAAATGCTCAAACCACTTGATATATAAGGGGTCTTGACCTAAAAAATTAGTTCTCCAAAACCGCGTGCCGAGGGTTCAAGTCCTTCTGCCCCTGCCACACGAAAAG
>JAFLUM010000021.1 GCA_022508805.1 Oscillospiraceae bacterium | reverse complement strand
GGTCCGAGTGACAGGACTTGAACCTGCGGCCTCTTGACCCCCAGTCAAGCGCGCTCCCAGCTGCGCCACACCCGGATATGACCAACGGACAATATAATAACACATTGATTTCATTTTTGCAAGAGTTTTTTTACTTTTTTCATTAACACTTTACTTTTTTATGCTTTATATGCTAAAATCTTTTCAAGAGGTGTTGAAAATGAAAAAATGGGTAAAGGTAATTTTAGGTATTGTGGCTGTTTTATTGGCAATCGTTATTTGCTGGGGCGGCTTAATGTTTTGGCATTATCCCCATTATAAAGAGCAAAAGCGTGTAATTTCCGCTGCCGAGCAGAGCATTGACGAAGTTAGAGTTATGAGCTGCAATCTCCGTTGTATAAGCCCGACTGATCTCGGCAAAAAAAGTTGGTTTTACAGGGCTGACCTTATAATTAAAAATATTGAAAATGAAAATCCGGGTATCATCGGCTTTCAAGAGGCCACAAAATGGCAGTACGGCTATATTTGTGACACGTTAGACGGCTATGATTCCATAATCACATACCGTGACAATGCGTTTAATTCTGAGGGCTGTCCCATATTTTACCGCACGGATATGTACACGCTTATTGACAAGGGCTCGTTTTGGCTTTCCGAAACTCCCGATGAAATGAGCAAGGATTGGAATTCGGCGTGCTACAGAATCTGCAGTTATGTTATTTTAAAGGATAACGCGTCTGACAGGGAGTTTGTCGTATTCAATACCCATCTCGACCACATTAGCGACGAAGCACGCATTAAGGGAATAGGCGTTGTTCTCGATAAAATCGAGCAGTTCGGCTCGCTGCCCTCGATGATAATGGGCGATTTTAACGCAGAAGAGGATTCCGAAACGTATAAAAGCGCTACGGAGAATTTCCTTGATGTTAAATATCAGACCGAGAACACAATGACAAGCTGTACTTATCAGAACTGGGGAAAAGCTCTTGACCGTGACTGCATCGATTATCTTATGATCTCAAAAATAGGCTTTACGGTCAACTCGTATAAGGTCGTTACCGATACATATGACGGAGTTTATCCTAGTGACCATTTCCCGCTATCAGTAAGTCTCACACTCTCATAAACAACTCTTATTTAGGCGGAGGCGGATTTCAGAACCGTTTCCGCCATATTTTTTTGTTGACATCAGAACAAATGTTCGGTATAATGATATCACTCAATAATTTTGAAGGGCGATACCTTATGAACAGAACAATTCTTCACTGTGATTTGAATAACTTTTATGCGTCTGTAGAGTGCGTTAAAAATCCCGAACTTTACGGAAAGCCTGTTGCGGTGTGCGGCAGTGTGGAGGACAGGCACGGAATAGTGCTTGCTAAGTCACAGGCGGCAAAATTATGCGGAGTAAGAACAGGTGATACAGTCGCAGAAGCAAAAAGAAAGTGCAGCGGTATTATAATTGTCCGTCCGGATTTTAATTCGTATTTTGTTTATTCAGAGGCAGTGAGAAAGATATATGGAAGATATACCGATCTCATTGAACCATTTGGAATGGACGAATGTTGGCTTGACGTGAGCGGAAGTGAGATGCTGTTCGGCACAGGTGAGCATATAGCGGATGAAATACGCAATGCCGTGAAAATCGAAACGGGACTCACCATATCTGTAGGAGTATCATTCAATAAAGTTTTTGCAAAATTAGGCAGCGATTTAAAAAAGCCTGATGCGGTAACGGTGATTTCCCGGGAAAATTTCAGAGAGAAAATATGGCCGCTTTCGGCGGATACGCTGTTGTGGGTGGGTAGACGCACATATAAGACACTGCAAAAGTACGGTATAAATACCATAGGAGATATTGCCTCTGCTCATCCGTCATTTTTAAGAAAATTGCTTGGCAAAAACGGCCTTGACTTATGGCTGTATGCCAACGGAGAAGACCGTTCGCCCGTTTCCCACAAGGATATGAAGATCACGGCGAAAAGCGTGGGCAGGGGAATAACCTGTATGGAAAGTCTTGTGTGCATTTCGGAGGCTGAAAGGGTAATTGCCGAGCTGTGCACGAAGGTTTCGGAAAATCTTCGTCGAGAGCATCTTATTGCAACCGCCGTGCAACTATCTGTAAAAGAGGACAATTTAAATGTTCAACAGTATTCATTACCGCTGGATTTCCCAACACATAATGCAAAAGAACTTTATAATACTGCCATATATTTACTGACACAAAAGCATATTTGGAAAGGGGATATACGTGCGGTAACAGTAAGGGCATTCAATCTTATCTATGAAAAATCTATTCAACAGTTAACAATTGATTATGATATAGCAAGACATGATAAAATCGAGTCCATAGACGGCACTATGAGCGAAATCCGCCGAATATACGGAAAAAATACCGTTTTTACAGGCAGTAGACTGTTCGGCACAAAAATACCGACAGGTAAAACAGAACATCAGGTTCTGCCATCTTCATTCAACCGCTCAATATAATAAAAAATCCCACTGATACTTCATCAACAGCGGGATTTGAAATTTTATGCAAGCTCAAGCCATTCACTCTCAAGTGTATCAAGATATTCGGACTTTTGCTGTATAAGGTCAAGAAGCTCCGAGAGTTTTTGATAATCAACGGCAATCTCGGGAGAATCGCATTTTGTTTTCAATTCTGATATTTCATCTTGAACAGCCGCTATCTCTTTTTCCAAATTCATAAGCCTTGCACGGCGTTTTCTGTCCTGTGCCTTATTCTTTTTTGTCTCTTCAAAGCTTGACGGGGCAGATTTTTCCTCTTTTATAACATAACTTTTTTCGGAATTTTCTGTAATATGTTCCTTATAATAATCATAATTGCCGTTGTAAATAATAACTTGTTCTGGGGTCATCTCAACAATTTTGTCGGGAACAGAGTTCAAAAGGTAACGGTCGTGGGATACGGCGATAACAGTACCCTCATATTCGCGCAGAGCCTTCTCCAGAGCCTCTTTTGCCTTGTAGTCAAGGTGATTTGTAGGTTCGTCCAGCACAAGAACATTGGCACGCTCAAATACGATTATGCATAAGGCAACTTTAGCACGGTTTGCACCCGACATCTCTTTAATTCGCTTAAAAACGTCTTCATCTTCAATAAGAAACCGCGCAAGCATACTTCTTATTTCATATTCTGTTTTCCCGGGAAACCTGCGGTGCACAGCCTCTAACACGCTCATATTCAAGTCAAGAGAGGAAAGCTCTTGGTCAAAATATGCCGTTTTAACGTTTCCACCCCAGCGAACAAGACCGCCGCAGGGCAACTTTTTAAGGATAGCCTTTAAAAATGAGGATTTACCTACGCCGTTTTTGCCGATTATAGCGATTTTTTCGCCGCGATTGACAGTCAGATTCAGTCCTTCAAAAAGCATTCTTTTTGACTCACCTTTACCGACGGATACCGTCATATCCTTACATTCAAGCACGATCTTATGTGGCTCAATATCAAAGGGGAATGAAAAATGTAAATCCTTTACAGCGGGATTTGGTTTTGCCGCAAGCTCCATCTTTTCGAGCGCCTTAACGCGTGATCCAACGCTGTTTATACTGCTGGATTTAGCAATATTTCTTCTGACATAGTCACGAAGCTCTGAGAGCTCTCGCTGTTGCTTTTCATATTCTTTTGTAAGTGTTTTTATCCGTTCTTCTTTTTGCACAAGGAAAGAGGAATAGCCACCCTTATAGCGTACCAGCTCGCCGTTTTCAAGCTCACATATATCTGATGCCACCGCGTTTAAAAAATACCTGTCGTGCGAAACAGTTATGACTGCTCCTTTGTATTCCGCAAGATACTGTTCGAGCCAATTTAGCATTCCAAAATCAAGATGGTTTGTCGGCTCGTCAAGAATGAGCAGACGGGGATTTTCAACAAGTATTTTTGCAAGGGCAAACCGTGTTTTTTCACCGCCCGAAAGCGATGAAACGCGGCTGTTCATATCAAAACCCGCAAAGCCCATTCCGTTAAGCACCGTGCTTATTCTGACCTCTGCGTGGTATCCGTCTGCCGCTTCATAAATATTCGTATATTTCTCATATTCGGCTGAAAGCGCAGGATATTCCTCATCAGAGCAGGACGACATTTTTCGGGAAATTTCTTCAATTTTCTCTCTTGCTTCAAAAATTTCTTTTAAGGAATTTTGAATTTCCTCCTGCAGCGTATTTGAAACTTCAAGAGCCTCATTCTGCTTTAAATAACCAATTCGTAAATCAGAGTTGACTGACACAGTTCCGCTGTCGCATTCAAGATTTCCCGTAATTATGTTTAAAAGCGTAGTTTTACCCACTCCGTTTACGCCCAGCAGTCCTATCCTGTCTTTTTCACCGACAGATAAATTTATATTTTTAAGTACGCTTTTATCAAGAAAGCCTTTTGAAACATTGTTTAGAGAAATAAGCATTTTTTCGTCCTTTGAATATTGTATAAATATATCCCCAACCGATAGAAAATATCTCGATTGGGGAAGAAATTATAATGTTTTAAGAATGCTTCTTGCAACACTTATGCCGTTTGACGATGCCTGCATAAGACCTCTCGTTACCGATGCACCGTCGCCGATTGCGTGAAGTCCCTTCACGCTCGTTTCAAAATCGGTGTTAACAACAACCTTGTTTGAGTAAAATTTGACCTCAACGCCGTAAAGCAGTGTTTCATCGCTGGCAATACCGGGTGTGACCTTATCCAGTGCTTCAAGCATTTCCTGAATGTCAACCATAATGCGGTGGGGGAATACAAGAGAAAGGTCACCGGGAACAGCATCCTTGAGGGTAGGTATAAGATTGTTTCTGCAAAGGCGTTCGGGAGTCGTTCTTCTGCCGCGTTTAAAATCGCCGTAAGTCTGCACAAGAATTTTACCGTCGCAAAGCATATTGCTGAGCTGTGCTATGTGTTTGCCGTATTCGATGGGGGATTTAAACGGCTTCGTGAAATTCTTTGATACAAGCAACGCAAAATTCGTATTATTCGTTTTATATTCCGACGATTTATATGCGTGACCGTTTACGACTGCAAGACCGTTGTCATAGTATTCGGTTGCGACCTCACCTGAGGGATTTGTACAAAACGTACGTACCTTGTCGTCAAAGGTGGGGGAGTAGTAAACAAGCTTTGCCTCGTAAAGATTCTCGTTCAAGAATTTCATAACCTCGTCGCGAACCTCGACGCGAACGCCCACATCTACGGTGCCAACTTGAGTCTCGATATTATGATCCTTGCATATGTGACTTAGCCATTCAGCGCCCTCACGACCAACTGCAGCAACAATTTTATCGGAATAATAGGTGTTGCCGCAGGCAGAAATACCCTTTACCTCATTATCCTCAATGATAATATCGTCAACCATCGTGTTGAAAAGGATTTGACAGCCGTTTTCTTCAAGATGGTGTTGCAGTTTACCGTAGATCTTATAGCCCTCCTCAGTGCCGAGGTGGCGTATGGGACACTCGATAAGCTTTAAATTTGCGTTTATGGCTTTTCTGCGTATCTCCTCAATTTCTGCACGCTTATTTACGCCGTAAACATTTTTGTCTGCACCGAAATCAAGATACACGCTGTCGGCTTCCTTTAAAAGCTCCATGGTCTCATCATATCCGAGAATGTCGGGGAGCGTTCCGCCAACGTCAGGAGAAAGAGAGAGCTTACCGTCCGAGAATGCCCCTGCCCCCGCAAAACCTGTAGTTATGGAGCAAGGCTGACAGCCAACGCATTTTTTTGTAGTTCTTTTAGGGCACATTCTTTTCTCTATAGAGCGCCCTTTTTCGACCATTAGTATTTTTATATCGGGCTTTTTCTGCAATAGCTCGTATGCACAGAAAATTCCCGAAGGACCAGCGCCGATTATAATTACGTCAAATATATTATTCATTTATATGCTCCGTAATAATATTTATCTTTCTTCTCTGAAATACGTCGTGCCCAAGCTCTGCGGAGGCTGATATTCCTTTTTCTTTCTTGCGCTTACGACTATAAGTACGATTATGGTGACTGCATACGGAAGCATTTTGAAAAGCTCCTGTGCACTTATATCGATATTCGGAATATAGTTGTGTATAATAAGCAGTCCGCCGAAAAGGAAAGATCCCAGTATACTGTGTTTCGGCTTCCAAAGGACGAAAATGACAAGCGCTATTGCAAGCCAGCCTCTGTCACCGAATCCATTGTTTGACCAAACGCCCGAGGCGTAGTCCATAACGTAGTAAAGACCGCCGAATCCCGCGATTATACTGCCGAGACAGGTGGCAAAATACTTGTTTCGTGAAACTCTTATTCCCGCGGCGTCAGCCGTTGCAGGACTTTCGCCGACTGCGCGAAGATTAAGTCCTATGCGCGTGCGGTTGAGTACGAATGATGCAACAAGCGCCACAATTATTGCGAAATACGCCAAAAAGCTATAGGAGAGGAATACCTCGCCAAACCAGCCAAGTTTGTTGGCAAAGGGTAAAGACATGCGGAAAAAGTTACTTGTTGCCGTAAGAGTGACTGAGGGAACATCGGTATCGACAAGTCTTATAAGCGAACCGCCGAAGAAATTGCCGAAGCCAACGCCGAAGGTGGTCATCGCAAGACCCGTTACGTTTTGATTGGCGCGGAGTGTTACGGTTAAGAAGCAGTATAAAAGTCCCATAAGCAGTGAGCCTATGATACTGCAAAGCGTCGGGATAAAAATAGCGAGGAAAGGATTAATCGCGTCTTTGCTTGGCAGTGACTGCTCATACATAAATGCGCCTATAACGCCCGAAATGCCGCCCACATACATTATTCCCGGAATACCCAGATTAAGGTTGCCGGATTTTTCCGTAAGAATTTCGCCGGTAGAGCCGAATAAAAGGGGAATACCCTGCATAACCGCGCGGTGAATAAATGCTGCTATCATTATGCCTCGACCTCCTTATGCGAATGACTAAATTTGATCTTATAATTGATAAAGAATTCACTGCCGATAATAAAGAAGATGATTATACCCGTAATTATTTCAGAGAAGGAGTCATTCAGACCAAAGATAGTGGAAATCTCAAGTGCTCCCTTTTGCAGGAAAACTATCAAAAGTGAGGTAAGCACCATATAGAGCGGGTTGAATTTTGCAAGCCACGATACCATAATAGCGGTAAAGCCGCGTCCTGCAACAGTGTCTTTTGAAATAGTGTGATCCGTACCTGAAACAAGCAGTATTCCTGCTATTCCGCATACTGCGCCCGAAAATAACATTGTTCTTATTATGACCTTTTTTACGTTTATTCCAACATAACGCGCTGTATTTTCACTTTCACCCACGACGGAAAGCTCATAACCGTGCTTGCTGTAGCGCAGATAAATGTACATAAGAACAGTTAAAACAGCGACGGTTAAAATATTGATCAGATAGCTCTGACCTGCCAATGCAGGGAACCAGCCGGCTTTGGTTATACTGTTGATAACACCTATCTGTCCCGAACCTTTGGGTACTGCGTTCACGCTTGTAAAATAAGATACAAGCTGAATGGCAATATAATTCATCATCAGCGTAAAGAGCGTTTCATTGGTGTTCCACAGTGCTTTGAATATGGCGGGAATAACAGCCCAAATTGCTGCTGATACCATACTCATTACGATAATAAGTATATAAAGCAGTGGGGAGGGGAGAGACTCGCCGAAAAACATCATGCAAACTGCTGTGGCAAGTCCGCCGATCAGCGCCTGACCCTCGGCACCGATATTCCAAAATCGCATTTTAAAAGCGGGAGTAACGGCAAGCGAAATGCAAAGCAATATTGCCGTCTCCTGCATAAGATTCCATACCCTGCGCTGAGTACCGATCGCTCCGTCGATAATAGTTGCATAGACCTTGATCGGGTTTTCACCTGTCAAAGCCACGATCACGACCGCGCTGACGATAAGAGCGGCTGCGATTGAGGCTATACGTATTCCCCACGACTGCCACGTGGCAAGATTATCGCGTTTGGCTATGTGGAAAAGCGGTTCGCGGGCAGATTTTTCATATTTTTTCATTTGTCCGAACCTCCTGTCGCGCTTTTTATCTCACTGTCGTTTGTTTTAATCATAAGGAGTCCAAGCTCCTCTTTAGTAGCTGTTCTTCCGTTTACGATACCCGTTACTTTGCCTGATCCGATAACCATTATACGGTCGCAAAGCTCTGTAAGCACGTCCAGATCCTCGCCGACAAAAATTACCGCAACGCCGTTTTCCTTTTGCTCGTTGAGAAGATTATATATCGTATAAGAGGAGTTAATATCAAGTCCTCTTACCGGGTAAGCCGCCATCAAAACGGTGGGTGCAGACGCTATCTCACGTCCGACCAGTACCTTTTGAACGTTACCGCCCGAAAGTCTGCGAACGGGGGTTGCGGCGCTGGGAGTAACTACCTCAAGATTGTGAATGATGTCATTGGCAAGAGTTTTCGGGGACTTACGTTCCAAGAACATTGAGTGTCCCTTGCGATAGCTTCTGAGCATCATATTATCAACGATGTCCATATTGCCCACAAGTCCCATTCCAAGGCGATCCTCAGGAACGAACGAGAGACGAACTCCCAACTCGCGAATCTGCATGGGAGTCTTGTCTCTTATGTTTTCGGCTTCGCCTGTATTTGGGTTATTATAAATTATTTCACCCGACTGCAAATGCTGAAGTCCTGCGATAGCTTCCAAAAGCTCACGCTGGCCGCTTCCGGCGATGCCTGCAATACCGAGAATTTCTCCCGAACGCGCCGAAAATGAAACGTCGTCCAAGAGTTTTACTCCGTCGCGGCTCATACAGCTTATATTCTTTACTACCAAGCGTTCTTCGGTGTTCTTGGGTTCGGTTCTTTCTATATTAAGAGTGATCTTTTTGCCGACCATCATTTCTGTCAGCGTGCTTTCAGTAGCTTCTGCAGTATTTACAGTGCCTATGTATTCACCCTTGCGCAGTACCGATACTCTGTCAGAAATTTCAAGCACCTCGTGGAGCTTATGCGTAATAATTATTATCGCCTTGCCGTCGTCACGCATTTTGCGAAGAACTGCAAAGAGCTTGCGCGTTTCCTGCGGGGTAAGCACGGCGGTCGGCTCATCAAGTATAAGTATATCAGCGCCGCGATAAAGCACCTTGACTATTTCTACGGTCTGCTTTTCTGAAACGGACATCTCGTATATCTTTTTACTGAAATCTATTTCAAAACCGTATTTTTCACAGGTTTCCTTAATTTGCTTTTGAGCGGTCTTTAAATTGTATTTCCTTTCATCAATACCGAGTACGATATTTTCGGTAGCCGTGAATATGTCGACCAGCTTAAAATGCTGATGTATCATACCGATCTTGTATTTAAACGCGTCTCTCGGGGAGGCGATAACAGCTTCTTTACCGTCAATAAAGATCTGGCCGTCATCCGGGAAATAAATGCCCGAGATCATGTTCATCAGCGTCGTTTTGCCGCTGCCGTTTTCGCCCAAAATTGAGAGTATCTCGCCGCGGTTAACGGTAAGACACACGTTTTTGTTCGCAACGACCTTGCCGAAGGTTTTTGTGATATTTTTTAATTCTATCGCAGCAGTGCCCATTGTGGTTCCTCCCGTTTTAATGTTCAAAAGAATATTAAAATTTAAGCTTAACACTCTTTTGAGCATTAAACCACTTCAAGCGGGGCAGATTAGTGCCCCGCTTGTTAACGGATGATTATTTAAAATCAGAATTTTTCATTCAAAGTGGTAATTCCATCGATTCTAAGATCGAAGTAAGGAGCTGAACGGTATTCAGACTCGTGGAAATAACCGTCGGAAATAGCTTCAGTATCAGGCTCATATTTAGCATCAGTATCAACATCAGCCATATATGAGGTCAAGGTCTTTCCGCCAACTGTGAATGTGCTTGTGTCGAATACATGAAGAGTACCAGCCTCAAGCTTTGCTTTAGTTGCTTCAATAGCTTCAACAGTGCCCGCAGCAGCAACTTTTGTGTTTACGTCGGTAAGAACAACAGATTCGTTGGAAAGATTGCCTGTCCAGTCGGTATCGATCGCCTTGCCGTCTTTAACACAGTTGATGATATACTCAAAATAGGGCTGCCAGTTGATTCTGGAAGAAACGATAAAGGTGTTGGGGCAAGCGCTGATGGTGCTGCCGTTGTAAGATACATTGGGAATTCCTGCATCTTCGCAAGCGGTGGGAGCGCCCATTGAGTCAGCGTGCTGGCTTATGAGTTTGCAGCCACGGCTGATAAGCGTCATAGCAGCTTCCTTTTCAAGAGCCTCATCATACCAGCTTCCTGTAAACTGAACTTCCATAGTAGCGGTCGGGCAAACTGAGCGAGCGCCAAGGAAGAATGAGGTATAACCGGAAATAACTTCAGCGTATGTGAAAGCGCCTACATAGCCGATCTTGGCTTCTTCAGCAGTGAACTTACCGGCTTCGATCATCTCGTTAAGCTTCATACCTGCGGCGATACCTGCAAGATAACGGCCCTCATAGATGGAAGCGAAAGCATTGTGGAAGTTTGCAAGTTTTCTTGTGTGAGCTGTAGTACCTGTTGCATGGCAGAACTCGACCTTAGGATACTCCTCAGCTGCCTGAGCGATGAAGTCCTCATGGCCGAAAGAGTCCGCAAATATCAGTGTGCATCCGCGGTCAACAAGGTCATCTGCTGCTTCTTTACAAGCAGAGGTCTCAGGTATAGGAGTTTTCTCCAAATACTCAACACCGAGCTTCTCGCACGCAGCTTTAGCAGCGTCCATAAAGTTACGGTCATAGGTTGAGTTCTCATCGTGAAGATAGATGAATCCGACCTTCAGCTTTGTCTCGTTCTTGTCGCCCGAATCATCGTTCTTACTGCAGGCGGCAAAAACGCCTACCATAAGAGCGAGAGCTACAAGAACAGCAAGAACTTTTTTGAAGTTTTTCATGTCTTTTTTCTCTCCTTTTTTTTATATGTTTTTATTTAACAGCAAACGCTGTCATTACCTTGTACCGAAAACAATTTCGCCCGTCTCATCATTCATTTCATCGATTATCGCCATTGACTCAACACGTATACCCTGAGCACGCAGCTTATCGCCGCCGCCCTGGTAGCCTTTCTCAATGGCTATTCCGCAGCCTGCAAGCTTTGCTCCCGACTGTTTTACAATGTCAATGAGACCTAAAAGAGCGTTGCCCTTTGCCAAAAAGTCGTCGATGATAAGCACCGTGTCGTCCTTACCGAGAAAATCCTTTGAAACGATTATATCATATGTACATTTATGTGTAAATGACTCAACCTTGCTTGTGTATACATCACCTTTAATATTGATTGTCTTTGTTTTTTTTGCAAAAAGAAGGGGACAATCAAAAAACTGCGCCACCATACAGCCTACACCTATGCCCGAAGCCTCGATAGTAAGCACCTTTGTGATGTCGCAGTCGCTATATATTTTTTTGAATTCGGCGCCAATCTCGGAAAGAAGTTGCACATCAAGTTGATGATTCAAAAAACTGTCTACTTTCAGTACATTTCCCGCGAAAACTTGTCCATCTTTCAGGATTCTTTCTTCCAACAAACGCATAAATTCGCCCTCAATCATCAGGATGACTTAATTATACGGCATATGTTAAAAAATTACAATATTTTTTACCGCGAAATTTCGTTAAATTATTTGCCTTAATATTTGTTGAAAATAGATAAATTAAGCAGTCGGTACATATATAATTGACAATTTTTTGAAAAAATAATATATTTAATATAACTTATTTAGGCAGGTATGTGATTTTATGAGAGCAAGCGGAATTTTAATGCATATATCTTCACTCCCGGGAGATACGGGTATAGGAACTCTCGGAAAGTGTGCATATGAATTTGTCGGTTTTTTAAATAAGAGCGGTCAAAAGTATTGGCAAATACTGCCAATAGGTCCAACGGGTTACGGCGATTCGCCGTATCAGTCCTTTTCAACCTTTGCCGGCAATCCGTATTTTATAGATTTCGATTTACTGGAAAAGGACGGACTGCTTAAAAAAGAGGACTATTCAGGAATTGACTGGGGAGAAAATCCCGAAAAGATAGATTTTGAAAAAATATATGACAACAAATTTACCGTTTTAAAAAAAGCTGTTCCGAGCTTTTTCGCCGCATATAACGAGTATTATGAGCGCTTTTGTGAAGAAAATTCATTTTGGCTTGAGGATTACGCGCTGTATATGGCGCTTAAAGAGAGTTTTTGCGGATTGCCGTGGAAGGAGTGGGATACTGAGATAAAACTCAGAAATACCGATGCTCTTGACAAGGTAAAAAAAGAGCTTAAAAGTGAAATTGATTTTTGGAAAATGACCCAATATCTTTTCTTTAAGCAGTGGAATGACCTAAAAAGATATGCAAATGAAAACGGTGTTTTGATAATCGGTGACATCCCAATATACGTTGCAATGGACAGCGCTGATGTATGGGCTAATCCCGAAAATTTTCTCCTTGACGAAGACTGCGATCCAATAGAGGTGGCAGGTTGTCCGCCTGACGCTTTTACGGACGACGGTCAGCTTTGGGGAAATCCGCTGTACGACTGGGATTATATGAAAAATGATGGGTATTCTTGGTGGAAGGCTCGGATTAGGCATATATGCAATATGTGCGACTGTATACGTATCGATCATTTCAGAGGCTTTGAATCTTATTACTGTATTCCTGCCAATTCAAAAACTGCCAAAATAGGCGAGTGGCGAAAAGGTCCCGGGCTTAAATTTTTCCGTGAAATTGAGAACGCATTGGGTAAAATAAATATTATAGCTGAGGATCTTGGATATTTGACATGTGAAGTAAAAGAGATGCTCAAAAATAGCGGATACCCCGGTATGAAGGTTTTACAGTTTGCCTTTGATACGGACGGAGACAGTGACTATAAACTTCATAATTTCACTAAAAATTCAGTCGCATATGCAGGAACTCACGATAACGACACCGTAATCGGATATATGAAAAATGCAGGTCACGATACCGTAAGACGTGCAACAGATTATCTGCGCCTTACGCAAGAAGAGGGCTACAATTGGGGTATGATGAAAGCGGTTTGGGCAAGTATATCCGACACTGCTATAGTAACAATGCAGGATCTTCTGGGACTCGGCAGCGAGGCAAGAATGAATTATCCGTCAACTACTGCCGATAACTGGCAATGGCGTGCAAAAGAAGATTGTCTCAGCGAAGAACTTGCGCAAAAACTTGAATATTACACAAGATTATATCAAAGACGTGTTTGGTAAATGATAAATCTCTAATTGTCACCTCTTTTGATAAAACGGTTGACAATGCGGGAGAGTGTTATTATAATAACTCAGGTGATAATAATGTCGGTAACGGATGAAGTACTCGGTATTTTAGAGAATAACAAAGGAAATTTCGTGTCCGGAAACGAGATTTCTAAAAAGTTGTTTGTCAGCCGTAATTCGGTTTGGAAAGCAGTCAATTCTCTAAAATTACAAGGCTATGATATTGAATCGGTTACAAACAAGGGATACCGTCTTTCTCGGGATAATGACATAATATCCGTTCAAAGTGTCGGCAAGTATCTTTCGTACGATTTAAATATTATCATCGTTGATGAAACGGATTCAACGAATAATTATTTAAAAAAGCTTGCTTCCGACGGAGAGAGAGAGGGTACTGTCGTCATCGCCCGTTCACAGACTAAAGGCAAGGGCAGACGAGGAAAATCATTTTATTCGCCTGAAAATACAGGAGTATATTTTTCGCTTTTGTTAAAACCAAATGGTTCGGTTGAAAAATCTCTTTTTCTGACCGTTATGGCGGCCGTTGCGGTGGCTGAAACCGCAATGGAATACTCAAATAGGGATATTGCCATAAAGTGGGTAAACGACGTATATATTGACGGCAAAAAAATATGCGGAATTCTTACCGAAGGGTCTGTTAGCCTTGAAAACGGCGGACTTGACTATGCCGTTGTCGGAATAGGTATCAACGTGCTTACTCCCGAGAACGGTTTTCCTGAGGAAATCAAGGATATTGCAACTGCCATATTCTCGAAAAACGAAGCTCCGAGCGATGCCAAAAGCAGAATTATTGCCGGCGTTCTCCAAAGACTTTTGGATATGTATTACGGCAAAGATCGAGACTTTATTGAGCGATACAAAAGCTACTCCTTTTTGATCGGCAAAAAAATCAATATTATTTATCACGACTGCACTGAGCCTGCCGAGGTGCTGGGAATTACCGACGAATGTCACCTTACGGTTAAAACCGAAAGGGGAGAAATCAAAACGCTTTCATCGGGAGATGTCAGCGTTAGGGTAAAATGAAAAGACGAAATTTAATATTTAATATCGCGCTGGCGGGACTGTTCTGCGCACTGATATGTGTCGGCTCTTACATAAAAATTCCGATTCCTAATTTGCCGATAACAATGCAAACCTTCTTTGTACTGATGACGGGACTTGTTCTGCCTTGGAAAACTGCCTTTTTTTCAAGCTTTTCATTTATGGTATTAGGACTCATGGGCCTGCCGGTCTTTACAAGCGGTGGGGGAATAGGCTATGTATTTATGCCGTCTTTCGGATATGTAATCGGCTTTGTTGTTGCTTCGACTGTTATGGGACTTGTTTTGAGCAAGGTTAAAAAAATTTCTTTTTTGATTTTGCTCGCCGCGGCGCTTTTGGGAATTGCAATAATCTACGTAATAGGAATTGCGTATTTTGCGCTTATTGCTAACGTATATAACGGGCAGGGCAGGTCTTTCGTTTGGATACTGCAGTCCACTGTTATTCCGTTTATACCTAAGGAGATCATTTCCGTATTTGCTGCAGCGCTTGTTTCATACAAATTACGACCGCTTATTGCAAAATTCAAATAACTGAATATTATAAAAAATCGGCATTCGCAAAAAACTTTCGGAATGCCGATTTTTTACTATCTTATTGTTCTGTATATAAGCGGTTTTTCAGGCGGCTTTGTATCGCCGATTTTGTAGGACTTATTAAACAATTTGACAGCATTTTCGATTTGTGCGTTATTTTCTGCAAAAAGCTCGGCAATCATATCACCGTTCTCGACCCTGTCTGCCGTTTTTTTGTGAAGGATTATTCCCGCACCGTAATCGATGACATCATCTTTCTTTTCACGTCCTGCGCCAAGTAAAACCGCACTTTCGCCGATAAGCTGTGAATTCATATCAGTTATATAACCGTTTTTATCTGCTAAAACACAACACTTGCATTTTGATACAGGCAAAACAGACGGATCATCAATTACATAAGCATCTCCGCCTTGCACCTCGATAAGCTCTTTGAATTTATTGAGTGCCATACCGCTGCTTAGAGCGTTTACCGCCATGTCGTAAGCCTTATTATAATCAATTTGATGCGACAGTCGAATTATCTCTGCAGACAGTGTAATACACAACTCACGAAGTCTTTCATCACCGCGGTTTTTCAAAATATCTATGACTTCTTTAATTTCAAGAGCATTTCCGATATGCGTGCCAAGCGGTATATCCATATTTGTTATAATCGCCGCGGTATTTCTTCCGCAGTCTTTACCGATTTTTACCATTAGCTCAGCGAGTCCTGCGGCATCGCTCTCGTTTTTCATAAAAGCACCGCTGCCGCATTTAACATCGAGAACTATGTTTTTAGCTCCGGCCGCCAATTTTTTGCTCATAATACTTGACGCGATAAGCGATTTATTGTCGACTGTGGCGGTCACATCACGCAGCGCGTATAACTTTTTATCAGCAGGGGCAAGATTCCCTGTTTGACCGATAAGTGCAATACCGATTTTATCGACCTGCTCAAAAAATTCTTTTGTAGAAAGACTTACACGGTAACCGGGAATACTCTCAAGCTTATCGACAGTTCCCCCGGTATGACCCAGGCCGCGCCCGCTCATTTTCGCCATTTTTATGCCCAGTGATGCACATATCGGTGCCACTATCAAGGAAGTTTTATCACCGACTCCGCCCGTTGAATGTTTATCCGCTGTGATACCGTTGATGACAGAAAGATCAAGCATATCGCCCGATTTAGCCATACTCTCGGTCAAAGCGACAGTTTCTTCCATATCCATTCCGTTTATAAACATCGCCATAAGCAGCGCCGATGCCTGATAATCAGCAATTCTTTCGGCAGTATATTCCGTAACGAAAAAACTTATTTCTTCAAAACTGAGTTTTTTACCGTCTCTCTTTTTCTCAATTATGTCGTAAATTCTCAATATTCATCACCGCTTAATGCTGATTTGTCAAAGGAGCAGGGGAGAAGCTCCGATAATGTGTATTCTTTTAAATCGTTTTCGTTTTTCCCGACAATGACTTTAAAATCCCCGTCGCAAAATTCCGCTAACGCCTGCCTGCATATCCCGCATGGCATTGCATAATCTGTTATTTTACTGTCTTTTCCGCCGACGACCGCTATTGCGTGAAAATCTCTTTTTCCGGATGCTACCGCAGAGAAAAGCGCGGTTCTTTCAGCACAGCAAGTCACAGGATATGATGCATTTTCAATATTGCAGCCTTTAAATACCATGCCATCCGCACAAAGAAGAGCTGCTCCGACTTTAAAGTGTGAATACGGTGCGTAAGAACTACCCATTGCGTTAACGGCCGCTTTAAATAAATCCGTATTATTCATCAATATCAGCCGCCTTCTTCATGTTTAATCAACTTGATTATTCTGCTCGTACCCAAACGGTCTGCGCCAAGTTCTATAAACCGCCCAGCATCTTCAAGTGATGATATTCCGCCTGCTGCCTTTATTTTCTTACCGTTTTTAATGTTTTCTTTAAAAAGCGCTATATCTTTTTCTGTTGCACCGCTATGAGAAAATCCCGTTGAAGTCTTTATAAAATCTGCATCCGAATCCGACACTATTTCACACATCTTAATTTTTTCATCATCTGTCAGCAGACAGGTTTCAACAATAACTTTAAGTACCTTTCCGCCGCAGGATTTTTTTACAAGATTTATCTCATTAAGTATGTCGTCATAACGCTGCGATTTAAGCCATCCTATGTTGATAACCATATCAATCTCATCCGCACCGTTTGCTACAGCGTCTTGTGCCTCAAAGCATTTTGACTGAGTGGTGCCGTATCCGTTGGGGAAACCTATTACAGTGCAAATTTTTACTTTATCGCCTACATATTCCTTAGCCTCTTTAACATAACAGGCAGGAATACAGACCGATGCCGTTTTATATTTTATTCCGTCGTCGCATACGGCAAAAATTTCATCAAGCGTGGCTGTTTGTGACAGGAGGGTGTGGTCAACGCGTTCAAGTATTTCTTTAATGTCCATTTTTAACCTCCGCATCTGCTGCAAGCAGTATATCCGCTGCTTAAATATTCGCTGTGTTCAGCGTCCGTCAATGATACAACAAGCTTGTTGCTATCGTTCATACTGCTGACATAACTACAATTACTTTTATGTATTTTTTTGCTGTTTGTATTTATTACATAGGTGGTTTTTGATGATGAATTATTACTGTTTGCAGTTGGGTTCTCCTGTGATTTTTGTGTAGTACCGGGAGTTGAACCCGTATTAGATGCAGAAGTCGTTTTTTCTTTGGTTGAACTTTCAGTGTACTGTGCGGTCACTTTTTGAGAGCTTGATTCAGATCCGCTGATAGGGGAGTTTTCCGTTGAACTTTCATCTTTAATTTCAGACTCTGTTTCCGATTCAAATTGAAATATATAGTCATCTACGCCCTTTGTCTCTTCAGAATAAATCTCAAGAGGGTCGTTCGCTTTTGTCTCATACCCAATATACGCACCGGCATTTTCTGCAATTATTTCAAGCTTTTTGTTGGTTTCACCGATTTTGAATATCAAAACAACAAGCAGTACGCATATAAGAAAAAAGTATAACGGCAACCGACGCAGAGCACTCTGTTCGTCGGTTATCTTTTTCAAAAAATCGGAAATTTTGTTGCTTTCTCCCATCTTACCATACCTCCGTGTCTGATTTTGTCATTTTGACACCGTATTTTCAACAATGTTTAAAATTCAATATTTGATTCGTTATAATCTTTAAAGTAATTTTACAGTCAAGTATTTTTTGAAATTCAAATAAAAAATCGATTGATGTTTAAGGTTATTATATCTCGACTAACAGAAGCCCTTCATTATTGATCGGTAATTCCTTCTTAACAGTTCCATTTTCAAAAAAGGCTGCGCCGCCAAGAGCATCGTATTTACAAATTGAATTGATGTATAGGGTGCTTGGACAACACTTGCTCGCTTGCTCAGCATATTCAGCTTTTGTGCCGTTTTCCCATTCTTTGACCGTCCAATCAACATAAACGGGCCAAAAAAGCAAGTCCTCGCCAAGATCAAAACGCTCAGGGTAGTCCCATAAATCTCCGCAAAGCGCAATTACACATTTTTTCCCTTTGTAATGAAAAACTTCGACAGTATCGCCTTCCCGATAGTGTTCGTCAGTTTTCGTATATTCTTTCCATCCTTTTGAAATTCGGCGGTAATTGTGGTACAGCTCGCCGTTTGAAATTAACGCACAGGAAGAATAAAGAGTATCTCCGTCAATTTCTACATATCCAAACAGTACGTCAATTCCGTATTTAGCGGACATATTGCTTATCTCCGCAAACACGTTTGAGTCTGTGGGAATTGCCATTGCTTGATCGTTTTCAAAGCACCAATTCAGGGAGTCAAAGCCTTGTAAAAATGTCTCACCAAAGCAGACAAGATCAGCACCTTTCTTTTTGGCGTCAATGATGTAATGCTCCATTTGCGACAGATTATATTTGATATCCCGATTGACCAATTGTGAAGACGCAAGTGCAATTCTCATTATGTTTTAATCATTCCCTTAGCAAATTCAAGTTTATCTATTTTGATAATTATATATAAAAAGTTCGGCTATTTAATATAATCGTGCATAGTGCAAAAGGGGGAAACAAAAATCAGATCATACCCAATTTTTGCATAGCTTTTAGAAAAGTATCAGCTTCTCCGTTAATGTTGGCATTTTGTGTTGCTTCAATATCATACCATGCATACTCAAGACCATGGATAATGATAGGGATTTTTTTGCCGAATTTATTCTCAATAAATCCTTCTTGCTGTAAACGCTTTGCCGCTTTAGAGACCAACTCCAGCAACTCGTAATGCCCAACAGGTCCTTTCCCGATATAATTGTAATTTTCGTCGTAGCAGTCTTCGTCTTCTTCGCCAATATTTAATATGCCATTCTCTTTATACCAGTCAAATAGCAAATCGGTCAATTCATTAGACTCGTCCGGGTCAATAACCGTAGTCTCGTCCTGCCGCCAGAAGGCATAATTCCAACGCTCCTCATCGTATTGACCGGCACCTTTGCAATCATCTTCTGTGTTATAGCTAACGGCAAAAGAAGACACATTACTGAAACCGTTGTATTCGTATTCATCATTTGGATACACAAAAAACGATATTGCATAAATATTATCTTCATGCCATGTATCCATTATCGATTTTATCTTCAAGTATAGTTTTTCGGACATATTAGTCATACAATCAACCCTCTTGACTCTATTATACCATAATTTCGTTGTGCGAAGCACAATGTAGCGGCATAGCCGCAGGGCGAAAGCCCAAATATGATACAATGTTCTCGTTGCGGTCAAAATCTTCGATTTTGTGCACTGTAGATTTTATTATACTATAAAAAGAAAATAACCGCAACCTTGTATCAAGATTACGGTTATTGTTTGAAGACTGACCCTTATTTTGATACAAATGCACCCCCTTTGGGGTAAGGGGGTGCAAAATTATTTTAAGGGGTGCATTTTAGGTTAGGGGTGCAATAAAACAGGATTTGTATGGAATAAAAACTGGTTTGTTAATTATTTTGAAATCTCTGAATCCATGTTTCGGGCAAAACATATTCTTTTCCTTCAACAGAAACAGAATATGCCAAATCATTATAAGAAGTAATGTCCATACGAATTGCTAAATTAGGTTCATCTTCGAAAAATCCATAAATCACGGCATAAAGATAGCAATTCTCCAGCATCCCATCAGGCTTTTTAATTAAGTCGTATAGTCCGGCCTCACGCGGATCTGTCTGTGACCGAACATCCGATAAGAATTCCGCAATTACTGATCTGTTGCTGATTCCGTCGCCGCAGGTTGTGTGAATTCCATCATTTTTGATGTCTCCTATTCCTAAAACAAGTTCTAATCGAGTACAGTTATCGGCAGAGAAATCAAATGGCGGCAAAGAAGTTTTGCGATAAATACTACACCATTCGTTATTGGGCGTGCGCCTAACTAATATGTTGTCCGTTTCGGCGCTTTTAATAGAAAACAGTCCGGTCTGATACGAAAGTCCCAAGTGTTGAGACGTTTTTGCTTCCCCCTTTACACTACCCTGAAACACTAAATCGCCTAAATAGTAGAGGATGCCCTCGTTGGCTAAATGTGCATATTCCGTTCCCGAAGCACTGATCAGAATTCCATCTTCCGTTTTTGTAAAAACATTATCGGTTCCTGTACAAGCAGAAAACGCAAGGAGAATTGAAATAGATAAAACTGCGCAGAGACTCTTTTTAATAAAATGTGCAGTATTCATTCCTGATTCCTCCCTTTTTAAGTATCATAGCACATTTGCAACAAGTTTTCAACCATTCAACGATTTGAACAACAATTTAACATTTTACCAACAATTCAACGATTATTACTAATTTAACGATATAAAACCGGATGTTCGTAATGCTTTTCAATTTATTACTTGCAAAAGTTGGTATATTACCGCTTTTAGGTATAAAATCACCGTCATTTCATTGTATCGAAATGACGGTGATTTTTTGGAAAAGGACGCTAATTTTGATACAAATGAACCCCCTTTTGTGTTAGGGGGTTCAAAAAGGTCAAGGGGGTTCAAAGTTGCAAAAGGGGGTTCATTTTTTGTGCGTAGGGGGGCACCCTTTAGAAAATATCTTGAATTATCGACAAGAATGGGCAGTTAAAAACACAAAAAATCATTTTTATGTGACTGTAAAAATGTATAACAGCTTTGAGAAAGGCTGTGTTCCCACAGGGTCCGATCGAATTTGTCAAACGCCTCTTCGACTTTCTCGTCAAACTGCTCCATTAAATCATTTCGGGCATCACGGTTTTTCGGCACAACACTATTTGGGAAGCGCCGCAATACCTCGCGCAGCATCGTTGCCGTTTCGGGCTCGCCGATCTTTTCTATGGCCAAAACGG